>NZ_JBITGL010000006.1:0-525043 GCF_044456985.1 Nonomuraea sp. NPDC050663
AAATAACTCTTGCACTGGCTTTTAAACACACTGTTGAGTTCTCAAGAAACGGACGCGAACACCGTCTGCACTAGCCCGGGGCGCTTCGTTCCGTTGTGTCTCTATTCTGTCAGACCCGCTTTTTCGTGTCAAATTCAGTGATTTGACATAAACGAGCATGGGCACAACAAATAAAGACTCTCCCGTTTCCGGGACAACCCTCTTAACTTACCGTGCCATCTCGCCGCTGTCGAATCAAACGGTTTTCCCGCGACGTGATGGTGGTTGGCCCTGGGCCCGTCCACCGCCTAGCGGTGCCCGGCTCGCTCCAAGGGCGTAGAGAAGACTAGGTCGGGATCGCGGCGACGTCAAATCACGCTTGGATCACGTCCCATACTTCCTCACGCGCATCATACGTAACACGATGCATGGTAGGAGAGGTGACCAGCACCCCCACCCTCACCAGGCCTGTGCTCCAGTCCGCGAGGCGTCGCCTTCGGCTCTGGCCGCTCCCGGTCGCAGTCGTCACGGTCGTCACGCTGATCGGTTTCACCACAGCCACCCTGAACGGGGACGAACTGGCCACACTCAGCGCCGCCCGTCGTTCGCTACCCGACCTGTGGACGCTGGCCCAGAACATCGACGGGCACTTCCTGCCCTACTACGTCTTCATGCACGTCTGGCTGAAGTTCGGGCACAGCGAGCTGTGGCTGAGACTGCCGTCACTGATCGCGATCGCCGTCGCCACCGGCTTCCTCGCCGACCTCGGCCGCCGCGCCCACACCGCGCTGACCGGCCTGATCGCGGGACTCCTCTTCGCCCTGCTCCCCACGACCTCCTACTTCGCGGCTTTCGCCCGGTCCTACTCCTTCGCCGCAGCCGCCGTGGTCTTCTCGTTCTGGGCGCTGCATCGCGCGACCGGCCGTCGCGATCGCGGGCCATGGCTGCTCTACGGCCTGAGCGTGGCGCTGATCCCGTGCACCCACCTGTTCGCCGTGCTCACGCTCCCCGCTCACCTGATCTTCGCGCGGGGTGAGAGGCGGGTTCTGTTCGGGCTGGCCACCGGCGCCGTCCCCGCCGCCGCCCTGGGGTTGCTCGGGTACGGCGAACGCCACGCGATCTCGTGGATCCAGCAGCGCGGGCCCGACGTTCTGCTGAAATTTCCGGACATGGTGGCGGGTGCCGCCCTTCCCGGCCTCATCCTCTTCATCCTCGCCCTGACCGCCCTGCTCCACCCTCACCTCCTCCGCCGAAGCCCACATCCAGCGGCGTCTCAAGGACCGATCCAGGCCGTGGCGCACGCTCAGGCTGAGGAACGAGCGGGGGAACGGCCGGAGACAGCATCCGGCGCACATGCAGGGGAACGGCCGGGGACAGCGCCCGGCGCACAAGCGCGGGAACGGCCGGAGACAGCGCCCGGCACACAAGCGGGAAGCCAGCCGACGGCACAGGCCGGTGCGCTTGCCGGGCCAAGAGCGGAGTCACGAACCAGAGCAGAAGCGGGGGCACGGGACGGGGCAGAGGCGGGAGCACAAGCCGGGTCAGAGGCGGGGGCACAAGCCGGGGCACGAGCCAGAGCAGAGGCCGGGGCCCGGACAGCTGGACGGACAGCTGGACCGCCCGCCCCCCTCCCCTGGATCCTCGCCTGGCTCCTGCTCCCCCCGCCCCTCCTCCTGGCGATCTCCCACCTCCTCACCCCCGCCTACGTCGACCGCTACCTCTTCGTCACCGCCCCCGCGCTGGCCCTGGCCGCCGCCCTGGCCCTGAGCGAGCTGGCCAAGGCGCCCGCCATCGCCGCCCTGGCCGTGGTCACGACCGCCGCCTCTGCCGTCCCCCAGCACGCCGACATCCGCGAGCCCAACGGCCGTTTCGACAACATCCCCTGGGCGATCTCCCGCCTGGATCCCGCCCCCGGCGACGCGCTCGTCTACGGCCAGAGCCAGATCCGCGCTGGCTTCCTCTACTACGCCAGGCGTGGAACGCTCCCTGACGACGTCCTGCTCCAGCAGTCCGCCCCGGCGGCGACCGGCTTTGGCTACCCCGAGGCCCGGGACACCGCCGAGGCGTTGCAGGGCCGTGACCGGGTGTGGGCGATCTGGCGCGGCAGCCGTACCAAGGCCCAGTCCCTGCCGAGGATGCGTTCCCTCGACGAGGCGGGCTTCACGATGAAGGACTCCTGGCAGTCGGGCGACACCCCCGGCCTCACGGTCGCCCTCTTTGTCCGTAACACGAAAGAGGGCCCGGGAGGTGGAAACCTCCCGGGCCCGGACGACTGGACGGGCTAGCCGACCTCGACCCCGCCGATCGACTTCTTGCCGCGGCGCAGCACCAGGTAGCGCCCGGCGATGAGGTCGTCGCCGGTGGGGATGTAGCCCTCGTCGGTGACCTTCTCGTTGTTCAGGTAGGCGCCGCCCTCCTTGATGGCGCGGCGGGCCTCCGACTTCGACGCCACGAGCCCGCTGTCGGCCATGAGGTCGACGAACGAGGCGCCCAGCTCGGGCACCTGCACGCGCGGCACCTCCGACAGCGCGGCGCCGAGCGTCGCGGCGTCGAGCTCCTGGAGCGCGCCCTGCCCGAACAGCGCCTTGGCGGCGGTCTGGACGGCCACGACCTGGTCGGCGCCGTGCAGCATCGTGGTGAACTCCACGGCGAGCGCGCGCTGCGCCTCGCGGGCGAACGGCCGCTCGGCGACCGACTTCTCCAGCTCCTCGATCTCCTCCTTGGACCGGAAGCTGAAGATCTTGAGGAACTTCACGACGTCGCGGTCGTCGGCGTTGAGCCAGAACTGGTAGAAGGCGTACGGCGAGGTCATCTCCGGGTTGAGCCAGACCGACCCGCCCGCCGTCTTGCCGAACTTGGTGCCGTCGGCCTTGGTGATCAGCGGCACCGTCAGCGCGTGCACGTGGGCGCCCTCGACGCGGCGGATGAAGTCGACGCCGGCGGTGATGTTGCCCCACTGGTCGCTGCCGCCGAGCTGCAGGGTGCAGCCGTAGCGCCGGTACAGCTCCAGGTAGTCGTTGGACTGCAGGATCTGGTAGCTGAACTCGGTGTAGCTGAGCCCCTCGCCCGCCAGGCGGGCCGAGACGGCCTCGCGCGAGAGCATGCGGTTGACGGGGAAGTGCTTGCCGACGTCGCGCAGGAAGTCGATCGCCGACAGCCCTGCCGTCCAGTCGAGGTTGCTGACCATCACGCCGCGCGCCTCGTCGGTGAGGTCGAGGAAGCGGCTCACCTGGACGCGGATCTTCTCGACCCATTCGGCGACGAGCTCGACCGGGTTGAGCGCGCGCTCGGTGTTGCGGCCGCCCGGGTCGCCGATCAGTCCGGTGGCGCCGCCCACCAGGCCGATCGCGCGGTGTCCGGCCTGCTGGATGCGGGCCAGCGTGAACAGCGGGACGAGGTTGCCGACGTGGAGCGAGGGCGCGGTGGGGTCGAAGCCGCAATAGGCCGTGATCGGACCCTTCGCCAGCGACGCGCGCAGGGCGTCGATGTCGGTGGACTGCGCGATCAGGCCGCGCCAGGCGAGGTCATCCAGGATGTCGGTCACGATTTGGCTTCCTGAGTAGATGGTTTGCACGTATAGCCTGCCTGATCATCTCAGGTCCACGCCACTCGGATAACCTCGGTGTCCATGTGGAGGGTACGCCGTGAGCCGATCTTCGCCAAAGCCGGCGCCGCGCTGGCCTGCCTGGCGCTCGGCGTCTACTGGTTCCTCCAGGACGACACCCGCGGCGTCATCCTGGCCGTCCCCGCCACGCTGCTGCTGGGCGCGATGGCGTTGCGCGACGTCCTGGCCCCGGTACGGCTGGCCACCGACGAGTCCGGCATCACCGTCGTCCACGGCTACGCCGGCCGCCGCCACGTCCCGTGGTCGCAGATCGAGGACATCAAGGTCGACATCAGCAGGCGGTACGGCTTGCGCAGCGAGATCCTGGAGATCGACACCGGCGACAACCTGCACATCTTCAGCCGCAACGATCTGGGCGCCTCCCCCACCGAGGTGGCCGCGGAGCTGCGCCGCCTCCGTCAGGCCTGAGGTCGCCCCGCCGGACCCGGCTGACGTCGCCGCGGCACGTGCCTGCGGTACGGCGAGACGGTCGGGTCGCCGTCGATCCAGAACCTCCAGGGCACCTCCATCGCCGTGGAGATGCCGGTGCGCGGCCCCGCCGACACCCTCTCGGGCACGGCGCCGTCGTACACCGAGCCGATCATGTCGATCCCGTTCTCCGGCCGCGAGAAACCCATCGCGACCGCCAGCCGGGCCGGTCCGCGCGCCAGGTCGCGGTCGGGAACCGGCTTGACCGCCCCGCGCCGGGCCCGCGCCGTATCGATCCCCGCGACGATCTCGCCGCCGCGCAGCAGCACGGCCGAGCCGTGTCCCTCGCCGAGGCAGACGAGGTTGGCGCAGAAGTGCATGCCGTAGGTGAAGTAGACGTACAGGTGCCCGGGCGGCCCGAACATCACCGCGTTGCGCGGCGTCATCCCCCGGTAGGTGTGCGCCGCGGGATCCTCGCCGGGCCCGCCGTACGCCTCGACCTCGGTGAGCCGCAGCGCGACCCCGCCGTGGACCACGACCTTGCCGAGCAGGCCGGGCGCGACGAGCGAGGGGTGCCGGTCGAAGAACGAGCGCGGCACCCTCTCGCCGAAGGCGGCGTTCAGGAGCCCGAGGCCCAGGCGGCCTGGTCGTCGACCGTCTCGCGCAGGGAGGCGAGCTGGTCGCGGACGCGGTCGGGCGCGGTGCCGCCGAAGGCCTTGCGCGCCGCCATGGCGCCCGCCACGTCGAGCACGTCGCGCACGTCGGCGGTCAGGTGCGGCGAGACCTTGAGCATCTCGTCGTCGGACAGCTCGTGCAGGTCGACGTCGTTGACCTGGCAGTAGACGACCAGGTGGCCGACCGCCTCGTGCGCCTCGCGGAAGGGCACGCCCCGCCGTACGAGCAGCTCGGCCAGGTCGGTGGCCAGCGCGAAGCCGTCGGAGGCGGTCGAGGCCAGCTTGTCGACGTTGACCCGCATGGTCGCCACCAGCCCGGCCATGGCGGGCAGCACCAGGAGCAGGGTGTCGATGGAGTCGAAGACCGGCTCCTTGTCCTCCTGCAGGTCGCGGTTGTAGGTGAGGGGCAGGCCCTTCAGCGTGGTCAGCAGCGTCATCAGGTTGCCGATGAGGCGCCCGGACTTGCCGCGCGCCAGCTCGGCGACGTCGGGGTTCTTCTTCTGCGGCATGATCGACGAGCCGGTGGAGTAGGCGTCGTCCATCTCGATCCAGCGGAACTCCTGCGAGGCCCACAGGACGATCTCCTCGCCCAGCCGCGACAGGTGCACGCCGACCATCGCGGCGTCGAAGAGGAACTCGGCGGCGAAGTCGCGGTCGGCGACGGCGTCCATGGAGTTCGGCGCGGCGCTGGAGAAGCCGAGCTCCTCGGCGACGGCGACCGGGTCGAGCGGCAGCGACGAGCCGGCCAGCGCGCCGGAGCCCAGCGGGGAGACGGCGGCGCGCCGGTCCCAGTCGCGCAGCCGGTCGATGTCGCGGGCGAAGGCGTGCACGTGGGCCAGCAGCTGGTGGCCGAAGGAGACCGGCTGGGCGTGCTGCAAATGCGTCATGCCGGGCGCGGGGGTCTCGGCGTGGGCGGCGGCCTGCTCCATGAGTGCGGTCTCCAGCTCCACCAGGCGCGAGACGATGAGCCGCACGTGGTCGCGGAGGTACAGGCGCAGGTCGGTGGCGATCTGGTCGTTGCGCGAGCGCCCGGCGCGCAGCTTGCCGCCGAGCGAGCCGAGCCGCTCCAGCAGCCCGCGCTCCAGCGCGGTGTGCACGTCCTCGTCGGCGACCGTGGGGCGGAACTCACCCGACTTGCAGGCGGCCTCCAGGTCGTCGATCGCGCCCAGCATGCGCGCGAGCTCGTCGTCGGTCAGCAGGCCAGCCCGGTTGAGCACCCGCGCGTGGGCGCGCGAGGCCGCCAGGTCGTACGGCACCAGCCGCCAGTCGAAGTGCACACTCACCGACAGCCGAGCCAGCGCGTCGGCCGGTCCGCTCTCGAACCTGCCGCCCCACAGCCGCATCGGCTTGGCATCCTTACTCATAGTCACAGAATCCTAATGTGTTCTTTCAGCGATCTTCAGCAGCGCACGCGCCACCTCGTCGCCTCCCAGCGCGTCGCGGCTGATCACCAGGATGGTGTCGTCACCCGCGACGGTGCCGAGGATCGATTTCCAGTCCGCGTGGTCGATCGCCGAGGCCAGGAACTGCGCGGCGCCCGGCGGCGTGCGGACGATCACCAGGTTGGCGCTGGCCTCGGCGGAGACGAGCAGTTCCTCCGCCAGCCGGCTCAGCCGGGCCGCGGGGGCCTCGGCCATGCCGACTCTGGCCAGCGGGATGCGACCGCCGCCCTCGCCGGGCAGCGCGTAGATCTGCGAGCCGTCGTCGGCGCGCAGCTTGAGCGCGCCGAGCTCGTCGAGGTCGCGCGACAACGTCGCCTGGGTGACCTCGACTCCTTCCTCCGCCAGCAGTTTGGCCAGCTCCGGCTGGGAGCGGACGGTGTGCTTGGTGAGCAGCTCGGTGATCTTCGCGTGGCGAGCGGCTTTGGTCGCCGGAATCATTGTCGGGTCACCAACCAGTGAAGTAGCGCCTTCTGGGCGTGCAAACGGTTCTCCGCCTGGTCCCACACCACGCTGCGCGGGCCCTCGAGCACCTCGCCGGTGATCTCGTAGCCGCGGTAGGCGGGCAGGCAGTGCAGCACGATAGCGTCGGCGGCGGCGTGCTGGAGCAAGTCGTCGTTGACCTGGTACGGCATCAGCGCCGCGACCCTGGCCTCCTTGTCGGACTGCCCCATGGACACCCACGTGTCCGTGGCGATCACGTGTGCCCCCTTTGCCGCTTCTGCCGGATCAGTGAAAATATGCCCGGGAAAAGCTGGATGGTAGCCCTCAGGAGCGCAAATACGCACCTCCATCCCGGCAAGGGCCCCGCCCAGGAGGTAGGAGTTGGCCATGTTGTTGGCGCCGTCGCCGAAGTAGGCCAGCGTCAGCCCCTCGGTCCGGCCGAACCGCTCGCGCACGGTCTGCAGGTCGGCCAGGATCTGGCACGGGTGGAAGTCGTCGGTGAGCGCGTTGACGACGGGCACCTGCGAGGCGGCGGCCATGGCTTCGAGGTTGGCCTGCTCGAAGGTGCGCCACACGATCGCGGCGACCTGGCGGTCGAGCACGCGCGCGATGTCCTCGGTGGGCTCGCCGCGGCCCATCAGCACCGAGACGTTGTCGATGACGAGCGGCTGGCCGCCGAGCTCGCCGATGCCGACGTGGAAGCTCACCCGGGTGCGCGCCGAGGGCTTGTCGAACAGCACCGCGACGGTCTTGGGCCCCTCCAGGGGGCGGTAGCCGTACTGGTCCTGCTTCATCGCCGCGGCCAGCTCCAGCACCTCGAGCTGCTCGGCAGCGCTCAGGTCGTCGTCGCGCAGGAAGTGCCTAGGCATGGTCGAGAACCTCCGGGAGGGCGTCGACGAACGTCTGGAGCTCTTCCGCGCTGATCACCAGCGGCGGCGCGAGCCGTACGGCGTCGGGCTGCAGGGCGTTGACCAGGAAGCCCGCCTTGGCCGCGGCCGCCTGGACGCCGGCCGACCTGTCCTCGTTCAGCACCAGCGCGAGCCACAGCCCCCGCCCGCGCACCCCCTTGAGCAGCGGGTGCGAGACGCCTTCCAGCCCCGCGCGGAAACCGGCGGCGACCCGCTCGACGTGGGCGAGGTCCACGGTGTCCAGGACCGCGAGCGCCGCGGCGCAGGAGACCGGGTTGCCGCCGAAGGTCGAGCCGTGCTCGCCCTTGTCGAACACGACCTTGCCGAAGCTGACGCACGCGCCGATCGGCAGGCCGCCGCCCAGGCCCTTGGCCAGGGTCAGGATGTCGGGCGTGGCGCCCTCGACCTGGTGGGCGAACCAGTGACCGGTCCTGCCGATCGCCGACTGGATCTCGTCGGCGACGAGCAGGGCCCCGGCGGCCTCGGTGATCTCGCGTGCCTGCTGGAAGTAGCCGTCGGGCGGCGGCACCACGCCTGCCTCGCCCTGCGTGGGCTCCAGGAACAGCGCGATGCAGTCCTCGGTGACGGCCTGCTTGAGCGCGTCGGCGTCGCCGTAGGGCACGAAGCGCACGTCGACGGGGAAGGGGCCGAACTGGTCGCGGATCGCGGGCTTGCCGGTCAGGCTGAGCGCGCCGATGGTGCGGCCGTGGAAGCCGTTCTCGGTGGCGACGAAGTAGGAGCGCCCGGTCTGCTTGCCGTACTTGACGCACAGCTTGTAGGCGGCCTCGTTGGCCTCGGTGCCGGAGTTGGCGAGGAAGACGCGAGCGGTGTCGCTGCCGAGAAGACTGCGGAGCTTCTCGGCGAGCAGGACCTCCGGCTCGTGCAGGAACAGGTTGGAGGTGTGGGCGATCGTGGCGACCTGCCTGGAGACCGCCTCGACCAGCGCCGGGTGGGCGTGACCGAGGGAACTGGTGGCGATGCCGCCGATCAGGTCGAGGTAGGCGGCGCCCTCCACGTCCCAGACCGTGCAGCCCTCGCCGCGGGCCAGCGCCACGGGCGGCACCCCGTAGTTGGGCATGAAGGCGGCTTCGAACCGCTCGAACAACGTCATGAGGGCATCACCATGGTTCCGGTTCCTTGGTCGGTGAAGATCTCGAGCAGCAGGGCGTGGGGCTCGCGGCCGTCGAGGACGTGCGCCTGGGGCACGCCGCCCTGGACGGCGGTGAGGCAGGCCTCCATCTTGGGCACCATGCCGCTCTCCAGGCTGGGGAGCAAGGTCTCGAGCTCGGCGGCCTTCAGCTGCTTGATGAGGGAGCTCTCGTCGGGCCAGCGGGCGTACAGGCCCTTCACGTCGGTGAGGACGATGAGCTTCTGGGCCTGGAGGGCGACGGCCAGCGCGGCGGCCGCGGTGTCGGCATTCACATTGTAGATTTCTCCGTCGTCGCCCACGGCGACGCTGGAGATCACCGGGATGCGTCCGTCGTCGAGCAGGGCGCGCACCGCGCCGGGGTCGACCTTGACGATCTCGCCGACCTGGCCGATGTCGACCTGCTCGCCCTCCACGACCGCGTACTTCTTCTCCGCGGTGAACAGCCGCGCGTCCTCGCCCGACATGCCGACGGCGAACGGCCCGTGCCGGTTGACCAGGCCGACCACCTCGCGGTTGACCTGGCCGGTGAGGACCATGCGCACGACGTTCATGGCCTCGGGCGTGGTCACGCGCAGGCCCGCGGTGAAGTGCGACTCGATGCCCTGGACCTTGAGCTGGGCGCTGATCTGCGGGCCGCCGCCGTGCACGACGACGGGCTTGAGCCCGGCGTAGCGCAGGAACACGACGTCCTCGGCGAAGCGCTCGCGCAGCGACTCCTCGGTCATGGCGTTGCCGCCGTACTTGATGACGACGGTCGCGCCGTGGAAACGCGCGAGCCAGGGCAGCGCCTCGACCAGGATCTCGGCCTTCGAGGTCATGAGCTGTACGCCGAGTTCTCGTGCACGTAGGCGGCGGTCAGGTCGGTGGTGTGGATCGTGGCGGTGTGCGGTCCCGCCGACAGGTCGATGGTGATCGTCACGTCGCGCGGGCGCATGTCGACCTTGGACCGGTCGTCGCCGACGCCGCCGCCCCGGCACACCCAGATGCCGTTGATGGCCACGTTCAGCCGCTCGGCCTCGAACACGGCGCCGGTGGTGCCGACCGCGGCCAGCACGCGGCCCCAGTTCGGGTCCTCGCCGTGGATGGCGCACTTGAGCAGGTTGGAGCGTGACACCGTGCGGCCGACGTCGACCGCGTCCTGCTCGGAGGCGGCGCCGATGACCTCGATGGCGATCGCCTTGGAGGCGCCCTCGGCGTCGACGAGCAACTGCCTGGCCAGGTCGGCGCAGACCTCGGTGACCTTCCTGCCGAACTCCTCCAGGTCCGGCCTGACCCCGGCGGCGCCGCTGGCCAGCAGCAGAACGGTGTCGTTGGTCGACATGCAGCCGTCGGCGTCGAGGCGGTCGAAGGTCAGGGAGGTGGCGCGGCGCAGGGCCGCGTCGAGCTCCTCGCTGGTCAGGTCGGCGTCGGTGGTGATCACGCAGAGCATCGTGGCCAGCGCCGGGGCGAGCATGCCCGCGCCCTTGGCCATGCCGCCGACCATGTATCCGCCCTCGCCGCGCTTGAAGGAGATCTTCGAGACGGTGTCGGTGGTGCGGATGGCGTCGGCGGCGGCCAGGCCGCCGTTCTTGCTGAGCTGGGCGGCCGCCTGGTCGACGCCGGCGAGCAGGGCGTCCATGGGCAGGCGCTCGCCGATCAGGCCGGTGGAGCAGACCGCGATCTCGCCCGCGGAGTCCTGGAGCACATCGGCGACCTTCTCGGCGGTCGCGTGCGTGTCCTGGAAGCCTTCCGGCCCGGTGCAGGCGTTGGCGCCGCCGGAGTTCAGCACGACCGCCTTGAGGCGGCCGCCGTCGAGCACCTGCTGCGACCAGAGCACCGGGGCCGCCTTGACGCGGTTGGCGGTGAAGACTCCGGCGGCGGCGCGGCTGGGTCCGTCGTTGACGACCAGGGCCAGGTCACGGCCGCCGCTGGCCTTGATTCCAGCGGCGATGCCTGCGGCACGGAAGCCGAGGGGGGCGGTAACACTCACGGAGCGACTCCAGTCATGGGGAGGCCGAGTTCTTCTGGCAGGCCGAGGGCGAGGTTGACGCTCTGGATCGCGCCCCCGGCCGTGCCCTTGGTGAGGTTGTCGATGGCGATGACCGCGACGATCTTGTTGACGCGCTCGTCCAGGGTGACCTGGAGGGCTGCTGTGTTGGCGCCGTAGGTCATCGCGGTGGCGGGCCACTGGCCCTCGGGCAGCAGCCGCAGGAACGGCTCGTCCTTCAGCGCCACCTCGTAGGCCTCGCGCAGGGAGCGCCGCGTGACGCCGGGCGCGGCGGGAGCCGTACAGGTGGCCAGGATGCCCCGGCTCATGGGCACGAGCGTCGGGGTGAAGGAGACGGTGACCCGCTCGCCCGCGACGGCCGACAGGTTCTGCTCCATCTCGGGGGTGTGGCGGTGCACGCCGCCGACGCCGTAGGCGCTGACCGAGCCCATGACCTCGCTGCCGAGCAGGTTCGGCTTGAGCGACTTGCCCGCGCCGCTGGTGCCGGAGGCGGCCACGACGATCACGTCCGTCCCGGCCAGGCCCGCGGCGAAGGCGGGGAACAGGGCCAGGGTGACGGAGGTGGGGTAGCAGCCGGGCACGGCGATCCTGGTGGCCTCCTCGAGCACCGCCCGCTGGCCGGGGAGCTCGGGCAGGCCGTACGGCCAGGTGCCGGCGTGCTCGCCGCCGTAGAACTCCTGCCAGGCGGCGGGGTCGGCCAGCCGGTGGTCGGCGCCGCAGTCGACGACGACGGTCTCGGGGCCGAGCTGGGCGGCGACCGCGGCCGAGTGCCCGTGGGGCAGGGCGAGGAAGACGACGTCGTGTCCGGCGAGTGCCTCGGCGGTGGTCTCCTGGATGACCCGGCCGGCCAGCTGCGGCAGATGCGGCTGGTGGGCGCCGAGCGTGGTGCCGGCGCTGGAGGCCGCGGTGAGGGCGCCGATCTCGAACCCGGGATGCGTCAGGAGCAGGCGCAGCAGCTCACCACCCGCGTAGCCGCTCGCCCCCGCGACCGCTGCGGACCTCATGACTGCATATCCATTCACCTTTACTCATGGTTTTGCGATGTGAAGATTATGCACTGGGGGGCATGGACATGCAACACCGCGGATCTAGCGCGACGTACCGACTGGTCGGTAATGTGAAATATCCCCGTAACAGAGTGGAGTCGCGCAGTATGAGCCCCACGAACGCCCAGGTCGAGGCCCAGCTCACCGCCCCTGGACAGCTCTTCGAGATCGAGGAGATCGGCGACACCGGCGTACGCACCTGGAAACACGCCCCGCAGCACTTCCGCACCTTGCTGGAGAACAGCCGCTGGCAAGGCGAGAACCTCTTCCTCGCCTACGAGGACGAGCACATCACCTACGAGCAGCACTACCGCCAGGCCGCAACCCTGGCGCACCGGCTGGTCTCGGAGTACGGCGTGGCCAAGGGCGACCGGGTGGCCATCGCCATGCGCAACTATCCCGAGTGGGTCGTCTCGTTCTCCGCCACCCTGGCGGCGGGGGCTATAGCCGTACCCCTGAACGCCTGGTGGACCGAGCAGGAGCTGGCCTACGGGCTCAGCGACTCCGGCGCCAAGGTCATCATCGCCGACGACGAGCGCGCCCAGCGCATGGCCAACTCCGGCATCCCGACGATCGTCGTCCGTGGTGAGCAGTGGCGCGAGCTGCTCAGCAAGGAGGAGACGACCCTCCCCGAGGTGGAGCTGACGGCGCAGGACCCGGCCACGATCTTCTACACCTCCGGCACCACCGGCCACCCCAAGGGCGCGCTGGGCAGCCACCGCAACCTCGGACAGTCGCCGATGACCGTGGCCTACGGGCTCATGCGCGCGGTCGCCCTGGCGGGCAAGGACCCCGGCGCCGCCGCGGGCGCCAAGCGCATCACGCTGCTGACCGTGCCGCTCTTCCACGTCACCGGCTGCTTCTCGGCGCTGACCACCACCATGTTCACCGGCGGCGCCGTGGTGCTCATGTACAAGTGGGACCCGGAGAAGGCGCTGCAGGCCATCGAGCGCGAGAAGGTCACCACGATGATCGGCGTGCCGACCAACGCCTGGCAGCTGATGTCGCATCCGGACCTGACCAAGTACGACCTGTCGTCGCTGACCACCCTCGGGTACGGCGGCGCGCCCGCCCCGCCCAAGCTGCTGGAACGCATCAACGACAACCTGCCGCAGCGCGCGGCCTCCAACGGCTACGGCATGACCGAGACCACGGCGCTGGCCATCGGCAACGGCGGGCCCGACTACCAGGCCAGGCCCGACAGCATCGGCCTGCCCAGCGCCGTCGTCGACGTGCGCATCGTCGGGCCGCTCGGCGACGAGCTGCCGGTCGGCGAGGTCGGCGAGCTGTGCGTGCGCGGGCCGAACGTCATCATGGGCTACTGGAACAAGCCCGAGGCGACCGCGCAGACCTTCGTCGAGGGCTGGCTGCACACCGGCGACCTGGCGCGCGTCGACGAGGACGGTTTCGTCTACATCGTGGACCGGGCCAAGGACATGGTCATCAGGGGCGGCGAGAACGTCTACTGCGCCGAGGTCGAGGCCGCGCTGTTCGAGCACCCGGCCGTCGACGACGTGGCCGTCATCGGCGTGCCCCACGACGAGCTCGGCGAGGAGGTCGGGGCGGTCATCCGGCCCGCCGCCGGGAGCTCGGCGACACCGGAGGAGCTGCGGGAGTTCCTGGCCTCGCGGATCGCCAAGTTCAAGATCCCTGTGCACTACTGGTTCCGCTCCGACGAGCTGCCGCGCAACCCGGGCGGGAAGATCCTCAAGACTCACCTGCGCAGGGAAGTCCTGGGCAATTCCTGAGCCAGTTATCACGCTTTATTCAGACAAAGCGGTTTGACTGGGAGCAGCCGAAGCCGCCGGAAGAGTACTCGGGACACCCCTCCGGCGGCCTTCGGCTCCTCCAGGTGTGCTGGTCGAGATCTAGGCGGCCACGTGCTCGGCGATGACCGCGGTCATCGGCGTCACCGACGGCAGGCGCGGGGCGGCGAAATAGCCGGGCTTGTGCGAGCGCAGCAGCGCCTCCCCGCTGCGCTCCCACTGGAAGCCCTTGCGGTTGAGCAGCCGGGCGAAGACCGCGCTCGCCTTGTCGGGATCGCGCTCGGCCAGGCGCCGCAACGGCACCGGCGAGACCGCGTCGCCGCGCAGATAGCCGGAGAGCACCTCCCGGTAGCGCGGCTTCATCAGCAGCCGGGGATCGGCGAAGATCTCCTCCAGGATCCCGAAGTCGGCGTAGTAGGCCAGCCCATCGGCCTCGTCGAAGATCAGCGCCACCGACGCCGCCCCCGTGACGTGCGCCGGAAGCGGCACCTCGCCCGGAGGCTGCCCGCCCAGCCGTTCGGCCTGGTAGACCAGGTAGCCCCGCAGCCGCTCGGCCACCTCCGAGCCGTGCACGACGAACAGGTCGGCGCCGAAGTAGGAGACGAAGCACCGGCGCTGCTCCACCTGCAGCTCCCGGGCCCTGGCCAGCGCCTCGGGGTTGCGGAAGACCAGCGCCGGGTTGGCCATCGCCGCGTGGGCCGCCGCCGCCTTGAGCTCGGGCCCGCTCTCCGGCCCGTGTACGGCGGGCGTCGCGCTGATCAGCCAGTCCTGGCGGAGCGGGACCAGCCTGGCCACGACGAACATGCCCTCCCGCAGGCTGTCGAAGGCGCCCTTGCCCAGGTTCGAGAAGGCCCGGTACGTCAGCTCGTCGACCAGGTTGAACAGCGTGACCGCCCTGGCCTCGACCTTCGTGACCTCGAAGATGCCCTCCACGACGTCCTTCCAGCCCAGCAGCATCGCCCTGTCGGCCTCGTCGAGGCCGTCGTGCTCGGCCACGAACCGGTCGACGACCGTGTCGCCGCCGGGCAGCGGGTGCTGCAGGGCGAAGTAGTCGACCGGAAGGAAGGCGGCCGCCTCGTCGGCGGGCGGCCCGTCGGCGAAGAAACGGTCGAGCACCTTGCCCAGCTCGGTGGCGAAACGCCCCGAGGTGGCATAGTGGATCAGCTCCGGCTTCAGCTCGACCGCGCGTGACAGCAAACTCATCAATCACTCCTCGTGTCGGATGTGACACTAACCGTGCCGAGCGCTGGTCGTAGGGCGTAAAACGATTTGCCGCCTATCTGGGCTTTGGCCCACAATCGAACCTCGTGTCTGGAACTTTGAAGAAGCTGCTTTCGCATCTGCGCATGGACCTCAGTCCGCTGCGCTCCTCGCGCGACTTCCGGCTGCTCTTCGGCTCCGGGCTCATCGGCATGTTCGGCTCGTTCCTGTCGATGATCGTGCTGCCGCTGCAGATGAAGGACCTCACCGGCGACTACATCGCGGTGGGCCTCATGGCGCTGGCCGAGTTCGTGCCGATGGTGGTGTGCGGCCTGTGGGGCGGCGCCATCGCCGACGCCCTCGACCGCCGCACGATCGTCCTGTGGACCGAGGTCGGCCTCATGGTGTCGATCGGCGCTTTGCTGGTCAACGCGCTGCTGCCCGACCCCCAGATCTGGGTCCTGTACACCATGGGCGCCATCACCGCGGGCCTCGGCAGCCTCCAGCGGCCCAGCCTCGAATCATTGATGCCCCAGGTCGTGCCGCACGACCAACTCGCCGCCGCGGCCGCCATCAGCAGCTTCCGCTGGAACCTCGGCGCGATCGTCTCCCCCGCCCTGGCCGGGGTCATCTTCGCCGTGTACGGCGCGGCCACCGCCTACGCCGTCAACATCGCGACCTACCTGATCTCGCTGGCGCTGCTGTGGATGATCCGCGCCCGCCCGCCGGCCGAGGACACCGCGCCCGCCTCCATCAAGACGATGATCGAGGGCGTGCGCTACGCCGTCGGCCGCAAGGACCTGATGGGCACCTACCTCGTCGACATCGCCGCGATGATCTTCGCCTTCTCGACCGCGCTCTACCCCTTCATCGCCGACCACTTCGGCGGACCGCAGACCACCGGCCTGCTCATGTCCGCCAGCGCCGTCGGCTCCCTCATCGCCTCGGTCACCTCCGGCTGGACCGGCCGCGTGCACCGCCACGGCCTCGGCGTCATCATCGCCGCCACCGTGTGGGGCGTCGCCGTCGTGCTCGCCGCGCTGATGCCGTCGCTGTGGCTGCTGCTGGCCTGCCTGGCCCTCGCGGGCGCCGCCGACATGATCAGCGGCATCTTCCGGGCGACCATCTGGAACCAGACCATCCCCAACGAGCTGCGGGGGCGGCTGGCGGGGATCGAGCTGCTGTCGTACATGACGGGGCCGATGCTCGGCAACGCCCGCGCGGGCTTCATGGCCTCGTCGCTGGGCGGGTGGCGCGTGTCGCTGGGGGCGGGGGGCGCGCTGTGCGTGCTGGCCGTGGTCGCGCTCGCGGCCAAGCTGCCCACCTTCCGCACCTACGACGCCAGGACGGACGAGCACGCGCTGCGCGAGAAGGCCCGCCGCACCGCCGCCCAGACCGTCAAGGCCTGACACACCCGCCGGCGCCGTTCCCCCGGAGCCACCGGCCCTGGGCCACGGCCGTTCAGCCCGCTTCCCGCCACCCCTCGGCTTCGTCGAGCAACGCGTCGATCCGTGCCAGCTGCTCCCCCGTCAACGACGCCTCGGGGTCCTCCAGCACCACGACCCACTGCGCGTCCTCGGCGTCGTCCTCGCCCGCCAGCGTCTCCCGCACGACCGCCGGAACCCCCAGCTCCGGATGCCATTCCCCGACCGTCTCGGCGGCCTCTTCCGCCTCGTCGCGGTCGCCGAACACCAGCAGATGCCTCATCCCCCGATTATCGGCCCTCCCGCCGCCCCATCGCCTCCACGGCCAGCCGGTCGGAGTAGTTCTCCCTGATGTACTCCCCCACCCACGCCACGATGCCCTCGAACCGCGACTCGGCGATCAGCCGGTCCCCCACCGCCTCGGCGTCCAGCGGAGTACGGCGCAGCGTCACCCCGCCGCTCTCCCCGTCGAGCAGCGCCCAGTGCGCCCCTGCCGTGCCGTACGGCATGCCGACGGAACCGGGATTGACCGCCACCCGGCGATCGACGAGGCGGACGAACGGCATGTGCGTGTTGCCCATCACGAGCGTGTCGGCCTCCAGGTCGCCGAGCACCTCCGCCCACCGCTCGTAGGTGCTGTCGACGAGGATCACCTCGTCGTCCTTGCGCGGCGTCCCGTGGAAGAAGACGGTGCGCCCGAGCCCGCCCAGTTCGACGGCGTGGGTCATCGGCAGCGTGCCCAGCAGCTCGACCTGGTCGGGCCTGAGCTGCTCGCCCGCGAACCGCGAGATCGCGTAGTCGCACTGCTTGCCGCCGGCGACCTCGACGACCTCGCGGTCGGCGTTGCCGTGCACCCACACCACCCGCTCGCCCAGGCTCACCAGCAGGTCGAGGGTCTCCACCGGCATCGGGCCCGCCGCGATGTCGCCGGTCAGCACGATCCTGTCGGCCGCACGCACGTCCGGCTCGCCGAGGACGGCTTCGAGGGCGGGCAGGACACCGTGAATGTCGGAGAGGACGGCTATGCGCATGACCTCCACTGTGGTGGGTGACGACGCGTAAGTCGACGGCACTTCACCATGCGTGAACACAGCGCAAGGCACCCAGGCCCCGACATGCCGTGGGCCGGGGCACTGACATGCCGAAGGCCGGGCCCCTGACACACCGAGGGCCCTGGGCCCCTGACATGCCGAAGGCCCGGGGGAACGTGCCCCGGGCCCCGAGCGGCCGTGCAGGGGCCGTCGAGGCGTCAGCCCCGAGCGGCCTCGTGCGGGGCGCGGCGGGGCGTCGGCCCAGGCGCCCGCCCTGCGCGTCGGCTACGCCCCCCGTAGGCGCGCCCCGACGCGGTCCGCCGCCACGGCGACGGCGGCGTCGCGGGCCGCGGTGGTCTCCTCGACCGTGAGGGTGCGGTCGGCGGCGCGGAAGCGCAGGGTGTAGGCCAGCGACTTGTTGCCCGCCCCCACTTGCTCCCCGCCGTAGACGTCGAACAGCCGGATCGACTCCAGCAGCTCGCCCGCCCCGTCGCGCAGCGCGGCCTCCACGTCAGCGACCGGCGTGAAGTCGGGCACGATAAGCGCGACGTCCTGCGTGGCGACCGGGTAGGCCGACACGGCGGGCGCCTGCGCGGGACCGGGCAGGTGCGGCTCGAAGCGGGTGAGCTCCAGCTCGACCGCGCACGTGCGGGCGGGCAGGCCGTAGGCCTCGACCACGCGCGGGTGCAGCTCGCCGGCGTGGCCGACGAGGGTGTCGCCGACGTAGAGCGCGGCGCAGCGGCCGGGGTGCCAGGGCTCGTGCTGGTCGGCGACGACGCCGAGCGTCACGCCGGCCTCGCGGGCGACGGTGCGGGCGACCTCGACGGCGTCGGCCCAGGTGGCCTGGCGGCCCTTGCCCCACCAGCCGGAACGCTCGAACTCTCCGGCGAGGACCGCGGCGATACGCTGCGGCTGGGGCGGCAGCGCCGAGGCGACGCCGGCCAGCTCCTCGTCGGAGGGGCGGCGGTCGACGCGCAGCACGGGGGCCTGCGCCGGGGCGTCGGCGACGGGCCGGTAGACCAGGCCGGTCTCGAACAGCGCCACGTCGTTGAAGCCGCGGCCCACGTTGCGCACCAGCGTCTTGAGCAGCCCGGGCAGGAGGGTGGTCCGCATCAGCGGCTCGTCCTCCGACAGCGGGTTGGCCAGGCGGGTGGCCACGCGGCGGCCGTCGCCGGCGGGCAGCAGGAGGTTGTCGAGGTCGCGCTCGCCCATGAACGGGTAGGAGAGCACCTCGACGTAGCCGGCCGCGGCCAGCGAGCGGCCGATCCGGCGGCGCAGCCGCTGGAGCTCGGTGAGCCCGGCGCCCGCGGGAGCCTTGGGCAGGATCGAGGGCAGGTTGGCGTATCCCTCGAGCCGGATGACCTCTTCGGCCAGGTCGTTGGGGTCGGTCAGGTCGGGACGCCACGACGGCGGCGTGACCGTGATCATGTCGTCGCCGGACACCGACAGGTCGATGTCGCCGCCGGAGACCACCCCGGTCGGGTCGACGCCGCCGCGCCGGGCGGCGGGCGTGTCGCCCTCCTCGACGACGCAGCCGACCTGCTGCAGGCGGGTGATGACGGTCTCGCGGTCGTACGGCACGCCGGCGACGGCGCCCGGGTGCCCGGTCGGGATGGCGATGCGCTGCGGCTCGACGTCGACCTCGGCGTGGGTGACGCCCGGCCGGATCTGCGCGCCCCCCAGCTCGGCCAGGAGCTGCACGGCCCGCCACGAGGCCACCAGCGGCAGCTCGCGGTCGACGCCGCGCTCGAAGCGCTTGGACGCCTCGGAGACCAGGCCGTGCTTGCGCGAGGTGCGGGCGGTGGCGGAGGCCGAGAAGTGGGCCGCCTCGATGACGATGTCGGCCGACTCGTCGCTGATCTCGGTGTTGAGGCCGCCCATGGTGCCGGCCAGCGAGATCGGCCCGGAGCCGTCGGTGATGAGGATGTCGCCCGGGTCGAGGGCGCGCACGACGTGGTCGAGGGTCTCCAGCGTCTCGCCCGCCCGCGCGCGCCGTACGACGATCTCGCCGGACAGCTTCGTGCGGTCGAAGGCGTGCAGCGGCTGGCCGAGCTCGAGCATCAGGTAGTTGGTGATGTCGACGGCCAGCGAGACCGGGCGCATGCCGGCGCGGATGAGCCGGGTGCGCATCCACTGCGGGCTGGGCGTCGCGGGGTTGAAGCCGCTGACCTCGCGCAGCACGAACCGGTCGCACACCGTGTCGTCGCCGATCGAGGCGGGGTAGGACGGCTCGCCGGTGGCGGGCACCTCGCGCAGGGCGGGGTCGTTGAACGGCACGCCGAAGGCGGTGGCGGCCTCGCGGGCGACGCCGCGGATCGACAGGGAGTAGCCGAGGTCGGGGGTGATCTCGAGCTCGATGACCTCGTCGCGCAGCCCCAGCAGCTCGACGACGTCGGTGCCGATCGGGGTGTCGGCGGGCAGGACCATGATGCCGTTGTGGTCGTCGCCCAGGCCCAGCTCGCGCTCGGAGCAGATCATGCCCTCGGACAGGCGGCCGTAGGTCTTGCGCGCGCCCACCTCGAAGCCACCGGGCAGCACGCCGCCGGGCAGCACGACCGCGACGATGTCGCCCTCGGCGAAGTTGGTGGCGCCGCAGACGATCTGGCGCGGCTCGGCCTCGCCCACCTCGACGATGCAGTGGCGGATGGGCTTCTTGAAGCCGGTCAGCTCCTCGATGGTCAGCACCTTGCCGACCACGACGTTCTTGACGTCGTCGCCGTGGGAGGTGATGCCCTCGAGCTTCAGCCCCGCCTGGGTGAGCCTGTCGGCCAGCTCGTGCGCGTTGACGGCGGGGAGGTCGACGAACTCCCGCAGCCAGGAAAGAGGGACCTTCATCAGATCTCCGATCCGAACGGGAGGGTGAAGCGGATGTCGCCTTCGACCATGTCACGCATGTCTTCGGCGTTGTGGCGGAACATGAGCGTGCGCTCGATGCCCATGCCGAAGGCGAAGCCGGAGTAGCGCTTGGGGTCGACGCCGCAGGCGATGAGCACCCGCGGGTTGACCATGCCGCAGCCGCCCCACTCGATCCAGCCCTCGGACTTGCAGGTGCGGCAGGGAGGGTTGCCCGGCAGCGCGGAGGCGCCTCGGCAGACGAAGCACTTCAGGTCCATCTCCGCCGACGGCTCGGTGAAGGGGAAGTAGTTGGGCCGGAAGCGCGTGGTGATGCCCTCGCCGAACATGACCTCGGCGAAGCGGTCGAGCGTGCCCTTCAGGTGGGCCATCGTCAGGCCCTCGTCGACGGCCAGGCCCTCGACCTGGTGGAAGACGGGGGTGTGGGTGGCGTCGAGCTCGTCGGTGCGGAACACCTTGCCCGGGGAGATGACGTAGCACGGCACGCCGCGCGCCAGCAGGGCGCGGATCTGCACCGGGGAGGTCTGGGTGCGCAGGACCTTGCCCGAGTCGGTCGACTCCACGAAGAAGGTGTCGTGGTCGGAGCGGGCCGGGTGGTCGGTGGCGATGTTGAGCGCGTCGAAGTTGAACCACTCGCCCTCGAGCTCGGGACCCTCGGCCACCTCGTAGCCCATCGCGACGAAGCAGTCGGCGATGCGCTCCTGCAGCGTGGTGAGGGGATGGCGGGCGCCCTGCGGGTGGCGGTCCCAGGGCAGCGTCACGTCGACGGCCTCTTCGACCAGCACGCGGGCGTCGCGCTCGGCCTCGAGCTCGGCCTGGCGGGCCGCGAGCGCCTCGTTGATCGCCTTGCGCGCGCCGCCGATGCGCTTGCCGGCCTCGGCGCGCGCGGCGGGCGGCAGGGCGCCGATCTCGCGGTTGGCCAGGGCGATGGGCGAACGGTCTCCCGCGTGCGCGAGCCGTACCTGCTTCAGTGCGTCGAGGCTGTCGGCCACCTTGATCGCCGCGAGGGCGTCGGCCTCCATGCGGGACAGCTCGTCGGCATGCAACGGTGTCACCTCGACGGGGTCGTAGTCAGTCAAGACTTAGCTCCGTATCCAGGGCTTGAGCGGACCCGAGTCTAGCCGGGTCACGCCGAAGGGACTGCGCCGCACCGTGGGCGGCTGTGGAAAACCTTCACCGCGCCGCCGGGACCGCGGGCGGGAGCCGCGATCCGCGCGGAGGGACTCGCGGACGCGAGAAGCCTCAGGGGGCGCAGGGTGCCGTGCTGGCCGGGGAGCCCACCGGGCCGATCAGGCCAGCTGCGTGCACGCACTACACAGTGGCGAAGTCGGGGGTGCCGGTGGGCACGGTAAATC
This sequence comes from Nonomuraea sp. NPDC050663, assembly GCF_044456985.1. Taxonomy (NCBI): domain Bacteria; kingdom Bacillati; phylum Actinomycetota; class Actinomycetes; order Streptosporangiales; family Streptosporangiaceae; genus Nonomuraea; species Nonomuraea sp. NPDC050663. Next base: position 21,290 of record NZ_JBITGL010000006.1, read on the forward strand.
GAAACTCGGCGCCGCCCCCGGGGGCACGCTGCACGGTGATCGTGCCGCCGTGCGCCTCGACCAGGCCCTTCACGATGAACAGGCCCAGCCCGGTGCCGCCCCTGCGGCGGCTGTTGCCGCGCCAGAACTGCCGGAACACGCGCGGAGCCAGCTCGGGCGCGATGCCCTCGCCCTGGTCTCGCACGCTCACGGCAACTCCCCAGCCGACGGATTCGATGTCTATCGTCACCGTACCGCGTCCGTGGCGCAGCGCGTTTTCGACGAGGTTCGACAGCACCTGGTCGATCTTGTCCTGGTCGAGCCACATCTCGGGCAGGTCGTCGCCGTACGTCAGGACGAAGCGGCCGGCCGGCTCGCCCGCCGCGACGCGCCCGGCGATCACGCGCTGGGTGCGCGCGACCAGGTCGACCACCTGGCGGTGCACCTCCAGGCGCCCCGACTCGATGCGCGAGACGTCGAGCAGCTCGGTGATGAGCCGGGTCACCCGGTCGGCGTCGTTGTTGACCGTCTCGAGCATGACGCGCTTCTGCTCGTCGGTGAACCGCTCCCACTTGGCCAGCAGGGTCGCGGTGAAGCCCTTGACGCTGGTCAGGGGGCTGCGCAGCTCGTGGGCGACGGTGGTGACCAGGTCGGCCCTGCTGCGCTCGAGACGGGCGCGGGTGCCGCCGTCGCGCAGGGTGATGGCCACACGCCGGACCTCGCCGCCCCTGGGCGGCTGGCGGACCATCCGGGCGGCGATGTAGAGCTCCTGGCCGCCGGGCAGGTGCAGCGGCTTCTCCGGCGCGCGCGAGCGGGTGGGCAGACCGCTGTGGACGTCGAGGGCCTTCCACCACTCGCGGCCGTCGTGGTCGCGGAAGGGGAAGGCGTCTTCCATGCTCTGGCCGACTGCGCCGCGCACTCCGGTCAGGCGCTCGGCGGCCCGGTTGACCGCCAGGACGGTGCCGTCGGCGTCGACCACGATGAGCCCGTCCGGCAGGTCGTCGATCGCGATCGTGCACGCGGGATCCACCACCCGCCCGCCGGTATCTTCACCGTGCACGACACCGCCTCCTCGACCTACAACGCCGACAATAGCGGGTTTCCCGACCCCTCGGGGACCCTCGGGCACGCCGTGATCAGGGCGCACTCAGGCGCGGCCTGACGCCTGCCGCTGGGCGCGCGCGGAGGCGTAGAGGCACACCGCCGCGGCGGTGGCCAGGTTGAGGCTTTCGGCCTGACCGTAGATCGGCACCCGCACGACCTCGTCGCACAGTTCCAGGACCTCCTCGGGCAGCCCCCAGGCCTCGTTGCCGAAGACCCAGGCCGTCGGCCCGCCGAGCTCGACCTCGTCGAGGGTGCGCTTGCCGCTGCCGTCGGCGGCCAGCACGCGCAGCCCGCTGTCCTTCAGGTGCTGTACGGCCTGCGGCACGGGGCTGCCGATGACCACCGGCAGGTGGAACAGGCTCCCGGCGCTCGCGCGCACGCACTTGCCGTTGTAGGGGTCGACGGAGGCGTCGGTGAAGACCACGGAGTCGGCCCCCGCGGCGTCGGCCGTGCGGAGGACCGTGCCGGCGTTGCCCGGGTCGCGCACGTGCGCGAGCACGGCGACCAGGCGGGAGTCGGCGGTGACCGCCTCGGTCAGGGGCACGTGCACGAACCGGCAGATCGCCACCACGCCCTGCGGGGTCACGGTCTGCGCCAGTTCGGCCATGACCTCGCCGCTGGCCCGGTGCACCGCCGCGCCCTGCAGCCGTGCCTCCTCGACGAGCTCGGCGTGGCGCAGCTCGGCCTCGGCGGTGGCGAACAGCTCCACGGTCACGTCGGGCAGCCGCAGCGCCTCGCGCACGGCCTGCGGCCCCTCGGCGAGGAACCTGCGGTCCTGCTCGCGGAAGGAGCGTTTGGTCAGCCGCCTGGCGGCCTTGACGCGCGGCGTGCGCACGTTGGTGAGCTCGGACATATCCGTCCCCCTCAAACGGAGAAGGGACCCACCGTGGAGGTCGGTGGGTCCCTTCTTCAGCAGCTGATTCAGCCGGCAGCCGGCGCGTTGACGTCGGCCGGCAGCGCCTTCTTGGCGGCCTCGACCAGCGTCGCGAAGGTCTGGCTGTCGTTGACCGCGAGGTCGGCGAGGATCTTGCGGTCGACCTCGACGCCCGCCAGGCGCAGACCCTGGATCAGGCGGTTGTAGGTCATGCCGTTGGCGCGGGCCGCAGCGTTGATGCGCTGGATCCACAGGCGGCGGAAGGTGCCCTTGCGGTCCTTGCGGTCACGGTAGGCGTAGGTCATCGAGTGGAGCATCTGCTCCTTGGCCTTGCGGTACAGACGCGACCGCTGGCCACGGTAGCCGCTCGCCCGCTCGAGGACGACCCTGCGCTTCTTCTTGGCGTTGAGCGCCCGCTTCACGCGTGCCATAGTTCATTCTCCCCGGGGTAGGCGCTTACTTAGCGAGCAGCTTCTTGATCTTCTTGTGGTCGTTGTCGGAGACCACGACATCGTTCTTGAGACGGCGCGTCAGCGTGGACGACTTCCACTCGTTGTAGTGCGCGCGAGCGGCGCGACGGCGCTTGATCTTGCCAGTGCCGGTCAGCTTGAACCGCTTCTTCGCACCGCTGTGCGTCTTCATCTTCGGCATAAGCCGTCTCCCTCAAATCGTCGTTCACAGAGCGGGCAGCCTGCCAGGGCGCCCTCTCCGTCCTCATGGCCGAGACATGGCTCGGCTCCCGCTCCGCGCCACTGACCGGGCCGGTGATGGGGGCCGACCCGGTTTGCGGCGGTTTGAGCCTCTAGCAAAAGGTCTTGCGGCAGCTGGGGTGCTGTAAGGCTATCCCCAACGGAGAGTCACGACTCCAGGTCGTCCGACTCCGCGCCCTCCGTGCTGTCACGCTGCGCCTTGGCGGCGGCCTTCTCGGCCTTCGCCTCGGCCTTCTTCTTGTGCGGACCGATCAACATGATCATGTTTCGGCCGTCCTGCTTGGGCTGGGACTCCACGTAGCCGAGCTCCGTGACATCCTCCGCCAGCTTCTGCAGGAGCCGGAAGCCCAGCTCGGGACGCGACTGCTCACGTCCGCGGAACATGATCGTGACTCTGACCTTGTCCCCCGCCTTGAGGAACCGCACCACGTGACCCTTCTTGGTCTCGTAGTCGTGCGGGTCGATCTTCGGCCGGAGCTTGATCTCCTTGATGATCGTGTGCGCCTGATTCTTGCGCGCCTCGCGCGCCTTCATCGCGGACTCGTACTTGAACTTGCCGTAGTCCATGAGCTTGCACACGGGCGGTCGAGCCGTGGCCGCGACCTCGACGAGGTCGAGATCCGCCTCCTGAGCGAGCTTCAGGGCGTCGTGAATGGACACGATGCCGACCTGCTCACCGTTGGGGCCGACGAGGCGAACCTCGGGCACACGGATGCGCTCGTTGATGCGGGGCTCAGTGCTGATGGGGCCTCCTAGGTTTGCGATCCCTACGCGCTCGTCTCGTGGAGGCCTTCCGGAAAACCGAAAAGCCCCGCACGTCGCGCATGCGGGGCCACTGAATCCATTCGCATGGATTCCCCGGAGTGAAGTCCGGCGTGATCCTGGACCCGGCCGCCTCACGGCGACTCAGGTGGGAGGGAGACCTCCGCTTGCGCGTCTGGCAGGCGTGCCAGACCGATCGACGAGCTACGTTACCACAACCACGAACGCTTGCCGAATCATCCCGCGACCGTGGATCGTCCGCGCAGGAATTCAGAGACCTGCGCGCCTGGCGATCTCGGCCTCGCCCGCCGCCCGCATCGCCTCCACCGGCACGTCGGCGTGTCCCGTCATCAGCTCCACCTGGCGCACCGCCTGGTGCAGCAGCATCTCGAACCCGCCGACCACCGTGCCGCCCGCCCGCAGGACGGCCTGCGCGGCCGAGGTCGGCCACGGCGAATAGACGACGTCGAACAGCGCGGGCACCCCCCGCAGGCTCGGGGCGAACACGTCGGCGGCCCCGCCCGGCAGGGTGGAGATCACGAGGTCGACGTCGAGCAGCGCCTCGAGCTTGTCGAACTGCTCCACGCGCAGCGCCACGCCGAGCCGCTCGGCCACGGCCGCCGTCTCGCCGGCCCGCGAGCGGTCGCGCACCACCAGCGTCGCCGCACCCAGGCCGAGGTTGCGCAGCGCGGCCAGGGCCGAGGCGGCGGTGGCCCCGCCGCCCAGCACCAGGGCGCCGGAGGGAGCGGGCACACCCGCCTCGGCCAGGGCGCGCTCGATGCCGTAGACGTCGGTGTTGTCGCCGTGGGCGGCGCCGTCGCGGAAGACGACGGTGTTGGCGCCCCCCACCTCGACGGCCAGCGCGGAGACGGTGTCGACGAGCGGCAGCACGGCCCGCTTGAGCGGCATCGTCAGCGACAGGCCCGCCCAGGGACCGCCGGGCGGCAGGCCGGGCACCGGCTCGCCGGACCCGATGGCCGCCAGCAGCGCCGGCAGCCTGGCCTCGTCGCACTCGGCCGCGCCGTAGCGCCACCCGTCGAGCCCCATCGCGGCGTAGGCCGCCCGATGCAGGTAAGGCGAGAGGGAGTGCTTGATCGGCGACCCCAGAACCGCGGCCCGCTTGTCCACCAACACCCTCCCGGCACGCCCGACTCGACGCACCGAGAGTACTACTAGCTGTTGGCGTTCAGTTTGCGCTCGAGCTCCCTGAACTCCTCGATCGTCTCGGCGAACTCCGTGACGTTGCTGTTGGGGTCGGTCGCCGCGAAGTAGATCCACTTGCCGGGCTCGGGGTTGAGCGCGGCGTGCAGGGCGTCCTCGCCCGGGTTGGAGATCGGCCCGATCGGCAGCCCGTCGACGTAGTAGGTGTTGTACTTCGAGGTCGACTTGGTGTCGGCGTGCGAGGCGCGCGTGCCGTACTTGTTGAGCCCGTACATCGTGGTGCTGTCCATCTGCAGCTGCATCGGCAGCTTCAGGCGGTTGTAGATGACGCGGGCGATCTTCGCCATGTCCTCGTGGCGGCCGGCCTCGGCCTGGACGATGCTGGCGATGATGACGATCTCGTTGGGCTTGTAGCCGAGCTTCTTGGCGCCCGCCTCGAGCTCGACCTTCTCGGCGGCCTCGTTGAAGCGGGTGACCATCTTGCCGAGCATGTCGGTCGGCGTGTCCTTGGGCTGGAACTCGTAGGTGGCGGGGAAGGCGTAGCCCTCCAGCCCCTTGGCGTAGGCGGGCAGGCCCAGCTGCTCCAGGTCCTTGGCCGCCGTCTGGAACTCCTTGGCGGGCCGTCCGGTCTTCTTCGCCAGCTCCTCGATGATCTTGCTGAGCCGCAGGCCTTCCTTGACGAGCACGGTGTCGGTCACCTTGTTGTCGGCGTCGAGCATCGCGACCGCGTCGGCGGCCGACATCTGCTTGCGCATCTTGTAGGTGCCGGGCTGCAGGGAGGCGCTCTTGCCGACGCTCTCGATGGCGTTGGAGAAGGCGCGCGCGCTCTTGACCACGCCGAGCCGTACGAGCTCGTCGGCGACCTCGGCCGCGCTCTGGCCGTCCTTGATCTCGAGGGTCACCTCACCGGTGCCCTGGCCGGTGTAGTCGTCGGGGACCATGGCCTCGCGGATGGCCATGTAGCCGTAGTATCCGCCGCCGCCGACGATGCCGGCCAGCACGATGAAGGCGAGCAGCGGCGCGAGGAAGCGCCCGCGCCGGGTACGCCGGCGTCGGCGGCGGGCGGCCCGCCTGCCGCGGGGCTCGCTGCCGAGCATCGTGTCGAAGTCGAGATCGTTCATAGGTGCGCTCGCCAATCTCCCGGTCTGTCCGGGCCGGCGTCAAGGGGATGCGCCAAACCGGTGGGGGTAACCGGGCTGAACGTGGGGGTTCGCCAGACTCGTCGAGATGACCAGCGATTATCACTCAGAGTAGCCATGTTAGGCGACGCCGGGAGCCCGCAGGCCCCGTCGGGGAATCGGGGCCCGGCGATCAGCGATCCCGGTCGGCCCATCAGTCCTTCCCGAGGTTTTCGTTCAGCTCTTCCCGGTATCTCACGAACACGCTCTCTTTGTCAGTGAATTTCGTGATTCTATGCGCCGGATCCGTGGTCACAAACCAGAACCAATCCCCCTCGGCAGGGGACAGAGCGGCATTCAGCGCCTTCTCCCCCGGGTTGGAGATCGGGCCCGGCGGCAGGCCCGGGCGCAGGTAGGTGTTGTACGGCGAACGCACCCGGGTGTCACTGTCCAGCACCCTCAGCGTGTAGCGCCCCTGGGCGTAGAGCACCGTCGTGTCGAGCTGCAGCGGGGTGCCCGCTTCGAGGCGGTTGTAGATGACCCGGGCGATCTTGGGGTAGTCGGCGTCGCGTCCCCCCTCGGCCTGCACGATGCTGGCCACCGTGAGCACCTCCAGCGGTCTGAGTCCCAGAGCCGCTGCCCGCTCGGGCAGCCTCAAATCCGCCGCCGCCGTACGGAACCTGTCGACCATGGCCTTGACCAGGCCCTTGGCCGTCGTGCCCGGCTCCACGTCGTAGGTGGCGGGGAAGAGCACGCCCTCCAGCGACTTGCCGTACGGCGGGGCCACGCCGCTCTTCTGGAAGTCCTTCAGCGGCAGGCCCGTCGCCTTGGCCAGGGTGTCGATGACCTCCGTCAGGCGCATGCCCTCGCGCACGGTGACACGCTTGACGACCTTGGAGTCCTTCGACAGCAGCAGGTCGAGCGCCGCGACCGCGGCCATGCCCTGGCGCAGCCGGTAGTGGCCGGGATGGAGGCTCTCGGCCTTGCCCTTCTCCAGGGCCACGTCGGTGAAGGACCGCGCGCTGGCGACCACACCGGCGTCGGCCAGCCGCTCGCCGACGTCGGAAGCCGAGGCGCCGGGCGGGATGTGCACCGTCACCGCACCCCCGCCGCCGCCCTCGAAGTCGGCGGGCGAGACGTACGGCCTGGCGACCAGGAAACCCGCGCCCCCGAGCAGGGCGACGGAGATACCGGCCCCGACCAGGACGGCCCTGCCCTTGCCGATCTTCGGCTTGGGCGGCGCCGGATCGGTCACCAGCAACTCGTCGAGCGCCACGTCCTCACCCTCGGCCGGCACCCGCCCGCCGCCCGCGCCCACCTTGCCGACGGGCACGCCACCGTGGGCCGCCGCACCCACGCCCCCGCCCACGTCGGCGTCGGCGTCGGCGTCGGCGTCGGCGTCGGCGTCGGCGTCGGCGTCGGCGTCGGCGTCGGCGTCGGCGTCGGAAGAGGTGACATCGGAGGAGGTCCCGTCGCCGGTGGAGCCGTCGCCGGGGTTGGCGTCGCTAGAGGTCCCGCCGCCGGAGAAGCCGTCACCGGGAGTGGCGTCGCGAGAGGCGCCGCCCCCGAAGGTGGCGCTCCCGGAGGCGGCATCCCCGGAGCCGTCCCCAGAGGGGTCCTCACCCAAAGAGCCGTCGCCACTGGAGCGCGCGGCGTCGTGGGCGCGTGCGCTTGCGTTGGTGTCGTGGGAGGTGTGGCCCTCGGGCGTCAGGTCGTCGTCGGCGGGCCGCTCAGACATCGGCGGCACCGCCGTCCGCCCCGGAGGGCGGATCGACGGGTTTGCCTGGTGGTTGACCGGTGGCGCGCTCGCGATCGAGCGCGTCCTGCAGGATGACGACCGCGGCCGCCTGGTCGATCACGGCCCGCTGGTTCTTCGCCTTGCGCCCGCTGGCCCGCAGGCCCGCGGCCGCGGCGACGGTGCTCATGCGCTCGTCGAAGAGCCTGACGGGCACGGGGGCCAGGCGCGCCGCCAGCGCCTCGGCGAATTCGCGCGCGAGCGCTGCGGCCTGCCCTTCACGCCCCGACAGGGACGTGGGCAGCCCCACGACGACCTCGACGGCCGACAGTTCGTCGACGAGGGCGGCGAGCCGGTCGAGGTCGCCTCGCCCGCGTTTGACGGTCTCGACCGGGGTGGCCAGCAGTCCGGAAGGATCGCTGCGCGCCACCCCGACACGGACCGACCCGACGTCGACGCCGAGCCTGGTGCCTTGACGCATCTCCGCAGGCTCAGCCGAGCTGTCCTGCGATGGTGTCGCCCACCTGTCGCAGAGCGTCGTCAATGGACTCGACCCGAGTCCCCCCGCCCTGCGCGACGTCGTCCTTGCCGCCACCGCCACCCCCAAGTGCCTTGGCGGCGACGCCGACCAGCTGCCCAGCCTTGAGCCCGCGCGCGCGTCCCGCCTCGTTGACCGCGGCAACCACGACCGGCCTGTCGCTGGGGGCTCCGGCGATCACGACGACCGCCGCGCGGTCGGCCGGGAACCTGCCGCGCACATCAAGCGCGAGCTTACGCAGGTCGTCGGGGCTGGTGCCATCAGGCGCGCGGTGCGTGACGACGGAGACCCCGCCGAGGTCGCGGGCGGAGGCGGCCAGCTCGCCCGCGATGGCGAGCACCTGGGAGGAGCGCAGCTTCTCCAGGTCCTTCTCGGCGTTGCGCAGGCGGGTGACGATGCCCTCGATGCGCTCGGGAAGCTCCTCGCGGCGCGCCTTGAGCTGCTCGGTGAGCTGGGCGACCAGGACGGACTCCTTGGCCAGGAAGCGGAAGGCGTCGATGCCGACGAGGGCCTCGACGCGGCGCACGCCGGCGCCGACCGACTGCTCGCCGAGGATCTTGACGAGGCCGAGCTGGCCGGAGCTGTGCACGTGGGTGCCGCCGCACAGCTCGCGGGAGTAGTCGCCGATCTCGACGACGCGGACCTCATCGCCGTACTTCTCGCCGAACATGGCCAGCGCGCCCATCGCCCGCGCCTCCGACTGGGAGGTGTAGAAGGCGTTGACCTGCAGGTCGTTGATGAGGATGGCGTTGACCTCGTCTTCGGCGTCGCGCAGCACCGACGGCGAGACGGCGCCCGCGGCGGTGAAGTCGAAGCGGAAGCGGCCGGGAGAGTTTTCGGAGCCGGCCTGCGCGGCGCTCTCGCCCAGGTAGTTCTTGAACGCCCGGTGGACCATGTGGGTGGCGCTGTGGCTGCGGGAGATCGCGCGGCGGCGCTCGACGTCGACCTCGGCCTGGACCTCGTCGCCGAGCTTGATCGCGCCGCTGGCGACCTTGCCGCGGTGGACGACCAGCCCGGACAGCGGCGTCTGCACGTCGACGATCTCGACGACGCCGCCTGCCGTACGGATCACGCCCTGGTCGGCGAGCTGGCCGCCGCCCTCGGCGTAGAAGGGGGTGCGGCCCAGCACGATCTCGACGGAGGCGCCCGCGTCGGCGACGGGCACGCTCGCGCCGTCGACGAGGATGCCGATGACCGAGGATTCGGCGGTGGTGGTGTCGTAGCCGAGGAAGTCGACCTTGCCGGCCTTCTCCAGGAGCTGGCCGAAGACCGAGACGTCGGCGTTGCCGGTCTTCTTGGCCTTGGCGTCGGCCTTGGCGCGTTCGCGCTGCTCCTTCATGAGGCGGCGGAAGCCTTCTTCGTCGACCTTCAGCCCCTGCTCGGCGGCCATCTCCAGGGTGAGGTCGATGGGGAAGCCGTAGGTGTCGTGGAGCTGGAAGGCCTGGTCTCCGGTCAGGATGGTGCCGGACTTGCGCTTGGTCTCTTCGACGGCGACGTCGAAGATGGCGGTGCCGGTGCGCAGGGTGCCGAGGAAGGAGGCCTCCTCCGCGTCGATGACCGCGTGGATCTGCGGGGCGTCGGTCTTCAGCTCGGGGTAGATGTCGCCCATCGCCGCGATGGTGGTCGCGGTGAGGTCGTGCATGTAGCGCTCCTCGCCCGAGCCGAGCAGGCGCAGGTTGCGGATGGAGCGGCGCAGGATGCGGCGCAGGACGTAGCCGCGGCCCTCGTTGGAGGGGGCGACGCCGTCGGCGACCAGCATGGTGCCGGTGCGCACGTGGTCGGCGATGACGCGCAGGCTGGTGTCGGCGCGCTGGTCGCGGCCGTAGCGGGTCTTGGTCAGCTCGGCGGCGCGGTCGAGGACCTTGAAGGTGGTGTCGATCTCGTAGAGGTTGTCGACGCCCTGCAGGATCGTGGCCATGCGCTCGAGGCCCATGCCGGTGTCGATGTTCTTCGCCGGGAGCTCGCCCTCGACGTCGAAGTCGACCTTGGAGCGGACGGCCGACAGGGAGTACTGCATGAAGACGTTGTTCCAGACCTCGAGGTAGCGGTCCTCGTCGGCCACCGGTCCGCCGTCACGGCCGTGCTCGGGGCCACGGTCGTAGTAGATCTCCGAGCAGGGTCCGCCGGGGCCGGGCACGCCCATGTGCCAGTAGTTGTCGGCCAGGCCGCGGCGCTGGATGCGCTCGGAGGGCACGCCGACCTTGCGCCAGATCTCGATGGCCTCGTCGTCGTTCTCGAAGACGGTGACCCAGAGCTTCTCTTCGGGGAAGCCGAAGCCGCCGTCGGACTCGGACCTGGTCAGGAGCTCCCAGGCGAAGGGGATCGCCTGCTCCTTGAAGTAGTCGCCGATGGAGAAGTTGCCGAGCATCTGGAAGAAGGTGCCGTGGCGGGTGGTCTTGCCGACCTCTTCGATGTCTCCGGTGCGGACACACTTCTGCACGCTGGCCAGCCGGGACGCCGGAGGCGTGCGCTGCCCCAGGAAGTACGGCTTGAACGGGACCATGCCCGCGTTCACCAGCAGCAGCGTCGGGTCTTCGGCGATCAGGCTGGCCGAGGGCACGATCTTGTGCCCACGCTCCTCGAAGAAGCGCAGGAAGCGGCGTGCGATTTCTGCCGACTCCATGATTCGGCCATCCTTTTCGTAGTGGGTCAGTCTTCGAGCTTGAGCTGGGCCCGAAGTTCGGTTTCGCGCACGGCGGCTTCGTCGAGCGCGTACGCGGTCAAGTCTCTCACCTGGCCGACCATGCTCGCGGCACGATCGGCCGTGCGGCGGGCGACGTGCTGGGGGTGCAGGGCCTGGAGCTTGCGCATCACCCAGACCGCCAGTCCGGCGCCCAGCGACATGTAGAAGAGTCTGCGGATCATCGCCGGGTGATCGCCTTCCGGCCCCTCAGGGCGGCGGAGATGCCGTGGAGCAGGGCGGAGAGCTTGACCAGCGGCCCCACGAGGAAGGTCTGCATGATCAGGCTCAGCTTGGCGGCCTGGCCGCTGACCTGCTTGACGTCCTTGGTGATCGCCTCGACGGCGGCCAGCTGGCGGTTGGTCTCGTTGACCGTGACAGAGGCGTCGTCGAGCAGCGGCATGACCCGGTCGCTCAGGTCGGAGACCATCTTGGTCGTCCTGGTGAGCAGCCGGGCGAGCTTGACCAGCACCATGGCCAGAAAGCAGACCAGGACAGCCCAGAACACGGCGACGACCAGGCCGGCGACCTCTCCGGCGGTAAGCATCAGCGCATCCGTCCCTGTAGGCGGCTAGGAGTTCACGACCCTATCGCGTCGCCTGGTCACGAGTTCCACTTCGAATCCCGCGTCGTTCTCCAAATACGCCGCGTGATAGTCAGGACCTCCCGCGTAGGGGTGGCGGTCGGCGAACATGAGCCGCCAGCCGTGCGCGAGCGCCTCGTCGGCGAGCACCTCGGCGTCGTCGCAGTGGAAGGCCAGGTGGTTGAGCCCGGGCCGCATGCGGTCGTACGGCTCGCGGGTCATGGCGGGCGAGGTCTCGAAGACGAGGTAGGTGTCGCCGTGCAGGTAGGACACGCCGCCTTCGAAGCGCTGGTACTCGGTGTAGCCCAGGCGTGTGAGCAGCCATTCCCAGCTCGCGTCGAGCGACGGGACCCAGATCTCGACGTGGTGCAGCATCATTCGCCCCTCAGGAAGGCGCGGATCCTGGCCCAGCGCTCGGCGATCGGTTTCTCGGCGCCGTGGGTGGTCGGCTCGTAGTAGCGCCGGTCGAGGAGTTCGGCGGGCGCGTAGTCCTGCCGGACGAGGCCGTGGTCGAAGTCGTGGGGGTACTTGTAGCCCTCGCCGTGGCCGAGCTTGGCGGCGCCGGGGTAGTGCGCGTCGCGCAGGTGGCCGGGCACCTGGCCGATGAGGCCTTTGCGCACGTCGGACTGGGCGGCCCCGATGGCCTTGACGACGGCGTTGGACTTGGGCGCGGTGGCGCAGTGGATGACCGCGTGGGCCAGGTTGATGCCCGCCTCGGGCAGGCCGATGAGCTGGACCGCCTGGGCCGCGGCCACGGCGGTCTGGAGGCAGGTGGGGTCGGCCAGGCCGACGTCTTCGGAGGCGAAGATGACGACGCGGCGGGCGATGAAGCGGGGGTCCTCGCCTGCCTCGATCATGCGGGCCAGGTAGTGGAGCGCGGCGTCGGCGTCGGAGCCGCGCATCGACTTGATGAAGGCGCTGATGACGTCGTAGTGCTGGTCGCCCTGGCGGTCGTAGCGCACGGCCGCCTTGTCGACGGCCTTCTCGACGACCTCGACGGTGATGTCGTCGGCCAGGAGGGCGGCGGCCTCGAGGTAGGTGAGCGAGCGGCGGGCGTCGCCGCCGGCGAGCCGTACGAGATGTTCGAGGGCGTCGTCGGACAGGGTGGCCCGGCCGCCGAGGCCGCGCTCGTCGGTGACCGCGCGCTTCAGCACGGCTCTGATGTCGTCGTCGGACAGCGACTCGAGGGTCAGCAGGAGCGAGCGCGACAGCAGCGGCGAGATGACCGAGAAGAAGGGGTTCTCCGTGGTGGCGCCGATGAAGGTGACCCAGCGGTTCTCGACGGCGGGCAGCAGGGCGTCCTGCTGGGCCTTGTTGAAGCGGTGCACCTCGTCGACGAACAGCACGGTCTGGCGGCCGGACATGCCCAGCTCGCGGCGGGCGTTCTCGATGGCGGCCCGCACGTCCTTGACGCCCGCCGAGACGGCCGAGATCTCCACGAAGCGGCGTTTGGTGACCCCGGCGACGACGTAGGCGAGGGTGGTCTTGCCGGTGCCGGGCGGTCCCCACAGGAACAGCGACATCGGCGCCTCGCTCTCGACCAGCCTGCGCAGCGGGGTGCCGGGGCCGAGCAGGTGGCGCTGGCCCATCACCTCGTCGAGGGAGCGGGGCCGCATGCGCACCGCCAGCGGCTGCGGAGTGGCCTCCTCAGCCGCCGAATCGAACAGACTATCCACAAGCGGAGACTACAGGCCCCAGACCGCCTGCGCCCCCGAGTCACCGGCCCGGAACACGTAGTAGCCGGCCACGGCGGCCAGCACGACCGTCGTCACGGACAGGATGGTCTTCGGCACCCCCTTGGGCACGAACACCATGGCCAGCGCCGAGACGGCCAGCCCGATCGTGGAGTACAGCAGGGGGTTGGCGAAGCTCTCGTGGGCCGCGATCTTGGTCGCCAGGTCGCCCTGGACACTCTCGAAGCGGGCCTGCTTGAGGGCCAGCCCGCTCTGCCGGGCGGCGAAGACGGCGCCGGGTGCCAGCACCGCCAGCGCCACCACCGCCCAGCCGGTGGCGGGCTGGAAACGGGGCAGCACGGCGTAGACCACGCCCATGAGGGCGAGCAGGGGGGTGAAGACGACGGCGGCGTGGATGATCAGGGGATGGGCGGGCAGACCGAGGATCTCGTCGAACATGGGCACACTCCGTTCTCACTGCTTCTACGGATCCCGTTGCGGTCCGGTTCCCGTCACAGTGTTTACATTCCGTCACTTACGTCCAGCACATATCAACTACCGGTAGCATTCGCGGAGTTGTTTGGTCATCTCTTGGCAAACCTGGAGGAATGCGGTGAGCGGCGAGGACCGCCTGAGCCAGCTGGCGCAGGAGCACAAGGAACGGCAGCAGCAGCGTGAGGCCGGCAAGGGCAACGGCAAGCGCAACGCCGTCATCGGTGCGATCGTGGCCCTGGCCGTCGTGGGTGGCGGCGTGACCGCGTACGCGCTGACCAACGACGGTAGCAGCGGGAGCACGAGCGCCGCCCAGGCCCCGGTCACCCCGACCCCCGAGGCCAGCGAGTCGCTCCCACTCGGGGCGACGACGGAGCCGTCGGCCGCGCCTTCGCCCTCGGCCCTGACGTGGCCGGTGTCCTGCACGTACACCAAGGACACCAGCGGCGTGCCGCAGAAGTTCGTGGGCATGCCGCCCGCGAAGGCGAACGTCAAGGCGCTCGACAAGCTGACGATCACCACCAACCGCGGCGCCCTGGAGATCCAGATGGATCCCGAGCTGACGCCGTGCTCGGTCAACTCCATGGCCTTCCTGGCCAAGAAGAACTTCTACGCGGGCAACAAGTGCCACCGCCTGGTCGGCCTCCAGCAGGCCGGTGTGGCGCTGCTGCAGTGCGGCGACCCGACGGCCAAGGCCGACGGCAAGAACCCCACCGACGGCACCGGCACCGCCGGCTACTTCGTGCCCGACGAGGCCGTGGACGCCATGCCGTACACCCGGGGCGTGGTCTTCATGACCCAGCCGGAAGAGGGTACGGACATGAGCAGCAGCCAGTTCGCGATCTCGCTCGACGACGCCAACGGCGCGCTGCCCACCGGCTACACGCCGATCGGCATGGTCACCAAGGGCCTGGAGTGGGTCGACGCGGCGCTCAAGGAAGGCGTCATCGAGAACCCGCAGGACATCGGCGGCGACGGCGGATCGACCGCTCCGAAGAATCCGATCGTCATCGAGAAGGTCACCGTCACGAAGTAGCGTGCACTCTTGGAGTGTGACGTTACCTTTCGAGTTCTTCCTGTCCCCGGAGTTCAGCCGTGACCCCTACGGGGCCTACGCCGGGCTCCGGGCGCAAGGTCCGGTGCACGCGGTCGACTTCCCTCCCGGCAGCTCGGCCTTCGTGGTCGTCGACTACGAGCTCGGCCGCTCGCTCCTGACCGATCCGCGGGTCTCCAAGGACCTGGCCAACGGCCCCTCCTGGTTCGCCGAGGTGGTCACCTCGGGCAACCCGGTGCTGGCGCGCAACATGCTCAGCACCGACCCGCCCGACCACACCAGGCTGCGCAAGGCGGTCGGCAACGGCTTCACCCCGCGCCGGGTCGAGCTGATGCGCCCGCGTGTGCAGCAGATCGCCGACGAGCTGGCCGCCTCGCTCCCGGCCGACAGGGCCGACCTCATCGACTCCTTCGCCTTCCCGCTGCCGATCATCGTCATCTGCGAGCTGCTGGGCGTGGCCCACGCCGACCGCGACGACTTCCGCACCTGGACGGGCGACCTGCTGCAGCCCGCGATGGACGACGACGTCAAGGCGCGCCAGGCCGTCGCCAACGCCTCCTTGCGCGACTACTTCACCCGCACGATCGCCGAACGCCGCGCCGATCCCGCCGACGACCTGGTCAGCGCCCTGGCCACCGCGGGCGAGCTCACCGACCAGGAACTGCTGTCGACGCTCGTGCTGCTGCTCATCGCCGGACACGAGACCACGGTCAACCTCATCGGCAACGGCATGCTCGCCCTGCTGCGCGACCCCGGCCAGCTCGCGCTGCTGCGGGAGCGTCCCGAGCTGATGCCCAGGGCGGTCGAGGAGTTCCTGCGCTACGACGCCCCCGTCGAGCGGGCCACCTTCCGCTTCGCCGTCGAGGACCTGGACCTGGCGGGCACGCACGTGCCCAAGGGTTCCTTCGTGCACGTCTCGCTGGGCGCCGCCGCCCGCGACCCGGAGGCCTTCCCCGAGCCCGACCGGCTCGACCTGACCCGTGAGGACAACCGGCACCTGTCGTTCGGCCACGGGGTGCACTTCTGCCTGGGCGCTCCCCTGGCCCGCCTGGAGGGTCAGATCGCCTTCGAGACCCTGCTGCGCCACCGGCCGCACATCGAGCTCGACGTGCCCGACGAGGAGCTCTCGTGGCGTCTGAGTGGCGCCGTGGTGCGCGGCCTGGCGGGTCTGCCGGTCCGTTTCACTCCCACGCCAGCCTGAGCGCCGTCGAGACGTCCAGCGGCGAGCCGCCGCCCTGCGCCACGAGCAGGGCGGCGCCCTTGGGGTTGTCGGCGAAGACGGCGCGCCCCGCGCTCACCCAGGTGTTCCAGGCGGTGGAGAAGACGCGGGCCAGCCCCCCGTTGGCGGCCAGTGCCTCGGGGACGGCGTGGTAGACGACGGCGTTCGGCTCCGGTTCGCCCGCCATGAGGGCCAGCGCCTGCCGGGGTCCCGGCGTGACGATGTAGCGCGGGATGAGGTAGCGCGGGCGCACCGGCGGCGAGATCAGCTCGTCGAGCGAGCGGCTGAACAGCGCCGACTGGGCCGGGCGCACTCCGGCGAGCGTGACCTGGTAGGAGCCGCTGCCGTCGGGCTCCACCCGCACCGCCTCCGCGCCCCGGTCGGCCAGGTCGCATCGTCGCAGCGCGTCGGCCAGGGCGTAGGCCAGCTGGGCCAGGTCGAGCCGCTCCGCCACCTCCTCCAGCGCCATCCGTCCCAGGCGGGCGCGCCGCCACGAGCGCACCCGCCAGCCCGCGAAGGCGGCCAGGGGAAGGCCGGCCAGCAGCGCCCACCCCACGCCGGCCTCGGAGAGAACCCACGACGTACTGGCCAGTGCGCCCGTTGTCGCGGCGGCCACGTTCGTGGAGTTGTCATCGGGCCGTGGCTCGATGCCGCGCACGGCCGGCAGGAACGTGGGCGGCGCCCACCCGTCGGCCTCCGCGGCGGTCGGGCGAGCGGGGGTGACGCGCAGCACGTGGGTCAGCACGTCCTCGTACGGCGTGCCGATGCGCCACAGCTTGCGCACCCGCCTGCGGTCGCGTGCGCGCTCCAGCATGCTCACGTTCAGGGCGTCGAAGCCCGACTGCTCGGGCGGGCCGTACGGCGAGAGCACGGGGTGCACGTGCGCGACCCCCGCCATGATCGCCCCGTTGTCGGTGATGCCGAGATAGCCGTCGTGTTTGCGCACGAACCTGTCCCAGTCGGCCAGGCCCTTGGGGTGGGCGCGGCTGACGCAGACCACCGACCAGGTGTGCGCCACCTTGGCCGGCCAGGACGGGTCGAGGCGCAACGCCCTGCCCCTGGTCTGCACGACGGAGGTGGCGGTGGTCGCCTCCGACAGGTCCACCAGCGTGTTGACGGAGGCGGCGTCCCAGCCCTCGCCCAGCATCGCGCGGGTGCCGATGAGCACCTGCGTGCCGCCCTCCTGGAGGAAGCGGGTGGCCAGCGCCACCCACGTGCGGCTG
The DNA here is from genome assembly GCF_044456985.1 of Nonomuraea sp. NPDC050663. NCBI lineage: Bacteria > Bacillati > Actinomycetota > Actinomycetes > Streptosporangiales > Streptosporangiaceae > Nonomuraea > Nonomuraea sp. NPDC050663. The sequence continues at coordinate 38,195 of NZ_JBITGL010000006.1, forward strand.
GTCCACGAGCCGGTGATCTCCACGACGCCCTCGCCCACGACGGGGTGGAGCGACTCCTCGGAGCAGAAGGCCGCGAAGGCGCGGGCGGTCTCGGCGCCGGCGGCGACGGTCCTGCCGGTCACCAGCATCGGCGACAGCTGGGCCGTGCGCTTGTCGGCGACCAGCGTCTCCAGCACCAGGCGGGCGGAGCCGGCCTGCTCGTCGAGCGCGCCGGCCAGGCGGGCGGGCAGGGTGGCGGTGGCCCGCTCGTGGTCGCACACGACCAGGCCGCGCAGGCGCTCGCCGAGGTTGTCGTGCTCGGCGGCGAGGATCTCGGCCACGGCGTGGACCTTGGCCTCGCTGCGCGCCACGACGCGGTCGATCGGCGAGCGCCCGGCCCGCACGCCGCGGGCGGTGAGCTGGTAGCCGACCGACGGCAGCGCCGCCCTGATGGCCTCCACGGCCGCCGCCTGGCCGCGCGGCCTCAGGCAGCGGCGCACGTAGTCGCCGATGAGGCAGATCCAGTCGTCGGCGGTGGGCGGCTGGCGGTGCTCCTCGCGGATCCTGGCGCCCTCGGGCAGCGGCAGCAGGCCCGCGCAGTGGAAGCGCAGGCCCGCCTGGGCCAGCTCGGGCTCCTGGCGTTCCAGCCTGGCCCACGGCAGAGCGTCCTGCCGTCCCTCGACCTCGCGCCTGACCAGCCGCCGTTCCAGCCACTCCAGGAAGGGCACGTCGGCGAAGCCGGGGTCGAGCAGGTCGGTGGTCAGCTCGGTGAACCGCTCCGCCTCCGCGGCCAGCCAGTCCTGCTCGCGCGGCGTCGGCTCGGTCAGCCAGGCGAGCTCGGCGTAGGGGGCCAGGCGCGCGTCGCGGACCACGGCCGGGATGGACGGGCCCTGGATCACCGGCCCGAACAGTCGCCCGACCAGCTCGGCCTGGACGGCGGTGAGCCGGTCGGGAGGGGTCGCGGTCAGCCCGATCACCCGGGCTCGCGGCAGCAGTTCGAGCACCTCGGCCAGCAGCTCGCCCCAGGTGTCGAGCAGGTGATGGCACTCGTCGAGCAGGAGGGTGAGGTCTCCGGCGGCCTGGAGCGCGGCCACCAGTTCGCGGCCGCGCGGACGCAGCCGTACCAGGTGGGAGCGCTCGCCGCCCTCCTCGGCGACCTCGGCCTCCGGGTCGAAGCTGGCCAGCGCCTGGTAGGTCAGGACCGTCAGCGGGGCGCTCAGCGCCACGTCGGAGCCCGCCGTGCCGCCGAAGCGGTTCCATTCGCGCATCCACTGGCCCTGGATCGCGGTGTTGGGACCGAACGCCACGGCCGGCTCGCCCAGCCGCCGCGCGGCCTCCAGCCCGGTGAGCGTCTTGCCCGCGCCCGGCGGCAGGACGACCCACGCCCTGCGCCGCCCGTCCGCGAACGCGGACTCGATGGAGGAAAGGGCGCGGATCTGGTGCTTGTGGAGCTCGTACGGCGGGCGCAGGTCCGCGAACATGGGGCAGATCGTACGGCAGGCGCCAACCCGTCTCATACCATCGGGGTCATGCTCGATCGCGTAGGCGGCTACCGGCTCGAGTCAGTGCTGGGACACGGCGGTCAGGGCACCGTCTACCTGGGGCGCTCCCCCGACGGCACCCCGGTCGCCGTCAAGGTGCTCCATCCTCACCTGATCGCCGACGACGACGCGCGCGAGCGGTTCGTCCAGGAGGCGGCGGCGGCGCGGCGGGTCGAGGAGTTCTCCACCGCCCGGGTCCTGGAGGCCGGCGCCGAGGGCGATCAGCCGTACGTCGTCAGCGAGTACGTGCCGGGCGAGTCGCTGCAGCAGCTCGTCGCGCGCGACGGGCCGCGCGACGCGGGCGGGCTGCGGCGGCTGGCGATCGGCACCGCGGCGGCGCTGGCGGCGATCCACCGCGCGGGGATCGTGCACCGCGACTTCAAGCCCTCCAACGTGCTGCTCGGCCCCGACGGTCCCCGGGTGATCGACTTCGGCATCGCGAAGGCGATCGACGCGACGGCGACCAGCGGGCTGGTGGGCACGCCCGCGTACATGGCGCCCGAGCAGGTCGCCGGCGAGGGGGCGGGAGCGCCGGCCGACGTGTTCGCGTGGGGGCTGACGATGCTGTTCGCCGCGACCGGGCGGGCGGTGTTCGGGGGTGACGGCGTGCCCGCGGTGTTCCACCGGGTGCTGCATCACCAGCCCGACCTGTCGGCGTTGCCGCCGCCGTTACGCGGCGTGGTGGGCGCGTGCCTGGCCAAGCGGCCCGAGCTGCGGCCGACGGCGCAGGAGGTGGCGCACGAGCTGCTGGGGGCCGCGCAGGCCGGGGAGGCCCGGGAGCCCCTGCCTCCGTTGCTCGTGGGCGAGCCGATCGCCTTGGTGGCGAGGACCGGTCTGGCGCTGGCCGCGGTTCCGCTCGTCCTGGTGTTGTCGACCGCCCTGACCGCGGCGACCGTTCTGGCCGCCGTGACCTCCCGCCTGGGTTCGGCGGTCTGGCTCCTGCAGACGGCGGCCATGGCGCTGCCGCTCCTGCTGGCGGGGCTGGTCTTCCGTCGCGAGCGGCCGGTGCTCGGCTGGGCGCTGCTCGGCTCGCTGGCGCTGCCGATGGCGACGGAGGTGATCTCCCAGGTCACCACGACGGCGCTGGACATGATCGCGCCGATCGCCGTGCTCCAGCTCGACCTGGCCGGAAACGGCTTGTGTCATCTGCTGGCGGCCGGCCTGTTCTGGAGCCGCTCCCGGCCCTTCGCGCTGGCGACCGCGCTGCTGGGACTGATCCACGCCGGAGCCGCGGCCGCCTGGCTCGCCGGGGCCATGTCGGCGCCCATCGTCTACGGCACGCTCCTCGCGCTCGCCGTCTGGGCGCTGTGGCTCGCCGCGCGTTTCCGCGTGGTGTTCCGGCGGGAGCCCTGAGGCCCCCGCCGGGACGACCGGTTACTCCTTGGGCTTGGCGTCGACGCCGGCCTCCTTGCGCTGCTCCACCGTGATGGGGGTGGGCGCGCCGGTGAGCGGGTCGAAACCGGAGGCGGTCTTCGGGAAGGCGATCACGTCGCGGATCGACTCGCCGTCGGACAGCAGCGCGCAGAGGCGGTCGAAGCCGAAGGCGATGCCGCCGTGCGGGGGCGGGCCGTACTTGAACGCCTCGAGCAGGAAGCCGAACTTGCTCTCGGCCTCCTGCTTGGAGATGCCCAGCACGTCGAAGACCCGCTGTTGCATCTCGGCGCGGTGGATACGGATCGAGCCGCCGCCGATCTCGTTGCCGTTGCAGACCATGTCGTAGGCGTAGGCCAGCGCCTCGCCCGGATGGTCCTGGAAGGTGTCGGACCACTCCGGCTTGGGGCCGGTGAACGGGTGGTGGACCGCGGTCCAGCCGCCCTCGCCGTCCTCCTCGAACATGGGGGCGTCGACGACCCAGAGGAACGACCACTGCGACTCGTCGATCAGGCCGCAGCGACGGCCGATCTCGAGGCGGGCCGCGCCGAGCAGGTCGCGCGAGGCGGACCTGGCGCCGGCGGCGAAGAAGATCGCGTCGCCGGGCCGGGCGCCGGTGCGCGCCGCGAGGCCGGACAGCTCGCACTCGGAGAGGTTCTTGGCGACCGGGCCGCCGAGCGTGCCGTCCTCCTGGACCAGCACGTAGGCCAGGCCCTTGGCGCCGCGCGACTTGGCCCACTCCTGCCAGCCGTCGAGCTCCTTGCGGGTCTGCGAGGCGCCGCCCGGCATGACGACCGCGCCGACGTAGTCGGCCTGGAAGACGCGGAAGGTGGTGCCCGAGAAGTAGTCGGTCATCTCGACGAGCTCCTGGCCGAAGCGCAGGTCGGGCTTGTCGGAGCCGTAGCGGGCCATCGCGTCGGCGTAGGTCATGCGCGGCATCGGCGTGGGGATCTCGTAGCCGATCGTCTCCTTCCAGAGACGGCTGACGAGCTTCTCGCCGACCGCGATGACGTCTTCCTGGTCGACGAAGGACATCTCGATGTCGATCTGCGTGAACTCCGGCTGCCGGTCGGCGCGCAGATCCTCGTCGCGGTAGCACTTGGCCAGCTGGTAGTAGCGCTCGAGGCCGGCCACCTGCAGCAGCTGCTTGAACAGCTGCGGCGACTGCGGCAGGGCGTACCAGTTGCCCGGCTGCAGGCGCACCGGCACCAGGAAGTCGCGCGCGCCCTCGGGGGTGGAACGGGTGAGGGTCGGCGTCTCGACGTAGACGAAGCCCTCCTCGTTCATGACCTCGTTGGTGAGGTAGGTGGCCTGGGAGCGGGTGCGCATGGCCTTGGCGAGCTTCTCGCGGCGGATGTCGAGGTAGCGGTACTTCAGCCGCGCCTCCTCCGACACGCCTGAGCCGCCCTCGATCGGGAAGGGCAGCGGCGCCGACTCGCTGAGCACCTCGACCTCGGTGGCGACGACCTCGATCTCGCCGGTGGGCAGGTCGGCGTTGGCGTTGCCCTCGGGGCGCACGCGCACCTCGCCGACGACCTTGACGCAGTACTCCGAGCGCAGGTCGTGGGAGGAGTCCTCCTCGCGGAAGACCACCTGCGCCGAGCCGGAGGCGTCACGCAGGTCGATGAAGACCACGCCACCGTGGTCGCGGCGGCGTGCCACCCAGCCCGCGAGTGTTACCTGCTGCCCGGCGTGCTCCTTACGGAGGCTGCCCGCCGTGTGCGTGCGGATCACTGCAACTTCCCCTTCAAGATCTCTACGACCTCGGCCAACGGCACCTCGGTCTGCTCTGCGGTGGTCAGGTCCTTCACCTGTACGGCCTGCGCCGCCAGGTCACGCTCGCCCAGGATCAGCGCGAAGCGCGCCCCCGAGCGGTCGGCGCCCTTCATGGCGCCCTTGACGCCCCGGCCGCCGAAGGCCATGTCGGTGCTGATGCCGGCGGTGCGCAGCTCCTCGACCAGCCGGAACATGCGCCTGCGTGCATCGGATCCCAGCGGGACACCGTACACCTGGACGCGCGCGTCGCTCTCATCGTCGAGCAGGCCCTCGGCCTCCATGGCCAGGATGGTGCGGTCGACGCCCAGAGCCCAGCCGACACTCGGGAGCGCGGGCCCGCCGAGCATCTCGCTGAGCCCGTCGTAGCGCCCGCCGCCGCCGATCGCGGCCTGCGAGCCCACGCCGCCGTGGACGAACTCGAAGGTGGTGCGGGTGTAGTAGTCGAGGCCGCGCACCAGCTTGGGGTCGTCGGTGAAGGGCACGCCCGAGTCGGTCAGCAGCTGGCGCACCTCCTCGTGGTAGGCCTTGCAGGCCTCGCACAGGTGGTCGACGACCAGCGGCGCGCCGGCGAGTTGCGCCTGGACCTCGGGGCGCCCGTCGTCGAGGACGCGCAGGGGGTTGATGTCGATGCGCGCCCTGGTGGCCTCGTCGAGGTCGAGCTTCTGCAGGAACTCGACCAGGACGGCGCGGTAGGCCGGGCGGCACTCCTTGTCGCCGAGGGAGTTGAGCAGCAGCGTCACGTCGCGCAGCCCGAGGTCGGCGTAGCCGCGCCAGGCCAGCACGATCAGCTCGGCGTCGAGCGCAGGGTCCTCGGCGCCCAGCGCCTCGGCTCCGACCTGCCAGAAGTGGCGGTATCGGCCCCGCTGGGCGCGCTCGTAGCGATACTGGCTGCCGGAGTACCAGAGCTTCACCGGGAGCCTGCCGTTGTGCAGGCTGTGCTGCAGCACGGCGCGCACGACGCTGGCGGTGCCCTCGGGGCGCAGGGTCAGCGAACGGCCGCCCTTGTCCTCGAAGGTGTACATCTCCTTGGTGACGACGTCGGTCGACTCGCCCACGCCGCGCTTGAACAGCTCGGTGTCCTCGAAGGTGGGCGTCTCGACGTAGCCGTAGCCCGCCTGCCGTACCGGGGCGACCAGGGCCTCGCGCACGGCGAGCACCCGCTCGGAACGGGGAGGCAGCCAGTCGAAGGTGCCCTTTGGTGCTTGGAAAGACATTCAGATTCCCTTTTTCGGAGCCGCGCCCGGCGCCGCCTCCCTCAGGAAGGGATTCGTGGCGCGCTCGCGGCCGACCGTGGTCTGTGGTCCGTGGCCCGGCAGGACGACCGTCTCGTCCGGAAGCGGCAACACCTTGGTCGCCAGGCTGTCCAGGATCGTCGGGTAGTCGCCTCCCGGGAGGTCAGTGCGGCCGATGGAGCCGGCGAACAGCAGGTCACCCGAGAACATGATCTTCTCACCGGGCAGACGGAAGCTCACCGACCCCCTGGTATGGCCGGGGGTGTGGTCCACGGTGAGCTCCAGCCCCGCCAGCTTCAGCACGGCGCCGTCGGTCAGCTCGCGCACGTCGTCGGGCTCGCTCAGGGTGAGGTCGCCGAAGATCGGCGTGCCGATGCTCTTGGTGGGGTCGCTGAGCATCTCGCGGTCGTCGGGGTGGATCCACGCCGGGATGCCGCGCGCGCCGCAGACCGGGGCGACCGACCAGACGTGGTCGAGGTGACCGTGGGTGAGCACGACCGCGACCGGCTTGAGGCGATGCTCCCTCAGCAGCTCATCGACACCCTCGACGGCGTCCTGACCGGGATCGACGATGACGCACTCCTGTCCCGGTCCCGGCGCTACGAGGTAGCAATTAGTCTGAAAGGCCCCTGCGGGGAAGCCTGCGATGAGCATCTGACGTCCAAAAAGCCAATGGGAATGTAACCGAAGGGTACCGGTGCGGCTCGCCGGGCTGCGAACCATTACCCATTGGCCGATACGATTCGCCCACCTCGATTTTCTAGCTAGGAGGCACACCGGTGGCCACGGGCAAGGACCGCCAGAAGCAGCTGGCGCGCGAGCACCACGAGCGGCAGATGCGCAGGCGCATCGAGCGCGAGCAGAAGGCCAAGAAGGTCGCGGTCATCGGATCCACGGTGGGCGTGGTCGTGGTCGTGGGCGGGATCGTGGCCGCCACGGCGCTGCTGGGCGGAGGCGACAGCGCCTCCGAGGCCGCCGCCGACCCCAGCGCCAGCGCCAGCGCCAGCGCGATGCCGACGACGAGCGAGACGGTCGCCGCCGGGCCGAAGGCCTTCGACGCCGCGACGGGCACCTGCGACTACGTCGCCGACGAGTCGAGCCCGGCCGTGAAGGACGTCGGCATGCCTCCGGCCAAGGTCGACGTCAAGAAGCTCCCCGGCAAGATGACGATCAAGACCAAGCAGGGCCCGATCGAGGTCAAGCTGGCCTCCGACAAGGCTCCCTGCACCGTCAACGCCCTGGCGTTCCTGGCCGAGAAGGGCTACTACGACGGCAGCAAGTGCCACCGGCTGGGCAACGACCAGTTCCCGATGCTGCAGTGCGGCGACGCGCTGGCCAAGGCCGACGGCAAGGGCGAGACCGACGGCGCGGGCAGCCCCGGCTTCCGCATGGCGGAGGAGAACCTGGAGGGCGCGACCTACAAGCGCGGCGTGCTGGCCATGGCCAAGGGCGGTCAGCCGGGCACGACGGGCAGCCAGTTCTTCTTGGTCTACGGAGACATCGGTCTTACCCCCGACTACACGGTTGTCGGTACGATCACCAAGGGCCTCGACATTCTGGACAAGGTCAACAAGGCGGGCGTCATCACACCCGGCCAGGACGGCACCGGCGCGCCCAAGGAAAGCGTCGAGTTCACAGACGTGACAACATCCTGAAGTATTAAGGGATAGGCGATGAATGTGCGGGAGGACACGGTGAGCACCGACCCGTGGGGCCGGGTAGACGAGGACGGCACCGTCTACGTGCGTACGGCTGATGGGGAGCGGGCCGTCGGCTCCTGGCAGGCCGGCGAGGCCGAGGAGGCTCTGGCGTACTTCCACCGCAAGTACGACGAGCTGGCCGGTCAGGTGCAGCTGCTCGAGCAGCGGGTCAAGGGCACCGACCTGTCTCCCGCCCAGGCCGAGTCGAGCATCGTCAAGTTGCGCGAGGCGGTCGCCGAGGCGCACGCCGTCGGCGACCTCGGCGCGCTGACCGGCCGTCTCGACGCGCTGACCGAGCTGGTCGGCAAGCGCCGCGAGGAGGTCAAGGCGGCGCGCGAGCAGGCGCGCACCGAGGCCAAGGCGGTCAAGGAGCGCATCGTCGACGAGGCCGAGCGCATCGCCGACGAGACGACCCATTGGAAGTCCGGCGGCGAGCGGCTGCGCCAGCTCGTCGAGGAGTGGAAGGCCGCCGAGCGCGCCGATCGCGTCACCGAGGCCGCCCTGTGGAAGCGCCTGTCGGCCGCCCGCACCGCGTTCGCCAAGCGGCGCAAGGCCTACTTCGCCGGGCTCGACCAGCAGCGTGAGGGTGTGCGCGCCACCAAGGAGCGCATCGTGGCCGAGGCCGAGGAACTGGCGGCCTCCACGGACTGGGGCGCCACCGCCTCGGCCTACCGCGAGCTCATGCAGCGCTGGAAGAGCGCGGGCCGGGCCTCGCGCGAGGTGGAGGACGACCTGTGGAACCGCTTCAAGGCGGCCCAGGACCAGTTCTTCCAGGCCCGTTCCGCGGTGTTCGCCGAGCGTGACGCCTCACTGGCGGCCAACGCCTCGGCGAAGGAGGAGCTGCTGGCCGAGGCCGAGAAGATCGTCCCCGTCTCCGACGCGCGCGGCTCCCGTGCGGCGCTGCGCGGCATCCTGGAGCGCTGGGAGGCGGTCGGACCGGTGCCGCGCGAGCAGCGCGACCGGCTCGAGGGCGGGCTGCGCAAGATCGACGACGCCGTGCGCAAGGCCGAGGAAGCGGAGTGGAAGCGCTCCAACCCCGAGGCCCGCGCCCGGGCCCAGTCGACGGTCGACCAGCTGCGCTCGTCGATCGCGCAGCTGGAGACGCGCCTGGCCAAGGCCCAGGCCGCCGGCCGCGCGAAGGACGTCAAGGAGGCCGAGGAGGCCATCGAGGCCCGTCGTTCGTGGCTGGAGGAGGCCGAGCGCACGCTCGCCGAGTTCAGCTGAGTTCTGGCCGAGAAGCCGGGTCACCCTTCGGGGGCCCGGCTTCCGTCATGCGCGGGCGCCTTTCCTGCGGCGGGCGGCCAGCACGCCGATGAGGATGCCGACCACGAGCGTGATGGCGAGAGTGATCCACATCGGCGCGGTGAACGTGATGAAGACCAGGTGGACCACCGAGTCCTGCCGGTTCTGCACGATGAAGACGATGATCAGCACCAGCAGCGCCAGGGCGATCCAGACGCGTGGCGGCCAGCTCCTGATCCTCGCGACGATGCCCTCCACGACATCCACCCCCTTTGATCACGCTATGTGATCACACCATAGCTCACCGCCCACGCGTCCCAGGCGCGCAGCCACCCGCGGGTGAGCCGGCCGCGCTCGGCCGACCACTCCCCCTCGGGCGCGGTCAGGGCCAGCAGCGGCTGGGCGGACTCGTGGGCGTGCACGGCCTCCCAGGCCTCCTGGGCGGGGCGGCTGGCCACGTCGGTGCGATGGGCCATCCACTCGACGGTCTCGCGCAGGGCCGCCGCGGCCAGGCGTTCGTCGTCGAACCAGGCCGCCTGCTCGGCGAGCCTGCGGGCCTGCTGGACCAGCGAGCGCACGGCGGCGCTGGCCTCGTCCTCGCTCTGGCCGCGCAGCTGCGCCTGCGTGGAGCGCACCAGCCGCCACAGGTTGCGCCAGCCCGGCCCCGGCGGCCTGCCGCGCAGCCTCGACTCGATGCGGTGCTCGACGTGCTCCTTGGCGGTGCGCGCCCGGCGCACAGCCAGGTCGGCCAGCATGAGGTAGGCGGCCGGGTAGGGGGTGGTCTTGCGGAGCTCGGCCTGCATCTGCTCCTGGACCTCGTGCCAGCGCGCGGCCCAGCGCCGGTTGCGCTCGCGGATCAGCGGCAGCGGGTCCGCCCTGGTCACCAGCTGCGGCGACTCGGGCAGCGGGCCGTATCCGGTCAGCGTCACCAGGGCGGCGGCGTCCTCGTCGTAGGGGGCCAGCAGCCGCAGCTTCCAGCTGGTGGCGCTCATGCGCCGCACCGCCTTGACCAGGCGGCCGTCGAGCAGCGCCTCCACCTCCTCGTCGGCGCTCCAGCCCGGCCAGTCGTAGGGCGGGAAGGCGTAGACGGGCGCGTCGGGGGCCTGCTCGATGCGGATCACCGCGTCGAGCTCGCCGTACACGATCTCGAGGTGACGCAGTTGCTCGTTGAAGTACTGGCACTCGCCCAGCCACGCGGGATGGTGGGAGTCGGCGAGCACCACGATGGGCAGAGCGGCGACCATGAGCGCCACTTCCAGCCGCTGACTCTCCAGGTGTTCGTCCGAGGCGGTCATCTCTTCAATGTGCGGTTTCGCCGATCCGCACGTCAAGCGGGTTGAAAACTCTTGCCTTACCCGTCTGGAAAGTGAAACTTTCCTTCCATGAGAGTCATGTTGCGCCTGTTATGCCTCCTGCTCCCCTTCCTGATCATCCCCCACGCCTCGGCGGCCGCCGCGTGCACGGCCGACCCGGCGACTCCCAAGCGTCAGATGCGGGCCATGTGGGTGGCCAGCGTCGCCAACATCGACTGGCCCAGCCGCACCGGGCTGAGCGCCTCCGCCCAGCAGGCGGAGTTCCGCGCCTGGCTCGACCTGGCCGTGCAGCGCCGCATGAACGCGGTCGTCGTGCAGGTCCGCCCCACCGCCGACGCCTTCTGGCCCTCGCCCCACGAGCCCTGGTCGCAGTGGCTGACCGGCACCCAGGGCGGCAACCCCGGCTACGACCCGATGGCCTTCATGGTCGCCGAGGCCCACGCGCGCGGGCTGGAGTTCCACGCCTGGTTCAACCCGTATCGCGTCGCCAACCACGACGACGCCTCGCAGCTCATCTCCAGCCACCCGGCACGGCGCAACCCCTCCTGGCGTTTCGCCTACGGCGGCAAGCTCTACTACAACCCGGGCATCCCGGCGGTGCGCGCCTTCATCCAGGACGCGATCATGGACGCCGTCTCGCGGTACGACGTCGACGGCGTGCACCTCGACGACTACTTCTACCCCTATCCGGTCAGCGGCCAGACGATCCCTGACGCGGCGACGTTCACGCAGTACGGCGGCGGCTTCTCCAGCGTCCACGACTGGCGGCGCGACAACGTCAACAAGCTCATCCAGGAGCTCGGCGCGCGCATCCGCACCGCCAAGGCGCACGTGCGGTTCGGGGTGAGCCCCTTCGGGATCTGGCGCAACGCCTCGGCCGACCCGCTCGGCTCGCAGACCTCGGGACTGCAGTCCTACGACGCCATCTACGCCGACTCGCGGCTGTGGGTGAAGCAGAACTGGATCGACTACATCGTCCCGCAGCTCTACTGGCACATCGGCTTCGCCGCCGCCGACTACACCAAGCTGACCGCCTGGTGGGCGCAGCAGGTCTCGGGGACGGCCGTGCAGCTCTACGTCGGCCAGGCCGCCTACCGCGCGGGAGCCTCGGGCCAGGACGCCGCCTGGCAGGACCCGGCCGAGCTCAGCGACCACCTGACCGTCAACCGCGCCCACCCGCAAGTGACGGGAGACGTCTACTTCAGCGCCAAGGACGTGCGCGACGACCGCATCGGCAGCATGACCCGCGTCGTGTCCGGCCACTACAGCAGGCCCGCCCTGCTGCCCAGCTTCGGCGCCTCCTCGGGCCCCGCCGCCCCCACCATCACGGCCGCCACGCGCGGATCCAACGGCGTGAACCTGACCTGGCAGGGCTCCGGCGCGACCTACGCCGTCTACCGGCTGACGGCCGCCGCCGACGCGTGCTCCTTCCACGACGGTCGCAACCTCGTCGCCGTCACCTCCTCGGCCTCCTACCTCGACGCCTCCGCCCCGGCCAACGCCACCTACTACGTCTCGGCGCTCGACAGGAACGAGCACGAGAGCCCCGTGAGCGCGGGCAGGACGGCCGGTGGCGGGGCCTACAGCGTCGTCCTGGACGCTCCGGCGGCCGGCGCCGCCTGGGGCAGCTCGGCGTACTCCACGCAGCGCTACGGAGCCGACTACCGCTTCGCCGAGCCTCAGGCCGTCAGCGATCCCGCCTGGTTCCAGGCGGCCGTCCCGTCCGCGGGCACCTACCGGGTGGAGGTCTGGTATCCGGCCAACTCCGGCTACAACAGCGCCACGCCGTACATCGTGGTCACCTCCACCGGCAACCGCACGGTCACCGTCGACCAGCGCACCGGCGGCGGGCAGTGGCGCGTGCTGGGGACCTTCACCCTGGCCGCGGGCTCCGGCAACGTCGTCGGGGTGAGCCGGTGGACCTCCACCACCGGGTACGTGATCGCCGACGCCGTACGGCTCACCGCGACGGGCTAGCGTGACCTCATGGATCCGGTGACCGATGCCCGCGCGCTCGTAGCGTCGCGGTTCCCGCAGGCGCTGCAGGCCTTCCTGGCGGCCAACGAGGCGCGCACCCCCACCTCCGACCTCGACGTCGTGGTGGTGCTGCCCGACCTGGCCGTGCCGTACCGGGAGTCCCTGCGGTGGCGTGGCACGCCCGTGGAGCTGTTCGTCCACGGCGAGCTCAGCCTCCACGCCTACCTGGAGCGGGAGTTCGCGCGCCGGCGGCCCAGCCTGCCGCGGATGTGCGGGCACGGCACCGTCCTGATCGACCGGCTCGGCACGGCCCCGTCGCTGCAGAGCGCGCTCGCCGCGCGGCTGGCGGCGGGGCCGGGCCCCTCCCCCGACCTCGACAGGCTCAGGTACGGCCTGGCGGATCTGATCGACGACCTCGCCGGGGCGAAGGACCCCGGCGAGCTCATGATGATCCGCTCCACGGTCGTCGAGGCCGCGGCCCGGCTGCGGCTGGCCTCGCTGGAGCGCTGGGAGGGCAACGGCAAGTGGCTGATGCGCGAGCTGCGCTCCGCCGACCACGCGCTGGCCGAGCAGCTGGTGGCGGCGCACGCCGACCCCGCACGGCTGTGGGCGGTGGCCACGCGGGTGGTGGAGGAGACGGGCGGGCGGCTCTGGGAGGGCTACCACGCCGACGGCGACCCCTTCCACCAGCGGCTGCTGCACGTCACGCCGTCGGCGCTCAGCTCGGAGACGGCCCAGAGCTCCGGCATGCACCGCCTGGCGGCGATCGCCGGGGCGGGTCATCTGTGGATGGGCCAGACCCTCGTCGCCCCCGCCACCGCCTCGGCCGACCACCACCACGGCCGCTCCGAGACCGCGATCTTCGTGGTGCGCGGCAACCCGTCGTTCGTCTTCGCCGACGGGCGCATCGACACCGGTCCCGGCGACTACGTGTTCGTCCCGCCGTACGTGCCGCACCGCGAGGAGAACCCCTCGCCCGACGACGAGGCGCTCGTCGTCATCGCGCGCAGCACGCCGGAGGCGATCGTGGTCAACCTTCCCGGGCTGCGGCTGCCGCCTCCTGGCGCGCTCGGGTCACACCAATTTCCCGAATGACCGCAAGCCGGGCAAAGATCGTCTAAGGTGCAGCCCAGGAGGAATCATGCAACCCCCCGCTGTCAACACGTCGGTCCCGAACGTCGCCCGGATGTACGACTACTACCTGGGCGGCAAGGATCATTTCGAAGCCGATCGGCAGGCCGCCGACCGCGCGCTGGAGCTGGTCCCCGAGATCCGCGAAGGCGCCGTGAACTCGCGCGCCTTCCTGCGCAGGGCCGTGACCGCGCTGCGCGAGCTCGGCGTGGACCAGTTCGTCGACATCGGCTCAGGGCTGCCCACGCAGGGCCACGTGCACGAGGCCGCCGGAGACGCCTCCGTGGTCTACGTCGACAACGATCCGGTGGTCCTGGCCCACGCGCGTGCGCTGCTGCAGACCCACCGGCGTGTCTGGGTGCAGCCCGGCGACCTCCGCGAGCCGGAGAAGGTGGTGGAGCACGCGCTGGAGGTACTCGATCCTGCCCGTCCCATCGCGGTGCTGGTGGTCTCGGTGCTGCACTTCATCTCCGACGAGGAGGATCCGGCCGGGATCGTCAGGCGGCTGCTGGACCGCCTGCCCGCCGGGAGCTACCTGGTGCTCACCCATGTGGCCCCCGACCTGCGCCCCTCCAGCGCGCCCGGGGTCAGCGCCGTCTACCAGCGCTCTTCCGCCCCCTTCACCGCGCGCACCAGGCCGCAGTTCGAGGGCTACGTGGCCGGGCTCGAACTGCTGGAGCCGGGCATCGTCAGCAACAAGGAGTGGCGTCCCGAGGAGCCGCCCGAGCTGATGGGCGGCGACCATCACCTGGTGGCGGTCGGGCGCAAGCCTCAGGGATGAACGATCAGCCAGGTGGCCACCGCGGTCTCGGGTGACCGGTTGCTGATCATGTGCGGGCGGTGGCAGGGGAAGGTGACCGAGTCTCCTGCCGCCAGCACCACCGTCTCGTTCTCGAACTCGATCGTCAGCTCGCCCCTGCTGACCGAGCCGACCTCGTAACCCTCGTGCCTGAGCAGCTCCCGGTGCGCCGTGGAGACGGCGCCGCCGGGATAGGTCGACTCGAAGAACTCCACGCCCGGCACGGGCACCGGCGACAACCGCCGGAAGCTCACCCCGCCGCCGAGCTCGATCGGCTCGGCCTCCCCTGCGCGGCGCACCGCGAACAGCTCCGCCTCGGGGACCTCGCCGGCGTGGTCGAACACCGCCGCCAGGGGCGCTCCCACGGCTCCCACGTAGGCGATCAGCCGGCTGACGGACGGGCGCATCCGGCCGCGCTCCAGCTGTGAGACGGCGCTGGGCGAGATGCCCATCTCCCGCGCGACCGCCCTGAGCGAGAGCCCGGCACGTTCGCGCAGCTCGCGCAGCCGCGGCCCGAGATCCTGCTCCTCCGCCATGTGACACAACCTTCACCCGAGCGTCTTGTGTTAAGCCATCACTTAACAGAGAGTGTGATCGGCATGGTTGAACCTACCCTCGAGGATTTCCGCGTGGCCCTGATTTGCGTCATCAACCCCAACACCTCCCGGAGCATGACCGAGACCATCGGCCAGGCCGCCCGGGCGGTCGCGGCGCCCGGCACCACCGTCGTCGCCGTCAACCCCACCATGGGGCCCGCCTCGATCGAGTCCCACTACGACGAGGCGCTGGCCGTACCCGGCCTGCTCGAACAGATCGCCCTGCACCCCGGCGCCGACGGGTTCGTCGTCGCCTGCTTCGGCGACCCCGGCCTCGACGCCGCCCGCGAACTGGCCACCGCGCCCGTCATCGGCATCGCCGAGGCCGCCATGCACACCGCGACACTCGTCGGCCGCGGCTTCAGCGTCGTCACCACCCTGTCCCGTACGGCGGGGCGCGCGCTCGACCTGGTGCACAGGTACGGCTTCTCGCAGGCCTGCCTGGGCATCCACGCCTGCGAGATCCCCGTGCTCGACCTGGAGACGCCCGAGGCCCGCAAGGCCGTGGTGCAGGCCTGCCGCGCCGCCATGGAGCGCGACGGCAGCGACTCGGTCGTGCTGGGCTGCGCGGGCATGGCCGACTTCTGCCACGAGATCTCGCTCGAGATCGGCATCCCCGTCATCGACGGCGTCACCGCCGCCGTCAAGCTCGCCGAAGGCCTGGCCGCCCTCGGGCTGCGCACCAGCAAACGGCTGGAGTACGGCACGCCGCCGGCCAAGAAGTACACCGGGCTGCTGGCGGGCTACACGCGCCCCTGACCGAGCCGCCGGGTCAGCTGCCCGCGCCGCTGACCCGGTAGACGTCGAACACGCCCTGGATGCTGCGCACCGCCTTGAGCACGTGGCCCAGGTGCTTGGGATCGCCCATCTCGAACGTGAACTTGCTGATCGCCACCCGGTCGCGTGACGTCGTCACCGACGCCGACAGGATGTTGACGTGCTGGTCGGACAGGGTCCTGGTCACGTCGGACAGCAGGCGCGGCCGGTCGAGCGCCTCGACCTGGATGGCCACCAGGAACACCGAGTCTTCGCTGGGCGACCAGCTGACCTCCACCAGGCGGTCGGGCTGCTCCTTCAGCTGCTGCACGTTGGTGCAGTCGGCGCGGTGCACCGACACGCCGTGGCCGCGGGTGACGAAGCCGACGATCTCGTCGCCGGGCACCGGGGTGCAGCACTTGCTCAGCCGTACCCAGACGTCGCCGTCGCCCGCCACGACGACACCCGCGCCGCCGCCCCTGGGACGGCCCTTGAGGCGCGTGGGCAGCGCGGTCTCGGCGATGTCCTCCTCGGCGCCCTCGACGCCGCCGATGGAGGCCACGAGCTTCTGCACGACCGCCTGGGCCGAGACGTGGCCCTCGCCGACGGCGGCGTAGAGCGACGACACGTCGGGGTAGCGCAGGTCGCGGGCCAGGGCCAGCAGGGACTCGCCCGACATCA
Organism: Nonomuraea sp. NPDC050663; assembly: GCF_044456985.1. NCBI lineage: Bacteria > Bacillati > Actinomycetota > Actinomycetes > Streptosporangiales > Streptosporangiaceae > Nonomuraea > Nonomuraea sp. NPDC050663. The sequence continues at coordinate 54,289 of NZ_JBITGL010000006.1, forward strand.
GGCGCTGCAGCGGCAGCCCCTGCTTGCGCATGGCGCGCCCGATGGCCTCCTTGCCGCCCTCGATCGCGGTCTCGCGGCGCTCCTTGGAGAACCACTGCCGGATCTTGTTGCGGGCCCGGCCCGACTTGACGAACTTCAGCCAGTCGCGGCTCGGCCCGGCGTCGGGCGACTTGGAGGTGAAGATCTCGACGGTGTCGCCGTTGCCCAGGCGGCTCTCCAGCGGCACCAGGCGGCCGTTGACGCGCGCGCCGATGCAGCGGTGGCCGACCTCGGTGTGGACGGCGTAGGCGAAGTCGACCGGCGTCGCGCCCTCGGGCAGGGCGATGACCGTGCCCTTCGGGGTGAAGACGTAGACCTCCGACACCGACAGGTCGAAGCGCAGCGACTCGAGGAACTCCCCGGGGTCGGAGGTCTCCTTCTGCCAGTCGAGCAGCTGGCGCAGCCACGCCATGTCGTTGCCCTGCTTGACCTTGCCGGAGGGGCCCGCGCCGACCTCCTCCTTGTACTTCCAGTGCGCCGCAACGCCGTACTCGGCCCTGTGGTGCATGCCGTGGGTGCGGATCTGCAGCTCGACCGGCTTGCCCTCGGGGCCGATCACCGTGGTGTGCAGCGACTGGTACATGTTGAACTTGGGCATCGCGATGTAGTCCTTGAACCTGCCGGGCACAGGATTCCATCGCGCGTGGATCGTTCCGAGCGCCGCATAGCAGTCGCGCACCGACTCGACCAGGACCCGGATGCCGACCAGGTCGTAGATGTCGTCGAAGGCGACGTCGCGGGCGATCATCTTCTGGTAGACGGAGTAGTAGTGCTTGGGCCGCCCCTTGACCTCGGCGCGGATGCGCGCCTCGCGCAGGTCGGCCGAGACCTTCTCGATGACCTCCTGCAGGAACAGATCGCGGCGCGGCGCCCGCTCGCTGACCATGCGGGCGATCTCGTCGTAGCGCTTGGGATAGAGCATCGCGAAGGCGAGGTCTTCCAGCTCCCACTTGATGGTGTTCATGCCCAGGCGGTGGGCGAGCGGGGCGAAGATCTCCAGCGTCTCTCGCGACTTCTGGTGGCGCTTGTGCTCGGGCAGGTAGCGCATGGTGCGCATGTTGTGGAGCCGGTCGGCCAGCTTGATGACCAGCACGCGGATGTCGCGCGACATGGCCACGACCATCTTGCGCACGGTCTCGGCCTGGGCGGCGTCGCCGAACTTGACCTTGTCGAGCTTGGTGACGCCGTCGACCAGCAGCGCGATCTTGTCGCCGAAGTCGGCGCGCAGCTCGTCGAGGCTGTAGGCGGTGTCCTCGACCGTGTCGTGCAGCAGCGCCGCGCACAGGGTCTCGTCGTCGGTGCCCAGCTCGGCCAGGATCGTCGCCACGGCCAGCGGGTGGGTGATGTAGGGATCGCCGCTCTTACGCTTCTGGTCGCGGTGATGGTGGGCCGCGACCTCGTAGGCGCGCTGGATCAATCGCAGGTCGGCCTTGGGATGGGTCGCCCTGACCGTGCGGAACAACGGTTCCAGCACCTGGCTCATGGCCCCACCCCCAAACCTCCGACGACGCGACGACGACGCGGGACTGCCCGCCGGCGCCGCCTGGTTGGCGGTTTCGGCATTCGCCGCGCTGTCTACGGCCACATCACGGGGCACACAGACTCCTCACGTCCGAGTCCAGATCCCCCAGTGTAGCCAGCGTCAGACAGTCACCAGGGATCGGAGGTCGACTCCGGGCAACCGCTCGCGTCCCTTGAGGAACGACAGCTCCATGAGCACGGCCACTCCGGTCACTTCGGCCCCCGCCCTTTTCACGAGTTCCACGGCCGCCGCGGCCGTGCCTCCCGTGGCCAGCACGTCATCGACGATCACCACACGATCCCCCGGTCGGAAGGCGTCGCTGTGGACCTCGATGGTCGCGGAGCCGTACTCCAGATCGTAGGACTCCTCCAGGGTTTCGGCGGGCAGTTTGCCCTTCTTTCTCACTGGCACGAATCCCGCGCCGATGTTGTAGGCGACGGGCGCGGCCAGGATGAACCCGCGCGCCTCGATGCCGACGACCTTGTCGGCCTCCTCGAACAGCGCGCCCAGCTCCTCGACCACCTCGGCGAAGGCCCCCGGATCGGCCAGCACGGGGGTGATGTCCTTGAACAGCACACCCGGCTGCGGATAGTCCTGCACGTCCCGGATCAGGTCCTGCCAGCTCATCTGGGTCTCCAAGTCGTTGGTACGGCACGCGCACGGGCCGTGGAAGCGCGGCGCCTCCGCCCCCATGATCGGGGACGGAGGCGCACGGGTCGAACCGGGGCTAGCTCTTGGCCACGGCGGCGCTCTTGCCGCCCTTGGCCTTGCCGCCGCCCTGGGTGGCGGCCAGGCGGCGAGCGATCGCCTGGTACTTCGGCTCCCGCTCCTTGAGGGTGACCAGCAGCGGCGTGGCCACGCACAGCGAGGAGTAGGTGCCGACGATCATGCCCACGAACAGCGCCAGCGACAGGTCCTTCAGCGTGCCCGCACCCAGGAAGGTGGTGCCGATGAACAGGATCGCCGCGACCGGGAGGATGGCCACCAGCGAGGTGTTCAGCGACCGGATCAGCGTGTGGTTGAGGGCGTCGTTGGCGGCCTGGGTGTAGGTCTTCTTGGAGGTCGTGCCGAGCTTGGCGGTGACCTCCTTGATCATGTCGAAGACCACGACCGCGTCGTAGAGCGAATAACCCAGGATGGTGAGGAAGCCCAGCAGGGTCGCCGGGGTGACCTCGAAGCCCGACCAGGCGTAGACGCCAGCGGTGATCACCAGGTCGTGGACGAGCGCGACGATGGCCGCCAGGGCCATCTTCGGCTCGAACGCCATGCTCAGGTAGAGGATGATCGCCACCATGAACACCACGAGGCCGATCCAGGCCTTGTTGGCGACCTCGCCGCCCCACGAGGCGCCGATCAGGTCGTTGCTGATGTCCTTCGGCGCGACCTGGTACTCCTGCGTGATCGCCTGGCGGAGCTGCTCGGTCTGGCTCTCGTTCAGCGTCTCGGTGGTGACCCGCCAGCCCTCACCGGCCTGCTGCACGATCGGCTGGTGCACGCCCTCCTCGGTGAAGGTCGCACGCACCTGCTCGACCGTGGCGGGCTGCCCGGTCTTGAAGGTGAAGACCGAGCCGCCCTTGAACTCGACGCCCAGGTTGAGGCCGTTGATCACGATGCCCAGGATGGAGACGGCGAGCAGGAAGGCCGACAGGCCGTACCAGAGCTTGCGCTTGCCGACGAAGTCGACATCGATCTCGCCGCGATAGAGGCGACTCGCGAGTCCCATCTCAGGCCTCCTGCGGGGTGGTCGTGGCCTTGGGCGCGTCGGCCGCCATGCGCTCGGCGTCGAGCCCGGAGAGCTTGTGCCCCTTGGCGAAGAACTTCAACCTGGCCAGCAGGGCGATGAGTGGCTTGGTGAACAGGAACACCACCACGATGTCGATGAGCGTGGTCAGGCCCATCGCGAAGGCGAAGCCGGCCACGCCGCCGACAGCCAGGAAGTACAGGACCACGGCGCAGATGAACATGACCGCGTCGGCGATCAGGATCGTGCGCCGGGCACGCACCCAGGCCACCTCGACGGCGGCGCGCAGCGTGCGCCTGCCCTCCTTCATCTCGTCGCGGATTCGTTCGAAGTAGACGATGAACGAGTCGGCGGTGATGCCGATCGAGACGATCAGACCGATGATGTGCGGCAGCGACAGGCGGAAGTTCACGCCCGCGCCGAGGATCACGACGGCCTGGTAGGTGACGACCGTGGCGACCACGAGGCTCAGCACCGCGACGATGCCCAGGCCCCGGTAGTACAGCAGGCAGTAGAGGACCACGAGCGCCAGGCCGATGAGGCCGGAGATGATGCCGCCCTCGAGCTGGTCGGCGCCGAGCGTCGAGGAGACGGTGACCGCCGAGCTCAGGTTGAACTTCAGCGGCAGCGAGCCGTACTTGAGCTGGTCGGCCAGCTCGGTGGCGCTGGCCTGGGTGAAGCCGCCCGTGATCTCGGCCTGACCGCCGGGGATCGGGTTGATGATCTGCGGCGCGGTGATCACCTGGCCGTCGAGGACGACGGCGACCTGGTTCTGCGGCTGCTGGGAGTTGTAGGCCTTGGTGGTGAGCTTGCTCCACTCGGCCGGGCCCTTGCCCTTGAACGAGAGCTGGACGATCCACTCGGTGCGGCCCTGCGGCATGCCGGCCGACGCCGTGTCGATGTCGGTGCCGACGACCTTGGCGGTGTCGAGGACGTACTTCACGCCGTCCTTGTCACAGGTGGCGAACATCTTGTTCGGGTCGTCCTGGACACCCTGGCCGTTCTTGGCGGGGTCGGCGCAGTCGAGCGCCTGGAACTGCTTCAGCACGTCGGCCGGGACACCCTCGAGGCTGCCGACCATCTGGCCCTGCTGGGGCTGCTGCGACGGCTGGGCGCTCGGGGACGCGTCCGCGCTCGCCTTCGGCGAGGCGCTGGCGCTGGCGCTCGGCGACGCGGAGGGCGACGGCGAGGGCGACGTGGTCGTCAGCGCCGAGGAGACCGCCTTGCCCGTGGGGGAGGCGCTGGCCGAAGCCTTCGGCGCGGCGCTCTGCGACGGCTGAGGGGAGCCGGAGGGGGAAGCCGAGGGCGAACCGCTCGGCACCGGCGCCTCGGTCTGCATGGCCTCCGGCTGCGCCGGGACCTCCATGGCGATGACCTGACGGAAGCGCAGCTCCGCGGTCTTACCGACCTTCTCGACGGTTTCCTTCTGCCCTGCCCCGGGCACCGAGATGATGATGTTGTCGCCGGTCTTGGCGACCTCGGCGTCGGACAGGCCGCTGCCGTTCACCCGGTTGCGCAGGATGTTGACGGCCTGGTCGAGGGCCTCCTGCGTGGGCGCCTTGTTGTCGAGGGTGACGGGTGTCAGCGTCACCGTCGTGCCGCCGGCGAGGTCCAGGGCGAGCTTGGGCGTCCACGCCTTGTACAGCGCCATCGCCCCGCCCATGGCGAGAATGATTGCCAGGAGCACCAGGAGCGTGACGCCCGGTTTGCTCTGGCGGCTGGTCGGTCGGGCCACTGGATCGTCTGTTCTTTCGGGTAGGGGTTTGTGCTGAGCCTAGTCAGGACTTGGGAGTGCTCTGATCCTGATCGGTGTCGTTCTTGACGGGGACGTCGCCGTCGACGGTGGCCTTGACGTCGTCGTCCACCTCATCGGTGGTGTCGACGGGGGCGTCGACCGGGGTGACGACACGGCCGATGGCCGCCTTGACCCAGCGCGTCTCGACGCCCGGAGCGATCTCGAGGACGACGTCCTCGTGGTCGATCGCGACCACCGTGGCCATCAGGCCGGTCGTGGTCATGACACGGGTCCCCGGAGCGAGGGAGTTCTGCATCTTGACGGCTTCCTGCTGCCGCTTCTTCTGCGGGCGGATGAGCAGGAAATAGAACGCCACGACCATCAGGACCAGCATGATGATGGTCGACATACCGCTGCCTTGCATCAGGCACCTTCCATCTTCTGTACAAGATGTTGACACCGGCTTGACGCCGGAAATTCCGCTTGCCGCGCTGCTAGCACGCCGCTCAGCCCGTCAGCCTACACAGGCAGCCAAGCCACGGAGTGTAGGCGCTTGTCGTGAAACGCGGCAACGAACCAGCGGTTCGGCGCGCGGGGAAGTTCCCAATTCGCAACGTTGCAACCGATTTGTGATTACCCGTCGGAGTCGGGAGGAGCCGCTCCGAAAACGTCCGGCGGCGGGGTCATGCCCAGGTGGAGCCAGGCCCCGGCCGTCGCCACCCGCCCCCGGGGCGTCCTGGCCACCAGGCCCTGCCGTACGAGGAACGGCTCGGCCACGACCTCGACCGTCTCCGGCTCCTCACCCACCGCGACCGCCAGCGTCGACAGGCCGACCGGGCCGCCGCCGAACTTGCGCAGCAACGCGCCCAGCACCGCCCGGTCGAGCCGGTCGAGACCCTCGGCGTCGACTTCGTACAGGTTCAGCGCCGCCGCGGCCAGATCGCGGGTGATCAGCCCGTCGGCGCGCACCTCGGCGAAGTCGCGCACGCGGCGCAGCAACCGGTTGGCGATGCGGGGCGTGCCACGCGACCTGCGCGCGATCTCGTGCGCGCCGTCGGCGGGCAGGTCGACGCCCAGCAGGCGCGAGGAGCGGGCGAGCACGCGTTCGAGCTCGTCGACCTCGTAGAAGTCCATGTGGGCGGTGAACCCGAAACGGTCGCGCAGCGGGGCGGGCAGCAGGCCCGCCCTGGTGGTGGCGCCCACCAGCGTGAACGGCGCGATCTCCAGCGGGATCGCCGTCGCACCCGGGCCCTTGCCGACGACGATGTCGACGCGGAAGTCCTCCATCGCCAGGTAGAGCATCTCCTCGGCGGGGCGGGCCATGCGGTGGATCTCGTCGATGAACAGCACCTCGCCCTCGGCGAGCGTCGACAGGATCGCGGCCAGGTCACCGGCCCGCTCCAGCGCCGGGCCGCTCGTGATGCGCAGCGGGGCGCCGAGCTCGTAGGCGATGATCATCGCGAGGGTGGTCTTGCCGAGGCCGGGCGAGCCGCTCATCAGGACGTGGTCGGGGGCCTTGCCGCGCTTCAACGCGCCCTGGAGGACGAGCGAGAGCTGCTCGCGCACGCGGGACTGGCCGATGAACTCGCCGAGCGACTTGGGGCGCAGGGCCGCCTCGATCTGCAGGTCGTTGTCGTCGGCCTGGGCCGAGATCAGGTCACGGTCGAAGCTCATCGAATGCTCATCGCCCTGAGCGCGGCCTTCAGCAGCGCCGCCACCTGGGGCTCGCGCCCGGCCTTCACGTCGGCCTCGGCCATCGGCTCAACCAGCGCCAGCGCGTCGTCGGCGTCCTTGCTCGAATACCCCAGCCCCACGAGGCCGGTGTGCACCTGCTCCCGCCACACCGTGCGGACGGCCGCGCCGTTGATGGCCGCGTTGACGGCCTCCTCCGGCGTGCCGAGCTTGTCCTTGAGCTCCAGCACGATGCGCTGCGCGCCCTTCTGCCCGATGCCGGGGATCAGCGTCAGCGCCTTGAGATCGGCCGACGCCACCGCCACGCGCAGGGTGTTGGGCGTGTGGACGGCCAGCATCGACAACGCCAGCTTCGGCCCCACCCCGCTGGCTGTCTGCACCATCTCGAAGACGGTGCGCTCGTCCTCCGTCGCGAAGCCGTACAGCGTCAGCGACTCCTCCCGCACCACCAGCGAGGTCGCCAGCCGGGCGTGCTCGCCCACCCGCAGGCCCGCGAGCGTGCCCGGCGTGCAGTGCACCAGCACGCCCACACCGCCCACCTCCACGACCGCCCCGTCAGGACCGATCGCGGCCACCGTGCCCGCCACCGACGCGATCACACCACTCGCCCCCTCGTCGCGCGTGCGACGGCATCGGCCAGCCGCTGCTGGTTGCCGCCGCGCCAGATGTGGCAGATCGCCAGCGCGAGCGCGTCGGCGGCGTCCGCCGGTTTCGGCATCTCCTTGAGCCGCAGCACCCGGGTGACCATGCTGCCCACCTGCGCCTTGTCGGCCGTGCCGTTGCCGCTGACCGCGGCCTTGACCTCGGAGGGGGTGTACAGCGACACCGGCAGGCCTCGCCGCGCCGCGCACAGCACCGCGATGCCGGAGGCCTGGGCCGTGGCGATGACGGTCTGCGTGTTGTGCTGGCTGAAGACCCGCTCGACGGCGACCATGTCGGGCTTGACCGAGTCGAGCCACTCCTCCAGGCCCCGCTCGAGCGCCACCAGCCGGTCGGGCAGCGGGGCGTCGGACGACGTGCGCACCACCCCGACGGCGATCAGCGACAGCGGTGCGCCCGCCCGCCCCTCGACCGAGCCGACGCCGCACCGCGTCAGACCGGGGTCCACTCCCAGCACCCGCACCCGCGCACACCCTCCGTCCGCCGAACACTTGTTCGGCGGAGGCCAGCCTAACGGGCCCGGAGGCTCGGCGCACGCACGACGGGCGATCGCGCCGGGTGAGGAGGGTGAAGGCGTCGGGTGCGCCCGGCGATGCCCGCTTGGTCCCGGGCACGAGCGGACCCCGCCGCCCGGTGATGCCCGCCGTGTCGCGGACGCGAGCGGATCCCGGCGCGCGGTGATGCCCGCTTGGTCCCGGGCACGAGCGGACCCCGGCGCGCGGCGACCCTGGGGCCGCGCCCGTGCCGGTGCCCTCCGCCGGGTGGCGCCGACCCGCGCCTATGCTCGGCGGCATGAAATGGGTCACGCTGCGTGAGCTGCTCGCCTTCGACGAGGGCGGCGTGTTGCGGCTGCTCCTGGCCCCCACCGGCCAGGACGTCGGTTTCGACGGCGTGATCATCGGTGACGAGGGCCCCGCCCGCCTGTGTACGAACCGTGTCGTCCTGAGCATCGGCATCTCCGTCGAGGAGGCCGCCGGGCGCGATGCCGCCGCCGTGGTGGTGAGGCCCGACGACAGCGGCCTCGACGAGGCCCTGCGCACGGCCGACCAGTACGGCATGGCGCTCCTGGCCCGCGCCGAGTGGGCCGACTGGGACGACGTCGCGACGCTCCTGCGCTCCGCCCTGGCTTATGCGGAGGCGGGGCGCGGCGACCGGATGGCCGACGCGACGGCGGGCGGCGGGCTGGCGGCGCTGGCGTCGGTGGTGGCGGAGTTCACCGGCGGCTCGATCACGATCGAGGACACCCAGTTCCGCGTGATCGCCCACTCGGCGACCGGTCCGGGCGCCGACGACCTGCGGCGGGAGACGATCCTGGGCGGGCGGGTGCCGGACTGGCGGGTGGAGGAGCTCAGGCGCAGCGGGCTGTTGCGGACGTTGTGGTCGTCGGGCGAGGTGATCCATCGTCCGGCCGACGGCGACACTCCCGAGCGGCTCATCATCGCCATCCGCAGCGGCAGGGAGATGCTGGGCTCGATCTGGGCGGCGGCCGACGGCAGGGCGCTGAGCGAGAACGCCGCCAGCGCGCTGGCCAGGGCCGCCGAGGTGGCGGTGCCGTACCTGCTGCAGCACCGGCTGCGGGAGAGCGGCGCGCGGCGCAGGGAGGAGCACGCTTTGCGCGGGCTGCTCGGCGGGGACGGCGACGTGAGCACGCACGCCTGGTCGCTGGGGTTGTCGCCGGGGATGAGGTGCGCGGTGGTCGTCGCCGAGCACGACGGGCCCGAGGGGCAGGCGGCCGATCGGGTCATGGGGGCGGTGGCGCTGCAGGCGGCGTCGTTCCGTACGGCGGCGCGGGTGTTGCGGGAGGCGGGGCGGGTGACGGTGCTGCTGCCGGTCGGCGAGGGCGAGGAGCAGGAGGTGCCAGCGCTCATGCGGGAGCTGGACCTGCTGGCGGCTTCGATGCCGGGAGCCGGTGCTGTGTGGGTGGGCGGCGGCGGGGTGGTGTCGTCGCCGCTGCGGGCGCCGGAGTCGCGCGAGGAGGCCGGGCTGGTGGTGCGTGTCCTGCGCGACCGCGCCGCGCGCGCCCCGCAGGGCGACGCTGAGGGGCGCAGGGCGCTGGTGGGCGAGGTGGACTCCGCCGTGGCCGTGCTGCGCGTCCTGGACGTCGTACGGCCCGTGTGGGAGCTCGGCGGCGGCGCCATCCACGACCTCGTCAGGACCGACCTGGCCGCGGGCGGCGAGCTGGTGCGTTCGATCGCCGTCTACCTGGAGGAGTCCGGCGACGTCCCCCGTGCCGCCAGGCGTCTCGTCCTCCATCCGAACACCCTCCGCTACCGCCTGAGGCGCAGCAGGGAGCGGTTCGGGGTGGACCTCGACGACCCCGACACCAGGCTCCTGGTCGCCCTGGCTGTCCGCCTGGTGGACGGCCTTTGGCCGACCGGCCAATCCTGATCGGACTCCTTGGCCCCGCGGCCGAAGACTTCCCGGCCCGATATGCCCGAATCTCGTTATGCGGTTCTCCGAAACCTTTCCCCCTCGGGAGTCTTGACGTGATTGAGAGCAGGGTCGCCGACGTCGTCCGCCACGCCGTGGACACAGGAGCGCTCTCCCCCGGCCAGCCCGTGGCCGGTTTCCTCGACGTGGCGGGCGTGCGCGCCTCGGTGGAGCGCCTGCACGCCGCCTTCGGCCCCGGCGTGCTGCACACCTTCGCCGCCAAGGCCGCGTCGCTGGTGCCGGTGCTGCGCCTGATGGCCGACAGCGGGATGGGCTGCGAGGTGGCCAGCCCGGGCGAGCTGCGCATCGCCCTCGACGCGGGCTTCGACCCGGCGACGATCGTGTTCGACTCCCCCGCCAAGACCCGGCACGAGCTGGCCGTGGCCCTGGAGCTCGGCGTCGCGGTCAACGCCGACAACCTCGACGAGTTGCGCCGCATCGACGCCCTGCGTCCCGAGGAGAGCGCCTCGGTCGTCGGGCTGCGCGTCAACCCGCAGGTGGGGACGGGCTCCATCGGCGCGATGAGCACCGCGACGGCGACCTCCAAGTTCGGCGTGGCCCTGCGCGACCCGGGCGCGCGCGAGGCGGTGGTCGCGGCGTTCGCCCGTCACCCGTGGCTGACCAGGCTGCACGCGCACGTCGGCTCGCAGGGCTGCCCCCTGGAGCTGATCGCCGCGGGCATCGCCGAGACGTACGCGCTGGCCGAGGAGATCAACGAGCGGCTCGGCAGGCGCCAGGTGACCGGCCTCGACATCGGCGGCGGCCTGCCGGTGAACTTCGCCTCCGACGAGGAGACCCCGACGTTCGACGACTACGTCGCCACCCTGCGCGCGGCCCTGCCCGGCCTGTTCGACGGCCGCTACGCGCTGGTCACCGAGTTCGGCCGCTCGCTGCTGGCCAAGAACGGCTTCATCGCCGCCCTGGTGGAGTACACCAAGGACGCCGGAGGCCACCGGATCGCGATCACCCACGCGGGCGCCCAGGTCGCCACCCGCACCGTGCTGATGCCGGCGGCGTGGCCGATCCGCGTCGGCGCCTTCGACGCCAAGGGCAGGGCCAAGCGTGGCCCGCTCCTGGAGCAGGACGTGGCGGGGCCGTGCTGTTTCGCCGGAGACGTGGTGGCGCACGCCCGCGAGCTGCCGGAGCTGGAGGAGGGCGACATCGTGGTGCTCCACGACACCGGCGCCTACTACTTCTCCACCCCCTGGGCCTACAACAGCCTGCCGTACCCCGCGGTGTACGGCTTCGCGGGCGAGGGCGAGCAGGTCCGGCTGGTGACCGTACGGCAGGCGCAGACGCTCGACGAGATCGCCGCGATGAGCGGCCTGGAACACGCGGCGGCGCTGGCGGAGGTGGTGTGATGCTCAGCGCGGAGAGCAGGGAGCGCGGCGTGCGCGCGGTGCCTGCCCGGCAGTGGCTGCCCGCGGCGGTCGCGCTGGCGGCGAGCCTGGCGGCGGGCCTGCTGACGGCGGCGCCCACGGTGTGGGGCCTGCTGCCCATCGCGCTCTACGCGGTGTTGTCGCTGACCGGCATGAACCTGGTCGTGGTCACCGGGATCTCCTTGGTCAGCGCGGTGCTGGTGGCGTTGCCGCCGGTGGGCGAGATCGTGGGGACCCTGGCGCGCTCGGCGACCGACCCGGTGACGATCATCGGCCTGATCATCGTGCTCGGCTCCGCCGCCGGTGAGGTGCTGCGCGTGACCGGCGTGGCCGACACGATGGTGCGGGGCATCCTGCGCCTGGCGGGCGGCCGGGGCCGCACGGCCCTGATGTACGCGATCGCGCTGGCCTGCCTGGTGCTGGTGTTCAGCCTGGGCACGCTGGCCGGGGCGCTGGCGATCGCCGCGCCGCTGCTGATCCCGCTGGCCGCCAGGGCGGGCTTCACGCGCTCCGCCACGGCGGTCACGATGTTCCTCGGCGGCTGCGCCGGTCTGGCGCTGGCGCCGTTCGCGGGTTCCAACGTGGCGATCATGGACGTGGCCGGGGTCGGTTACCCGGCCTACGTGGCGGTGGGCGCGGGGCCGCTGGCGTTGTTGTCGCTGGCTCTGATGGCGGTCGTGGTGCCCTGGGTCCAGCGGCGCAGCGCGGCCCGCGGCGACCTCTATGAGCCCTCGGACGCCGCGGCGCTGGAGGAGGACCGGGAGTCCGTTCCCGGCGCGGTGAGGGCCACCTGGGCCTTCGCGATCACCCTCGTGGCGACCGTGGTCTATGCCACGGCGACCAGGGCGGGCACGACCTTCCCGCTGATCGCGCTGCCGCTCATGGCCGTGGTGACCGCGCTGGCCGCCCGGGTGGCGCCCGGCGCCCTGCTGCGCGCGGTCTGGACGGGTGTGCGGCGCATGCTGCCGATGCTGGCGCTGTTCTGGATGCTGGCCGCGCTGTTCGCCTTCATCGAGCTGCTCCAGCCGTACGACGTCGTGCTGGAGACGTTCGGCCCCGCGCTGCGCGACATGTCGCCGCTGCCGTTCGCGCTGGCGGTGGCGGCGCTGGGCTGGGTGGGCGTACCGGGCGCGACGGCCGCGCAGGTGGTGCTCATCGGCGAGGTGTTCGGCCCGCTGGGCGACAGCCTGGGTGTCACGCCCGCCGCCTGGGTGGTGATCCTGCTGTGGGCCTCCAAGGCCGACACCTACGGCCCGCTGCCCAACGCCAACATGGTCGGGGTCATGGGCCTGGCCAGGGCCACGCGCCTGCCGTACCTGCTCGGGGCCGGCTGGGCGCTTCTGATCCCCGCGTGTCTGCTGTACACCGTGCTGCTGGTGGTGCTGTTGTGAGATCCGGAGAGATGATGGACGTCCTGATCACTGGTGGAACCCTGGTCGACGGCACCGGTGCGCCGCCGCGCCGCGCCGACGTCCTGCTGCGCGACGGCCGGGTGGCACGCGCCGGCGAGGGCTCGCGGGCCGGGCACGTGATCGACGCGTCCGGGCTGGTCGTCGCGCCCGGCTTCGTCGACCTGCACTCCCACGCCGACTTCACGCTGGCCGAGCAGCCGGACGCGGAGGCCTGCGTACGGCAGGGCGTCACGACGGTCGTCACCGGCAACTGCGGCCTGTCGACGTTCCCCGCGCCCGCGTTCGGCGTCGACCTCGACTCCTTCGCCGCCACCGTCGCCGCCGCCCGTCCGGCGATCAACGTCGCTCCCCTGGTCGGGCACGGCGCCCTGCGTGCCGCAGTGCTCGGGCAGGAGCAGCGCCAGGCCACGGCGGAGGAACTCGCCGAGATGCGCCGCCTGCTGGCGGTCGCCGCCGAGCAGGGCGTGTACGGCCTGACGACCGGGCTGATCTACGCACCGGGCTCGTTCGCCGACACCGCCGAGATCGAGGCGCTGGCCACCGAGGCCACGCTGCACGGCCTCCTGTACGCCACGCACATGCGCGACGAGGGCGACCGCCTGATCGAGGCGGTGCAGGAGGCGATCGGCGTGGCCCGCGCGTCAGGCGCCCGGCTGCAGATCTCCCATCTCAAGGCGATGGGCCCGGCCAACCACGGCAAGGTCGCTGCGGCGCTGGAGATGCTCGACACCGCTGCGGCCGACGGCCTGGACGTGGCGTGCGACGTCTACCCGTACACCGCCTCCTCCACCACACTGACCTCGCGCCTGCCCGGCTGGGCGCTCGACGGCGGCAACCAGGCCCTGCTGGAGCGCCTGGCCGACCCCGAGGCGCGCGAGCGCATCCTGGACGGCATGCGTCCCGCGGTGGGCCGCACCTTCCTGCCCGAGGGCGTGATCATCGCCACGCTCGGGCCCGGCCGCTTCGCCGACCGGGTGGGAGACTCCATCGCCGCCGTCGCCAAGGACCTGGACGTGGAGCCTTCCGAGGCCGTGCTGGAGGTGCTCGCGGCCCACCAGGCCTCGGTCGGCATCGTCAACCACGCCATGGCCGAGCAGGACGTGGACCTGGTGCTGCGCCACCCCTCCGCCGCGGTGGCCAGCGACGGGTGGGTGATGCGGGCGCCGGGCGAGGGGCATCCGCATCCGCGCAGCTTCGGCACCTTCGCCCGGGTGCTGGGACGCTACACGCGCGAGCGGGGCCTGCTGGGCCTGGCCGAGTCGGTGCGGAAGATGACCTCGCTGCCGGCGTCGCGGATCGCCATGGCCGAGCGCGGGACGATCGTGCCCGGCCAGGTGGCCGACGTGGTGGTCTTCGATCCCGAGCGGGTCGGGGATCTGGCCACCTACGCCGACCCCTGGCAGTACGCGGCGGGGATGCGCGACGTGTTCGTGGCCGGGCAGGCGGTCCTGCGCGACGGCGAGATCACCGGCGCCAGGCCGGGCAGGGTGCTGCGCAGGACCGCGGGCTAGAAGTAGTCCAGGGAGTACGGCCTGGCGGCGAAGATCGTGTCGAGCGCCTCGTCGTGGCCGTCGTCGCCCGTCAGCAGCCCGCTGCGGCGCAGCGTGGCGGTGGGCACCCCGGAGTAGAGGGCGGTCATGGCCCCGATGCCCAGGCGGGCGCCCGAGCCCGCGGCGGCCGTGGCCGTACCTGAACCGCCGGAGACCTCCAGCCGCCAGGTGCCGCAGTTGCCCGCCTCCAGCGGGTCGTGCACCTCCACCACGGCCGACGACGACAGGCCGGACGGGTACCCGCGCCGCTCGATCGCCCCCTGCAGGTCCACGATGCGGCCCATCCAGCGGATGGCGGTGATCTGCTCCTTGGTGCGCTCGCGCGTCAGCCAGAAGACCGGGTCGTCGGGCGCGACGTTGGCGGTGACGTTCTTGGCGACGGAGGAGCCGCTGCCGATCAGCGACCACAACGCGCGCGCGGTCTCGGCGGAGCCGGCGTGGACGCCGTCGACCTCGATGTCGCCCTTGTCCCACCGGTAGACGGCGAACCCGTCGTCGGCCATGTAGAGGAAGTCGTCCTCCTCGCCCAGCCAGCGCCGCCAGGTGCGCTCCTCCCAGGAGGTGGGCCCGCTGGCGCGCGCGGCCGCGTGGAGCCGGCCGAGCACCTCGATCACCTCGGGGGCGTCGTCGGGGGTCATGCGGCGCAGCTTGACCTCGGTGGAGGGTCTGATGGCCCGCAGCGTCTCCGCGGGCAGGGTGACCCGGTCGAGGGTGCCCGTGTGCTCGTAGCCGAGCGAGCGGTAGATGGGCGTGGTCGCGGGATAGAGCATCGACATCGCGGAGCCCTGCTCGGCGGCGCGCTGGAGCAGCGCGCCCATGAGGGCGGTGCCGACGCCCCGGCCGCGGAACTCGGGATTGACGACCACTCCCGCGACGCCGGCCAGCGGCTGCGGCCTGCCGTGCCACCACTGGGTGAGCCTGCGCAGGCGCGCGCTGGCGGCCAGCCTGCCGTCGACGAACGCCCCGAGGTAACGCCTCTCGGGCAGCGTGGGGGCGACCAGCGTGCGCCACCGCTCGGCGTCGGCAGCGCCGAGCGGGCCGAAACTGCGCCTGCGGGCGTCGAGCACCTGGTCGAGGTCATCGGTGGTGAGGTCGCGAATCTCCATGAAGGGAAAATCTAGCCAGCGACGGCCGCGCCCCACCAACCGATATCCCGCGATCAGGCGTCGATCTTCTCCATGACCTCGTCGCTCACGTCGAAGTTGGCGTAGACGTTCTGCACGTCGTCGGAGTCTTCGAGGGCGTCGATGAGGCGGAAGATCTTGCGCGCGCCGTCCTCGTCGAGCGGCACGTTCATGGTGGCCATGAACGACGACTCGGCGGAGTCGTAGTCGATGCCCGCCTCCTGCAGCGCCTTGCGCACCGGCACCAGGTCGCCGGCCTCGGAGACCACCTCGAAGGACTCTCCCAGGTCGTTGACCTCCTCGGCGCCCGCCTCCAGGACGGCGTCGAGGATCTGGTCCTCGCTGTAGGCGACCGTGGTGCCCTTCTTGGCGTCGGTCACGACCTCCTTGGGCACCAGGACGACGCCCTTGCGGTTGAACATGTAGGCCACCGAGCCCGGGTCGGCGAGCGAGCCGCCGTTGCGGGTCAGCGCGACGCGCACCTCGGAGGCGGCGCGGTTGCGGTTGTCGGTGAGGCACTCGATGAGCACCGCGACGCCGTTGGGCCCGTAGCCCTCGTACATGATCGTCTGCCAGTCGGCGCCGCCCGTCTCCAGACCGCCGCCGCGCTTGCGGGCGCGCTCGATGTTGTCGATCGGGACCGAGCTCTTCTTGGCCTTGTAGATGGCGTCGAACAGCGTCGGGTTGGCATCCGGGTCAGGGCCGCCGGTCCGTGCTGCCACTTCGATGTTCTTGATCAGCTTGGCGAACAGCTTGCCACGCTTGGCGTCGAGCGCAGCCTTCTTGTGCTTCGTCGTCGCCCATTTGGAGTGGCCGGACATGACTTACAGCTCCCTCACCAGGTTTACGAAGTATTCATGCACGCGCGTGTCACCCGTCAGCTCGGGGTGGAACGATGTCGCGAGCAGCGGTCCTTGGCGAACCGCGACGATCCTATCGCCAGTCGACGCCAGCACCTCGACATCGGGCCCGACCGATTCCACCCACGGCGCCCTGATGAAGACCGCGCGGATCGCCTGCCCGGCGAAGGTCAGGTCCTCCTCGAAGGAGTCGACCTGCCGCCCGAAGGCGTTGCGGCGCACGGTCATGTCGATGCCGCCGAGCGTCTGCTGTCCGGCGATGCCGTCCTCGATGCGGTCGGCCAGCATGATCATGCCGGCGCAGGAGCCGTAGGCGGGCATGCCGTTCTTGACGCGCAGCCGCAGCGGTTCGAGCATCTCGAAGGTGTGGGCCAGCTTCCACATGGTCGTGGACTCGCCGCCGGGGATCACCAGCGCGTCGACCGTCTCGAGCTCGCCTGGCCTGCGTACGGCTGTCGCCGTGGCTCCGGCGGACTCCAGGGCGCGGGCGTGCTCGCGCACGTCACCCTGGAGCGCCAGCACACCGATCGTGGGCACGCGTCGTCCTTCCGTCGAATGGGTTCACCCGATTCAACACCACGCGCGTCAGCGCTCTTCCTTCAGGTACAGCGGCCGGTGGTCGGAGGGCGCCTGGCGCGGCCCGACGCGGCAGGAGCGCATGCTCCCGGCGAACAGGTAGTCGATCTTCCTGTCCTTGTAGGTGACGCCGTGGCAGCGCCGGAACCCGGCGGCCTGGACACCCTGGAGGTTGAGGTCGCCGCCGAACACGTTGCGGTAGCCCGGCTTGACCGCCACCTCGCGGAAACGTTCGAGCTGTTTCATGCGGTACGGCCTGCCCGGCTGGTGGTCGTCGCCCGCCATGCCCGACGACAGGTGCGTGCCGCAGGCGTGCAGCTTGACGGCCGGCACGGTGGCGCACAGGACGGCGCGCTTGACGAACCACGGCGGCGAGGGCAGGTGGTGCACGCGGAAGCTCGTCTCGTGGTCGGCCACGGCCACCGCGATGCCCTGCACGCCCCTGGCGCGGCCCTGGTAGTCGGGATGGCAGGCGTGGGGCCGGCCGTCGGCGTAGCTCATCGCCCACGCCTTCACGGTCCAGGTGCGCCCGCTGTGCTCCTCCAGGGCCTTCTCCAGCGGCTCCGTGGCGCCGGTGCAGAACTCCTGGAGGAAGATCAGGTCCTGGCCTTCGGCGTGGTGGGCGATCGTCCAGGCCTGTTCGTACACGCCCGCCCTGTACAGCGGGCAGTTGCCGTTGGTGCCTCCGCAGATGTTCCAGGTCATGACGGAGAGGGGCTGGGGGGTGAGCGCCAGGAGCAGGCTCGCCAACGCGGGGATCATGGCCCCTATGCAACCACGGCGTGCTGGACGTCGACGCGCCGCAGGCCGCGCAGGTGGTGGCGCCTGCCGTACAGGATGGTCATGCCGATGAGGCAGCAGACGGCGCCGACCAGGTACGGCACGGCCACGCCGGCCTCCTCGCCCAGCTTGGTGGCCAGGTAGGGGGCCAGCGCGCCGCCCATCCACCGCACGAAGTTGTAGCCCGCCGAGGCGACCGGCCTGGGCGCGTCGGAGACCTCCATGGCCGACTCGGTGAAGACGGTGTTGCAGATGCCGATCGGGATGCCGGTCAGGATGGCGAAGACGACGACGCCGGCGCCGTGGCCGGAGGCGGCGATGCCGAGCTGCAGCACTCCCAGCAGGGCCAGGGCGATGTGGAGCACGGTGACCGAGCCGAGGCGGCGTTGCAGGAGCGGGGCCGCGAAGACGGAGCAGAGCGCCACCAGCACGCCCCAGCCGAAGAAGACGGCGCCGATGCCGTACGCCGACATGCCCAGGATGAAGGGCGTGAAGGCGAGGACGGTGAAGAAGGCGAAGTTGTAGAACAGCGCCGTGAAGGCCGTCGTCGACAGGCCGCCGTGGGCCAGCGCCCTGATCGGGTCGCTCAGCCGCGTCTTGACGGCGGGCCTGGGCGGCGCCTTGAGCAGGGTGGCGATGAGCACGAAGCCGGCAGCCATGAGCACGGAGGTGCCGAAGAAGGGCGCGCGCCAGTTCCAGTCGCCCAGGAGGGCGCCGACCAGCGGTCCGAGGGAGATGCCCAGGCCCAGCGCGGCCTCGTAGAGGATGATGGCGGATTCGGCGCCGCCGCTGGCCGCGCCCACGATGACGGCCAGGGCGGTGGCGACGAACAGCGCGTTGCCCAGGCCCCAGCCGGCGCGGAAGCCGACGAGCTCGGAGACGGAGCCCGAGGTGCCGGCGAGCGCCGCGAACACCACGACGAGGGCCAGGCCCAGCAGGAGGGTCTTCTTGCCGCCGATGCGGCTGGAGACCCAGCCGGTGATCAGCATGGCCACCGCCGTGACCAGGAAGTAGCTGGTGAACAGCAGGGAGACTTCGCTGGGCCCGGCATGCAGGCCCTGGGCGATGGCGGGGAGGATCGGGTCGACGAGCCCGATGCCCATGAAGGCCACGACCGCGGCGAACGCGGTGGCCCACACGGACATGGGCTGGCGGAGGATGCCGTTGCGCATGGGTGGTTCCTAACGAGGTGGATCGGCCCGGCCGAGCTTGTCGAGCAGAGGTAGCACGGTGGCCAGTTCCTCGCGCTCGTCCGGGGTGAGCGCCTCCAGTTGCGCGGCGAGGTAGGAGATGCGCGCGCGGCGCACGCTCGCCAGGCGGGACCTGCCGTCCTCGGTCAGCTCGACCGTGCGCACGCGTGCGTCGGCCGGGTCGCTGCCCCGGGTCACCAGCCCGCCGTCCTCCATGCGGTTGATCGCCACCGTCATGGTGGGCAGGTGGACGGCGTGCTCCTCGGCCAGCTCGGTCATGCGGCGGGGGCCGGATTCGAGGGAGCCGAGCACGGCGTATTGCTGCGGGGTGACCGGCTGGCCGGCCACCGCGCGGCGCAACAGCAGGACGATCCGGCGCAGGGTGGTGGACAGCTCCCGCGCCAGGACCTCGGAGTCGCTCATACTTAGACAGTCTAAGTTAGACTGTCTAAGTATTCAATCACGGACGCTCGGTCTCCAGGCGGACCGTCTCCTCCACCGTCATCTCGGTCGCGGCCATCAGCGTCGGGTCGAGCGGGCGCAGGTAGGTCTGCTGCACGCCGGGAACCCGGTCCTCCACGACGAAGGTGGCGCGCGTGTAGACCTCGGAGCCGGGCGTCTGCACGCGCGGCACGACCTTGAAGTCGGCGGTCAGCTGGTCGCGCTCGATCTTCGTCAGCACGTATCCGCGCTGGTTGTTGTAGAACTTCAGATGCGGATTGATCTTGAGGAAGGGATGCGTGGCCGGATCGGAGTCGGCCCCGTCTCCCCCGGTGCTGATCGAGGTCGCCACCAGCTCCGAGCCCACGGAGGGACCGGTCGGGTCGTCGTAGTCGAGCTTGAGGTCGCTGGCCCAGTGGGCGTGCACGTCACCGGTGAGCACGACCGCGTTGCGCACCTCGGCGTCGAGCCACCCCTGCGTGATGCGCCGTCGTGAGGCGACGTAGCC
Source organism: Nonomuraea sp. NPDC050663 (assembly GCF_044456985.1). Classification (NCBI taxonomy): domain Bacteria; kingdom Bacillati; phylum Actinomycetota; class Actinomycetes; order Streptosporangiales; family Streptosporangiaceae; genus Nonomuraea; species Nonomuraea sp. NPDC050663. The sequence goes on from NZ_JBITGL010000006.1 coordinate 73,928, forward strand.
GTCCCAGGAGTCCTGCGAGGTCACCTTGGCGGGACCGGCGTTGTTGTCACGCTGGGCGAAGAAGACCTGCTGGCCCAGGATGTCCCACTGGGCGCGCGAGTGGCGGAAGCCGTCGAGCAGCCAGGCCTCCTGCTCGGCCCCGGTGATCGAACGCGCCGGGTCGACCGCGGCCGGGCAGTCGCGGTAGCCGTCGCCGCAGCCCTGGTCGTCGCGGTACTGACGGGTGTCGAGCATGTGGAAGGTGGCCGTGCGCCCCCACCGGATGCGCCGGTAGAGCTGCATGTCGATGCCGCGCGGGATGCTCGTACGGCGCAGCGGCATGTTCTCGTAGTAGGCGCGGAAGGCGGCCTCGCGGCGCGACAGGAAGTTCGGCTGCGGCACCTCCGGCTTCTCCGGCACCTCGTCGGCCCAGTTGTTGTCGAGCTCGTGGTCGTCCCACACCACCAGCCACGGCGAGGCGGCATGGGCCGCCTGTAGGTCGGGGTCGGCCTTGTACTGGGCGTGGCGCTGACGGTAGTTGGCCAGGGTCTCGGTCTCGGGACCGTCGTGGTGGCGGATGTTGCCGCCGGGGATGGTGTAGGTGTTCTTCGTGTACTCGTACTGGTAGTCGCCCAGGTGCAGCACCAGGTCGGGGCGCTCGGCGGCCAGGTGACGGTAGGAGGTGAAGAAGCCGTGCTCGTACTGCGCGCAGGAGACGAAGGCCATCGACAACGCCCCGCCGTACGACAGCGGGTGGGGCGCGGTGCGGGCGCGGCCCAGCGGCGAGACGTACGGCCCGACGCGGAAGCGGTACCAGTACTCCCGGTCCGACGGCAGGGAGTCGACCTCCACGTGGACGCTGTGGCCCCACTCGGGCGCGGCGACGGCCACGCCCGCGCGCACCACGCGCCTGGCCCGCTCGTCGGCGTAGATCTGCCACTGCACCGTGAAGGGCCGCTGCGGCATGCCGCCCAGGCCGTCCTCGGCCATGGGCTGCTGGGCCAGCCTGGTCCAGATGACGAAGCCGCCGTGATCGGGGTCGCCGCTGGCGACGCCGAGGGTGAAGGGGTCGGTGCGCAGGCCCCGGCCCGCCAGGGTCGCGGCGGTCTCGGAGCTCGGGTCGGGGTCGGCCAGGGCCGGGGCGGCCGGGATGACCGCGGCCGCCGCTAAACCGGTCACAAGGAAGGATCTGCGGTTCAATCGGGACATGTCGCCGAGCTTTGACCACATTCATGAACATGTCGTGGACATCGCTGAAAAATCGCGACAACTTACCCGCGCGGAGCGAGGTTTCCTTCAGACCGAAAAAGGGCGGCACCGGAGCGCCGCCCTTTCCGCGGGTGCTACCAGCCGCGCTCGGCCAGGCGGTGCGGCACCGGGATGTCGTCGACGTTGATGCCGACCATCGCCTCGCCCAGGCCGCGCGAGACCTTGGCGATGACGTCGGGGTCGTCGTAGAACGTGGTCGCCTTGACGATGGCGGCGGCACGCTCGGCCGGGTTGCCCGACTTGAAGATGCCGGAGCCCACGAAGACGCCCTCGGCGCCCAGCTGCATCATCATCGCGGCGTCGGCCGGGGTGGCGATGCCGCCGGCGGTGAACAGCACGACGGGCAGCTTGCCGGTCTTGGCGACCTCCACGACCAGCTCGTACGGCGCCTGCAGCTCCTTGGCCGCCACGTAGAGCTCGTCCTCGGGCAGCGAGGTCAGGCGCTTGATCTCCTGGCGGATGGTGCGCATGTGGGTGACGGCGTTGGAGACGTCGCCCGTGCCCGCCTCACCCTTGGAGCGGATCATGGCCGCGCCCTCGGTGATGCGGCGAAGGGCCTCGCCCAGGTTGGTCGCGCCGCACACGAAGGGCACGGTGAAGCGCCACTTGTCGATGTGGTTGGCGTAGTCGGCCGGGGTGAGCACCTCGGACTCGTCGATGTAGTCGACGCCCAGCGACATGAGCACCTGGGCCTCGACGAAGTGGCCGATGCGGGCCTTGGCCATGACCGGGATGGAGACGGCGGCGATGATGCCGTCGATCATGTCGGGGTCGCTCATCCGTGACACGCCGCCCTGCGCGCGGATGTCGGCGGGGACCCGCTCCAGAGCCATGACGGCGACGGCGCCCGCGTCCTCGGCGATCTTCGCCTGCTCCGGCGTGACGACGTCCATGATCACGCCGCCCTTGAGCATCTCCGCCATGCCCCGCTTGACGCGAGCGGTTCCAGTGGCTGTTTCGGACACGTTTATGCACCTCACGAATGACTTGGGTTGGCCACTCCAGTTTACGGAGCATCCAGTGGCATCCGTTAAGGACCACTTCCGCGCTGCGGCTTCAGACCACTTCTATGGGGTGACCGGCTTCTTGGCCGCGAGCGCCACCCAGACCTGGCCGGGGGCGAAGTTCATCGGCTCGCCGTCGGGCGTGGTGAAGGTCGTGCCCTCCTCCTCGGAGGCGCGCTTCCACTTGGCCTTGTAGGCCTTGCCGTCGCGCAGCACGATCGCGTCGCCCTTGCCGACGGTGTGCACCAGCGGCGTGTAGCTGGAGTTCTTGTCGTGGAACTGCGAGCGCTCGGTCTTGACCCACTGGACCACCACGGTCGGCGCGGACAGCTGGCCGCCCTCGGCCGCCATGTCCTTCTTGCCGTCCTGGTAGATCATCCACTGCTCCTCGTCCGCGGACCACACGAAGTCGAAGCGCGCGGCGGGCCAGCGCACGGTCTGCCGCTTCTTGTCCACCCCGCCCGCCTCGGGGGCGTCGCCGAAGGTGAAGCCGATGTCCTTGGCCTTGGTCGCCTTCGGCGCGGCCTTGAGCAGGCTCTTGGTCGTGGCGAACAGGTTGTAGGGGGCGTAGCGGCCCGGCTGGCGGAAGTAGGCGCCGGGGTTCCTGGTGTCACCCACGTCGAACAGCGAGGCCTCGGCGATGAACGGCAGCATCTTGGTCTGCGCCCCGGAGTAGGCGAAGGCCGGCTTGCCGAACATCGGCGCGATGTGCAGGTCGGAGATGCGCGCGCTGCGGACCGGGCCCACCTTGGCCGGGATCTTCGAGGAGAAGATCGCCATCAACCGGGTCAGGCCCGCCTCGACCTGCTCGATGTAGACGATGTCGGCGCTCTTCAGGCCCATCTGCGGCTTGCCCGCCGCAGTGTTCTCGATCTTGACCGCCAGCACCGGCTTGCGCTTGTCGTCGGGCAGGCCGGTGAACGGGTGCGTGACCGCCTGCTCGGTCGGCTCGACGGAGGGCGAGGCGGAGGCCGCCTGCGGCTGGCTCGCGGGCGGGTCCTCGGAGGAACACGCCGCGACAGGGACCAGCACAGCCAGGGCAAGCAGCATCTTGCGCACGTTTCAGCTCCTCCGTGGGGAAAACGGGAGAAGCCTACCGGGCTAACTTAAGGACTTGTCACAGTTTGTCCCACGATCATCCTCACTCCTTCGACATCGACTCCGGAGGAGTGTCGTCGATCTCGAAGAACTGCGGGAAATCGGTCTTGCCCGCCAGGCGCAGGGTCCTGGCCAGCCAGCGGCGCTGCGCGACCCGCGTCACGGAGACGGCGTTGTTGTAGAAGCTGCGGGAGTAGACGACCTTGGCGATCGCCGCGTCGAGCTCCTCCACCAGGTCGGAGCCACCCGGGGACTCGGCCAGCTTCTCGCGGAACCGCTCCTGCTCCAGCGCGGCGCGCAGGGCCTGCGACAGGTTGCTCTCGGCGTGCTCGCGCTCGTCCGGCCCCGCCGTACGGGCCTCGTGGGCGGCGGCGGCCAGCACCAGCGAGGTGGCCGGGTCGAGCAGGCGCGAGCCGGCCAGCTCCAGGACGACGGCGCGGCGGCGGGTCAGCGCCGCCTCCAGCGCCTCGGCCGCCAGCTCCAGGCGGATGTGCAGCCGGTCGAGGCGGCCGGCGCGCCACGAGATGTAGACCGCGGTCAGCACCACCACGATCGCGACGATGAGGTAGATCACGAGCGCTCCATCAGCAGGTCCTCCACGGCCCGGTCACAGGTCCTCCACGACCCGGCCGGCGCCCGCGGTCACCGTCTCGTAGACGCGCACCACGTCGCGCGCGACCGTCGACCAGTCGTACTTGCGCACCGCCACCAGCGCCTCCGCCGACAGCTTGGCCCGGCGCTCCGGATCGGCCAGCAGCGCGCGGGCCTCCTCGGCCAGCGACTCGGGATCGCCGTTGACGAACAGCGCCCCCGCCTGGCCCTCGCCGAGCACCCGGCGGAAGGCCGGGATGTCGCTGGCCAGCACGGTCGCCCCCGACGCCATGGCCTCGGCCAGCACGATGCCGAAGCTCTCGCCGCCGGTGTTGGGCGCCACGAACACGTCGACCGAGTGGTAGGCGCGGATCTTGTCGGCCTCGCTCACCATGCCCAGCAACGTCACCCGGTCACGGATCGACTTGGGGATCTTGACCTCGCCGGGACCGGCGATCAGCAGCTTGGCGTCGGGGATGCGCTCCATGGCCTCCAGCAGGATCGGCAGGCCCTTGCGCGGTTCGTCCATGCGCCCGAGGAAGCCCAGCGTCGTGCCGTCGGGGCCCCACCCGTCGAGCGGCTCGGCCTCGACGAAGCGGCTGACGGTCACCCCGTTGGGGATCAGCACCGTGTCGCCGCCGAACTGCTCCACCAGCGACGTGCGCGCCGCGTCGGAGACGGCGATGCGGCCGTGCAGCTTCTCCAGCGCGCTGCGCAGCAGCGGCTCGGCGATCGCGATGGCGCGCGAGCGGTTGAAGGAGGCGTGGAAGGTCGCCACGATCGGCCCGGAGGCCGCCCAGCAGGCCAGCACGCCGAGCGACGGGATCAGCGGCTCGTGGATGTGCAGGACGTCGAAGTCGCCCTCGTTGATCCAGCGGCGCACCCGCGCCGCCGACAGGAACCCGAACGACATGCGCGCCACCGACCCGTTGTACGGCACGGGCAGGGCACGGCCCGCGCCCGTCACGTACGGCGGCAGCTCGTCGTCGTCGCTGGCGGGGGCGATGACGGAGACCTCGTGGCCCTGCGCGATGAGCGCCTGCGTGAGGTCGTCGATGTGCTGCTTGACGCCGCCGGGCATGTCCCAGGAATACGGGCAGACGATTCCCACCCTCACTGGTCGGTCCACAGGCGCTGCAGCATGTGCCAGTCTTCCGGGTGGTCGGCGATGCCCTTCTCGAAGACCTCCACCAGCCGCTGCGCGACCAGGGCGACCTTCTCCTGCCTGGTGCCCTCCTCGGGCACGGGGATCTCCGGGTCGATGATCAGGCCCCAGTCGTCGCCGTGGAAGTACGGCAGCGCGGGCAGCAGCGCGGCGCCCGTCTGCACGGCCAGCAGGGCGGGGCCGGCAGGCACCTTGGTGGTGTGACCGAAGAACTGCACCTCGATGCCGTTCTTGGTCAGGTCGCGCTCAGCGGGCAGGCAGACCACGCCGCCCCGCCGTGCGCGCGAGGCCAGCGTGCCGATGGTGTGGCCGTCGCCGCCGGTCAGCGGCAGCACCTCCATGCCGAGTCCCTCGCGGAAGGCGGTGTAGCGGCGGTAGAGCGACTCGGGCTTGAGCCGCTCGGCGACCGTGGTGAAACGGTGGCCGCTGCCGATCAGCCAGGCGCCCGCCTGGTCCCAGTTGCCGATGTGCGGCAGCGCCAGCACGACGCCGCGGCCGGAGTCGAGGGTGTCGAAGATGTGGTGGCCGCCGGTGACGTGGGTGCGGCGCACGATCTCGTCGCTGCGCATCTTCGGCAGGCGGAAGACCTCGTGGAAGTAGCGGAAGTAGGAGCGCATGCCGCGGCGGCTCAGCTCGCGCAGCTGCTCGCCCTCCAGGCCGGTCACCCGCTGGAGATTGGCCTCCAGGCGGCGCACGCTCGGCCCGCGCCCGCGCCAGACGCGGTCGGCCGCCAGGTCGAAGCCGCGGCCGGTGAGCTTGTGCGGCAGGAGGGGAACCAGCTTCCAGCCGGCGGTGAACCCGGCCGCAACGGCCCGGTCGGCCATCGAGACGCTCATCGCTCTCCAGTCTGCTTGTGGAGTTCTCCGGTCTGCTTGCGGACGTGGACGACACGCTGCACGACCGTGATCGCGCTGCCCAGAGCCAGCAGCACCATGCCCAGCGCCAGCAGGGGCTGCCAGAACTGCGAGAAGCCCACCGCGCACAGGCCCACGACCAGGCGCTCGGGGCGCTCCACCAGGCCCACGTCGCAGGTGAGCCCCAGCCCTTCCGCGCGTGCCTTGACGTACGACACCAGCATCCCGGCGACCAGGCAGAACAGCACGACGGCGGCCAGCACCAGCTGGCCGTCGAGCACCAGGTAGGCGGCGACGCCCGAGAAGATCGCGGCGTCGGCGACCCGGTCGAAGGTGGAGTCGAGGAAGGCGCCCCACGTGCTGCCCCCGCCGCCTCCGAGCCTGGCCACGACGCCGTCGAGCAGGTCGAGCAGCGTGAACAGGCCGATGATGAACGCTCCCCACCACAGGTGGCCCATCGGGAACATGACCAGCGCGGTGACCACGGTGCCCGTGGTGCCGAACGCGGTGACGGCATCGGGGCCGACGCCCCGGCTCACCAGGGCCGTGCCGAGCGGGGTGAGGATCCGGGTCATGGCCGGGCGCAGGAGTTTCAGCATCGCAGCACGATCGTAGGCCATTTTCTTTGACGCTCACCTCTTGTGATATTCGCCACACGGGTATTTGGTGAACACACCGCGTCTTTGCGGTGGCTTTTTCCGCCAAGGCGCGGCGTTCGGGATCTCGAACCGACGACGCGGGAGGCGATGTGGCCGAGAAGAACCCCATGGGAGCCGCCGGCAGGGCACCCACGGCCGACAGAGCGGACGGAGTACGCAACGTCGCACTGGTCGGCCATTCAGGGGCGGGGAAGACCACCCTCGTCGAGCACCTCCTGGCCGCCACCGGCACCATCCAGCGCACCGGCAGGGTGGAGGACGGCACCACGGTCAGCGACTTCGACGAGGTGGAGGTACGGCAGCAGCGGTCGGTGAACCTGTCACTGGCCCCCATGGTCCACAACGGCATCAAGATCAACCTGCTCGACACCCCCGGATACGCCGACTTCGTCGGAGACCTGCGCGCCGGGCTGCGCGCGGCCGACGCCGCCCTCTTCGTGGTCTCGGCCTCCGACGGCATCGACGGCCTGACCCAGATGCTCTGGGAGGAGTGCGCCCAGGTCGGCATGCCCCGCGCGGTCGTCATCACCAAGATCGACCACCAGCGGGCCGACTTCGACGAGGTGCTGGCCGCCTGTCAGGACGTCTTCGGCGACGGTGTCGCGCCCCTGTATCTCCCCGTGGTGACCAACGGGCACGTCAACGGCCTGATCGGGCTGCTGTCGCAGAAGTTCTACAACTACGCCACCGGCACCCGCCAGGAGAAGGAGCCGGGCGCGGAGTACGAGTCGCAGATCGAGGAGTATCGCGGCAGCCTCATCGAGGGCATCATCCAGGAGAGCGAAGACGAGTCGCTCATGGACCGCTACCTGTCGGGCGACCACATCGAGACCAAGGTCCTCATCGACGACCTGGAGAAGGCGGTCTGCAAGGGCCACTTCTACCCGGTGCTGTGCAGCGGGATGGGCATCGGCGCGGCCGAGATCCTGGAGCTCATCACCCAGGGCTTCCCCTCGCCGCTGGAGCATCCGCTGTCCGAGATCACCACCGTCGACGGCAGGCCCGTCCAGGGCGTCTCCTGCGACGCCGAGGGCCCGCTGGTCGCCGAGGTCGTCAAGACCACCAGCGACCCGTACGTCGGCCGTATCAGCCTCGTGCGCGTCTTCTCCGGCACCCTGCGCCCCGACATGACCGTGCACGTCTCAGGGCACGGCCTGGCCGACCGCGGCCACGAGGACCACGACGTCGACGAGCGCATCGGCACCCTTTCCTCGCCGCTGGGCAAGCACCAGCGCACCGTCGCCAAGGCGATCGCCGGCGACATCGTCGCCGTGGCCAAGCTGTCGCGCGCCGAGACCGGCGACACGCTGTCGGACGTGGAGCGCCCCCTGCTCATGACCGCCTGGACGATGCCCGACCCGCTGCTGCCCGTCGCCATCCGCGCCAAGTCCAAGGCCGACGAGGACAAGCTGTCGCAGGCCCTGGGCCGCCTGGTCGCCGAGGATCCGACGCTGCGGCTGGAGAACAACGCCGAGACCCGCCAGCTGGTGTTGTGGTGCATGGGCGAGGCGCACACCGACGTCCTGCTCGACCGGCTGGCCAAACGCCACGGGGTCGAGGTCGAACGCGTGGAGCTGAGGGTCCCGCTCCGGGAGACCTTCGGCGGCAAGTGCCAGGCGATGGGCCGCAACGTCAAGCAGACCGGCGGCCACGGGCAGTACGCCATCTGCCACATCGAGGTCGAGCCCCTGCCCTCCGGCGGGGGTTTCGAGTTCGTGGACAAGATCGTGGGCGGCGTCGTGCCCCGGCAGTTCATCCCCTCGGTCGAGAAGGGCGTGCGCGCCCAGATGGACCGCGGCGTGCACGCCGGCTACCCGATGGTGGACGTGCGCGTCACGCTCTACGACGGCAAGGCGCACTCGGTCGACTCCTCCGACATGGCCTTCCAGATCGCCGGCCAGCTGGCGATGAAGGAGTGCGCGCAGAAGGTGCCCGTGCTGCTGCTGGAGCCGGTCGACGAGGTCTCGATCCTGGTGGCCGACGACTACGTCGGCTCCATCATGTCCGACCTGTCGTCCCGGCGCGGCCGGGTGCTCGGCACCGAGCCGGTCGGCACCGGGCGCACCCTGGTCAAGGCCGAGGTGCCGGAGCTGGAGATCACCCGCTACGCGATCGACCTGCGCTCGATGTCGCACGGGACGGGCACGTTCACCCGGTCGTTCCTGCGCTACGAGCCGCTGCCCTCGCACCTGGCGGGCAAGCTCTCCACGGCCGCCGAGTGACGCTCGCGGGGCGTCGCCACGGCGGCGCCCCGCCCTGCTCGGGCAGCACATTTTCCTCTTTAGTCACATCAGCATCACGAATTGATTTCTATTTTCCGGCCAAAGCATCCCGGAGGCGATGCCAGACTGAGGAACCATGCGAACCGCACGCCCTCTGCTCGCCGCCGCCGCCCTCGCGATCGTCGCGTCCGGCGCCGCCTACGCGTTCGGCCCTCGTGCGGACGCCGACCCCGCCACCGGCACGCCCTCGCGAGCCGCCCTGCAGCCCGTCGGCACCTGCGCGCCCAACCCCAAGTTCCCCAAGCGGCAGCTGCGCGGCGTGTGGATCGCCACGGTCAAGAACATCGACTGGCCCTCGCGCACCGGCCTGACCGTCGCCAAGCAGCAGGCCGAGTACGTCAAGCTGCTCGACGCCGCCGCGGCGCGGCGCTTCAACGCCGTCTTCGTCCAGGTGCGCCCGGCCTCCGACGCGCTGTACAAGTCGTCGCTCGAGCCGTGGTCGCAGTACCTGACGGGCACCGCGGGCAAGGACCCCGGCTGGGACCCGCTGCCGTTCCTCATCGAGGAGGCGCACAAGCGCGGGCTGGAGTTCCACGCCTGGTTCAACCCCTACCGGGCCGCCTACGACGCCGACACCTCCAAGCTTCCCGCCAGCCACCCGGCGCGCGTGCATCCCGACTGGACCGTGAAGTACGGCGACCGCCTGTACTACAACCCCGGCCTGCCCGAGGTGCGCTCGCACGTCATCAAGGTCATCTCCGACGTGGTGTCGCGCTACGACGTCGACGGCGTGCACTTCGACGACTACTTCTACCCCTACCCGGGCGGCGGCGGTAAGTTCGACGACTCCTCGGCCTTCCGCCGTCACGGCGGCGGCAAGAAGCTCGCCGACTGGCGCCGCGACAACGTCAACACGCTCGTCGCCCAGGTCGACAAGGCCGTGCACGAGCTGAAGAACCACGTCAAGTTCGGCATCAGCCCGTTCGGCATCTGGCGCAACAAGGCCCAGGACCCGGCCGGTTCCGCCACGTCGGGCATGTCGGCCTACGACTCGATCTACGCCGACGCCCGCCACTGGATCAAGTCCGGCACGGTCGACTACATCATGCCGCAGCTCTACTGGCCGCGCGGCTTCAAGATCGCCGACTACAAGGTGCTCGTGCCGTGGTGGGCCGGAGCCGTCAAGGGCACCGACGTCGACCTCTACATCGGCCAGGCGCTCTACCGCGTCGGCACCACCGACCAGGCCGCCTGGACCAAGCCGGGCGAGCTGCCCGCGCACCTGACGCTCAACCAGTCCTACAAGCAGGTCGACGGCGACGTCTACTTCAGCGCCAAGCAGATGCTCTCCAATCCCCTCGGGGTGATGGACCGCCTGGCGGCCGGCCACTACAAGCGCCCGGCCCTGCTGCCGCTCATGAAGGACCGCACCGGCGCCTCGGCCCCCGCCGCCGCCAAGCCCTCGGGCGTCCAGGCCTCGGGCGCGACGGTGAAGTGGACGGACGCGGCCAACGCCCGCGCGTACGCGGTCTACCGCGTACCAGGGGGCGACGCGGCCTGCGCCTCGGTCGACGGGCGCAACCTGGTCGCCGTGACCACCACACCGGGCTTCACGGCCCCGGCGTCGGGGACCTACCTGGTGAGCTCGCTCAACCGGCTCCACGAGGAGAGCAAGACCACCAAGGTCAAGGTCACCCTGCCGTAGGCAGGCGGTCGCGGGTCTCCTGGACCAGGGCCCGGGCGGCCTCGACCGTGGCCGTCAGTGCGGCGGGCTCGTGGCCTGGAGATCCCAGCAGCGCCCGGGCCCGCTCGCCGAAGCCCTCGGGAGCCGACGGGAAGGCCGCGGCCACCGCCAGCGACCCCTTCTCGTTGAGGCACCACCGGCGCTCCGTGGCGTACAGCGCCTGCACGAGCACCCCCACCGCCCGGGCCAGGCACAGCGTGACGTGCAGCACGTCGCCCCGCGCCGCGCTCTTGGCGGCGCCGTCGACGAGGAAGCCCGCCTCCCAGGCACCCGCGACCAGCGCGTCCCGCAGCGGCTCCGGGTAGAGCGCCATCTCCGCCCGCAGTTCGGCCAGGCGTCCGGCGGGGTCGGCCAGGACGCGTGCGAGGGCCAGTTCGCCCGCGTAGCACGACGAGTAGAACCCGAGGGGGTGCCCTGGCTGCACCCCGATCTCGTACTGTCCCGCCCGGCAGGACTCCCACACGCGCTCGACCCGGTCCAGGTCGCGCAGGATCCAGTCCACGGCCACGCCGTCGACGCGCAGCCAGGCGCCGCCGTTCACCCACGGACCCCAGCCGCCGGGTCCGGCCACGGGGGCGCCCGCCAGCTTGTCGAGGGCGGCCATGTCGAGCTCGCCCCGGTAGTAGAGGCCGAGGTCCCAGTCGGAGCCTGGGTGGTGTTCGTCCCTGGCGCGGCTGCCGCCGAGCACGACGCCCACGACGCCGGGCACCTCGGCCAGCTCGCCGGCCATCTGGGAGATCCGTTCAAGCATGGGACGCAACGTTAGCCGGTGAACCCCCGCAGGGCGCGACTGGATATCGCCACGACGGCCGTGACCAGGATGACCACGCCGATCAGCGCCACCGACGTCGCGCCGCCGAGGACGCCCGCGAGGGTGCCGCCCAGGACAGGACCGATGGGCGCCAGGCCCCTGCCGAGGACGCCGAGCACCGAGGAGACCCGGCCGATCATGTCCTCGGGCACGAGGCGCGTGGTGACGACCGACAGCACGACGTTCAGCGCGGGGGTGGCCACCGACAGGACCATCAGCGGGAGCAGCGGCCACCACGGACCGAACGGCAGGGCCATGACGACGAGGCAGGCTCCGAAGACGGCGACGACAGCGATCATCAGCGGGCCCGGCGGGAGCAGGCGGCCGATCCTGGCCGACAGCAGGGCGCCGGCCAGGCCGCCGATCCCGATGCCGGCCATCACGGCCCCGGTGACGCGAGCGTCGCCGCCGCGCTCGGTGACCAGCACGATCAGCGGGATCATGAAGGCGCTGCCGAGCAGGTTGAGCGCGTTGACGAGCAGGGTGGCCTCGCGCAGGCCGCGCCGGCGCCACAACCACGCGAACGACTCGCCCAGCGCGCGGTGCATGCGCTGCGGCGGCGCGGCGACCGCGGGGCGGCGCGGCACCTTGGCCATGACGGTGCAGATCAGGGCGACCAGGTAGGTGACGGCGTCGAGGACGAACGGCACGGCCCTGGCGATGCCGTACAGCAGCCCGCCCAGGGGCGGGCCGACGAGGCGGGCGGCGTGGTTGCGCGACTCCTCCTGCGCGTAGGCGGTGCCGAGCTGTTCCGGCGGGACGATCGCGCGGATCGCGGTGGTGCGGGCCGGTTCCGTGAAGGCCTGGCAGGCGCCGTCGATGATGCCGAAGACCAGGAACTGCCAGGCTTCGAGCAGGCCGGTCATGACCAGGACGGCGAGCAGGACGGCGTTGACCAGTTGCAGCGCCTGGGCGGTGATGAGGGTGCGGCGGCGGTCCCAGCGGTCCACCCAGACGCCGGCGGGGAGCTGCACCAGGACGGTGGCGGCGACCTTGGCGCCGGTGACCAGCCCGGCCAGGCCCGGCGAGCCGGTGAGCGCCAGGACCAGCAGCGGCATGGCGAGTTTGGTCAGCTCCACGCCCAGCTGGGAGACGGCGCTGCCGATCCACAGCAGCTGGAACCGCCTGTTCTTGCGCAGCAGGGGATGGTCGGCCACGGGGCTCTCTCCTTCGAGCGTCGAGTCCGCGCCGGGCTGCTCCGGGGAGGGCAGGAGACGGCGGGGCGGGCGGCGGACGTCGCCGGGCCGGGAGTGAGCGATCCTACCAAGGGATCAACGCCACTTTTGACACGGTTCGCTCACGACAGGAGCCTCCCCGTGGCAGCCGCGACCCCCGCTCACGACAGAAGCCTGCCCGTGGCAGCCGCGGCCCCGCTCACGACAGGAGTCGTTCCCAGGCGCGTCGTGCGCGTTCCACCGAGCGCTCGTCGCGGAAGAGCTGGAGTTGCTGGTTCAGCGCCAGGAAGATGCCGTCGAGCTCGAACACCACCTGTTCGACGTCGGTCCCGGCCGCCAGCTCCCCCGCCTCGATCGCGACCCGCAGGTCGTGCGCCAGCCGTACCCTCCAGACCCGCAGCAACCGGGCGACCTCGTCCCGCACGGCTCCGTCGCGGGCGTCGAACTCGACGGAGGCGGTGGCGAACACGCATCCGCCGGGGAAGATCTCCCGCTCCTCCACCAGGTAGCGGGCCCACGAGTCACACACGGCCCGCAGCCGCGCGAGGCCGGGCCGTTCGTGTTCCACGGGCGCCCACACCAGTCGCGAGAAGAGCGTCGCGGCCCGGCGCAGGGTCGCCAGCTGCAACGCCTCTTTCGTCCCGAAATGACCCAGAATGCCGCCCTTGCTCAGCCCCAGTTCCGTCGCGAGCCTCCCGATCGTCAGGCCCTCAAGCCCATCGACGGACGCGACGGCGACGCCACAGGCGAGAATGCGATCATGGGTGTGGCGGGCTTCGGCCACAGAACGGCGAGGACTCACCCCACCCACTATAGCGATCGACCGGTTGCTATATTTCGGGCCAGACCATCACACCCCCGAGGAGACGAGCCCGTGCCGGGATCCCGCATCACCGCCCTGGGTCACCACCAGCCCGACCGAGTCCTGACGAACGACGACCTGGCCGCCATGGTCGACACCTCCGACGAGTGGATCCGGCGGCGCACCGGCATCGTCACCAGGCACCTGGCGGCCGAGAACGAGTCGGTCGCCGACCTGGCCGGGCAGGCGGCCGCCAAGGCGCTGTCGGCCTCGGGCCTGGCCCCGGCCGACATCGGGCTGGTCACCGTGGCGACCTTCACCGCGATGGACCGCATGCCCTCCATCGCCGCCAGGGTCGCCCGGCAGCTGGGCATCCCCTCGGCGGTCTGCTACGACCTCAACAACGGCTGCGCCGGCTTCTGCACGGCCCTGGCCACCGCCGACCACGCGGTCCGCGCGGGCGCGGCGGGGCACGCGCTGGTGATCGGCGCGGAGAAGATGTCGGACGTCACCGACTGGAGCGACCGCACGAGCTGCGTCCTGCTCGGCGACGGCGCGGGCGCGGCCATCGTGAGCGCCGCCGACACCGCCGACACCGCCGGGATCGGGCCGGTGTGCTGGGGCTCCGACCCCTCCCGTGGCGATGCCGTACGGCTGGCGGGCTCGTGGCACCCGTTCTTCGCCCAGGAGGGGCAGACCGTCTTCCGCTGGACGACCACCACCATGCCGGGCGTCGCCAAGGAGGCCTGCCGGCGTGCCGGCCTGGACATCGCCGATCTGGCGGCCGTCGTCACCCACCAGGCCAACCTGCGCATCATCGAGGCGATCACGGACCGGCTGGGGCTGCCCGAGCGGGCGATCGTCGCCACCGACGTGACCGAGTCTGGCAACACCTCGGCCGCCTCGGTGCCGATCGCGCTGTCGAAGCTGGTGGCGCGGGGCGAGGTGCCGTCAGGGGCGCCGGTGCTGCTGCTGTCGTTCGGCGGGGGCCTGTCGTGGGCGGCCCAGGTGATCACCTGCCCGTGACACCCGGCTGGCCCAGGTGATCACCTGCCCCTGACGCCAGGCTGGCGCTCAGGTGATCAGCTGCCCCTGACGTCCGGCTGGGATGATCTCCCCATGAAGGAACATCCCCTCGAAGGCGGCAATGTCAGCGCGGGCGTCGTCCGCGTCGGCGACACCGTGCGCCGGCCGGCCGGACCGTGGACGCCCGCCGTCCACGCCCTGCTCACCCATCTCCACGAGGCGGGCTTCCGCGGCGCGCCCCGCCCGCTGGGCGTGGACGAGCAGGGCCGGGAGGTGCTGACGTTCGCCAGGGGCGAGGTGGTCTGGCCCGATCACTTCGCCCTCGTCGAGCCGGACGAGCGGCTCGCGGGCGTCGCCACGCTGTTCAGGGAGCTGCATGACGCGTGCGCGGGGTTCACCCCTCCCCCGGACGCCGAGTGGCAGCGCCTGATCCCGCCGGAGGGCGACGACCTGATCGTCCACCACGACCTGGCCCCGTGGAACCTGGTGGCGCAGGGCGACGGGTGGACGATCATCGACTGGGACTGCGCGGGACCGGGTTCGAGGCTCTGGGACCTGGCCTACGCCGTGCACGGATTCGTGCCGCTGATGGCGCACCCACACTGGATGCGCGACGACGCCGCCGCCCGGGTGCGCACGTTCGCCGACGCCTACGGCCTGGACGAGGCGGATCGCCGGACCCTGGTGCCGATGCTGGCCCGGCGCGCCCGCTCCATGCACGACTTCCTGCGCGACCAGGCGGCCGCGGGCGTGCGGCCCTGGGCAGGCCTGTGGGCGGACGGGCACGGCCAGGTGTGGCTGAACGACGCCGCCTACACCCAGGAGCGGGAGCAGGAGTGGCTGACGGCCCTGCTCGGCTGAGGGCCCGGCTCAGCCGGCCCAGGCACGGGCCAGGAGCTCGCGGGTGTCGGCCAGCAGTTGCGGCAGCACCTTGGTGCGCGCGACGACGGGCATGAAGTTGGTGTCGCCGCCCCACCGCGGCACCACGTGCTGGTGCAGGTGGGCGGCGATGCCCGCGCCGGCGACGTGCCCGAGGTTCATGCCGACGTTGAAGCCTTGGGCCCCGCTGGCCTCGCGCAGCGCCCGCAGCGCCTTCTGCGTGAAGTCGCCCAGCTCGGCCACCTCGGTCGCGTCGAGCTCGTCGTAGCCGGAGACGTGCCGGTAGGGCACGACCATCAGGTGGCCGGAGTTGTACGGGTAGAGGTTGAGCACGGCGAACACCGCGCTGCCGCGGGCGACCACGAGCCCGTCCTCGTCGCTCGACTTCGGGATCTCGCAGAACGGGCAGCCGTCGTCGGCGCCCTCCCCGGTGGGCTTGTTCTCGCCCTTGATGTAGGCCATCCGGTGCGGGGTCCACAAGCGGTCGAAGTTGTCGGGCTCATGCATGCCTAGCAGCATAGAGGGCGGCCCCTGGCGACCCACGAGCACCTGCGGCACAATCCCGGCATGACCCAGGAAACTGTGACAGAAGCGCCCGCCACCGAGACACTCTCCTCCGAGCTGCCCGTCAAGGGCAGCATCACCGTCGCCGACGAGGTGGTCGAGAAGGTGGCCGCGCTGGCGGCCCTGGAGGTGTCGGGGGTCGCCGACATGGGCGGTGACCTGGTGCGCGCCTTCGAGTCGGTCCGCGAGCGCATCGGCATCGGCCAGCGGCGCGTCAACCAGGGCGTGAACGCCACGATCGTGGGCCAGGAGGTGGCGATCGACCTGACCATCGTGGTGGAGTACGGGCACGTCGTGATGGAGGTCGCGACCGAGGTGCGCGTCAACGTGGCCCGGTCGGTCACCCGCATGCTGGGTATGGACGTCACCGAGGTGAATGTGACCGTCGACGATGTGCGCCTGCCCGGCGAGCCTCGTCCCGCCGCACGAGAAGAGGCCGAGTGAATCCGCTGGAGCCCATGCCCGACGACTGGCAACGCGCGCTGGCCATCGTCGCGCATCCCGACGACCTGGAGTACGGCTGCGCCGCGGCCATCGCCGGCTGGACCGGCGCGGGCAAGCAGGTCGCCTACCTCCTGGCCACCAGGGGCGAGGCGGGCATCGACACGCTGGAGCCCGGCAAGGCGGGCCCGTTGCGTGAGCAGGAGCAGCGCGCCAGCGCCGCGGTCGTGGGCGTGGACGTCGTGGAGTTCCTCGACCACGCCGACGGGGTGATTCAGTACGGCACGCGCCTGCGCGCCGACCTCGCCGCGGCGATCCGCAGGCACCGCCCCGAGCTGGTGATCACGCTCAACCACCACGACACCTGGGGCGGCACCGCCTGGAACACCCCCGACCACCGTGACCTGGGCCGGGCGGTGCTCGACGCCGCGGGCGACGCGGGCAACCGGTGGATCTTCCCCGGTGAGGGCGGCGAGCCGTGGAACGGCGTGCGCTGGGTGGCCGTGGCCGCCTCGCCGCAGGCCACGCATGCCGTGGACGTGACCGACACGCTGGAGCTCGGGGTGCGCTCGCTGGTGGAGCACCGTGCCTACATCGAGGCGCTGACCGACCAGGACCCGGAGGAGTACGCGCGCGAGCTGCTCACCGGGTTCGCCACGCAGTCGGCCGAGCGGTTCGGCGGCCGTCCCGCGGTGACGTTCGAGGTGTTCGCCCGCTGACGGGCGGCGTGGGCGGGGCGTGACGGCCCCGCCCACCGCCTCACACCTGGATCCGGCGCTCCACCGCGTCGATGATCTCGGCGACGGCCTCGTCGACCGGCACGCCGTTCTTCTGCTCGCCGCTGCGGAAGCGGAAGGAGACGGCGCCGGCGGCGATGTCGTCGTCGCCCGCCAGGAGCATGAAGGGCACCTTCTGCTTCTGGGCGTTGCGGATCTTCTTCTGCATGCGGTCGTCGGAGGAGTCGACCTCGACGCGGATGCCGTGGGCCTTGAGCTTCTTGGCCACGTCGTGCAGGTAGGCCGCGTGCGCCTCGGCGATCGGGATGCCGACCACCTGCACCGGCGCGAGCCACGCGGGGAAGGCGCCCGCGTAGTGCTCGACCAGCACGCCCAGGAAGCGCTCGATGGAGCCGAACAGCGCCCGGTGGATCATGACGGGCGTCTGGCGCGAGCCGTCGGCGGCCTGGTATTCGAGGCCGAAGCGCTTGGGCTGGTTGAGGTCGAGCTGGATGGTCGACAGCTGCCAGGTGCGCCCGATGGCGTCCTTGGCCTGCACCGAGATCTTGGGGCCGTAGAAGGCGGCGCCGCCCGGGTCGTCGACGAGCGTCAGCCCGGACTCCTCGGCCGTCTGGCGCAGCGCCTCGGTCGCCTCGTCCCAGTCGGCCTGCTCGCCGATGAACTTGTCGGAGTCGTCGCGGGTCGACAGCTCCAGGTAGAACTCGGTGAGCCCGAAGTCGCGCAGCACCGACAGCACGAAGTTGAGCAGCGACTTGATCTCGTCGGTCATCTGCTCGCGCGTGGTGTAGATGTGCGAGTCGTCCTGCGTCATGCCGCGCACGCGGGTCAGGCCGTGCACCACGCCCGACTTCTCGTAGCGGTAGACCGAGCCGAACTCCGACAGCCGCAGCGGCAGCTCGCGGTAGGAACGGCCGCGCGCGCGGTAGATCAGGTTGTGCATCGGGCAGTTCATCGGCTTGACGCGGTATTCGGTGCCGTCGAGCTCGAAGGCCGGGAACATGTCCTCGCCGTACCAGGGCAGGTGGCCCGAGGTCTCGAACAGCGAGGACTTGGTGAGGTGCGGCGTGTTGACGAACTCGTAGCCCGCCTCCAGCTGCCGCTGTCGCATGTAGTCCTCCATCTGCTTGCGGATGATTCCGCCCTTGGGGTGGAAGACCGGCAGGCCGGAGCCGAGCTCCGGCGGGAAGGAGTACAGGTCGAGCTCGGCGCCGAGCTTGCGGTGGTCGCGCTTCTCGGCCTCCTCCAGCAGGTGGAGGTATTCGTCCTGCTTCTCGCGCGACTCCCACGCGGTGCCGTAGATGCGCTGCAGCTGCGGGTTCTTCTCGGAGCCGCGCCAGTAGGCGCCGCCGGAGCGCATGAGCTTGAAGGCCGGGATGGACCTCGTCGAGGGCACGTGGGGCCCCCGGCACAGGTCCTTCCAGCACAGCGAGCCGTCCTTGGGGTCGAGGTTGTCGTAGATGGTCAGCTGGCCGCCGCCCACCTCGACCGACTCCTCCGCGTCCGCGCCGCCCTTGAGCCCGATGAGCTCCAGCTTGTACGGCTCGGCCGCCAGCTCCTGGCGCGCCTCCTCGTCGGTGACGGGACGGCGCTGGAAGGTCTGCCCCTGCTTGACGATCTCGCGCATGCGCTTCTCGACCCGCTTGAGGTCGTCGGGCTGGAAGGGCTGCTTGACGTCGAAGTCGTAGTAGAAGCCGTTCTCGACGGGCGGGCCGATGCCCAGCTTGGCCTCGGGGAACAGCTCCTGCACGGCCTGGGCCATGACGTGGGCGGTGGAGTGGCGCACGATGGCCCGGCCGTCGGGCGAGCCGACCTCGACGGGCTCGACGACGTCGCCGTCGGCGACCTGCTCGTACAGGTCGCGCAGCTCGCCGTTGACCCGGGCGGCGATGACGGTGCGCCCGTCGGCCTCCAGCGCGTCACCGGCCGTCGTGCCGGCCGCGACCACACGCTCGGCTCCGGCGAGGGTGATGCGTAGCTCGGCTGACACGGTGACTCCCATTCGACAAGGTCTGAATTGACGAAGGGAAGCCTATCGCGGGTGATACCCCAGCCCGGTCAGCTCCTGGCGGGTGCCGTGGAAGACGTTGCGGTCGAGCGGGCTGTTGGAGTACTGGTGGATCGTCCAGTCCGTCCACGGGCCCGGCACCGCCGGCTTGCCGCGGGGATGGTTCGGGGCGGCGATCCACAGGGGGTACTCATCCAGCCCGGCGCAGTTGCCCTCCTTGGCGAAGTACACGTAGGTGTAGACGAACGGGCGTACCCGCGTGTGCTTCTCGACGTAGCGGCACCAGCGCCGGGCGTACCTGGCCACCTGCTCGGGCGGCAGGCCGTCGTTGGTCTCCAGGTCGAGGGCGATCAGGTCGCCCCGCCGCAGCCCCCCGGCGGCCTGGAGGCGCGCCAGGAAGTGCTGGGCGTGCGTGGCGGGGTCTCCCTTGGGCCGGGCGAAATGGTAGGCGCCGCACACCAGCCAGCTCTCGCGCATGCCGGACCAGTTGTGCTCGAAGAACTTGTCGGCGTAGTCGCCGCCCTCGGTGGCCTTGGCGAAGGCGAACGAGACACCGGCCTTGGCGTGCTCGCTCCAGTCGACCCGCCCCTGCCAGTTGGAGACGTCTATGCCGTGCAGCAACCGTTTCACCCTGCGTGAGTGTATTGAGGCGCCCGGTGATCACTCGGGCGCCGCGCCGCTCTCATGCAAGCATAGTTCTCAGCAGTTGTCTGGTCCGCGGGAACTCGGCGTACTCCGAGGCGACGAAGTCGGTCACGCCGGCCTTGGCCAGCGCCTCGATCTGGGCGCGCACGCTGTCCTCGTCGCCGACGATGGCCACGTCGCCGGGTCCGGCCGCGCCTTCCCTGTCGAGCATGGCCCGGTAGGAGGGCAGCTGCCCGTAGATGGCGAACGCCTCGGCCGCCTTGGCCCGCGCGCCCTCCACGTCGTCGGTGACGCACACGGGCAGCGCGCACACGATGCGCTTGCCGGGGCGCAGGGCCGGGGCCACGTGCTCGGCGACGGTCTTCGGCCCGGTCATCCAGAGCACCGTGCCGTCGGCCAGCTCGTCGGCCAGCTTCAGCATGCGAGGGGCGAGCGCGGCGATGAGCACCGGCATGCCCGCTCCCGGCGTGCTCAGCTGCATGTGCCCCCGCAGGGTCTCGCCGGTGAAGTCGGCGGCCTCCCCTCGCACCAGCGGCAGCAGCACGTTGAGGTACTCCCTCATGTGCCTGGCCGGCTTGTCGAAGCTGTAGCCGTACATGTTCTCGATGACGATCTGGTGCGACAGGCCGATGCCCAGCGCCAGGCGGCCCTCCAGGGCCGCGTTGGCGGTCATGGCCTGCTGGGCCATGACGCCGGGGTGGCGCGGGTAGGTCGGCACGACCGCGGTGCCCAGCTCGATGCCGGGGACCTGGCTGCCGGCGACGGCCAGCGCGGTCAGCGCGTCGAGGCCGAAGATGTTGGAGATCCACGCGGAGGGGAACCCGTCGTCGGCGGCCTGCGCGATACGATCACGCAGTTTGCCGAGGTCCTTGGATTCGCTCAGGTACAGCCCGATGCGCATGATACCGAACTCCATTCTGTTTGCTCGTTTGTAGGGTAGTCCCATGACCCATGAGCGCGCAGGGCAGCAGGCGCTGCCGAGCGACCTAGTCGACGTCGCCAAGCTGGTGACCGCCTACTACAGCGTGCGGCCCGATCTCGACGATCCCGGGCAACGGGTCGCCTTCGGCACGTCGGGGCATCGCGGCTCCTCGCTCGACGCCGCCTTCAACGAGGCGCACATCCTGGCCACCAGCCAGGCGATCTGCGAATACCGCAAGCAGCAGGGCGTCACCGGGCCGCTGTTCCTCGGCGCCGACACCCATGCCCTGTCCGAGCCGGCGAAGGTCTCGGCGCTGGAGGTGTTCGCCGCCAACGACGTCATCGTCCTGGCCTCTGACGAGTACACCCCGACGCCCGCGGTGTCGCTGGCGATCCTGACGCACCCGGGTTCCGACGGCGTCGTGGTCACGCCCTCGCACAATCCGCCGCGCGACGGCGGGTTCAAGTACAACCCGCCCAACGGCGGACCGGCCGACACCGACGCCACCGGGTGGATCCAGGACCGCGCCAACGAGCTCATCGCGGCCGGGCTGTCCGGCGTACGGCGCAAGCCGTACACCAAGGACCTGGCCGAGTCCTACGACTTCCTCGGCGACTACGTCGACGCGCTGCCGTCGGTGATCGACATCGACGCGATCAGGAACGCCGGGGTGCGCATCGGCGCCGACCCCCTGGGCGGCGCGAGCGTGGCCTACTGGGGCGCGATCGCCGAGCGGCACCGGCTCGACCTGACCGTGGTGAACCCGGAGACCGATCCCACCTGGCGCTTCATGACGCTCGACTGGGACGGCAAGATCCGCATGGACTGCTCCTCGCCGTACGCCATGGCCTCGCTCATCGGCGCGCGCGACCGCTTCGACATCTCCACGGGCAACGACGCCGACTCCGACAGGCACGGCATCGTCACCCCTGACGGCGGCCTGCTCAACCCCAACCACTACCTGGCCGTCGCGATCTCCTACCTGTACGGCAGGCGCTCCGACTGGCCCGCGGACGCCGCGGTGGGCAAGACGCTGGTGAGCAGCGGCATGATCGACCGGGTCGCCGAGATGCTGGGCCGGCGGCTGCACGAGGTGCCCGTCGGGTTCAAGTGGTTCGTGCCCGGCCTGCTCGACGGCTCCCTGGCCTTCGGCGGAGAGGAGAGCGCGGGCGCCTCGTTCCTGCGTCGCGACGGCTCGGTCTGGACGACCGACAAGGACGGCATCATCCTGGCTCTGCTGGCCTCGGAGATCCTCGCCGTCACCGGCCGCTCGCCCTCGCAGCTCTACCGGGATCTGACCGGGAAGTTCGGCGAGCCCGCCTACGCCCGCGTCGACGCTCCCGCCTCCCGCGAGCAGAAGGCGGTGCTGGCCAAGCTCTCCCCCTCCGACGTCACCGCCTCCGAGCTGGCGGGCGAGCCGATCACGGAGGTGCTGACCCGTGCCCCCGGCAACGACGCCCCGATCGGCGGGCTCAAGGTGAGCACCGAGAGCGCCTGGTTCGCGGCCCGCCCCTCGGGCACCGAGGACGTCTACAAGATCTACGCCGAGTCGTTCAAGGGGCCCGACCACCTGGCCCGCGTCCAGGAGGAGGCGCGGGCGGTGGTCAGCTCGGCACTCGGCGGGTGAGCTTGTAGACGCCGTAGAGCGCCTCGATCCCTCCCAGGGCCATGACGACCAGGCCGGCCTTGTGCGGGTTGACGAGCCAGATCTCCTCGTCGAGGCCCCACAACCACAGGGCCAGGCCGATGACGAAGGTGATCAATCCGATGATGAGCGTCTTGGGCGATTTATCCACATAGTCAGGCTAGAGGCGACCTAGGTCGGCGAGCTCCCGCTCGCCGACGAGATCGGCGTACATCCTTCGGATGATCTCAGCCGCTCGCGCTCCAGGTCGGCCCGGCGGCCCGCCTCGACGCCGTCGCGGTAGCCGGTGCCGCTGGTGCGCGGCACCGTGCGCCGGATGCGGGGGTACTGCTCGGCCACCGCCCTCTCGACCTCGGCGCGGCGGTCGGCCAGGACCAGTTCGGTCCCCGCCGTGCCGCTTTGCCGCAGCGCCTCCGACTCGGCGGCCGACAGCAGCCGGTAGACCTCGTCGGTGAATCCGAGCATCCACGAGCGCCGGTAGGCCCGCGCGGCGGGGAAGCCCGCGGGCAGCTCGATGCCGGCCAGCCCGCGGGCCATCTGCAGCAGCAGCGAGGTGGCCAGCAGGTCGGCGCGTTCGAGGTCGGCGGCGAAGCCGAAGACGTGCACCCGCTGGCCGCCGTCGCCCCGGCCGATGAGCAGCGGGCGGCAGCGCAGCGCCTGCGCGACGAGCGAGACCAGCCTGGCCTTCTCGCGGGCCCACGGGTCGGCCAGCGTGACGACGCGGTTCTCCGGCGCGGCGCGCCGGGGCCCTTCGAGGGTGACCTGCTCGATGCCGTACTTGGCCATCAGCGCCGAGGCGACCGCCATGAAGGTGGCCCGCTCGTGCTCGTTGTCGGTGCCCTCCGCCTTGGCCAGCAGCTTCCTGACGCGCTCGAGTGTCCTGTGGTTCAAGCCACCGAGTCTAGGCCAGTCACCTGCCGCCCGCCGGGACCTCGTCCTGGAGCTCGATCGCCGGGAAGGTGCCGGTGTCGATGATGCCGTGCTCGCGGTAGAGCTGCTCGATGAGGGCGTGGGCCTGCGGCTCCAGCTTCCACACCGACCGCCAGTCGCGGGCGGTCGCCGGGGAGATGCCGATCTCGGCGGCGATGTCGACGGTGCGCGGCACGATGCCCTTGGCGATCTGCCGGTTCCAGTAGGCGCGGGCCTCGCGCATGAGGCGCGCCCGCTCGGCGATGTCGACGATCTGCGGGTTGGAGTCGAGCAGGACCAGGTTCTCGTCCTCCTCGGCGACCAGCTCGACCAGCGCGGGCGGCAGCTCGGGACGGGCGGGCACCGGCTGGTGGTCGGCGTGCGGGCCCCACGGCACGCGCGGGTCGGCGTCGATGAGCGCCTCGGTGTTGTACAGCGCGGCGATCTGCGCCAGCAGCGCCTCCTGGCGGCCGGTGTCGACGGCCAGCCCGGTGTGCTCGACGGCCTGGTCCATGGCCTTGTCGAGCCGGGCGAGCGCGGCGCGGATCTTGCGGTCGGGCGCGCCTTGCTCGCGCAGGTTCCTGGCCTTCTTGGCGGCCAGGGCGACCCTGGTCAGGCGGCGGTGCGCGTCGACCTCGCTGGCGGTGCGGTCGCTGACCTCGGCCAGGCCGAGGCGGACGAGCATGCGCTCGGGGGTCAGGCGCCAGTTGATGCGGCCGGTGCCGCGGATGCGGTGCCGTTCGATGGCCATGCCGCGCTCCCACAACCACGCGGCGACCAGCGGGGCCGCCAGACGGAAGATGGCCTCGGCCAGGCTGTGCGCGTCGAGCGACGACAGCACGGCCGTCAGGCAGGTCAGCGCCCACACCGCGATGCCGTCGATGCCGGCCGAGTAGTTCTCGCGCATGTTCCTGCGCGCCCGCACGGCGCTGGTGACGATGGCGACCTCGATGAAGGCGAACAGCAGCAGCCGCAGCGGCCCGTCGAGGCCGAGCACGTCTCCGGAGAAACGCCACATGCCCTGTGCGGAGACGCCGGTGGCGATGCAGGCGGCCACGATCGTCAGCACGTCCTCGATGGGACGGGGCAGCACGTAACGCTGCAGGAGCAGCGCGCCGGATCGCCAGGCTTGGCGTAGCAGGAAATAGGCCACGATGAGCGCTATCAGCCCAAAGAAGCCGATCAGTCCGGCTGTGACCGGCTTTTCGGAGACGAATGCAGCGATGTCATCAATTAGGGGCATCAGTGACTGTCCGTCAGGTTGGATATCCGACTGTATACGGACCGGATCATTGCAGAATGTTGGCCTCTTGTATGCCAAACGGCACCGCACTCCCCACAAATAGCTACAGCTCCCCCAGCCTCATGGGAGGTAGGAGCGCTTTGCCCCGATTTTGATGGCTTCGCCTCGCCGGTGCGCGTTCCGGTTTTCACAGACGCACAATCGAGGCAACGGTTGGAGGGTCTGTGAGCAGACGATCACGTAAGCGGCGGGTCCTGAGCGGCGGCGGCATCGGCTGGCGGGTCGGGTTCGGCCCCGGGGAGCCCCACTGGCCCGGCGACGTGGACCCGCTCGATGTCATCGGCGACGAGGGGCCCGGCCGGGGCCCGCTCGACGAGGGCCCACCCGGCGGGGTACGCGAACCCCGCCGGCCCAAGCCCACGCTTCCCGGCATGTCAGAGCACGTGCCGCTGCCCGAGCCGCCGATCCACGCCGACGCCCGGTCGGCGATGGCCTCAGGGTAAGACCAGGGTCGCCGGATGGGACCATCTGTAGCAGGATTTGTCCCGGCTACAGGTGCCCCTGCCAGGTAGGAATCGCATGTCAGAGTATGAGTTGTCGGAATTCCCCCTCGTGCAGTTCATGCGCGAGAAGTTCGACCCCGTCGCCGAGCTCGCCCGCATCCGCGGCGAGCAGCCGATGTTCCCCATGAACATCCCCGGGGATCAGACCGTCTGGCTGGTCACCAGGTACGAAGACGTCCGCGCGGTCCTGGGCGACCACGAGCGCTTCAGCAACGACTTCGGCAACATCATCGGCCTGGGCTCCAACCAGGACGACCCGGGAGGCCTCGGCTTCCGCGACCCACCCGAGCACACCAGGCTGCGCAAGTACCTGACGCCTGAGTTCACCATGCGTCGCCTGCGCCGCCTGGAGCCCCGCATCGAGGGCATCGTCACCGAGTACCTGGACCAGATGGAGGCCAAGGGCTCCCCGACGGACCTGGTGGAGGACTTCTGCCTGCCGATCCCGTCCCTGGTGGTGTGCGAGCTGCTCGGCGTGCCGTACGAGGAACGCAAGGACTTCCTGCGGCTGTCGACCAACCGCTTCGACTTCTCGGCCGGGCCCGAGGCCTCGATCCAGGCGGTCAACGACGCCATGGCCTACCTGACCGACCTGGTCGCCCGCGAGCGCGAGAAGCCTGGCGACGGCCTGCTCGGCACACTGCTGCGCGAGCACGGCGACGAGCTCGACGACCGCACCCTGGCCAGCATGGCCGACGGGCTGCTGACCGGCGGCCACGACACCAGCACCAGCATGCTCGCGCTGGGCACGCTGTGGCTGCTGGAGAACCCCGCGGTGGCCGACAAGGTGCGCGCGGAGGAGTCGTACATCGTCGACGTCGTGGAGGAACTGCTGCGCTACATGAGCGTGGTGCAGGTGGCCTTCCCGCGCTTCGCCCGCGAGGACATGGAGTTCCTCGGGCAGAAGGTGACCAAGGGCCAGCTGGTGCTGTGCTCCCTGTCGGGCGCCAACCGCGACCCCGGCCTGGGCGCCGACATCGACCAGGTGCGTCCCGAGCGGCCCACCGCCTCCTCACACCTGGCCTTCGGCCACGGCATCCACCGCTGCATCGGCGCGCCGCTGGCCCAGATGGAGATGCGCATCGCCTTCCCCGCGCTGCTGCGGCGCTTCCCCGGGCTGCGGCTGAACGTCGCCCCCGACGAGGTCGCCTTCCGCAAGCTGGCCATCGTCTACGGACTGGAGGCCCTGCCCGTGGCCTGGTGAGGCCGACCGGCGTAAGTTCACGAGTGTGAGCAGCATCGATCTGACCGCGATCGGCGCCGTCGTGTTCGACATCGACGGCGTCGCCACGGACACCGCCCGCGTGCACGCGGCGGCCTGGAAACACGTCCTCGACGGCTTCCTGCGCGGGCGGGGCGAGGAGCCGTTCGACATCCGCTCCGACTACCTGCGCCACGTCGACGGCCGCGCCAGGCTCGACGGCCTGCGCACGTTCCTCTCCTCGCGCGGCCTGGAGGTGCCCGACGGCTCGGCCGACGACGAGCCCGGCCAGGTGACCGTCCACGGGCTGGCCGGCGCCAAGGACGCCTTCTTCCTGGAGCAGGTCGGCAAGTACGGGGTGGCCGCCTTCCCGCCGGCCGTCGCGCTGCTGCACGAACTGCGCCGCCGCGGATGCCGTACGGCTGCCGCCACCGCCTCGCGGCACGGCCGCGCGCTGGTGCAGGGAGCGGCCCTGGCGCACCTGTTCGACCTGATCGTCGACGGGCACGACGCGGCGCTGATGAACCTGCCGGGCAAGCCGGATCCGGCGCTCTACCTGGAGGTGGCGCGGCGGCTCGACCTGCCGCCCGAGCGCACCGCGATCGTCGAGCGCGCGCTGGCGGGAATCGAGGCGGCCCACAAGGGCGGCTTCGGCGCCGTCATCGCCGTCGAGGACGCCTCCGACCTGGCGGAGGTCACGGTGCTGGGCCGGGTTCCGCGTCCTGTGTGATCAGGAGCCGGTATCCCTCAGTAGCCTGAATGTCGTGAGTGTTCTGATCGATCCCCCGATCTGGCCCGGGCCGCGCGGGCTCATGTGGTCGCATCTCGTCAGCGATTCCTCCCTCGACGAGCTGCACGACTTCGCGGCCCTGCTGGGCGTGCCCGTGCGCGCCTTCGACCACGATCACTACGACGTGCCGTCGACCGTGCACGCCCGCGCCGTCGAACTCGGGGCCGAACCGGTCAGCTCCCAGGAACTACTCAAGCGGCTGATCGCCTCAGGACTGCGGCACCGCAAGCGCCGCTAGCTCGCGCTCCATGTTCGCCCTGGCCGGCCCCTCCCACCGGGCGTGCGCCCGCTCGGTGCGGAACAGCCTCGGCGCCGACAGCAGCCTGCCGAGCACCTGGGCGCGACCGGCCCTGAACAGCTCGTCGGGGACGTGGCGGTACTCCTGGCGGATCTCGCCCGCGTAGACGGCGTAACGCCGCGCGTCACTGGCCAGGATGGACAGGTCGGCGTCGCACAGCACCTGCCCGTTGAGATCGTCCTCGGCCGGGTCGTGGTTGACGGTCAGCCGCACCAGCCTGGCCACCTCCGCGACCGTCGCGGCCGGCACGCCGCACGACGGCAGCCGCTGCTGGGCGAGCTGGGCGCTGCGCTCCTCGTCGGAGCCCGGCCGGCCGTCGTAGACCGCGTCGTGGAACCAGGCCGCCAGCCGTACGGCCACGCCGTCGGCGGCGGTCAGCTCGTCGAGAGCGGCCAGGACCTGATCGAGATGATCTCTCGTGTGATAGCGCCGGTGCGGCTCCGACCAGCGGGCCAGGAGTTCCGCGCGAAGAGATCGCACCGCGGGGCGGTCACCGAGCAGCTCGATCATCAGCGCTCCACCTCCGGGAGGAACGACGAAGGCCCCGGTCCGTTTCCGGACCGAGGCCTCGCCTTTCGTAGCGGGGACAGGATTTGAACCTGCGACCTGTGGGTTATGAGCCCACCGAGCTACCGAGCTGCTCCACCCCGCGTCGTTGATAGAACTCTATCGTGCTTTCCGAGTGCCCGCGCACGTTTTCCGTCCGTGGCGCTGTGAGATGCTGGTGAAGTGAACCTGGAGGACCTCGTCCGGCTGCGCCGGGCGCGTGACCTGATGGATCGCGAGTACTCCAAACCACTCGACGTTCCGGCGCTGGCGCGTGTCGCCCTCATGTCGCCCGGCCACTTCTCACGCAGCTTCCGCGCCGCCTTCGGCGAGACCCCCTACAGCTACCTCATGACGCGGCGCATCGAACGCGCCAAGGCGCTGCTGCGCCGCGGCGACCTGTCGGTGACGGAGGTCTGCTTCGAGGTCGGCTGCACCTCCCTGGGCACCTTCAGCACCCGCTTCACCGAACTCGTCGGCGAGAGCCCCAGCGCCTACCGCGCCCGCGACCACGAGGACGGCGCGGCCATCCCCGCCTGCGTCGCCAAGATCCACACCCGACCCACGCGCAGGTGACGGACCTTCCGGGGACCCTGGCCGTAGGGTGACACGTATGGGCATCAACCTTTCGCAGTGCTTCATCGCGGTCGACGACCACGACAAGGCGATCGCGTTCTACCGCGACGTCCTCGGGCTCGAGGTACGCAGCGACGTGGGGTTCGAGGGCATGCGCTGGGTGTCGGTCGGCGCCCCCGACCAGCCCGACGTGGCCATCGTCCTCGAACCGCCGCTGGCCGACCCCAACGCCTCCGACGCCGACCGCGAGGCCGTGAACGTGCTGCTGGCCAAGGGGCTGCTGCGCGGGGTCATCTTCACCACCGACGACGTCGACGCGCTCTTCGAGCGCATCCGCGCCTCGGGCGCCGAGGTGCTGCAGGAGCCCATGGACCAGCCGTACGGCGTGCGCGACTGCTCCTTCCGCGACCCGGCGGGCAACATGCTGCGCTTCAACCAGCCGCGAAAGGCTTGACGCGCCCTCGTCCTGCAAGCACCCGTCAAGGTGGAGGGCGCACCATGAGGGCCCTGACGCCAGCAGACGGAGGTCCTCCAGCCATGCCGAAATGGATCACGCGCGTCCCCTGGGCCGCCTGGGCGCTGTTGGGAGCCGCCTGGATCGGCCTGCAGATCTGGGAGCTGTCCCAGCGCACGACCCTGTCCGACCGCGTCTCCGATCTGATCGGGGTGCTCGTCGGCATCTTCGTCATCAGCGCGGCCCTCGGCCTCGTCCGCCCCCTTCAGGCGAGGGGGCACGATCACGAGGATGAGGGAGGGTGATGCTGCTGATGGTGGCCTCTGAGACAGGCGTCGAACTCGAATCAGAGAACAGCAAGCCTGCGGTGAGGCCTAACCAACGAGTTCGTTCCCCGAAGAAGCCCTCCGCGCCGGGAGAGCGAGGGGTCCTCTCCGCCGGGGAGAGGACGCTGGGACCGGGAAGTCAAGCCAATCTTTCGACGCTGACTCTTTGCTGTCGACGTAGGTGATGGGCAGGGCGATAGATGCCTAACGTGGCCTATGGACACACTTCGCCGAATCGCCGTCGCAGGGATCGCGGCGGCTGGCCTCATCGCAGCACCATCCATCGCCTACGCAGACCACATGCGAGACCTCGACTGCACCCCCGACTTCAAGACGCAGCCGCAGGCGCAGCGAGAGTATGACAAGCAGTGGAAGATTCACGGCGCGGATGTGCACGACCTGGACCGGGACGGTAACGGGCTTGCCTGCGAGTCCCTGCCGCCCGGGTGATCACACCCCCGGCGCCTGGCCCGACTCGATCGGCCTGCACTCCTATGCCGCGTCACGGGTGCCACGGTTCCCTGGCAGTGGCAGGCGTCCGTGCAGAGCGCAGCTCGCGAAGCCGGGCGCGCATCCCCTTCCTGGTGATCGACGGCCGCCCGGTCAACCCGTGCGCATGCCCCGACATCCAGTACGTCCGCAACGAACCCGGCCACTGGGGGCGCGGATCATGTGATAGCCACGAAACGCTCACGTGGCGATGCGGCTGCCTATTCTGAAGCAGGGGCCGCCAGCGCTGGATCGCCGAGGTGACCATCGACTACATCCCAT
This sequence comes from Nonomuraea sp. NPDC050663, assembly GCF_044456985.1. NCBI lineage: Bacteria > Bacillati > Actinomycetota > Actinomycetes > Streptosporangiales > Streptosporangiaceae > Nonomuraea > Nonomuraea sp. NPDC050663. Next base: position 103,842 of record NZ_JBITGL010000006.1, read on the forward strand.
CTGGTCGGCGCGTCACCCGCAAGTCCGCTGGCCGTACCAAGACCGAAGCCGAGCTGAAGGAGATGCGTCCGGGATCTCGATGGCAGTCTGCCTGTCGCTCCGGCCGGGACACCGTCGCCGACGCGGTGCGAAAGTGACTGGCGTTAGGGCGCCCGGCCGCTCGGAGTCGACGATCGAGACTAATTGCATCCTCGTCAGGAAGCACCTCATCGGGTTGCAAGCAAAGACTGGACTCCTCGGGAATTGCCCCACAACTGCGTCTGCTGCTGTCGCCCGACGAGGCGCTATCGAGCAGATCTCCGGCTCTTCGGACACGCCGGAGGGTCGCGAGTGACCCCGAAGGCCTTTCGGTTGCAGATCCGGCCGGTCACTCAGGAGGATGACCCATCCGATGCTCAGGGGCTAGGTCACTTCGCCTTTGAGCTGGGTGGGTGATGCGGAGATCGAACCAGTGACTGTTGCTCAGCAACTCTGGCGTCACCGACCCGCAACGTAGTCAGTTGTCCACTTCCTCCTCTATGCTCACCCCAAATTAGCGATCTTCTCCCCCTTGAGGCCCCATGTCAGACATCCGGCGCACTGAGCAGCTGCCGCAGTATGTTTCAACCGCTCGGCTGATCATGTGGATCCAGGCGGGGTTGGGGTTGATGGGCTTCGCGTTCCTTATCCCCGTCTTTGCCAGCGACATCCCCATGACCGAGGAAGCCAGGCTTGCCCTGCTCCTTTTGATCCCCGGCGCGGTGGGTGTGATCCTGCTCGGGGTGCTCAGTTTCATGATCCGCTCCCGCAGAAGTTGGGTGCGGCTCACAATCTTCGCAGTTGAGGGGTTCAGCATTCTCAGCTCCGTCTATGTGATGGCAACTGAGGGCACAGGCGGCGGACTCAGCGCCTTGACCGGCTTGGCCTTGCCTCTGATCGTGGTCTATCTGCTCGCCCGTCAAGTATCAGCCAATTGGTTCGACCGCTGACTGATCACCGCCCCCAGCCACCGGCCCCGATTGGCCCGTCTGCTTCGTCCACATGCAATGCAGCGGGCCAAGGGCCAGAAGGCAAGGCTGGAGCTCCCACTGGAAGACCTTGGCCCTTGGTCCGCCGGTCGGCGTGAAGTGGGGCGTCCTTGGCCAGGTGTTCGTCAACTCGGTGGGCGGGCCCGTTCGCCTTATACTCTTCCGCCCTCGGGTCTGGCGGCCCGCGCCCGTCGAGGCTGGCCTCCTCGGCGCGGTCAAGGAGAGTGACTGGGCTATCCTCGCCCGCCTCCGTGGACGCTGAGGGGGCTGGAGCACACGCACCGATTTGGAACTCGGAACAAGCCGGTTCGCTGGGTAGCGCACAACGCGGCAAGCGGGCTCCGCTTACATGATCTCCGGCACTCCTACGCGACGTGGCTCATGTCGGAGGGAGTCCGATCAACGACTTGGCGCGCCTCCTCGGCCACGAGCAGATCTCGACCACGCTCACCCTCTACACGCGCTCCACGAGGGAGCGTTTCGGCAGGGTGCGCGAGGTGCTTGCTGACGACTCGCTGACTTCGATCTCCCCGGAAGACCCACAAGGGGAAGACGATCTACTGACCGCGGAAGATCTGGATGAGTGATCGCGTTAGCCGTTCCGGCTCTGAGCAGCACGAAAGCCCGCCAGGAACCAAACACCTGACGAGCTTCGGGTGGGTGGGCGATACTGGGATCGAACCAGTGACCTCTTCGGTGTGAACGAAGCGCTCTCCCGCTGAGCTAATCGCCCGGGATTGGCGGCTCCTTGCGGCGCCGACGGGTAAAACCATACCGCACTCCAGGACCATCCGTCGAAGCGACGCGGGAGGTGGAGGATTCGGGCGCAATGTTGCGCTTGGCCACCAGCATGGCGACTCGTCGCATAGCATCGTCGTGTCCCGGTAGGCGCGGAACGTGATCTTTCGTCCGATAGGCGCGGTAAGCGCTCACCCGGGGCAGCTCTACAAGACGCAAAACCCTAGCAAACACGACCCGGTTGGGGCCGTTTCGCCAGGTAGATGCCTAAATGTCCTGCTGTGATGTGCGTTACAGAAGGCCCTGGAAGCGGAATCTTTCCTACAGGTTTCTTCGTTCCGCGTCATAGCTCGGGACGAAGTCCGTCAGAGCAGTGAAAGCCCCGAGAGGGGACCGTACGACGAAAAGGTTTGGCTGACGATGAACAGCACCACCGTCTCCGCCGAGCTTGGCCTTCGGCTTGTGGTCCCCGACCGTACGACCGTCCCCCTGCTCGCCGGACTGAGTTACACGGCCGACGACCCGTATGCCATCCGCATGGCCTTTCACGTGGGGAACGACGAGCCGGTCGAGTGGATCTTCGCCCGCGAGTTGCTGACCGTGGGCATCGTGCGCCGCGTCGGCGACGGCGACGTGCAGGTGTGGCCGGCACGCGCCGACGGCGAGCGGACCCTGCACATCTCCCTCACCTCGCCCTTCGGCCAGGCACTCTTCGAGGTGCCGCTGGCGCCGCTGACGGAGTTCCTGCATCGCACCTACGAGCTGGTGCCGGCCGGCCGGGAGACCGACTTCATGGACCTGGACGCCGAGCTCACGAACATGCTCTGGCCGTCCTGACCGGAAAGACCGACCCCCGGATTCAGAGCAGGTCCTTCATGCGGGCGATCTCGATGCTCTGCCCGGAGTAGACCTCGCGCGCCATCATCCGCATCTGCTGATCACGCCCTGCCGCCAGCTCCCGCTCGGCCATCTTCAGCGCGCCCTCGTGGTGCCTGATCATGAGCTCGAGGAAGAGCCGATCGAACGGAGTTCCCTTCGAGGCGCGCAGGGCGTTCAGCTGTTCCCGGGTCGCCATGCCGTCCATGCCCGTCGTGTGATCGTGGCTTGCCGTACGGCCCAGGGCGGACAGCCAGGTGGTCATCTGCCTGATCTCGGGCTCCTGGGTGAGCGCGATGCGTTCGGCGACAGCGCGCACCTTCGGGTCGGCCACGCGGCCCGGCGCCAGCCCGGCCATCTCGAGTGCCTGCCGGTGGTGCGGGATCATCGACTCGGCGAAGAGCACGTCGGCGGCGACCGGTTCGGTGGTGGCCGCGAGCGTCTCACCTGGCGATGCCGTACGGCCGGCGGCGCCGGGACTGCCCGGCACGATCACCGGCGCACCCGTTCCCACCACGCCGGTGGGCTCCTCCCCGGAGCAGCCGGCGAGAGCGCCCATGAGGGCAACTGTCACCATAACTGTGACAATCGCACGACGCGCTCGGAACCTTCCTGCCATAGCTTCCATAGTGATGCACTCGTCCGGGAAGGAAGACCAGGTGATCTCCACCAAGTTGGCCGCGGCCGTCTGCGCGGCGTTGTTGCTGGCCACGGCCTGCGCGACCCCGGAGCGAGAGGCCCAGCGGGTCGAGACGGCCCCGCCGGTCGTCCCGGGCACGACGCAGCCCGCCGCCACGCCGTCGGCCGGCGCCTCCGCCGACGATGACGTGATGACCAGCGACAACGTCAAGCTGGTGGCCAACCTGCCGCGCCAGGCTCCGCTGAACGGCCCCATGGCGTGGAACTCCGACCTGGCTTTCCAGGGCACCTACGCGTACGTCGGCAACTTCGACGGCTTCAGCGTCGTCGACATCGCCGACCCCACCCAGCCGAAGCTGGTCAGCTCGGTCTCCTGCCCCGGCCAGCAGAACGACGTGTCGGTGCACGGCAACCTGCTGATCCTGTCGGTCGACGAGACGCGCTCCGACGAGACGTGCACCTCCAAGCACGGGACGAAGTGGGAAGGGCTGCGCCTGTTCGACATCAGCGACAAGAAGAGCCCGAAATACGTCTCCTCGGTCGCCACGAACTGCGGCTCGCACACCCACACCATGATCCCCGGCAAGGACGGCCAGACGCTCTACGTCTACGTCTCCTCCCCCGGCCCCTCGCCCGACTCCGAGACCTGCCCGTCGCCGCACGAGCTGATCCAGGTCGTGGAGATCCCGCTGCAGGACCCGAAGAGCGCCAAGGTGGTGTCCAGCCCCGACATCTTCCCCGACGGCCAGCAGGGCTCCTTCCTGCACGGCTGCCACGACGTGACCGCCTTCCCCGAGAAGAACCTGGCCGCCGCGGCCTGCTTCGGCGACGGCGTGCTGCTCGACATCACCGACCCGGTCAAGCCGGTCGTGCTCCAGCAGGTCAGGGATACCGAGAACTTCGACATCTGGCACTCGGCGACCTTCAACAACGACGCCACCAAGGTCATCTTCGGCGACGAGCTGGGCGGCGGCGGCATGGCCACCTGCGACTCCAAGACCCCCGAGACCAAGGGCGCCAACGCCATCTACGACCTGAAGGACGGCAAGCTCGTACGGCGGGGCTACTTCAAGATGCCGCGCGAGCAGCAGACCACGGAGAACTGCGTCGCCCACAACGGCTCGCTGATCCCGGTCGCGGGCAAGGACATCATGGTCCAGGGCTGGTACCAGGGCGGCGTGTCGGTGTGGGACTTCACCGACTCCGACAACCCCAAGGAGATCGGCTTCTTCGAACGCGGCCCCGACAACTCCGGCTCGGTCATCGCCGGATCCTGGTCGGCGTACTACTACAACGGCTACATCTACTCCAGCGACATCATCCGCGGCCTGGACGTGATCGAGATCTCCGACCCGCTCACCGATCCGGCCAAGCAGGTCAAGATGGACGACTTCAACGTGCAGACGCAGAAGATCTACTGAATCGCCCCTGCGCGCCAGCGGGAGTAGACGCTGGTGAAGGTGTGCGAGACGGTCTGGCCGATGATCAGCGACCGCCACGACACGACGAAACGGGCCGGGCGGTTGGATCGGTCGAGGCTCAGCTTCCACTCGACGGTGTCGCGGGCGAAGGCGTTGTCGTCGCCCTGCTCCGTCCAGGCCATGATCCAGCCCTTGAACTGCTCCGGTGACTGGGAGAAGGGGATGACGGCGCTGTAGCTCGTCCCGGACCTGCGCACACGCGGGGCCAGCTGCACGAAGTCGAGCAGCACCTCCAGGCCCGCGGTGGTGCGGACCGCCTGGATGTAGTCGTGGCCCGGCGGGTCGTAGACGCGCTTGCCTCCCATGAAGAGCTCGCCCTCGCGGACGGCGAAGGAGAACGGGGCGTCGGCGGGGTCCTCCGGTTTGACGCTGATCGCGAAGTCGCTGCGGGCGTTGTCGCTGAGCGCGCCGGGCGGCAGGCTCACCTGTCCCGTGGCGTCCAGCTTGAAGGAGCTCTGGGAGAGGAAGCCGTCGAAGGCCAGGTTCGCGAGAGAGGTCTCGGCGAGGGCCTCCTCGACCGCCAGGGCCAGCGCCATGGGGTCGGCGGGAGGGGGTTGCACGGCACCGTCGGGCGTCGGGGTCGGGGTGGCGGTCGGGGTCGGGGTCGGGGTCGCCGAGGGGGTGGCGCTCGGGCCCATGGGTGTCGTGGTGGCGCTCTGACCGGTGCTCGGCCGCGCTCCTGAGGACGCCGACGCGGTGTCGGTGGGCCAGAAGCGCCACAGCAGCCCGCCGGTGACGGCGACACCGGCGCCGGCCGCCACCGCGCCGGTCAGCATGCGGCGGCGGGAGATGCGGCCGGGCTCCTGCGTTCGCGAGCTGCCGGATCCGGGGCCGACCGCGGGCGCGGGTGCGGGGCCGACCGCGGGTGCAGGGCCGTGGCCGGGTGCGGGGCCGGGGCCGGGTGCGGGGCCGTGGCCGGGTGCGGGTACGGACGCGGGCGACGGTGCGGGTACGGGTCCAGGCGCGGGCGCGGGCGCGGGCGCGGGGCCGAGGCCGGGTGCGGGTGGGGGCGGGGCCGAGGAGGCTGCAGGGTCGGCCTCACCGGACGAAGCGGGCTCCACCGGCTGTGCGGCCTCCTCCCCCAGCAGTTCCAGCAGCACCTGGCGGGCAGTGGGCCGTAGCGCCGGGTCCTTGCTCAGGCACCGCGTCACGATCGACCGCAGCGGTTCCGCCAGTTCCCCCAGCTCCGGCTCCCCGTGCAGGATGCGGTGCGCTGTTGCCGCGAAGGTGTCGTTGCCGAACGGCGGCCGTCCCGTGGCCGCGTGCACCATGGTCGAGCCCCAGGCGAACAGGTCGACCGGCGGCCCGACGCCCTCCCCGGTGAACTGCTCGGGAGCCATGTACGGCGGGGTGCCTGCCGCGCCGTCCTTGGTGACGGTCGCCCCGACCAGCCGCGCGATCCCGAAGTCGATCACGCGTGGCCCGTCGGGGCCCATCAGTACGTTGCCCGGCTTGAAGTCGCGGTGCACCACGCCCGCCCGGTGGATGGCGGCCAGGGCGGTGGCGGTGCCGATGGCCAGGCGGGTGAGCGCGGCGCCGCGTACGACGCCCATCGCCGACAGGGCAGGGCCGTCGATGTATTCGGCGGCGACGTAGGGCGGGTCGTGGTCGAGGTCGGAGGAGATGACGCGGGCGGTGCAGAACTCGTCGACCTGGCGGGCGGCGGCCAGTTCGCGGGCGAAGGCGCGGTCGAGCTCGCCGGTCAGCACTTTGATCGCGACGGGTTCGCCGCCGGGGTCGCGCCCAAGGTAGACCACGCCCTGGCCGCCCCGGCCGAGGCGGCCTTCGAGCCGGTAGGGGCCGAGAGCCGTGGGGTCGCCGGGGCGCAGCGCTTCTAAGGGCACGGCAGCATGCTAGCGATCATGCGCCACAGGCGGAGGCCAGCGCACCCAAGCGATCCCAAGCGATCCGCCCGGCCCAAGCGAGCTGCCCGACCCAGACGACCCGGCCGACCCAAACGACCCAAACGACCCGGCCGACCCAAACGACCCGGCCGACCCAAACGACCCGGCCGACCCAAACGACCCAAACGACCCAAACGACCCAAACGACCCGCCCGGCCCAAACGACCTGCCCGGCCCGGGCGGCCCCAGGCCTCCGAGCGACCTCGACCGGCGACGGCCGGGTCACACGCGGCCCCCGGCGGCGGCCGGCGTCACGAGAGTCGCTCAGCGACGGCGGGGCGTCACGGGTTCAGGTTGGCCGCGGCGTGCTCGGCGAAGACCTCCATCGCCTTCAGCGTCACCGGCCCCGGCGCCGCCGGCAGCGAGGTGTCGTCGACGCGCCCGATCGGCTGCACGTCGCGCGTCGTGGAGGTGAGGAACGCCTCCTCCGCTGAGTACAGCGCGTTCAGCGGGATGTCGGTCTCCTCCGCCCCGAACCACTCCAGCACGAGGGCCCGTGTCACCCCCGCCAGGCATCCGGACTCGAGGGTCGGCGTGAGCAGCCGCCCGCCGGAGACGATGAAGATGTTCGACCCCGTCCCCTCGCACAGGTTGCCGGCGAGGTTGCCGAAGATCGCCTCGCCGCCGCCGCGCGCCTTGGCGTAGGCGAGGGCCTTGGCGTTGTCGCCGTAGGAGGTGGACTTCACGCCGGACAGCGCTCCGCGCTCGTTGCGCGGCCAGGGCACGACGGTGACGTTGGCGGTGGCGGGGAAGGCGGGCTGCTCGTCGACGATGACGACGGTGGTGGCGCCCTGGGTGCCGCGGTCGGAGCCGAGGGGTCCGGGCCCGCTGGTGTAGGTGACGCGGATGCGGCCGAGCTTCCAGGCGGGTGCCGTGGCCAGGAGTTGGTCGATGCCGTCGGCGATCGCCGCGGTGTCGGGCGCGGGCAGGTCCATGCGCTGGGCGCTGAGGGCCAGGCGGTCGAGGTGGCGGGTGAGCGCGAACGACCGCCCGTCGACGATCTTGATCGTCTCGAAGACGCCGTCGCCGACCATCAGGCCGTGGTCCCAGACCGAGACGCGGGCCTGCGCCGGGTCGAGGAGTTCCCCGTTGACCCAGACGGGAACGTTCATGCCAAGCCTCCTGAGGATGCTAGTTCGATGAGCCGTGCGGCTTTCAGTTCGGTCTCGTGCCATTCGCGCCGCGGCTCGCTGCCCCACGTGATGCCGGCACCGGTGCCGAACCGGATCTCGTCGCCGGCGATCCAGAAGGTGCGGATGCCGACGGCCAGGGCCGCTGTGCGCCGGTCGCCGTCGACCCAGCCCACCGCCCCACAGTACGGCCCGCGGGGCGAAGGTTCGAGCTCATTGATGATGCGCAAAGCGGAAGATTTAGGAGCACCGGTGACCGAACCAGGAGGAAATGTGGCAGCGAACAGCTCCGCCCAGCCGCGTCCCGGCGCGAGCCGGGCCCGCACGGTGGAGACCAGGTGCACCAGGCCGGGATGTTCCTCGACCACGCAGAGCTCGGGCACCTCGACCGAGCCGACCTCGGCCACGATGCCCAGGTCGTTGCGGACCAGGTCGACGATCATCACGTTCTCGGCGTAGTCCTTGTCGAGCAGGTCGGCGGCGCTCACCCCGGTGCCCTTGATCGGCCGCGACGTGACCGTCATCCCGTCTCGGGAGAGGTAGAGCTCGGGCGAGGCCGACACCACGGTCAGCCCGGGAAGCCGGATGAAGGCGGCGTGCGGGGCGGGATTGCCCTGGGCCAGCCGGTGGGCCAGCGCCAGCGGGTCGTCGCCCGGCACCATGGGGGCGTCGAGCACCCGGCACAGGTTCGCCTGGTAGACCTCGCCCTGCCTGATGTAGTCGCGGATGCGCCGCACGCCCCGCTCGTAGCCGTCGCGGTCGAGCGAGCTGCGCCAGGAGGAGGGCGAGGGCCCCGTCCAGGGACCGGACGCGGCGGGCAGCGGCGCCTGCCGTACCTCGTCGAACCGCGCGCAGGTGACCTTGTCTTCGTAGTCGACCACGACGGCCCACCAGCCGGGCCCGTCGAGGGCGGCCAGGTCGGTGGTGACGTCCCGCAGGCCGGTGGCCAGCAGGCCTCCCACGTGGGCGAGACTGTCGTGCACGTCCCTATTGTTTCAGGAGTTCGACGAGCTCCAGCGCGGCGGGCAGCGGGGAGGGCGGCAGGGCGGCGTAGACGCGCCTGGACGGCAGAGACTCGCTCAGCCGCTTGAGCACCACGCCCTCGGGCACCGCACGCGCGGCCAGTTCCGGCACGAGCGTGACGCCCAGCCCGGCGGTGACGAAGCCGAACTTGCCCGACCATTCGGCCACCCGCAGGCCGCCGCGCGGGGTGAACCCGGCCGCCGTGGCCGCCTGCGTCAGCAGCGTCGGCTGGCCGCGCGGGGCGGCCTCGATCCAGGTCTCCCCCGCCAGGTCGGCCAGCTTGATCTCGTCGCGGGCGGCCAGCGGGTGTTCGCCGGGCAGCGCGACGAGCAGTTCGTCCTCCTTCAACGGCACCAGCCCGACCGGCGAGGTCGGCAGCCCGGCCGGATAGTCGCTGATCACCGCCACGTCCAGGGCCCCGGCGTTGAGCCGCTCGACCAGGACAGGAGAGAGCCCCTCGACCAGCTGCACCTCCAGTCCGGGACGGGCCAGGCGGCGCAGCGCCGACGGCACGAGGTGCACGTTGGCGGTGGAGAACGAGCCGATGCGCAGGGTGCCGCCGGTGCCGCGGTGGATCGCGGCCAGCTCCTCGCCCGCGCGTTCGAGCCGCTCCAGCACGGCCACGACGTGGCGGTGGAGCGCGGCGCCCGCCGGCGTCAGCCGTACTCCTCTGGCCAGCCGTTCGAACAGCGGGCCGCCCACCTCGCGCTCCAGGGCGGCCACGCGGCGCGAGACGGCGGACTGGGTGTAGCCCAGCAACTCGCCCGCCGCGGTGAAGGACCCACTCCGGGCGATCTCGTCGAACAATCTCAAGGCATTCATGTCAGGCATGGCTGCCATGCAATCTAGTCGTTTGTGGAATGCCTGGCCAATCCGTTGAATAGCCGCATGATTGCTTTCCTTGGACAGGGCCGCATGGGCGTGCCCATGGCGCGGCGGCTGACGGACAACGGGCACGACGTGACGACGTGGCGGCGCGGCGACGGGCCGGTGGCCGGAGCGGTCGCGGAGGCCGACGTCGTGATCACGATGCTGCGTGACGGCGATGCGGTGCTGGAGGTGCTCGGCGACGCGCTGCCCGCGTTGAGGCCGGGCACGACCGTGGTGGAGATGTCGACGATCGGTCCCGAGGCGGTCCGGCGGGTCAGGGCGCTGCTCCCCCGCGAGATCGCCCTGGTCGACGCGCCGGTGCTGGGCAGCGTGCAGCCCGCCGCCGACGGCACGCTGACCGTCCTGGCGGGCGGCGACGTGTCCGGCGTGCGCGAGCTGCTGTCGATCTTCGGAACCGTGCGCGAACTGGGGCCGCTCGGGGCGGGGGCGGCCATGAAGCTCGCGGTGATGAACACGATCGTGCCCGCGCAGGTGCTGGTCGCCGAGACCCTGGCGTACGGCACGGCGCACGGCGTCGACCGTGACGCGCTGCTGGACGTGCTGGGCGCCACCCCGCTCGGCGCGGTGGCCGAGCGGTTGCGCGTGCCGTCGGAGCAGACACGCTACGCGCTCGAGCTGGCCGCCAAGGACCTGCGCCTGGGCGCCTGGCAGGGCTCGACCCTGGCCTCGGCGGCGCTGGGCAGGCTCGACGGGGCCATCGCCGAGGGGTACGGCACGCGTGACCTCTCCTCGGTGGCGCCCTACGTCGAACAGGCGGGGCAGGCGCGTGCCGTACCGGTCAATCCCGCCACGGTGCCGGCCACCAACGGCATGTACTCCCACGCGGTGCGCGCGGGCGGCACCCTGTACGTCTCCGGGCAGGTCGCCCTCGACGCCGACGGCAAGGTCGTCGGGGAGGGCGACATGACGGCCCAGGCGGAGGCGATCTTCGAGAACATCGGCAGGATCCTCGCCGACCAGGGCGCGTCCTTCCGCGACATCGCCTTCATCCGGAGCTACATGGTCGACATGGACCAGCGGGCCGCCTACGGCGCGGTGCGGCGGCGGTACATCACCGGCACGCCGCCCGCGAGCACGACCGTGGAGGTGTCCAGGCTGTTCGTGCCCGGACTCCTCCTGGAGGTCGACCTGATCGTCAGCCTCACTTCTTGACGGCGACGACGGTGTAGGGCGTCTCGGGCGTCGGCGTGGTGGTGAAGCGGGCGTTGGGCAGGTAGAGCCGGCCCCGCCACGCCGCGACCGTGGTGGGCACGTCGAAGCGCGGGTCGGTGATGCGCTTGGTGACCGTGCCCTTGGTGGCCGCCTCGTCGAGGGTCAGCACGGTGACGGTGTTGAGGCGGTTCTGCACCACGTAGAGGGTGGTGCCGCGCAGCAGCAGGCCGTCGCCGTTGACGAGGGTCTCGCCGCCCAGGTTCACCTCGGTGGTGACGCCGGTGGCGGGGTCGACGCGGAAGAGCTTGCCGGTGTTCGACTGGACGATCAGCAGGCCGGTGCGGTCGGGGGTGATCTCGATGCCGTTGGCGTTGTTGCCGGTCGTGTACTGGATGGCGCCGGTGAGCGGGATCGTGGTGGCCGCCTCGGGCAGGGCGCCGCGACGTCCCAGGGTCAGCTTGTAGATCGCCGGGTTGCGCGAGTCGGTGAAGTAGGCGGCGCCGCGGTGCAGGATCACGTCGTTGACGAAGCTCGCGCCGGCGGCGGCCAGCTGGTAGCTCTTCAGCAGCGCGCCGGTTTTGGTGTCGATCACGCGGGCGTCGCCGCCGGTGCCGCCCGCGACGAACAGGCGGTCCCGCTTGTCGGTCTTGAGGCCGAGCGAGGGGGTGCCGGGACCCTGGCTGATGATCGTGCCCTGGCCCGTCTTCAGATCGGCCCGGTAGATCGAGCCCGTCGCGCGGGAGCCGAAGTAGGCGTCCCCGTCGCGGTCGATGGCGATGCCCTCGGGCTGCCAGCCGTTGGGCAGGGCGATGGTGTCGGGGCGCGATGGCCCGGCCTGCGCGGGCGCGGCGCTCATGACCGTCAGCGTGACGCAGGCCACCGCGGTGGCGATGATCCTCAACTTCATGAGGGTCACTGTGCCCCTCTTTCCCTGGTGGACAAAGGGGCACGGAGTCACTTCACAGCGACTTGCCAGGAAGTCAGGCCAGCGGGCCGGTGACCGACTCCACGGCCGAGACCACGACGCCGTCGGCCACCAGCCGGACCGCCGACTCGATCTCAGGGGCCAGGTAGCGGTCGGTGCCGGGGCCGGGGATGGTCTCGCGCAGCGCCGACACCACCGCCGCGGTGGCGGGGGCGGGGGCGAGCGGGGCGCGCAGGTCGAGGGCGCGCGCCGCGGTGAGGATCTCCACGGCCAGCACCCTGGTCAGCCCGTCGACGGAGCGGCGCAGCTTGCGGGCGGCGCCCCAGCCCATGGAGACGTGATCCTCCTGCATGGCGCTCGACGGGATGGAGTCGACGCTGGCCGGGGCGGCCAGGCGCTTCATCTCGCTGACGATCGCGGCCTGGGTGTACTGCGCGATCATGTGGCCGGAGTCGACGCCGGGGTCGTCGGCCAGGAAGGCGGGCAGGCCGTGGTTGCGCGCCTTGTCGAGGAAACGGTCGGTGCGGCGTTCGGACATGGAGGCCACGTCGGCCGCGACCACGGCCAGGAAGTCCAGGACGTACGCCACGGGCGCGCCGTGGAAGTTGCCGTTGGACTCCACGCGGCCGTCGTCGAGCACCGCGGGGTTGTCGACGGCGCTGGCCAGCTCCCAGGTGGCGACCCTGGCGGCGTGGTCGACGGTGTCGCGGGCGGCGCCGGCGACCTGGGGGGCGCAGCGCAGGGAGTAGGCGTCCTGGACGCGGGTGCAGTTCTCGGGGTCGCGGTGGCTGGCCATGATCCCGGAGCGGTCGAGGACCTTCACCATGTTGGCGGCGGCCAGGGCCTGGCCCGGGTGCGGGCGCAATGCCTGCAGCTCGGGGGCGAAGACCCGGTCGGTGCCGAGCAGCGCCTCGACGCTCATCGCCGCGCTGATGTCGGCGGTCTTGAGGAGCCTGGTCAGGTCCTCGATGGCCAGGATCAGCATGCCGAGCATGCCGTCGGTGCCGTTGATCAGGGCCAGGCCCTCCTTGGCGGCCAGCTCGACCGGCTCGAGGCCGGCCTGCTTCAGCGCCTCTGACGCGGAGGTGACGGTTCCGGACCCGTCGCGGACGGAACCCTCCCCCATGAGGGCGAGCGCCACGTGCGCCAGCGGTGCCAGGTCGCCGGAACAGCCCAGCGAGCCGTACTCGTGCACGATCGGGGTGATCCCGGCGCTGATCAGCCCCGCCAGCGCCTTGGCCGTGGTCGGCCGTACGCCGGTGTGCCCGGTGGCGAGCGTGTGCAGGCGCAGCAGCATCAGCGCGCGCACGACCTCGGTCTCCACCTCGGGACCGCTGCCCGCGGCGTGCGAGCGCACGAGCGAGCGCTGCAGCTGCGCGCGCAGGGCGGGATCGATGTGGCGGGTGGCCAGCGCGCCGAAACCGGTGGAGATGCCGTAGGCGGGCACCGGGCTCTCGGCCAGCTCCTCCACCCGCTGGCGGGCCGCCGCGATGGCGGCCACGGCGTCCTCGGTGAGCCGCACCGCGGCGCCCCCTCTGGCCACCTGGACCACTTCGGCGAAGCTCAGCGGCTCTGGGCCGACGTTCACGACTCCGTTGTCGCGCATACTCACGCACTCTCTCGCAGCTCGGTAACAGGCTAATGCGATGTTAGCTCCTTACAAGCGAACGTCGCCTCCAGCCCCCGCCTTCCTTTCTCCGTCACCACGATCGCCCGGGGCGCGCGCCCCCTGACCAGCCACTCCTCCTCCAGCAGGACGCCGGTCAGCGCGGCGCCGAGCGCCCCGCCCAGGTGGGCCCTGCGCTCGGTCCAGTCGAGGCATTCGGGCGCGAATCGCCTGCGCGCCTTCCTGGCGCCCTCGACGTCGACGCCGAGCCTCCCGAGCACCCGCTCCCCCTCGGCGGTCACCTCGCCCCCGGCCAGGTAGCCGCGCTCCCGCATCCCGTCGAACAGCGCCACGCCCGCCCGCCCCGCCAGGTGGTCGTAGCAGGTCCTGGCCTCCTCGAGCTGCCTGGCCTGGCTCGACTGCCGCAGGCTTCGTACGGCGGGGCGGGCGCTGATCCGCGCCAGCGTCTCCAGCACCTCGGCGACCTCGTGCCCCTTGAGCCGGTAGTAGCGGTGCCGCCCCTGCTTGACCGCCTCGACCAGTCCGCCGTCGAGCAGCTTGGCCAGGTGGGCGCTGGCCGTGGGCGCGCTCACCCCGGCGAGCCTGGCCAGCTCGCCCGCCGCCAGCGCCCTGCCCGACAGCAGCGCCGTCAGCATCGTGGCCCTCGTGGGATCCGCCATGAGCGCCGCGACCGGCGCGATGTCCGCCTCCATGCCTTCGACCGTACCGCCGCGACACTTCGACGCCCGACGAAGGATGCAATCCGGTTTGGGGACTCGCCCAGTATTCGCTACAGTTGCCTACGTCGCCGCGAACGAGCGGCAACGCGGAAGTGGCTCAGGGGTAGAGCATCACCTTGCCAAGGTGAGGGTCGCGGGTTCGAATCCCGTCTTCCGCTCGGAGCTTCCGGCTCGGTGGAGTGGCCGAGAGGCGAGGCAGCGGCCTGCAAAGCCGTCCACACGGGTTCAAATCCCGTCTCCACCTCGATGAAGAACGCGGACGATTAGCTCAGCGGGAGAGCGCTTCCCTGACACGGAAGAGGTCACTGGTTCAATCCCAGTATCGTCCACCATCTCCTCACGGCGCCTTCGACGCCGCCAGGTGCACCCCGAGCCCGATCAGGGCGGTGCCCGTCACGTAGTCGACCGCCCGCCGCACCCGCCGCCGCGTCAGGAACCGGCGCAGCACCGCCACCAGGTTGGCCAGCACCCCGAACCACACCGCGTTGGTGACCAGCGCCGCGGCCGAGAGCGTCAGCACCTGCGCCATCCCCGCCTGCGCCGACACGAACTGCGGGACGAGCGCGATCATGAAGATCGCGACCTTGGGGTTGAGCGCGTTCGTCAGGAGCCCTTCGCTGAAGGCCGACGCCCGGCCGCCACGGGCATGGGCGCCACTCGCGGCCGGCTCCGCCGTACGCCCGGCCGCGAGCCAGGCGCGCACCCCCAGGTAGAGCAGGTAGGCGGCGCCCACCACCTTGACGACGGTGAAGGCCAGCGCCGAGGCGGCCAGCAGCGCGGCGATGCCGGTGGCCGCGGCGACCACCCAGAAGAACACCCCCACCGCGATGCCCGCCGCCGCGGCCATGCCGTGGCCGCGGCCTGACTGCACCGAGCGGCGCACCACGACGGCGAAGTCGGGTCCGGGCGACATCGAGCCCAGCATCACCACCCCGGCGAACGCCAGGATCTGCGGAAGGGAGTCCATGAATCCACCATAAGGGGCGTTGCGCCCGGCCTGGTGATCACGCTGCGTGCTTGGCTGACCCCATGCAACCGGACGCCGTCGAGCGCCTCCTGGTGGCCAACGGCCTGCCGCAGCTCGTCAAGGGGTGGAGCGCGCGCACCCACGTGCTGCCCAGGATGCTGCCCGGTCTGGCCTTCTTCCTCGGGGCCCTGGTGGCGGCGATCTTCCTGCCGCTGGAGAGCTGGGACATGCTGTGGATGGCCGTGGGCGGGTCGTGCGCGGCGGCGCTGGCGTGGGTGGCGTGCCGGCCGCTCAGGGAGCGGCGGCGGGTGATGCCGCGCTGGGTGGCGCTGGCCGTGCCGCCGCTGTTCGTGCTGGCCCCGGCGCTGATCGTGGTCGCCGACTACGCCAAGAACGGCGCCCCCGCCTACGCGGAGCTGTCCGACGGCCTGGAGGCCGACCCCGCCTGGGCCGCCGCGGGCCTGGCGGTGACGCTGGCCGTGGGGGCGGCCGTCTGGCTGGTGCTCTGCGCCGTGGGCGTCAACCTGGGCGTGGTCGCGCTGTTCCGCATCGCGGCCAAGCAGTCGCTCACGGACCTGAAGAACTCCGGCAAGCTGCACGGCCGCGCCATGCCGAGCATGCTCTTCGTCACCTTCCTGGCCTTCCTGAGCGCCGAGGTGTGGCAGCTCGGCGACCACATCAGCTGGAAACGCCTGACGCTCGTGCTGCTGCTGTTCGCGCTGGTCACGGTGATCGCCAGCGCCAGCCACCTGCGTGACGAGCTGGAGGACGCCAAGACCGCCTCGACGTTGTCGAGCGGGGCGCACTGGAACCTGCTGACCGTGCTGGCCACCCGCCAGCTCGTCCAGGCGACCGTGGTGGGGCTGGGCGTCTTCGTCTTCTTCACGGTCCTGGGCGTGATCGCGGTCGATCCGGCCACCGCGAAGACCTGGGTGGGCGCCACCCCCAAGCCCTCGCACGTGCTCGGCGTGCCGCAGGCGCTGCTGCGGTGCGCGGCGCTGCTGGCCGGCTTCGGGGCGATGAACTTCGCGGTCAGCACGATGACCAACTCCGGCGACCGGGCCGACTTCTTCCGCCCGATCGTGGCCGACCTGAAGGACCTGCTGGCCAAGACGCGTGATCGAGGGGACGGGTGATGGACGCTCTCGGGCAGCTGGCGGTGGTGCTGGGCCTCATGCTCGCCACCGTGCTGCTGGTGGGAGTGGGCGAGCGCATCCGCCGGCCGTACCCCGTGCTGGTGCTGCTGCTGGGCGTCGTGCTGGCCCTGGTGCCGGGCATCCCGATGATCTCCATCGAGCCCGACCTGATCCTGCCGCTGTTCCTGCCGCCGCTGATCTTCGCCGCCGCCCAGCGCACCTCGTGGGGCATGTTGTGGGCCAAACGCCGCACGGTGTTGTGGATGGCGGGCGCGCTGGTGCTGGTCACGGTGGCCGCGGTCGCCTGGACCGCCTGGCTGGTGATCCCGGGCGTGACCGTGGCCGCCGCGGTGGCGCTCGGCGCGCTGACCGCGCCGCCCGACCCGGTCGCCGCCGAGGCGGTGGCCGAGCCGCTCAAGCTGCCCCGCCGCCTGGTCACCACGCTGCAGACCGAGGGCCTGTGCAACGACGCGACCGCCCTGGTCGTCTACGGCGGGGCGGTGGCGGCCATGGCCAGCGGCAGCTACTCCCTGCCGACCGCGGTGCTGAACTTCCTCTACGAGGCGGTCGTCGCCGTGCTGCTCGGGATCGGCGTCGGCCTGCTCGCCAAGAGGCTGCGCGACGGCATCGCCGAGCTGACCGCGCGCAGCGGCCTGACACTCGTGGTCCCGTTCGCCACCTACCTGGCCGCCGACGCGATCGCCGCCTCCGGCGTGCTGGCGGTGCTGGCCGCCGGGCTGACGATGGGCCGCTCCGGCTTCGACGACCTCGGCGTGAGCGACCGGCTGTACGGCGGCGCGTTCTGGGACACGCTGGAGCTGCTCATCACCGGCCTGGCCTTCGGCCTCATCGGCCTGGAGCTGCGCGAGGTGATCGACACCGGCGGGGCCGACCTGGGCAGCGCCCTGCTGATCTGCCTGACCGTCGTCGTGGTGCGCTTCGTCTGGATGATGTTCGCGGGCCCGATCGCCCGCCGGGTCTCCGACCAGGACCAGGCCTCGGCGAGCTGGCGCGAGGACCTCGTGCTGGGCTTCTGCGGCATGCGCGGCCTGGCCACGCTGGCGCTGGCCCTGGCGTTGCCGCTGGCCACCCCGGCGCGAGGCGACCTGCTGCTGGCCGCCTTCGCCGTCATCGTGGTCACCCTGGTGCTGCCGGGGCTGACGTTGCCGACGCTGGTCGCGGCGCTGGGCGTGCGCGCCGAGGCCGACGCGCTGGAGGCGGCCACCAAGCCGCTGGCCATCCGCGCGGGCCACGCGGCGCTGGCCCGGCTGGAGGAGCTGGAGCGCACCGAGGACGTGCCCGACGAGATCGTGGGACGGCTGCGTGGCCGCCAGCGCATGCTCCTGGCCGCCCTCGGGGACGAGCCTCCCGACGACGAGTTCGCCGACTACAAGCGGCAACTGGAGCAGCGGGGCGAGCTCATGCGCAAGGTGCGGCGCATCGACACCGAGATGGTGGAGGCCGCGCGCCGCGAGATCCTGACCGCGCGCCGCGAACCAGGCGTCGACCCCCAGGCCGCCGACCAGGTGCTGCACCGCCTCGACCTGCACAGCGCCGGCGCGCTGTAAATCCGGACGAAACGTGGGTAGCGTCTCATCCCATGAGTAACGGTGCACGCCATGGGCTCGGCGCCGTCGCCGGGCTGCTGCTCACGCCGATCATCCTGGCCGGTCTCACCTTCGGCCTGACCAGGGTGGTCACCGGGATGCGGATGTTCTACCTGCCCTGGATCGGGCTGCCGGTGCTGCTGGCCGCCGCGGCCCTGCTGGGGTTCGCGATGGGCTCGCGCCTGTCGCCGCTGGCCTCGCTGCTGCCGGGGCTGGCCTACACCGTCCTGGGCGTGGTGCCCTTCGTGGGGATGGTGCTCGACGGCTTCCGCATGAACCTCAGCACGCTCCTGCCGTCGGAGTTCGCCCTGGGGCTCGACACGCTGCTCTACACCGGCCTGCTGCTCGCTCTCGGCCTGACGTTGCTGGTCGCCTCGTTCTTCCCGTCGCGCTGGAGGGCCAGGATCAGCCCCGCCGCTTGGGCCCCGCAGCACTACCAGCCGCTCCCGCACGAGGCACAGCACCAGCAGATGCACCAGCAGCCGCCCTACGGTCAGCCGAATCCCGACGACACGACCCGCCCATTCCACCGGGAGTGACCTGTCCCGGCCAATCGCCCGACACCACCGGGGGGCCGGGCGTAGCTTCTGGGGCATGCTCGCGAAGACTCTCACCAGCGTCCTCCTGGTCTTACCGCTCGTCGCCGCACCCGCCCAGGCGGCGGGAGTTCGCGGCACGCCGGGCGCGCCGGGCATCGGCGACGCCTACTTCCCCGACTACGGCAACGGCGGTTACGACGCCAGGCACTACAGCCTGCGCCTCGACTACCAGCCGGGCGCCGACCTGCTGAAGGGCAGGGCCACCATCGTGGCCACCGCCACCCAGCACCTGAGCCGCTTCAACCTCGACTTCCTGCTGGCCGTCCAGGAGGTGAAGGTCAACGGCCGCGCCGCGGCCTTCGCCAGGACCGGCACGCACGAGCTGGAGATCACGCCCGGCCGCACGCTGGCCAAGGGCGTGCCGTTCACCGTCGAGGTCGCCTACGCCGACACCCCCTCGGCCCACGACGTGCCGGGGATCGTCAAGCCGTGGGTGAAGCGCGCCGACGGCGCGCTGGCGCTGGGCCAGCCGGAGATCGCCTGGTGGTGGTTCCCCAGCAACGACCACCCGCTCGACAAGGCGACCTACGACATCGCGGTCACCGTCCCGCAGGGCACCGAGGCGATCAGCAACGGCGTCCTGACCGGCACGCGCACCCGCGAGGGCCGCACCACCTACCGCTGGCTGATGGACAAGCCCATGGCCTCCTACCTGGCCACGCTGTTCGTCGGCGACCTGGAGGTACGGCAGCGCACGCACCGCGGCCTGCCCGTCACGACCGCCTACGACCCGACGCTCGGCCCGCGCGAGCAGTTCGCCAAGGACAGCGTCGAGCGCACGCCCGAGGTCGTCGACCATCTGGCGAGCCTCTTCGGCCGCTACCCGTTCCACTCGATGGGCGGCTCGGTGGTCAACGAGAACGTCGGCTTCGCCCTGGAGACGCAGACCCAGCCGGTCTACGACTCGGTCTTCTTCGACGGCGCCACCGACGTCGGCGTGGTCGTGCACGAGAACGCCCACCAGTGGTTCGGCGACAGCGTCGCGCTCAAGCGCTGGAAGGACATCTGGCTCAACGAGGGCTTCGCGACCTACGCCGAGTGGTTGTGGTCGGAGAAGCAGGGCACGGGCACCGCCGCCGAGCTCGCCAACGGCCTCTACGACGAGATCCCCGCCGACCACCCGCGCTTCTGGCTGCGGGTGCCGGGCGATCCGACGCCCGAGTTCCTCTTCTACGCCTCCGTCTACTGGCGAGGCGGCATGACTCTGCAGGCGCTGCGCAGCGAGGTGGGCGACGCGGTCTTCTTCGACATCCTGAAGGCCTGGGCCCGGATCAAGCAGCACGGCAACGCCGACACCGGGGAGTTCGTGTCGCTGGCGGAGAAGAAGGCCGGCAGGCAGCTCGACACGCTCTTCCAGACCTGGCTGTACACCCCGGCCAAGCCCGCCGAGCGGCCGGCTCCGGACACGTTGGTCTCAACGAGATCACAATCCTCGGGGCCAAACTTCCTGGAATCCCACAAATTGACCCACGAAAGGCTCCACGGACCTCTCTAGAGACAACCTTTTCCCTGTTCACAGCGACAAAGCCCCTGTGAGTGCACTGGCTCTGCGCGCGGGCGACCCGGCGCGCCTGGGAGATTACTGGGTGGCCGGCCGGCTGGGCCGGACCGAGGTCTACGAGGGGTACGATCCCTGCGGTCAGCGGGTGGCGATCAGGATGGTCCACGGTGGAACCACCCGCCTCCGCAGGGATCTGCCCGCCATCATGCGGGTGGCGGGTCACTGCACGGCCCGGGTCATCGACGCCCGGACCGAGCACGACCCGGCCTACCCGGCCTACACCGTCAACGAGTTCGTGCCGGGCCCGAACCTGCGGGCGCTGGTCGGGCTCGAAGGGCCGTTCGGCCCCGACCGGCTGCGCCGCCTGGCGATCGGCACCGCCACCGCGCTGGTGGCCATCCACGAGGCCGGCGTGATCCACCGCGACCTGCGGCCCGACACCGTGCTGATCGGACCGGAGGGCCCGAGGGTGACCGGGTTCGGCGTGGCGCGCGCCGCGGAGCTCTGGCCCGCCTACCTGGCGCCCGAGCTGTTCGCCGGACGCCCGTCGGGACCCGCGGCCGACGTCTTCGCCTGGGGCGCGGTCATGCTGTTCGCCGCCACGGGACGCGACGTGTTCGACGACCCCGCCCCCGACGGGGTGATGCACCTGGTGTTGTCGGGAGCCCCCGACCTGGGCGCGCTGGCCGAGCCGCTGCGCACGCTGGTCGGCGCGGCGCTGGCCAAGGACCCGGCGCAGCGGCCGAGCGCGCGCGAGCTGCTGCTGGCGCTGCTGGGCACGTGGGACCCGAAGCGCGGCAGCCGGGAGGCGGCGTCGCTGGCCACCGTCCCGCGTCCGGGCATCGGCGAGATCGCCGAGTCGCGCTACCTGAGCCTGCCCCCGTCGCAGCGCCCGCTGGTGCCGCAGACGCTCCTGGCACTCATCGGCGTCGACGACCAGGGCCACGACACCGTACGGCACGCGCCGCTCGGAACGCTGCCCGCCTCGATCGTCCACCACTTCGCCGCGGCGGGGCTGCTGACGGTCGAAGACGGACGCGTCGCACTGCGCCAGCTGGTCCTGCTGCGCGCCTGGCCTCGGCTGCACCGGTGGGTGGCCGAGCGGCGTCCCTGCCTGCTGGAGACGGCGCGGCTGCGGCGCAGGCGCGTGGTGCTGCAGCGGGTGCTGGTCGGGGCGGTGGCCGCGCTGATGGCGGCGGCGGTGCTGGCGGCGTCGATGGCCGACATCCGGCTGCGTTGACCCGTTCGGCCTGACAGCACTCACCGTGTTCGTCAGACTACCTGGCGTGCTACTACCTCTGATCCTCACCGCCGGGCTGCTCACCGCGCCCGGCACCGCCGTCCGTGAGTACGTCGCGCTGGGCGACTCGTGGAGCGCCGACGTCACGATCACCGGCATCGTCACCGACCACGCGCCCAGCGGCTGCGCCCAGTCGTCGTGGAACTATCCCAAGCAGGTCGCCCGCGCGCTGCGTGTGCCCGTCTTCCGCGACGCGACCTGCGGCGCGGCCACCACCGCCCACATGACGCGCGAGCAGGAGGTCAACCACCTGCCTCCGTTCGTCGCCGGGGTCAACCGGCCCCAGTTCGACCGGCTGAGGGCCACGACCGACCTGGTCACGCTCGGCATCGGCGGCAACGACGCCGGGCTCGCCACGGCCGCGGCCGGATGCGTCAACCTGCTGCCCAGCCTGCAGATCGTGCCGGGTCTGGCGCCTCCCGCGCCGCTGGGAGCCTCCTGCAAGGCGAAGTGGGTCACCCCGGAGGGCGACGGCATGTCGGCCAGGATCCGCGCCGCCGAGCCGGCGGTCGCCAAGGTGGTCGACGGCATCAGGAAACGTTCGCCCCGGGCGCGCGTCCTGCTGGTCAACTACCTCGCGGGGCTGCCGCAGTCGGGCGGCTGCTACCCCTACGTCCAGGCCAACGACATCGACCTGGAATGGCTCGGCGACAAGCTGGAGGAGCTCAACCACATGCTGGCCAGGGTCGCGCGGGCCAAGCGGGTGACGATGGTCGACACCTACACGACCAGCATCGGCCACGACGTCTGCCAGTTGCCGAAGGTCAGGTGGGTGGAGGGCGTGCTGCCCTTCACCACCGACCCGCCCGGCCCGGCCGTACCCCTGCACCCGAACAGGCTCGGCGCCGGCCACCAGGCCCGGCGGGTGCTGGAGGTCCTACAGGAAGGCCAGCTTTAGCGCCACGCCCAGCCCGCACACGGCGATGAGGTAGCGCAGCGTACGGCCCGGCAGCCGCCTGGCGATGGCCGGCCCGATCCAGCCGCCGGCCAGGAAGCCCAGGGCCAGCGGCGGCACCGAGGGCCAGTCGACCGGGCCGAACAGCGCGAAGCCGGTGGCGGCGACCACGTTGGACAGCGCGGACAGCACGTTCTTCAGCGCGTTGTTGCGCATCGGGAGCTGGTCGAACATGGCCGACAACACGGCGAACATGAGCACGCCGCCCGCCGCGCCGAAGTAGCCGACGTAGATCGCCACGCCGAACAGGGCGACCTTCATCAGCGGGCCGTGCTCGTGCTTGGCGGCGGGCGGGCGGATGATCAGCAGCGAGGCGGCGGCGATCAGCCAGGGCGCCACCAGCTCGAAGGCGCGGGCGGGGGTGAGCAGCAGCAGGGCGGCGCCCGCCGCCCCGCCGAGCGCGGTGATCCAGCCCAGGCGCCTGACCCGCTCGCCCTGGCCGACGAGCTCGGGGCGGGAGCCGATCGCGCCGCCGAGGCCGGTGAAGACCAGGGACACGGTGTTGGTCACGTTGGCCGTCACCGGCGGCAGTCCGAAGGCCAGCAGCGCCGGGTAGGACAGGACGGAGGCGAGGCTGACGACCGTGCTGAGGATCCCGCTCAGCACCCCGATGCCGAGCAGCCCGAAGAACTCGGTCACCGGGGGCAGGTCTCTCGGAAGGCGACTCCGGGCAGCTGCCGTGACCATTCGCGCTCGTCGAGCCCGCGTCCCGCGGCCGCGCAGACCGCCGCGGCGGCCCGGTCGCCGTCGAGGTCGAGCACCGGCACGCCGCCGGAGTGAAGCCTGCCCGAGGCGAAGGACGTCTCGCCGGAGGCGGGTTCGATCGGCAGGCCCAGCGGCCGCTGGCCGGCCACGTCCCACAGGCGCAGCGTCGGGTCGTTGCCGGAGGTCGCCGCCATCGTGCCGTCGGGCGAGAAGACGATCTGCCCGATGTCGTCGGTGTGGCCGCCGAGCGAGGGGCCGATCCTGCGCCAGGTGGTCGCGTCGAGGAACTGCAGGCGGCCGTCGTTGTCGCCGACCGCCACCGTGCGGCCGTCGGGGCTGAACGCGGCGGCGCCGATGTATCCGAGGGGGAGCGCCGTCTTGGCGCCGGTCGTGACATCCACCCCCAATCCGTACCATGTGCCCGCGAGCGCGTTCGCGAGGGCCTGCCCCTTTGGACCGATCGCGACGACATCCGAGATGTCGGGAATCGTGCGCTTCAGCTTGCGCGAGCCCACGTCCCAGATCTGGTTGCCGATCGCCAGCACGTCGCCGCCCGGGCTGAAGCGCAGCGACGCGACGGGCGCGTCGAGCACCGCGACCTCCTTGGCCTGCCGGACGTCCCACAAGCGCACCCGGTCGCCCTCCTGCTCGCCGTAGGCCAGCAGCGAGCCGTGCAGGGCGTACTGGAAGGAGCCCTGCGGCGTGGAGGCGGCGAAGGCGGCCACCTGCTCGCCGCGGCGGGTGACCACCAGCCTGCCGCCGGCGTCGGTGACGCCGAGCGCCTCGCCGTCGGCGGCGCGCGGGGCCAGGTCGGGAGCCAGGTCGAGGGTGGCGACCAGGCCGGAGGTGGTGAGGTAGGAGGCGGTGGTCCCGCTCACCCTGACGGTCTCCGGGTACTCGTAGCCGAAGGAGTAACGCCAGGGTGGGCCGCCCGGCTCGTCGAGCCGCCACAACGCCATCGCCTCGAAGCTGTGCCCGAGCGAGTCGGACTGGGTGACCAGCAGGTGCTCGCCCCGGCCGGTGAAGGTCAGCTCCACCGCCCGCGGCTGGCTCATGGTCAGCTCCACCCGGTGCGCGCCGGTGGCCGGCTCGTAGAAGGCGATCTCCGCCCTGGTGCCGACGGCCAGCACGCTGTCGCCGGGCGAGAACGCCAGGCTGTAGGCCTCCTTGACCGGGAAGGTCCTGGTGCGGCGGCCGCTCTGGCGGTCCCACAGCTCGACCTGGCCCTGCTCGCCGACCAGGGCGACCCAGCCCGCGCCGACGGCGACGGCGCCCAGCCCGGCGCCGCGGCGCTCGAACAGCGTGCCGTCCTTCCACAGCGTGATGCCGCGCTCCTCGCGCAGGACCAGGACGTCGCCGTCGTAGCCGATCCCGGTGACGCCGCGCACGTCCGGCGTGGCCGTGCTTCCGCTCTCCAGGTCGTGCACCACGACCGAGCCGCCGTCGAGTACCGCCAGCGTCGTGGGGCCCAGCGCCAGCGCCTGGGCGTCGCGCACGGGGAACTGGCGCAGCACGCGCGCGGCCTTCACGTCCCACACGCGCGCCTGGCCGCCTCGCACCGAGGCCAGGCGGGCGCCGTCGGCCGACAGGGCGCGTACTCCCAGACCCTGCTCGGGGTCGGCGAACACGTCGAGCTCGCGCTGGGTCTGCGCGCCGTACAGGGCAGAGCGGGCCTCGGTGACCGGCGCGAGCCGCCAGGCGGCCACCGCCAGCCGTCTGGACAGCAGCGGGTCGGTGACGCGCAGGCTCTCCGCCCGCCGCGCGGCGTCCTTGGCCAGCGCCTGGTCGCGCTGCTCGGCGACCGTGCGCCGCTGGTACTCCGCGTAGCCGCCCGCCCCCAGCGCCACGGCCAGCAGCACGGCCAGCGCCGCCGAGACCAGGCGGCGCCTGGTGGTGCGGCGGCGGGTCAGCCGCGACGCCGCGGCCAGGAAGTCGCTCTCGACGCTGTTGAGGCTCAGCCGCCGTCGCCCGGTCGCCGCCCAGCTCAGCGCGTGCTCCAGCGCCGAGCCCTGGTAGAGGTCGCCGTCGCGCCTGCCGCCCGTGTGCCACTGGCGCGCCGCCCTGGTCAGGCCGCGGTGGACGGTCAGGCCCTCGCGCTCGTCGTCGAGCCAGGAACGCAGCTGGGGCCAGGCGCGCAGCAGCGCCGGATGGGCGATCATGACCGAGCCGTCGCCCGCCGAGATCAGCCCGGCCCGCGAGAAGGCGGTGATGACCTCGTCGGCCTCGCGCCGCCCGTCGGTCAGTTCCTCGCGCGGCACCCTGCGCACCGCGTCGGCGCCCTCCTCGTCGGCCTCGACCATGCGCAGGAAGACCTCGGGCACCAGGTCGCGCTCGTTCTGGCCGAGCCCCTCGTAGACCTCCTCGGCCAGCTCGCCCAGCGCGCGCTCCGACACCCGGGGACGGACCAGCCCGGCCGCCGTACGGCTGCCGCCCGCCAGGTCCAGCCCGCCCACCAGCGCCCACAGCAGCTCGGCGGCGCTGGGCCTGGCCCGGGGATCCTTGGCCAGCGCGGCCGGGACCAGGGAGCGCAGCGGCTCGACCAGCATGCCGGTGTCGGGCTCGCGGCTGAGCACCTGGTACATCACCCCGCCCAGGCTCTCGGCCTCGAACGGGTCGCGGGCGGTGGCGGCGAACAGCACCACCGCGCCCCAGGCGAAGATGTCGGCGGCGGAGCCCGCCCGCTCCCCCGCGATCACCTCGGGCGCCATGTACGTCGGGGTGCCCGCCACGACCTGGGCGGTGGTGAGCGACATGTCCTCGGTGCGGGCGATGCCGAAGTCGATCACGCGCGGCCCGTCGGGGCCGAGCAGCACGTTGGCCGGCTTGAGGTCGCGGTGCACCACGCCCGCCTGGTGGATGGCGGCCAGCGCGGTGGCCATCCCGGTGGCCAGGCGGCGCAAATCGTCGCCGGCGAAGACCCTGCCCTGCTGGACGGCCTGGCGCAGACTCGGGCCGTCGACGTACTCGCTGACGATGTAGGGCCGCGGCGCGTCCAGCCGGGCCTCGATCACGCGCGCGGTGCAGAACGAGGCCACCCGCTGGGCCGCCTCGACCTCCTTGGCGATGCGTCCCGAGGCGTGGTGCAGCACCTTGACGGCCACCCTGGCGCCGTCGTCGGTGTAGGCCTCGTAGACGACGCCCTGCCCGCCGGTGCCCAGGCGGCGCCCCAGCCAGTAGCCGTCGAGGCGTTGCGGTTCGTTCGTCGAGTGGGCGGGGAGCATCCCTCTTTCGTACGGCCCAGCGGGCGCCTACCGCAAGGCGTTCGCGATGGCCAGGGCGGTGGTCTGCCAGATCGGGGCCTTCGGGTTGATCACCGCGAAGTGGTCGCCTGACATCTCCAGGTAGGTCACGTCGTCGCCCGCCTCCTTGGCGGCACGGGCGTAGCGGCGGGCGAAGTCGACCAGGTCGAGGTCGTCGCTGCGGCCCTGGACGATCAGCTGCCGCACGCCCAGCGGCAGCCGGTGCAGCGGGCTCGCGTCGCCGTAGACGGAGTTGAAGAGCTCGCTCTCATACAGGCTGGGCTCGGCGCCCGTCATGGGCTCGACGCCCGTGGGCCGCTGCGTCAGGCCGGGGGCGAGGCCCGGTCCCGCCGGGCCGACCGCGCCGAGCGCCGAACGCACCGCTCCCGAGCTGAGCCAGCGCCGGTCGCCCTCGACCAGGTCGAGCACCCCGGCCAGCGACACGGCCAGCGCCGCCGAGAGGCCGGGACCGTTCCCGGGCTTCTCGTCCGCCGCCAGGTCGGCCGCCGCGCGCAGGGCCAGCTGGCCGCCCGCCGAGTGCCCGGCGACCGCCACCTTGCCCAGGTCGAGGGGCGCCTCGAGGGTCGCGAGCCGGCGCAGCCCGTCGGTCACGTCGGCCGCCGTCGCCTCCCAGCCGTGCAGGTCGGGGCGGCGGTACTCCAGGTTCCACGCGGCGAATCCGCGCTCGCACAGGTCGACGCAGAGGGCGTCCATCAGGTCGGCGCCCCAGATCGAGCGCCAGTATCCGCCGTGCACCAGCGCCACCACGGGGTGCGGCCCAGGCCCCGGCGGCAGGTGCAGCTCCGCCCACTGGTCGGGATGCGTGCCGTAGGCCACGATCTCGCCGGGATGGCGCCGGCGGTGCACCGCCCTGCGCACCGCCCAGGTCAGCCCGGCCACGCCCCGCCCGTGGATGTCGGGCCCGTGGTCGTTCCTGGCCAGATCCAGCCACACCGCGCCGGGGAACTGCCCGGCCAGGTCGGGATCGGAGGAGACGACCACGACCGCCTCGCCCTCACGGCCCAGGGTGACGTCCAGCGCGGCGCACTCGCGCTCGGCGACCTCCTGGAGCAGCGCGGCGTCGGCAACGACGTCGGGGCCGACGATGATTCGCACGTCCGGCATGATCAGACAGTACGGTGAAAGCCGGACGCCCGCCAGACGAGGCCCCCCGGACGGCAGAGCGGGTCTACCATCGCCAGATGCAGCCTTGGCCGAAGACCGCGGCGGAGGCGGAGGAGATCCAGAGACTCCTGCGTCCGCGCGTGAGCTTCACCGGTCCCGACCGCTTCGACACCGTGGCCGGGCTCGACGTGCACTACCGCGGCGACGACGAGCTGTCGGCGGCGGTCGTGGTGCTCGACGCCCGCACGCTCCAGGTCGTCGACCAGGCGCTGGTGCACGGCGAGGCGGCCTTCCCCTACGTGCCGGGGTTGTTCGCCTTCCGCGAGATCCCCGCGCTGGTCCAGGCGCTGGAGCGGTTGTCGCGGGCGCCCGGGCTGCTGGTGTGCGACGGCCACGGGCTGGCCCATCCGCGCCGCTTCGGCCTGGCCTGCCATCTGGGGGTGCTGACCGGCCTGCCGTCGGTGGGCGTGGGCAAGACGCCGTTCGTGGGCGAGTTCGACGATCCCGCCCCGGCGCGCGGCTCCTGGTCGCCGATCGTGCTCGACGGCGAGGTGGTGGGCCGGGTGCTGCGCACCCAGCCCAGCGTGCGGCCGGTCTTCGTCTCGCCCGGTCACCGCATCAGCCTCGAGACCGCGTGCGAGCAGGTGCTCAGGTGCGCGCCGCGCTACCGGCTGCCGGAGCCGATCCGCCTGGCCGACCACCTGGCCCGCTACGGCACGGTCAGCTGACCGGCTCGAACAGCAGCCGGATCGCCTCCGGGCGGACGGTGAGGCGATACTTCTCCAGCGGGCCGGGACCGCACGAGGCGGTGCCGATGCCGTGCTGGGCCAAGTCGACGATCAGGTGCACCTTCTCCCCCGCCACCAGGTCGGTGCGGTGCGCGGCCGCGTCGAGTTCGGCGGTGCTCCAGCGCCTGACCGTCAGGCCGAAAGGCCGGTCGCCGGTGACCTTGAAGCCGGGTCCGCGCGGCGTGCTCAGGACCGCGATCCGCACGTCGGCCCGCTGGCCGTTCTCCTGCGGACGCACGTACGGCGTCTGCAGGTCGTCGATCGTCCGCGTGAACAGGCCGACGTAGGCCGCCGCCCCGGTGTCGGGATAGGCCTCGCCCGGGCCCCTGCCGTACCAGGTGACGGTGGTCAGCTCGGCGGGCAGCTCGAAGGCCAGGCCCAGGCGGGCGAGCGGCACCTTCCACTCGCCGACCGGCTCCAGCTCGGCCTCCAGCAGCAGCCCGGCGGTCGTCTCGCGCCAGGTGTAGGTGGCCAGGTAGCCCTCGTCGGTGGCGGCGGGGCCGACCCGCTGGACGACCGTGCCGTCAGGGCGGTGCTCGGTGCGGTAGGTCAGCCGGTCGAGCCCGTGGTGCGACCAGTGCCAGCGCAGTCCGCCGCCCTGGTCGTTGTCGGTGGGCGCCCGCCACAACTCCAGCCGGGGCACCACCCGCTCGAACAGGGGGATCGCCGGGGCCGTTCCCTCGGTCAGCCCGGCCAGGCGGTCGGGTCCCGGCGTGAGCCGTACCTGGTGCCAGGCGACCTCGTGCCCGGCGGGCGCCCAGGCGGTGTCGTCGGCCAGGCACGCGCGCACGGTCAGCCAGCGCTCGTCCTCGCCGCCTGCGGGCAGCTTCAGCTCGGCGCTCTCCATCGGCCCCGAGTCGACGAGCACGCCGTCGGCCTCCACGCACCACTCCAGGTCGAGCCCGGCCGTGTCGCCCTCCACGCGCAGCACGCCGTCGGCGGCGGTGAAGCGCAGCGGCTGGTAGACCTTCTTGAGGTCGAGCAGGCCCGGGGAAGGGGTGCGGTCGGGGAAGAGCAGGCCGTCGCAGACGAAGTTGCCGTCGTGCAGCACCTCGCCGTAGTCGCCGCCGTAGGCGTAGCCGTGCCTGTCGTGCCTGAGGCCGTGGTCGATCCACTCCCAGACGAACCCGCCCGCGCAGCGCGGATGGGCGTCGTACAGCTCCTGGTACTCCACCAGGCCGCCGGGTCCTGTGCCCATCGCGTGGGCGTACTCACACTGCACGAACGGCATGGCGCGGCGGCGCTCGTCCTCGTCCTCGCCCCTGCCGATGGCCTCGACCTCGGCGTGGGAGGCGTACATGCGGCTGTAGACGTCGACGTCGGGGCAGGCGCGGTCGCCCTCGTAGTGGATCGGGCGGGAGGAGTCGCGCCCTCTGGTCCAGGCGGCCATCGCGGCCAGGTTCCGCCCGGTGCCCGCCTCGTTGCCGAGCGACCACATGATGACGCTCGGGTGGTTCTTGTCCCGCTCGACCATGCGCCGCATGCGGTCGAGCAGGGCCGGCTCCCAGCGCGGGTCGTCGGAGGGGTTGCCGCGCCAGTCGAGCTCCTGGAAGCCGTGGGTCTCGTAGTCGCACTCGTCGACCACCCACAGGCCGTACCGGTCGCACAGGTCGAGGAAGTGCGGGTGCGGCGGGTAGTGGCTGGTGCGCACGGCGTTGATGTTGTGCCGCTTCATGAGCAGCACGTCGGCGAGCATCGTGTCGGCGTCGAGCGCGCGCCCCTTGACCGGGTGGAACTCGTGGCGGTTGACGCCCTTGAGCTTCAGCGGCTCGCCGTTGACCTTCAGGACGGCGTCCTCGATGGTGACGGTCCTGAAGCCGATGGCCAGCCGTACCCTCTCGTGCCCGTTGTGCACGAACGCCTCGTACAGCCTCGGGCGCTCCGCGCTCCACGGCTCGACGCGCTCCAGCGTGATCGTCTGTCCGGCGGGGTGATCGTGGACGCCCAGCTCCTCGACGGTCAGCAGGGCGTCACCGGCCTCGACCCTGAGCGTGCCGCCGCCGGTCGTGTGGTCGTAGCCGGCGTGCACGAAGACGTCGTCGATCGGCACGGCGGGCCGCTCGATGACCTTCACCTCGCGGAAGATGCCGGGCCACCACCACATGTCCTGGTCTTCGAGGTAGCTGCCCGCCGACCACTGGTGCACCCGTACGGCCAGCACGTTGCGTCCCGGCCGCAGGGTCACGTCGAACTCCACCGGCACCCGGCTGCCCATGGAGTGGCCGAGCTCCTGGCCGTTGAGCCAGACCCTGGCGCAGGAGTCGACCCCCTCGAAGCGCAGCACCGCCCGCTCGAACCCGGCCTCGAAGGCGATCCTGTGGTCGCCCGTGAGGTTCTCGTCGGGCACCCGTGGAGGGTCGATCGGGAAGGGGTAGCGCACGTTGGTGTAGGCGGGGGTGCCGAAGTGTCCCGGCACCCGGCGCAGCTCCCACGAGGTGTCGTCCAGGTCGGGGTCGGCGAAGTCGGGGGCGTGGGCGGTGGGCGAGAGCCGGAAACGCCACGGGCCGCTCAGGTCGATGACGCGGGCGTCGGTGTCAAGGGCGGCCCTGGGGGCCTTGCGGCCGGCGCCGGGAGTGAAGTCCTCGAAATAGCTCACTAACCAACTTTTTCCGACATATCGGCATTTGGGAAGAGTTCTTCCAGGATCGCCGCCACCCCGTCCTCGTCGTTGGAGAGCGTCGTGAACCGGGCCGCCTCCAGGACCAGCGGATGGGCGTTGGCCATCGCGTAGCCGCGGCCCGCGAAGGCCAGCATGGGCACGTCGTTGGGCATGTCGCCGAAGGCCACCACCTCGTCCGGCTCCACGCCGCGGTCCTGGCACAACATCGCCAGCGAGCCCGCCTTGGTGACGCCGGTCGCCGAGATCTCCAGCAGCCCCTCGACCCCGGAGTGGGTGATCTCCGCCAGGCCGGGGGCGGCCGCGTGGGCGACGGCGAGCATCTCGTCTGCCGCCAGCTCCCTGGACCAGGCCATCAGCTTGGCGAAGGGCACATCGACGTCGAAGACCGACTCGACCTTGGTGCAGAACCGCTCGTCGTGCAGGTGGCATCTGCCGTACCCCGGCTCGACCAGCACCCCGTGGCCGGTCTCCACGGCGAACACCACGCCGGGCAGCGCCTCGGCGATGGCCTGGGCCAGCTTCCTGCTCACCTCGGCGGCCAGCGCGTGCGTGGCGACGACCTCGCGCCGGGCCAGGTCGTAGACGACGGCGCCGTTGCTGCAGATGGCCAAGCCGTCCGCCCCCGCCGCGGCGGCGATCACGTCCAGCCCGCGCGGCGGCCGGGCCGTCACGAAGACGACCTCTGCCCCGGCGGCGCGCGCCCGGTCCAGCGCCCTGCGGTTCCTGGTGCTCACCGCACCGGTCGAGTCGAGGAGGGTTCCGTCCAGGTCGGTCGCGACGATGCGCACAGAAGTCACCCGTCGATCATAGGATTTCCCTATATGTCTACCGAGATCGATAAAGGTTCAGCGCTCCGCTTCACCAGCGAAATCCTCGCCTGGGTGGCGACCCCGTGGGCGATCTGGCCGCACTCCACGTTTCTCGCGGTGCTCTCCGTGATCGTGCTGATCGGCCTGCCGACCGTATTCGCCACGCCTGGCTCGCGCCCCCACGTGCTCGTGGCCGTGCCCGGCTACGTGACGGTCGGACTGGTGATCCTGCAGCTGCTGGCGGCGGTCATCAGCTCCTGGGCGGCGTGGATCCCCCTGGCGGCCTGCATCGTCACGCTGATCGCGATGACCACCGTCGCCTTCGAGCTGCCCCGCTGGAAGCTGCTGCTGTCAAAGGCGCATCTCTGAGGGCATCTGCCGTTCGGCGTCGAGCAGCTCGACACCCAGCAGCTCGCCCTCCGCGCCGAAGTCGAGGACCGTGTCGTCACCGGCCACGACCTGCCTGACGGCCTCGCCCGAAGAGATCTCCCGCTTCATCGCGATATAGGCGGCGTTCACCTCGGTGTCCCAGCGCACGAACACCGCCCGCTGGCCCGCCCGCTCGCCGTCGAGCATGCCGTCCAGCAGCCCCTCGCGTGCCTCGTGCGATCCGGCCAGCGCGCTGCGCACCACCGCCAGCACCAGCTCCAGCGCGTCGACGGCGTCCTCACCGGTCACCCGGCGCTGGTGCTCCCAGCCGTCGAGCCCGTCGATCCGGTAGGGGCAGCTCCACTCCCCCGAGGGCTCCTCGACCGGGAGGCCGATCGTCACGGTCACCTCACGTGGCGGCGATGAGCGCAGCCACAGGGTGCGCCGGGCGATCTCGTACATGTCGATGATCTACCCTTCCTGGTTATGCGCACTCTCCTCACCGGTTTCGAGCCCTTCGGCGGTGAATCGACCAACCCCTCCCACGAGGCCGCCCGGCTGGTGAGCGGCGTGGCCGTCGTGGAGCTGCCCTGCGTCTTCGCCGCCTCGCTCCAGGTGCTGCGGGAGGCGATCGACGAGCACCAGCCCGACCTGGTGCTCTGCGTCGGCCAGGCCGGCGGGCGCAGCGGGATCAGCGTCGAGAAGGTCGCCATCAACCTCATCGAGGCGCGCATCCCCGACAACGCGGGAGCCCAGCCGCTCGACGCGGAGGTGGTCCCCGGCGGGCCCGCCGCCTACTTCACCAACCTGCCCGTCAAGGCCATGGTCGAGGCGGTACGGCAGGCGGGCGTGCCCGCCTCGGTCAGCTACAGCGCGGGGACGTTCGTCTGCAACCAGGTCGCCTACGGCCTGGCGCACCTCATCGCCACCGAGCGTCCCGGCCTGCGCGGCGGATTCGTGCACGTGCCGTACTCCCCCGGCCAGGTCACCACGTCGTCGCAGCCCAGCATGGCCGTCGAGATTGTCGCCCGGGCGTTGCGGATCCTGGTGGACACCGCTCTGACTGTTGAGGTGGATGTGCCGGTGGTGTCCGGCGAGATAGCCTGACCGGGTGGGTGACTCCTTCGGCACGAGGCTCCGCGCCGGCCTCGACAAACGTGGTCCGTTGTGCGTGGGCATCGACCCGCACCCCCAGCTGCTGCACGCCTGGGGCCTCGACGACTCGCCCGCCGGGCTCGAACGGTTCTGCCACACCGTGGTCGACGCCGCCGCCGACGTGGCCGCGGTGGCCAAGCCGCAGTCGGCCTTCTTCGAACGCTGGGGCAGCCGCGGCATCGCCGTGCTGGAGCGCCTGCTGTCCGACCTGCGCGAGGCGGGCGTGCTGACGGTGCTCGACGTCAAGCGCGGCGACATCCCCAGCACGATGGCCGCCTACGCCGAGGCCTACCTCGACGAGGGCAGCCCGCTGGCCTGCGACGCCATCACCGTCCACCCCTACCTGGGGTTCGGCTCCCTGAGCGGCGCCATCGCCTCGGCGGTCGGCAACGACGCGGGGCTCTTCGTGCTGGCCCGCACCTCCAACCCGGAGGCCGCCGAACTCCAGGACCTGGTCGCCGACCGCATCCTCGACTCCGTCGCCGCCACCAACGCCGCCGGCGCCTCCCATGAGCCGCTCGGCCCGGTCGGCGTGGTGCTCGGCGCCACGCTGCCGTCGATCGGCTATCCGCTGGAGCGGCTCCACGGCCCCGTCCTGGTGCCCGGCGTTGGCGCGCAGGGCGCCTCCCCGGCCGACGTGGCCAGGCTCTTCGCCCCGGTACGCCACGCGGTCGTGCCGTCGGTGTCGCGCGCCGTCCTGACCGACCCGGCGCGGCTACGCGAACGGGTCACGACCTACCGCGACGAGCTCGCCGCCCTCCTGAGCTGACCACCGCCCCCGGCCGGTCAGCCCGGGAACTTGTACACGACGCCCGTGAGCTGCTCCGACAGCGTCCACAGGCGGCGGGCGCTCTCGGGGTCCTCGGCGGAGGCGACGGGACGGGCCACGGCCGGGTAGCCGCGCATGCCGCGGTGCGGGCCGATGAACTGCCCGCCCTGGGCCTGCGGCTCGACGGCGGCGTAGACCTGGCTCAGCGCCCCCATGTCGACGCTCTGGGCGAAGAGCTGGTTGCCGAGCCAGCCGCCCCACTTCAGCAGCCCGCGCGGGCCCGAGGTCTGCAGGTTGGTCGCGGTGTAGCCGGGATGCGTGACGATGCTCCTGATCCGCGCCCCCGACACGGTCAGCCGCCGGTCGAGCTCCAGGGCGAAGAGCACGTTGGCGAACTTCGACTGGGCGTAGTGGCCGATCGGGGAGTAACGCCGCTCGCCGTGCGGGTCGTCGAAGTCGATCCGGCCCCGCCGATGAAGGTCGGAGCTGACGGTCACCACGCGCCCGTCGTCGGCCAGGCGGTCGAGCAGCAGGCCGGTGAGCGCGAAGTGGGCCAGGTGGTTGGCGCCGAACTGCAGCTCGAAGCCCTGCTTGGTGAGCGTGCGCGGAGGCATCATGACGCCGGCGTTGTTCATGAGGATGTCGATCCTGCCGTCGACGCCCGACGCGAAGGCGCGCACCGAGTCGAGGTCGGCCAGGTCCATGAGGCGCAGGTCGAGGTCGGCGCCGGTGATCGCCCGTTCGATCTCGGCCTTGGCCGCGCCGCCCTTGCGCTCGTCGCGCACCGCCATGATCACTCTGGCGCCCTTGCGGGCGAGCTCGCGCGCGCTGACGTAGCCGAGCCCGCTGTTGGCTCCGGTGACGATCGCGGTCTTGCCCGACAAGTCAGGCACGTTGGCATAGGTCCATCGGTCCATGCGTCCCAGAGTGCATCTTTTGGCACTGAGTGTCAAGGACTGCATGGAGTGCTATCCTTGTCGCGTGAGTTTCCTCGAGCGCAAGCGCCAGCTGGTCAAGGACGAGCTGTCGCACGTCGCGGCCCAGTTGATCGCCCGCAACGGTTACGAGGAGACGACGGTCGAGCAGATCGTCGAGGCCGCGGGCGTGTCCCGGCGCACCTTCTTCCGCTATTTCCGCTCGAAGGAGGATGTGATCGTCGAGGTCCTCACGGCCGTCGGCGAGCACGCGGAGTCGGTGATCGACGGGAGGCCCGCCGACGAGGCGCCCGCGCTGTCCGTACGGCACGCGCTGATGGAGCTGACGGTGCACTACCGGAGCTTTCCCGAGAAGGCGCTGGCGCTGAGCAGGCTCATCATCGGCACGCCGGCGCTGCGTGCCCGCTATCTGGACCGGCAGTTCGAGTGGCGGCAGAGCGTCGCCGGCCGGCTCCAGGCACGGTCGGCGATCGACCCGGTGCGCGCCGCGCTCATCGCGGGCGTCGCCTTCACGGCGCTCGACGTCGCGCTCGGGGCGTGGGTCGCGTCGGACGGCGCGGAGGACCTGGGCGAGCTGGTGGAGCGCACCCTGGACCTGGCGAAGATCGACCAGGTGTAGCAGCCCGCCGACCTGGCGAGAGTGGGCCCGGGTCGACGGGCCCGGCGCAGGTCGACGGGGTATCGCGCAGGTCCTGGCGAGTCCGCGCGGGGCAGCCGCCCTAGAAGACCAGCGCGGCGACGCGCTTCCAGGAGGCGGCGTCGGCCGCCGCGAGCAGCCCGACGCCTTCCTCGGCCGGACGGTAGGCCGCGCCACCGGGCCGTGCGACCATGCCGCCCGCCTCCGACACCAGCAGGGTGCCCGGCGCGTGGTCCCACGGCAGCGTGCGGTGGAAGAGCACGAAGTCCTGCTCCCCGTCGACCACCCGGGGATAGTCGACCCCTGCGCACTTGGCCCCCGGTGTCAGGCGCTTGAAGTGCACCTCGGCCGCGGCCAGCCTGGCCCTGGCCTCCGGGTCGAAGAAACGCGTGAGCGCGGCGCCGCCCAGCGGAGGGCGGGCGGGTTCGCGCCAGATGCGCTCACCGTCGCGCCACGCTCCGCCACCGAGCTCCGCGGCGTACACCTGCCACCCGGTGAGCCGGGCGGCGTCGAGCAGCGGGCGCAGGATCCAGCCGGCGACCGTCCTGCCGTTCCTGACCAGCGCCGCCATCACCGCGAAGTCCGGGCTGCCGGCGATGAAGTTGGAGGTGCCGTCGAGCGGGTCGACCAGCCAGGCCGTGTCGTGCAGCGCCGCGCGCAGGCCGGGAGTGTCGGAGCTGGCCTCCTCCCCCACGACGGGTACGTCGAGCAGGGCGCGCAACCGCGGGGCGATCAGCGCCTCGGCCTCGCGGTCGGCGACGGTGACCAGCTCGCCCGGCGACTTCTCGCTCACGTCGCCCCCGGACAGGGCCCGGAAGCGCGGGATGATGGCCTGCTCGGCTGCCTCGCGGAGGATCTCCGGCACCTGGTCCATGATCGTCATCGTACTCACACGGGCGGAACCAGCACGAAGTAACGGTCCAGGAGGGAGCGCTCGCCGGTGATCCGGAGGGTGTCGGTGCCGATCCGGTGCCAGAGGAAGAGCATCAGGTCGGAGGCGGTGCCGGTCACCTCGACCGTGTGATCACCCGCCTCGCTCGTGATCGCGGTGCCGTCGAAGCGCACCGGCCACGCGCCGTCGCCGTCGCTCTGCCGGAACAGGTAGCTCTCGCCCGCGCCGGGCGGCGCCTGGGTCCACGCGCGCCGGGCCGGGACCATCACCTCGAAGGTCTGGGCGACGGCGTCGGCGGCCAGCTCGCGGTCGATGGGCTCCGGCCGGCCCAGCGCGAGCTGGGCGTCCCAGCGGTGGCCCGCCGCCTCGATGGTCTGCATGCGCAGCCAGAACCCGACGCTCTGCTCGGCCGACCACGTCCACGCCGGTTCGTCGGCCGCACGCCCGGCGAATACCGCCGCCAGCTCCGCCGCGCCCTCGGCGAACCAGTCGCACAGGCCCGGCGGCATCGGCCCGAGGTTCGGCGCCCGCGCGGGGTCGGGCCAGCCGGACAGGTCGCCGGGCAGCTTCAGGAAGCCCAGGTCCGACATGTCGGGGAAGCCCTGGCGCTTGTCCACGATCAGCTGCACGATGCCGCGGTGCACCCCGCCGAGGTGCATCACCAGGTCGGCCATCGACCAGCCGGGACACGACGGCACCGGCGGCGCGTCGGTCACCTGCCGCGCGGCGGTCTCGAACTCCTGGATCTCGCGGCGCAAGTGCGGGAGGAAGTCCATGAGACCACCATGTCATGCGCGCCGCGTCGACCGGTTCAGGGTCGGGACGGGCCGGAGGTCGATCTCACCCCGGCCCGCCCCGAGCTCAGTGGGCGGCCAGCTGGGCGTCGATCTCGTCGCGGCCGGGCATCGAGGTGCTCGCGCCCTCGCGCTGGACCGAGATCGAGGCTGCCACGGAGGCGAAACGCAGCGCGTCCTCGGGACCGAGGCCCTCCGAGCGGGCGACGGCCAGCGCGCCGACGAAGGTGTCTCCCGCGGCGGTCGTGTCGACGGCCTCCACCTTGACGGCCGGCACGCGCAGCCGCTCACCGGAACGCGAGCCGTACAGCGCGCCTTCGGAGCCGAGCGTGATGACCACCTCGGGCACCAGCTTCAGCAGCTCCTCCAGCGCGGAGTCCGCGTCGGAGGTGCCCGTCAGGTCGGCGGCCTCGTGCTCGTTGGGCACCAGCAGGGTGACGGCCTCCAGCAGCTCGGCGGGAAGCGGCCGGGTGGGCGCCGGGGTGAGCACGACCTGCACGCCCGCCTCGTGGGCGGCGCGGGCGGCGGCGGTGACGCCCTCGATCGGCAGTTCCAGCTGGAGCAGCAGGGCGCTGGAGGCGGAGATCAGGGTGTGATCGTCGCCGGTCAGGCCGGTGACGGTGCCGTTGGCGCCGGGCACCACGATGATGGAGTTGCCGCCCGAGTCGTCGACGACGATGTGCGCGATGCCGCTGGCGCCGGGCACCTGGCGCAACGCCGTCACCTCGATCCCGGCGTCCACGAGGGTGGAGCGCATGGCGATGCCGAAGCCGTCGTCGCCGACGGCTCCCAGGAAGGTGACGTCCGCGCCCGCGCGGGCGGCGGCGATGGCCTGGTTGGCCCCCTTGCCACCGGGGATGGTGTGGAAGGCCCGTCCCGTGACCGTCTCGCCGAGCTTGGGGGCCTGGGGGACGTACGCGACGAGGTCCATGTTCGCGCTACCGAAAACCGAGATCATGGGTCCATCTTCCCAGTTCGTCCAGGCCGATTCCGTCGTACCCGGTGAGGCTGCTGGCCAGGGTGTTCTTCATGCGCCACCGATCGGGCACGCCGGAGATCGCCCCGGCCACGGACCCGACCGTCGCGCCCGCGGAGTCGGTGTCCCAGCCGGCCGCGACCGCCCCCGCGATCGAGCGGGTGAAATCGCCTTTCCCGTGCACCAGCGCGGCGGCGATCAGGGCCGCGTTGTTGATCGTGTGCACCCAGTGCAGGTGGCCGTGGCGTTCGTAGAGGCGGTCGACGACCCGCTCGAAGTCGGGCTCCGACAGCGCGTCGTCGACGGCCGCCCGCAGCGCCGTGCCCAGGCGCGAGGCGGGCGGCACGACCGCGATCCCCGCCTCCACCGCCTCCATGACGTCGGAGGCGACCAGCGACTGCGCGCACAGGGCGGCGGCGAACATGGCGCCGTAGACGCCGTTGGCGGTGTGCGTCAGGCGGGCGTCGCGCCAGGCGTGCTCGGCCGCGGTGGCCGGGTCGCCCGGATTGGTCCAGCCGTACACGTCGGCCCTGATCAGGGCGCCGATCCACTCCCTGAACGGGTTGCGGAAGCTCGCCGTCTCGGGTGGTTCCAGGCCCTGCAGCAGGTTGCGGTAGGCGACGCGCTCGGCGGTGAACGTACGGCCCGCGGGCAGCTCGTCGAGCCAGACCTGGGCGACGTCCTCGGTCGTGAACGCCCTGCCGTACCTGCGCAGGACCGTCAGCGCCAGCAGCGGGTAGTTGAGGTCGTCGTCCTCGGGGACGCCGTCGATGTTCTCGGCCAGGGAGTTGACGGCGCTGCGGCGGTTCCACGGCCAGCGGGCCGCGACCTCCGGCGGCAGGCCGGCGGCGGTGAACCAGCCGCTGATCGGCCAGTTGCCGGTGGCCTCGGCGATCTCCCTGATGCCCTCGCGCGGGATCTTCTCCACGGGCTTGCCGAGCACGCATCCGGCCGCCCTGCCCTGCCAGGCGTTCAGGACCCGCTCGCCGCTGGTGATGGCGCGGCCGGGCTCGGGCCAGCCGGGGCAGGCGGCGATGATGTCGTCGAGCTCGGACGGCTCGCCGAGCGGCGACGGGATGGCGGCCAGCTCGTCGAGCAGGTCCTCGGCCAGGCCGCGCAGGTGGCGGGCGTCAGGAGCCGAGGCTCCCGCCCGGGGCGGCGCGTCATGGCCCCCGGCCTCACGCCACCGCCGCGCGACCTGCGCCACGGCGTCCGCCGTACGCGCGCCCTTCGCGGCGCCACCGGCGTGACCGTCCCGGTCGGCGCCGTCGGCACCGTCGGCGCGACCGTCCTCGGCGGCCTGGCGCAGCTCGTGGCCGACCAGGTCCTCCGGCTGGACCCAGGTGAGCCGGATCATCCGTCGGCCAGCTGGGCGAAGGCGTCCTCGTGGGCGCGGCGGCGCAGCAGGTCCTGCGCGTGGACCCGGCGGGCGACCCCGGCCAGCGCCAGTCCCGGGGCGACCAGGTCAGTACGGCTGGCCGTACCGACCTGCTCCACCCACTCCTGAGGCACGGACGCCAGCCCGCCGAGCGCCCCGGCGATGGCCCCGCCCATCGAGGCGATGGAGTCGGCGTCCCTGCCGTAGTTGACCCCGCCCAGCACCGTCTCCCGGAAGTCGCCCTTGGCGATGACCAGGAACGCCAGCGCCAGCGGCAACTCCTCGATGCTGTGCAGCCGCGACGGCCGCCGGGCGCCCAGGCCCTGGTCGCGGTAGGTGTCGGCGACCGTGTCGTACGGCCTGACCGCCTCGCGCAGCGCCTCGAAGGACTCGCTCCAGTGGCCCAGGTCGCGGGCGCGGGCGCAGACCGCCTCGATGGCCGCCTTCGTGCCGTCCTTGGCCAGGGCGGAGGCGGCGGCGACGACCGAGTCGACGGTGGCGCCCGGCCGCATGGCCTCGGCCACCGCCGCCGCCATCACGCCGGCCGCCTCCCTGCCGTAGCTGGACTGGTGCGCCCCCGCCAGGTCGATCGCCTCGTCGTAGGCCTTGCGCGGGTCGCCCGCGTTGACCACGCCCACCGGCGCCATGTACATCGCGGCGCCGCAGTTGACGATGTTGCCCGTCCCTGCCTCGCGCGGGTCGACGTGCCCGTAGTGCAGGCGGGCGACGAGCCACTTCTCGGCCAGGAAGATCCGCTGCAGGGGCAGCGCCTCCGCCTCGAACTCGGGGATCCACACCTTCTCGGTCATCAGCTCGGGCACCAGGTGGTCGGCGGCCGCGTAGGCGTCGAGGTGGTCGCCGGCCTTCTCGTAGACCCTGATCAGCGCGTGCGTCATGAGGGTGTCGTCGGTGATGTGGCCGTCGCCCTTGTGGTAGGGAGCGATCGGCCGGGCGTTGCGCCAGTCGGCGTTGTACGGCGGGACGACCCCCTCGACCGCCCCGCCGTACCTCTTCACGATCTGCTCGGGCGTCCACCCCTCCGTGGCGCCGCCGAGCGCGTCACCCACCGCCGCTCCCGCCACGCACCCGGTGGCCTTGCTCTCCAGCGGCGTCATGCGATTCCTTCCACAAGTTCCATCAGATCCCTGCCGGCCAGGTCGGGCAGGCAGCAGCCGGACAGGGTGCGGGCGACGTGCGCCCAGCCCTCCGGTATCGCTTCGTGGCCGGCGACGGCGCCGGTGAGCGCGCCGGTCAGCGCGGGCGCCGAGTCGGCGAGCGGGGCCAGGCAGGCCGCCGCGGGCACGGCACGTTCCAGCGGCCCGGCCGAGGCCAGCGCGAGCGCCACCGGCACGGTGAGCGCGGCGGCGACGCCGTAGCTGTAGACGTGGTCGAGCAGCGCCGCGTCGAGCGCGGGGACGGCGGCGAACGGGTCGCCCGCCTTGGCCGCGATCGCCAGCGCCTGGCGGGCGTTGTGGCCGATCGCGGTGCCGTCGGGGAGTTCGGCCAGCGCGGCGTCCAGGGCGTCGGCGAGCCGGCCGGTCTCGACCGCGGCGGCCACCGCGCCCGCCATCGCGCGTGCCGCGAGCACACCGTCACCGGCGTTGGTCACCTCGGCGTCCCGCCCGGCGTCCCGCACCGGGTCCCGCCCGCGGGCTGTGCCCGCGATCCCGAAGGCGACCGCCCTGACGGCGGCGGCGTCGTCGAAGAAGTGCGGGTTGTCGTGCCCGCTGGCCGGTGGCTCCAGCCCCCTGGCCAGGTTGCCCAGGGCGGTGGTCACCGAGATGCGCGCCCTGATCGGCGCGCCGATGAGCCCCCTGAACGCCTCGGCCCTGGGCTGGTCGATCGTGAGGATCGTCCACGCGAGCCACTCGGCGTCGTCCGACGGCCCGAGGGCCAGCGGCTCGGTCGGCTGGTTGAGCGCGAACGGCACGGGCAGCGACGTGACCCCGTGCTCCTCGGCGAAGGTGTCGAGCTCGCGGTGCAGTCGCCTGCTCCATGGAGCGTGCAGGTGCGAGCGGTGCCGCGCCGCGGGCCAGCCCGTGGCGTCGCCGACGGCCAGACCGAGCGCGGCGCCCTTGGCCCTGCCCGCGGCCCCGCCGGCCGGACCGCCCCTGGCGCCGCCGACCGTGCTTCCCGGCATGCTGCCCGCCGGCGTGCTCGCCGACGTGTTCCCCGACACTTACCGTCCTCCCCGAGCTGCGATCAGCTCGTCCGCGACGTCCAGGACGTGCTTGCCCGCGACGGCGGGCAGGCTCTTGCCCGCAACGCTACCGATCTTGCTCGCCCAGCGATCGGGGACCCCCGATTCGCCCTGTCCCGCTCCTGCCAGGGCGCCGGCGATGGCGCCGATGGTGTCGGCGTCGCGGCCGAGGCTCACGCCGAAGGTCACCGACCGTTCGACGTCGCCCTGGCCGTGCAGGTAGGCGGCGAAGGCGAGCGCCACCGCCTCGGGCGCGAGGTCGGTCCACGGGTAGTGGGG
Organism: Nonomuraea sp. NPDC050663; assembly: GCF_044456985.1. NCBI lineage: Bacteria > Bacillati > Actinomycetota > Actinomycetes > Streptosporangiales > Streptosporangiaceae > Nonomuraea > Nonomuraea sp. NPDC050663. Next base: position 145,689 of record NZ_JBITGL010000006.1, read on the forward strand.
GACGACCACCGCCTCGTGCAGGGCCTCGATCAGCGTGTCCGGCGGGCCGGTCAGCGCCAGCGCCCGTTCCACGTTCCTCGCCGTCCACGAGTCGGCCGGGATCGCCGACAGCGCGGCCGCCACCACCTCGGAGGGCGGGGCGCCGGTCATGGCGGCGGCCACTCCCGCGGCCACGGCCCTGCCGCCGGTGATGCCCTCACCCGCGTGGCTGACCAGGCCGTCCTGTTCGACCAGCCGCGCGGCCTCCAGCGGGTCGCCCGCGGCGAAGACGCCGTACGGCGCGGCCCGCATGGCCAGCCCGTCGGACCAGCCGTGGAAGTGCGAGGCCCCGGTCAGCGGCGGCTCCAGGCCGCGCCGCAGGGCCGTGACGGTGCCGAGCTCCGAGAAGCCGGCTCCCTTCATGGGCCCCGCGACCAGGGGAAGCACCTGCTCCCGGTAGGCGGCTACGACGTCGGCCGGGGTGAGCGCCGAGCCGTGGCGGACGAGGAGAGAGGCGGCGAAGATCGCGTATTCGGTGTCGTCGGTGCCCCCGCCCGAGATCTCGGTGAGCCGCCCCCAGCGGGCGACGATCTCGGCCGGGGTGAGGTTCTCTGCGGGTGCGCCGAGGGCGTCTCCTGCGGCCAGGCCGAGGAGACACCCGCGGGCACGGTCCCGGTAGTCCATCAAGATCAGTACCGCTCCAGGACCTTGTTCCCCTCCTCGACGAGCCGCTTGGCCGCGTCGTCGAGGGAGATCTTGCCGGCGTAGTACTCCTGCAGCACCGGGGTGGCGACCTTGGACTTCCACTCGTCGTAGCCGTTGACCTTGAGGAAGGGAGCGACGACGAGGCTCTTCACCGAGGCGGTGGCGACGTCCCAGCCGTTCTCGGCGCCGGTGATCGACGGGTCGGTGGCGGCCTTCTGCGAGGTGGGCAGCAGCCAGTCACCCTTGGCGAGCTTGGCCTGGTTCGGCCCGTTCAGGAAGAAGGAGATGAACTTCAGCGCCTCGTCGGGGTTCTTGCTGTCAGCCGAGACGGACAGGGTCTGGGAGACCGCGCCCTGGTTGGAGCTGGTGCCCTTGAGCGGCGGCAGCGTGACCCACTCGAAGCCCTCCGGGGCCTGCTCGGCGACCTGCTGGCGCAGGTAGACGCCGACCGGGAGCATGGCGTACTCCCCCTTGTAGAAGCCGGGCAGCGGGTCGGCGGTGCCCATGCCGAGCGTCTTGGGGTCGGCGGACTTGTCGACGTGGATCTGGTTGTGGATCCGCTGCAGGACCTCCTTCTCCTCGGGGCCGACCTTGACGGTGGACTTGCCGTCGGCGCCGGTCTGGAAGAAGGTGCCGTTGAAGTTGAGCGCCAGGTTCAGCGTCTTGTTGACCGGCGACTTCATCGGCCAGGCCACGCCGAAGGCGCCGTCCTTGGTGAGCTTCTTGCTGACCTCGGCGAACTCGTCCCAGGTCCACGGGTTGTCCGCGGTGGGGACGCGCACCTTCGCGGCGTCGAGCAGCTTCTTGTTGGCGATGATGACCTGCGACTCCTGCAGGAACGGCACGCCGTACACGCCGCCCTCGGCGCCGAAGGTGACGGTGTCCCACGCGGGCTGCGGGATGTCGCTCTTGAGCTCGGCGGGCAGCTTGTCCTTCAGGTCCAGCAGGTAGCCGCGGGTGGCGAAGCCCGAGAGGGCCGGGGAGTCGTTGTGGATCACGTCGGGGGCGCCGCCGCCCTCGAACTGGGTGACGAGCTGGTCGTTGACGTTGTCCCAGCTGCCCTGGACGTAGGTGACCTGGATGTTCGGGTTGTTCTTGTTCCACTCGTCCACCAGGGCCTTGTTGGCCTCGATGGACTCCTTCTGCCAGGCCAGCGAGAGGAAGTTCAGCTTGACGGGTTCTGCGGGCGCCTCGGAGGCGGTGCCGCCGCCGCTGGCTCCGGTGGAGCCGCCGCTGCCGCATGCGGCCGACAGGGCGAGGATCGCCGCTGCCGCCAGAGCGGATGTGATGCGCATATGGGGAGACCTCCGAACTAGCCCTTGACGGCTCCGGCCATGAGGCCGGACTTCAGCCGCCGTTGGATGATTGCGAAGAAGATCAGGCTGGGGATCGTCGCCATGAGCGATGCGGCGGCGAGGGGGCCGAGCCTGGCCACTCCCTCCGGCCCGGTGAAGCGGGCCAGGGTGAGCGGCAGGGTCATCACGTCGGGGTCGCGCAGGACCACGAGCGCGAAGAGGAACTCGTTCCACGAGGAGATGAACGAGAACAGCAGGGTGGCGACCACGCCGGGGGCCAGCAGCGGGGCGACCACGCTCACGATGGAGCGCACCCGTCCCGCCCCGTCGACCGACGCGGCCTCCTCCAGTTCGCGGGGTACGGCACGCACGTAGCCCTGCAGCATCCACAGCGCGAACGGCAGGGTGAAGGTGACGTGCACCAGGACCAGGCCGGTCAGCGTGTTGGTCAGCTCCAGGTTCCGCAGCACCATGAAGAGCGGAATGATGATCAGGATGAACGGGAAGACCTGGCTGACCAGCACCCATCCGGTCGCCACGCGGCTGGCCAGGCCCCGGTGTCTGGCCATCACGTAGGCGGCGGGCAGCGCCAGCGCCACGGTCAGCAGGGCGCTGAACAGGGCCACGACCAGGCTTCGGAGGCCGGCGCCGATGAGGTCCTGCTCGCCGAAGGCGTCGATGAAGTTGGCGAAGGTGGGCTCGGCCGGGATCCACGACGGGTCGGTGGAGGCCATCTCGCGTGGCGTCTTGAGGCTGGTCGACAGCAGCCACACCAGCGGGAAGCCGAGGAAGACCACGTAGACGACGAGTGCGAGGTACTGCAGCGGCCGCTTCACGAGTTGGCCTCCCTCATCTGCCGCCACAGGTAGACCCCGAGGATGGCGAGCACCACGATCATGATCACCACTCCGAAGGCGGCCGCGGAGCCGAACCGGCCGTAGCGGAAGGCCTCCTGGTAGGCGAAGACCATCGGCAGGGTCGTCCGTCCGCCCGGTCCACCCTGCGTGAGCACCCAGATCAGGCTGAACTGGTTGAAATTCCAGACGAAGTCGAGCGAGGTGATGGCCACGATGACGGGCTTGAGCTGCGGCAGCGTGATGTTGCGGAACCGCTGCCAGCTGCCCGCGCCGTCGATCTTCCCGGCCTCGTAGAGCTCGGCCGGCACGTTCTGCAGGCCCGCGAGCAGCACCACGGTGGTCTGCGGCATGCCGCTCCACACGCCCATGAGGATGATCGCCGGGAGCACGAAGGTGAAGTCGGCCAGCCAGTCGATGTCGGTGCCGAGGATGCCGTTCAGGATGCCGGCGTCGGCGTGGTAGACCATGCGCCACATCAGGCCGATGACGACCGGCGGCATCGCCCACGGCACCACGGCCAGCACCCTGGCGAAGCCGCGGAAGCGCAGGTTCTCGTTGAGCAGCAGGGCCAGGCCCAGGCCGAACAGGAACGTCAGCACGGTCACCGAGACGGCCCAGATCAGGCCGGTGACCATGGCCTGCCAGAAGGCGCTGTCGCCCATGAGGCGGGTGAAGTTGTCGAGGCCGTTGAAGCCGTACTCCACGTTGCGCCCGGCCCTGGCGTCGGTGAAGGCCAGCGCGATGCCGTACAGCAGCGGTCCGACGCTGAACAGCACGACGGGCACGAGCGCGGGCAGCATCAGCACGAGCAGTTCGCGCCGCTGCCGCGAGGCCGGCGAGGGTCCGCGCGAGGCGGTGCGGACCGGCCGCGTGGCCGTTGCCGTCATGAGGTCTCCAAGGTGGACTCGCGCACGATCAGCCGGGGAGGCACGGTCACCACGGTGGGTGCGCGTCCGCCGTCCTCGAGCCGGGCGAGCAGCAGTTGGGCGGCGGCGCGGCCGCGTTCGGCCGAGCCGAGCGAGACGCTGGTCAGGGTGGGCCAGGAGGCCGCGGCCAGGTCGGTGTCGTCCATGCCGACGACCGCCACGTCCTGCGGCACCCGCTTGCCGTACTGGCGCAGCACGTCGAGCGCGCCGAGCGCGATGAGGTCGTTGGCGCACATCAGCGCGTCGACGTCGCCGTCGCGCTCCAGCAGCCGCCGCGCGGCCAGCGCGCCCGCCTCCCGGTAGAAGTCGCCCACCTCGACCAGCGCCGGGTCGTACGGCAGGCCGCACTCCTCCAGCGCCTCGCGGAAGGCGGCGTCGCGGGCGGCGCCCGGCACGGTGTCGAGCGGGCCGTTGAGGAAGCCGATGCGCCGCCTGCCGAGCTCGTGCAGGTGGCCGACGGCCAGCCGCACGCCCTCGCGCGAGTCGGCGCGCACGTTGTCGACGGCGGTGCCGTCGGGCACCAGGCCGATGATGACGACGGGGGCGCGGGCGGTCTCGATCATCTTGAGGTGGTCGTCGGTGACGCGGATGGGGCTCATGATGAGCCCGTCGACGTAGCGTTCGCCGAGGCTGCGCAGCACGTCGATCTCGTCGGCGACGACCGCGTCGGTGGAGTGGAGCACCAGCCGGTAGCCCGCCGCCTTGAGAACCGGCTGGATCTGGCGCACCATGGCCAGGTAGACCGGGTTGCCGATGTCGGCCATGGCGAAGGCGATCTGGTGGGTGCGGCGTGACTTCAGGGAGCGGGCGACGGCATTGCGCACGTATCCGAGCTCGTCCGCGGCCCGCATCACCTTGCGCTCGGTCTCGGGCCGGGTGGGCAGGCCGTTGAGTACTCTCGAGACCGACGCGATCGAGACCCCGGCGTGCTCGGCGATCGTGGTGATCGTGGGACCGTCGGGCACCGGGAGCCCCTTTCAGACGTACTGTAAACGTTTACTGTGCTGGCCCCATGAAACCCGTCGGTAACCTGGGGGTCAAGTCACAGCTACATAACGCGACGATTCACACCTTGGCGGGCACCTTCGTCGCCGAGGGCAGGCGGCGCAGCGCCGGCACCCCCGCCAGCGCGATGATGGCGGCGAAGACGGCCGGGATGATGAGCGAGATCCGCAGCGAGGTCGCCTCCGCCACGAAGCCGAGCACGGCCGGGCCCATCAGCAGGCCGGTGTAGCCGAAGGCGGTCAGCAGCGCCAGGGCCTTGCCCACCGATCCGCCCGAGGCGCCGACGGCGCTGAACAGCACCGGGATCACCGTCGCCAGGCCCACACCCGTCAGGCCCCAGCCGATCCACGCCAGCGCCACCCCGCCGAAGACCGGCGACAGCAGCACGAGCGCGTAGCCGGCGGTGGCGATGGCGCCCGCCAGGCCGACGGTGGTGACGTTGCCCAGCCGGGCGCGCACCGGGTCGCCGACGAAGCGCACGACCGTCATGGCGGTCGAGAAGATCGTGAAGGCGATCGGCGCGATGGCCGGGTCCACGCCCAGGATGTTCGAGCTGTGCAGGCCGGTCCAGTCCATGGCGGCGCCCTCCGACAGGTGCGCGGCGAAGGCGGCCACGCCGAGGATCAGCACCAGGCCCCACGGGATCCTGCGGCCGTTGCCCTCCCCCTCCTGCTCGGCGACGGGCTCGGGGGGCGGCAGCAGGGTGCCCGACAACGTCAGGTCGAGCACCGGGATCACCAGGGCGGCTCCGACCAGCAACATCTGGGCGTCGGCGCCCAGGCCCAGCGCGATCGAGGTGATCGCGCCGCCCACCGCGCCGCCCAGGCTCCAGGTGCCGTGGAAGGCCGAGATGATCGGCCGGCCGTACTGGTGCTCGACCTCGACCGAGTGGGTGTTGATGGCCACCTCGACCACGCCGATGCCCAGGCCCAGCACGACGGCGGAGACCATCAGCGTGGTGTAGTCGGGAGCCAGCGCCGGGCCGAGCAGCGCCAGCGCGCACAGGGGCGCGGCGACCTGGCTCATGCGCCGGCTCGACAACCGGTCGACGAGCTGGCCGGCGATCAGCATCGAGCCCAGCGCGCCGAACGACACCAGCAACAAAACCACGCCCAGGCGGCCCTCGCCGAGCTGGAGCCGCTGGTTGAGAGAGGGCAGGCCCGCCGCCCAGAAACCGACCATCAAACCGAGGAGGAAGAAGTACCCGAACACGCCCAGACGGGCCCGCTTTATGTTCACGCCTAGAGCATAATGGAAGGGTGATGCCGACCGTAAGTGGTGATTTGCGAGCTTTGAATAGGGTTCGCCTCCTTCGCGCCGTCCACGAGGGCGGGGCGACCAGGACCCGCGCGCAGCTGACCCGCGACCTGGAGCTGGCCAGAGGCACCGCGTCGGTGCTGGTCGGCGAGCTGGCCGCCGCACGGCTGTTGACCGAGTCGCCCGCCGCCGAGCACGGGCGCGGGCGGCCCACGATGGTGCCGGGCGCGCACCCCGCCGGCCCCCAGGCGCTCGCCGTGGACCTGCGCGAGGACGAGTGGGAGATCGCCGTCTGCGAGCTGGGCGGCGCGGCGCGCACGGTGGAGACGCGCGCCCACGACCGCACCCCGGACGGCGCCCTGCGCCCGCTCGGCCAGGTCCTGCGCGCCCTCGTCACCGACCGCACCGTCGGCATCGGCCTGGCCATCGCGGGCCCCGTACGGCAGGGCGAGAGGGTCGACATCTCCCACCTCGGCTGGCGCGAGGTCGACGTGGCCGGCCTGCTCGGCCTGGGCGCCACCCCCCTGACCGTCGGCAACGACGCCCGCCTGGCGGGCCTGGCAGAGGCGCGCCGGGGCGCCCTGCGCGGCACCAAGGTCGGACTGCACCTGCACGTCGCCTTCGACCCCGGCGGCAGCCTCCTGATCGACGGCTGGCCGGTGACGGGCGCGACGGGCCGGGCGGGCGAGTACGGTCACATGCCGCTCGTCCCGGGCGACGAGCCGTGCCTGTGCGGCGCCACCGGGTGCTGGAGCCTCCAGGTGGGCGCCAACGCCCTGCTCAGGCACCTGGGCCTGCCGTACGGCCAGGGCCACGGCCGGGCGGAGGCCGAGCGGGTCCTGGCCAGGGCGGACGCCCCGGCCCGCCACGCGGTCGAGCGCGTGGCCGCGGCCCTGGGGTCCGGCATCGGCGCGCTGGTCAACGCGCACGATCCCGACCTGGTGACGGTCTCCGGCTTCGGCGGCCTGCTGGCGGCCGGGTCCTTCGATCCGGCCTACCGCCGCGCCCTGATGGCCATGCATCGCGAGGCGCCCGCGCAGGTGACGGCGTCGGAGCTGGGCTGGCGCGGGCCGCTGATCGGCGCGATGGAGTCGGTTTTCGATGGATTCCTCACGCCTGGGCGCGTCGAGGCGTGGCGACACGCCCGGATGCAGAGTGTGATGTAGACCACGTACCCCCTGGTCGGTCTAGCTGCCCCGATGCCGGAAAACCGCAGGTCAGAGCCCATCCTTGCGGTCCAGCGGGCGGAGCGGTACGGATAGAGGCGATCAATGCGTTTTTGGGGGTTATGTGGACCTGGAACTGGCGCTCCGCATGTGCGAGGCCGCCGTCAAGCAGGCCGGCCGGGAGGGCGCCAAGATCTCCGTCGCCGTGGTCGACACGGGCGGCCATCTGGTCGCCTTCCAGCGGATGGACGGCGCCGCGATCGCCGGCCCCGTCCTCGCGCCAGGCAAGGCGTACACGTCGGTGGCAAACCGCGTCCCAACTGCGGTTTTGGCAGAATTGACCAAGCCGGGCGGCGAGCTCGCGGGCCTGCCCGGCGACCGGTTCGTCTGCCTGGGCGGAGGCCTGCCCCTGTGGTCCGACCAGGGGGAGAACGGCCGCGTCGCGGGCGGTGTGGGAGTCAGCGGAGGCACCGTCGCGCAGGACGTCGCGTGCGCCGAAGCGGCAGCTCTGGTATGGCGAACCCGCTGAGATGCGCTTTCGGCAACGCAAGCCGCTGGTATCCGCCATGATTAGCCGTTGCAATACGGGTAACAGAGTCCCGGAACGAAACTCCCCGAGGAGAGATACACGATGGCACTTCCCACGCTGACCCCTGAGCAGCGCAAGGCGGCTCTGGAGAAGGCCGCTCAGGCGCGTGCCGAGCGCACCGCTCTGCTGGCCAAGGTCAAGTCGGGCGAGCTGACCTTCGCCCAGCTCCTTGAGCGCGACGACGACATCGCCAAGAAGATCAAGGTCTCCCAGGCGCTGCGTGCGGTCAAGGGCATCGGTCCCGCCAAGGCCACCGCCCTCATGGAGGAGGCGGGCGTCGACGAGAAGCGTCGCCTGGGTGGTCTGGGCGCTCAGCAGCGCAAGAAGCTTGTCGACGCGCTCGGCTAAGCAAGCAGTTTTCCGGGGGTTCTAGGGCCGCTGGCGGTTGTGGGGGAGCACCCGGCTCCCCCACCCTCCCCCCGGCGCGCTAGGACCGCAGGTAGGCGAGCACCGCCAGCACGCGGCGATGCTGGTCGGAGTCCTCGGCATGCAGGCCGAGCTTGGCGAAGATGCTGCGGATGTGCTTCTCCACGGCGCCGTCGCTGATCACCAGCTGGCGCCCGATGGCCGGGTTCGACTTGCCCTCGGCCATCAGCCCGAGCACCTCCCGCTCGCGCGGGGTGAGCTGGGCGAGCGGATCGTTCTTGCGCCGTCGCACCATCAGCTGCGACACCACCTGCGGATCGAAGACCGTGCCGCCGGAGGCCACACGCCGCAACCCCTCGAGGAACTCCTCCACGTCGATGACGCGGTCCTTGAGCAGGTAGCCGACCGCCCCGTGGGCATCGGCCAGGAGGTCATCGGCATACGACACCTCCACGTACTGCGACAGGATGAGAACCGGCGCTCCCGGCACCTTCTGGCGGACCTCCACCGCGGCCCGCAGTCCCTCGTCGGTGAACGAGGGCGGCATGCGCACATCGACGACCGACACATCGGGTTTGTGCTCCTGGACGGCCTGCACCAGCGACGGTCCATCCCCGACGGTGGCCACCACCTCGTTGCCGAACTCCTCCAGGAGCCTGACGAGTCCTTCCCTGATCAGGACTGCGTCATCGGCCACCACCACCCGCACAGGGCACCTCCGCCACGATCATCGTCGGCCCGCCGTCGGGTGACTGGACCGCCAGTTCCCCGTCGACTGCGCGGAGACGATCGGCCAGGCCCGCCAGGCCATGTCCCTTGGCGACGTGCGCGCCGCCGACCCCATCATCGCCGATCGTGAGCAACAACGAGTCTCCGGTACGGCTGAGCGTGATCGCGCAGAGGGTGGCGCGGCTGTGTTTGGCGATGTTGGTGAGGCATTCGGCGACGACGAAATAGACCGCGTTCTCGACGGAGGCCTGGAAGCGGCCCTCGATCTGGACGTCGAGGTCGACGGGGACGGTGCAGCGGCCGGCCAGCGCGGCGAGGGCGGGCGCGAGCCCGCGGTCGGCCAGGATCGGCGGGGCGATGCCGCGCGAGAGGGCGCGCAGCTCGTCGAGGGTCTCGCGGGTTGCGGTGATGGCGCTGGAGATGGTCGCGCGGGCCGCGTCGGGGTCCTTGGCCATCTGGCGCTGGGCCCGCGACAGCTCCATCGCCAGCGAGACCAGGCGCTGCTGGGGTCCGTCGTGGATGTCGCGCTCCAGCTTGCGCAGCGCGGCCGCCTCGGCGGAGACCGCGGCGGCGCGGCCCTCGGCCAGGTCCTCGATCCGCTCCTGCAACTCGGCGACGCGGGTGAGCAGGAGCTGGCCGTATCCGGCGCGCAGCAGCACGCCGCCGCGGATCAGGAAGGGCATCAGCAGCAGGCCGAGCACGCCGATGACGCCGTAGACGGCCACGCTCACCCAGTAGCCCTCGCCCAGGCCCATGAGCTCGGCCAGGTCGGTGTTGCCGGGGATGCGGGAGGTGATGATGCCGTAGAGCGGGTAGGTCAGCCCGGTCAGCGGGATCGCCCAGGCCACCACCGTCAGCACGAAGCCGATGATCGCGATCGGCAGCAGCAGGATGCCGTGGAGCAGGTCGAGCCACGACTGGCCGCTGGTCATGGGGTTGACCAACCGCCGGAAGGCGCCCGCTCCGGCGGGGGCCACCTTGTAGCGGGGCCGCACGGGGGGTTTGGCCAGCACGTCGGCCATCCAGCTGCGCTCGGCGTCGGCCAGGCCGCGGGCGAGCATGAGGGTGCCGGCCAGGATCGGCACTCCGATCCACACGACCGCGGTGCCCAGGCCCGCGGCGAAACCGGTGATCAGCAGTGCGAAGCCGAGCACGGCGGCGGGGAAACCGACAACGAGGTATCGCGAGTCGAGCAGGACTCGCCGCATCCGGGAACGCATGGCCTCAACGCTACGGCTCCCCATCAACCGGAGCGACCCGGCAGGCAGGCGAGGTCGTGGTAGTGCTGGCCCCACCACGGGGGTGAGGGGATCTTGACCTCAAGACGGCAGTCTGCGTGACTGTGCCCGACGTGCCGAAACGCCAGATTTGTGGGCATGACGGTTCTCCTCGATCGCCCCGTACGGCAGGCGTCGGCCCGCCGCGATCCCTTCATCGACATGTTGCGGATCTTCGGCATGGCGCTGGTGGTGCTGCAGCACTGGAGCATCCCGGTGCTCGCCTACGACGGCGCCCGGCTGGCCACCGGCAACGCCCTGGCCACGCCCGGCATCTGGGTGATCACCTGGATCAGCCAGGTCATGCCGCTGGTCTTCTTCGCCGGCGGCGCGGCCAACGCCATCAGCTTCCGGCGGGCCGCGGGCGGCGCGCCGATGTGGCTGGGGGTGCGGCTGCGGCGCCTGGCCTGGCCGCTGCTGCCGCTGGCCGCGGTCTGGCTGCCGCTCCCCCACCTGCTGGCGACGCTGGGCGTGCCCGAGCAGCCGCTGGAGACCGGGGCCAAGCTGACCGGGCAGCTGCTGTGGTTCCTGGCCGTCTACCTGATCGCCGTCATCGCGACGCCGCTGCTCATGCGCCTGCACGAACGCCACGGCGCCCGGGTGCCGCTCGTGCTCGGCCTCGGCGCGGTCGCCGCCGACCTGCTGCGCTTCGGCACCGGCGTCGACGCGCTGGGCTACCTGAACATCGTCTTCGTCTGGCTCGCCGTACACCAGCTCGGCTTCCTCTACCGCGACGGCATGCTGCGCCGTCCCGGCGTGCTGGCCCTGGCCGGGTACGGCACCGCAGCGCTGCTGGTGGCCTTCGGCCCCTACCCGGGCAGCATGATCGGCCTGCCGGGCGCCGAGATGTCGAACATGGCGCCGCCCACGCTGGCGATGCTGGCGGTCTCGGTCGGCCAGATCGGCCTGTTCACGCTGCTGCGCCCGTGGATCCTGCGCCTGCCGCTCGACCGGCTCGTCATGTGGGCGGGGCCGCGCATCATGACCGTCTACCTGTGGCACATGCCCGCCCTGTTCGCCGTCACTGGGGTCGTGGTGGTCCTGGCGGGCGTCGAGACTCCGCAGCCGTTCAGCGGCGGCTGGTTCGCCGGGTGGCCGCTGTGGCTGGCCATGCTGTCGCTGGTGATGGCCGGGCTCCTGCGGGCCTTCGCGCGCTTCGAGGAGCCGCCCGCCCTGCCGTACCGTGCTCTGGGCTGGGGCGCCGCGCTGGCGGCGTCGGTGCTGGTCGGCGGCGCGCTGCTGACACTGACGGTCACCGGCTTCGCGCCGGGGCTCGCACCGCTCCTCGCGGTGGCGGCTCTGGGCGGGGGCCTGCTGATCACGCTGCCGCGGGTGCGGAACAATCAGCCGGTATGAGCGTGATTCGCCCCCTGCGTGACGAGGATCTGACGGCCGTGCGTGACATCTACGCCCACTACGTGGCGGAGACGGTGGCCACCTTCGACGAGGTGGCCCCCGATCTGGACGCCTGGACGGCCAAGGCCGGCGCCGTCACGGCCGCGGGCATGCCCTTCCTGGTGGCCGAGGCGGACGGGCGGGTGCTGGGTTTCGCCTACGCGGGCCAGTACCGGCCCAAGCCCGCCTACCGCCACACCGTCGAGGACACGATCTACCTGGCGCCCGGGGCCACCGGGCACGGGCTGGGCGGGCGGCTGCTGGCCGCGCTGATCGAGGGGTGCGCGGCGACGCCCGCCCGCCAGATGGTCGCCATGATCGCCGACACGGGGCTCGCCGCCTCGGCGAAGCTGCACCTGCGCCACGGCTTCACCGAGGCCGGACGGCTGACCCGGGTGGGATTCAAGCTCGGGCGCTGGGTCGACGTGGTGATCTACCAGCGGGAGCTAGCTTCCTGACGGGCTGGGGGATGACCCCGTGGGTGACGGGCTCGGCAGGTCCGTGCGCAGGTACGGCTGCAGCAGCCGGCTCCACGAATCGGCCATCTTCGCGTATTCGTGCTCGCAGCGCTGCGCCCTGGCCACCGGCAGGTCCCCCTCCGACACCAGCGGCAGGAAGGCGTTGTGGTTGGAGCCGTACAGGTAGCACATGACGTTGTAGTAGCGCTGCCCGCTGAGAGAGTGCTCGTCGGCGAAGACGTCCTTGCCCAGCGCGCCGTCCTCGGCCTGCGCCATGCGGCCCCAGGCGTCCATCATGCTGATGATGCCGCTGTAGTCCTTGCTCTCCTCGGCCGATCCGATGAGCACGAGCGCCGACAGCTGGTCGACCGCGTCCTCCTCCTTGCCGGTGGTGGGCAGGTCGTACAGGTCGATCAGGCCGTGGCCCAGCTCGTGGAAGAAGATGCCGTTGAGCGCGCCCACGACCCGCTCGTCCACCTCTTGCGCGTCCGGGGCCTGCTGGCCCTCCTCCGGCTGGGCGAACAGCTGCTTGAGATAGCCGGCCATCTCGTAGCACATGGTGATCGACTTCTCGTCGGGGTTGTAGAAGGCGTTGACCGTGTCGCACTGCATGGCGGTGATCGGCACGTTGACGGGCGGGACGAAGCTGGTGTTGGCCGAATCCGTCCACTGCTGGATCAGGTCGTGGTCCTTCATCAGCTTCTCGGCGGCCAGCAGGTCGCGGTTGCCTGGCGCCTCGTAGCCGGCGGTGAAGCGGAAGGTGGAGGCGGGGCTGGGCACGCCGGCGCCGCCCGCCTGGCCGGAAGCCGACGGCGTGGCGGAGGCGCCCGTGGCCGTCCGCTGCGGCGGATTGCCGCAGGCGGCCAGGGTCAGGGCCAGCACGCCGAGCACGATCAGTCTCATAGCGGTATGTAATCAGACGATTCCATCGTGTCACTGTGCGGGGGCCGGTGAGATCCACTCACGACCGTGTCCTGACTGGGCCCGGTTGACTCGGTGAGATTATGGACGGGTGGACAACCTCCTCATTGACCGCTTGCCGGACGACATCGACGCCAGCCCCGACGACATCTTCTCGGCCTTCGCCGAGTGGAACTCCGAACGGGGCCTGACGCTCTACCCGGCGCAGGAGGAGGCGCTCATCGAGGTCGTCTCGGGAAGCAACGTGATCCTGGCCACCCCGACCGGCTCCGGCAAGTCGCTGGTGGCGGCGGGCGCCCACTTCGCGGCCCTGACCAAGGACCAGCGCAGCTTCTACACCGCGCCGATCAAGGCGCTGGTCTCGGAGAAGTTCTTCGACCTGTGCGCGATCTTCGGCACCGAGAACGTCGGCATGATGACCGGCGACGCGTCGGTCAACGCCGGAGCGCCCATCATCTGCTGCACCGCCGAGATCCTGGCCAACCTGGCGCTGCGCGACGGCGAGCGCGCCGACGTGCACCAGGTCGTCATGGACGAGTTCCACTTCTACGCCGAGCCCGACCGCGGCTGGGCCTGGCAGGTGCCGCTGCTGGAGCTGCCGCAGGCGCAGTTCGTCCTGATGTCGGCCACCCTCGGCGACGTCACGATGTTCGAGGAGGACCTGGCCCGGCGCACCGGCCGCCCCACGGCGGTGGTCAAGCACGCCGAGCGACCCGTCCCGCTGATCTACTCCTACCGCATGACGCCCCTGCACGAGACGCTGGAGGAGATGCTCTCCACCGGCCAGGCCCCGGTCTACGTGGTGCACTTCACCCAGGCCGCGGCGATGGAGCGGGCGCAGTCACTGATGTCGATCAACATGTGCTCGAAGGCCGAGAAAGAGGCCATCGCCACGATGATCGGCAAGTTCCGCTTCACCACCCGCTTCGGCCAGGCCCTGTCACGGCTCGTACGGCACGGCATCGGCGTGCACCACGCGGGCATGCTCCCGAAGTACCGCCGCTTGGTCGAGCGCCTGGCCCAGGCCGGCCTGCTGAAGGTCATCTGCGGCACCGACACCCTCGGCGTGGGCGTCAACGTGCCGATCCGCACCGTGCTGTTCACCGCGCTGTCGAAGTACGACGGCAACAAGGTGCGCCGCCTGCGCGCCCGCGAGTTCCACCAGATCGCCGGCCGGGCCGGGCGCGCCGGCTTCGACACCATCGGCTACGTCTCCTGCCAGGCGCCCGAGCACGACATCGAGAACGCCAAGGCCCTGGCCAAAATCGGCGACGACCCCAAGAGGCGGCGCGGCTACGCCCGCAAGAAGCCGCCGGAGGGCTTCGTCGGCTGGAGCGAGGAGACCTTCGCCAAGCTCCAGGACGCCGAGCCCGAGCCCCTGGGGTCGCGCTTCAAGGTCAGCAACGCCATGCTGCTGGCCGTCATCAACCGGCCGGGCGACTGTTTCCAGGCGATGAAGAAGCTGCTGACCGACAACCACGAAGACCGCAAGTGGCAGCGGCGGCACATCAGCCAGGCCATCGCGATCTACCGCTCGCTGCTGGCCGGCGGCATCGTCGAGCAGCTGGCCGAGCCCGACGACCAGGGCCGCCGCGCCCGGCTGACCATCGACCTGCAGGAGGACTTCGCCCTCAACCAGGCGCTGTCCACCTTCGCCCTGGCCGCGATGGACCTGCTCGACCGCGAGTCGCCCACCTACGCGCTCGACATGGTCTCCATCGTGGAGTCGATTCTGGAGGACCCGCGGCAGATCCTGTCGGCCCAGCTGAAGAAGGCGCGCGGCGAGGCCGTGGCGCAGATGAAGGCCGACGGCATCGAATACGACGAGCGCATGGAGCTGCTGGCCGAGGTCATGTACCCCATGCCGCTCGAAACCCTGCTGCTGGGCGCCTACGAGACCTACCGGCGCGGCCACCCGTGGGTCGCCGACTACACCGTCAGCCCCAAGTCGGTCATCCGCGACATGTACGAGCGGGCGATGACCTTCACCGAGTACATCTCCTTCTACGAGCTGCCGCGCTCGGAGGGCACGGTCCTGCGCTACCTGGCCGACGCCTACCGCACGCTGTCGCGCACCATCCCCGAGCACCTCAAGACCGACGACCTGGTCGACCTCATCGAATGGCTCGGCGAGCTGGTGCGGCAGGTCGACTCCTCGCTCATCGACGAGTGGGAGAAGCTGGCCAACCCCGCCGAGGCGCTGGAGCGCGAGCAGGAGCTCGAGACCAGGGTGCGCCCGGTCACCGGCAACCCGCGCGCCTTCCGCGTCCTGGTGCGCAACGCCATGTTCCGCCTGGTCGAGCTGGCCGCCATGGACCGGCAGGAGGAGCTGGAGGAGCTCTACCCCGACCGCGACTGGGGCGCCATGCTCGACGCCTACTACGACGAGCACGACGAGATCATCATGGACGGCGACGCGCGCGGGCCCAACCTGCTGCGCATCACCGAGGAGACGGGCCTGTGGAAGGTGCGCCAGGTCGTGCTCGACCCCGAGACCAACGGCGACTGGGGCTTCGACGCGGAGATCGACCTGGCCGCCTCCGACGAGGAGGGCCGCGCGGTCGTGCACGTCCGGGGGCTCAACCGCCTCTGACGACGAAGGCGTGTACCGGAACGGACTGGCAAGGACGTCCCGGCACACGCCTGTCTCTTCAGTGTTGTCCGGCTATGGTCGGAGTCTCGTCATGAGAATGTCGCAAGATCGGGACAATTGCCGGTCAGCAGGCCGCGATCTCGCAGATCTTGCCGAGCATGCGAGTAGCGTCCTTGGCCTGTCGCGCGTAGTCACCACTGGCGGGCTTGCCCCACTCCCCGCCCTGCGTGTAGATCACGATCGCGTCGGCCCGGCGCGCCACGATCGCCCGCTCGCCGCCGATGCGCGCCTTGCTGCCCTGGTAGTACTGCCCGCGCACCGCCAGCGCCTCGTCGCCCAGCGAGCGCGCCGAGGCCGCGAAGCGGTAGGAGCCCGCGCCGTAGTCCTTGCGCACGGCGCACTTGCGCACCGCCGCACGAAGCTCGCCCATCGCGTCCTGCGCCGCCTCGACCGACGAGTAGAGGATCACCTGCTCGGTCTTGGAGAAGTCGGGCACCGCGGTGTACACGATGGTCTTGGCCGCCGTACGCCCCTTCTGCGCCAGACCGGCCTTGTTGCACGGGTTGACCGCGAACAGGGCGCTCTTGCGGGCGGTGACCTGCCAGGAGGTCTCCGGGTCGTCGTCCTTCTTGGCGGCCTGGCCCTCGTACAGCAGGAAACCGTTCGGGATGGTCAGACCAGCGGCGACGGAGAGAAAAAGGATCAGCTTCACCGGGCACATGATGCCAAAATGGGCAGGTGCACGACGAAGAAATCAGACGGACCATCGGGTTGCTCGCCCAGGACGACACCCTTCGCGCCTTCGCCGGCCTCGTGCTCGGCTCCTGCGACGCGCCCGACGAGGTGCTGCACCGCCTCGAGCGCGGTGGCCTGGCCGTACGGCAGGACGACGGGGGCTGGCAGGCGCGGCCGATGCGGTTCCGCGAGATCCTGCAGGCCACGGCGGCGCCCACGCCGAAGCTGAGCCCAGAGGAGAAGGTGCTGCGCACCTTCCTGGGCGACGGGCGGCTGCGCGAGATGCCGATGAAGCGCGACAAGCGGCGCATCGTGCTGCAGTACATCGTGCGGGTCTTCGAGCCCGGGGTGCGATATGCGGAGAAAGATGTCAACGTGGCGTTGCGGGCGTTTCACGATGACTACGCCGCCTTGCGGCGGTATCTGATCGACGAGGACCTGCTGTCGCGCGAGGACAACGTGTACTGGCGCAGCGGCGGCCCGGTCGACCTGTAACCTTCAGGCCTTCAGTCGCCCGGCCTGACCGGCGGCTGTGGCCGCAGGATGCGCCTGCGCCGCTCGGTCAGCCCCGCCAGCCACTCCTCGTCATAGACGTAGCCGTACCTGCTCGACCCCCACACCGGCCCATACCGGTAGATCACGACCCGCCGCTCCCCCGGATTGGTCCTCGTCGCGCCCCCATGCAGCAGCGCGTCGGTGAACAGCAGCGCATCCCCCTTGCCCAGATGCACCGGCTCGGCCCCTGGCAGGTCCTCGGGGTGACGGATGGCCGCCAACGGGTGCGGCAGGTTCGACTTGTGCGAGCCCGGCACCACGATGGTCGGCCCGTCACCCGGGCCGATGTCGGTGAGGGCGAGCAGGATGTTGACCATGCCGCAGCGGAACACCCCGTGGCTGTAGCCGTACGCCGTGCGCAGCGCCGAACGGTGCCCGCCGGAGTGCAGGCCGTGACGCCCGCCGCTGTGACGCACCGAGGCGATGGTCTCGTCGACGAAGACACCCTCGACGTAGCTGTCCTCCTCCCCCGCGTAGTGCCTGACCAGGTCGTACCAGCTCGGATGGTCGATCAGCTCCTCGAACGGCGCCCCCGCCGCGACGGCCTGGTGCAGCTCGTAACCGCTTTCGCCGGTGTAGTCGCGCCGCTGCGCCCCCCGATGCCAGCCGCCGCGCCCGAGCTCCCGGGGGAAGGCGTCGACCTCGGCGTTGAGCCTGGCCAGCAGCCCGGCGTCGATCGCGTCACGCAGGATCAGGAAGCCGCGCAGGTCGAACAGGAAGTCGTCGAGCTCCCCCACCGGCGATCACCCTCCAGAGACGTCGGACTCCTCGCTCACCACACCGTCGTCGGGGTCGTCGAGCCAGCCCTCGGGCAGCAGCACCTTCGACCGCTCGCCCGACTTGCCCCGCGGGGTGTCGGTGTTGGGCGGCCACGGCTGCCCCTGGTCGAGATTGTTCGTGATGCGGCGGAACTCGTCCACCGACTCCACGCTCGTCAGCTCCCGCCGCAGCTCCGCGCCGACGGTGAAGCCCTTCAGGTACCAGCCGACGTGCTTGCGGAAGTCGACCACCGCCGACCGCTCGCTGCCCAGCGTGCCCACCAGCGCCTCCAGGTGGCGGCCCATCACCTCGGCCACCTCGCCCAGCGCCGGCCTGGCCCGCTCCGGGCTGCCGTTGAAGGCGTTCTGCAGATCGCGGAACAACCACGGGCGGCCCAGGCAGCCCCGCCCGACCACGACGCCGTCGCACCCGGTCTGCGCCACCATCCGCATCGCGTCGTCGGCGCACCAGATGTCGCCGTTGCCCAGCACCGGGATCTGCGTCACCGCCTCCTTCAGGCGGGCGATGTGGCTCCAGTCGGCCGTGCCGCCGTAGTGCTGCCTGGCCGTACGAGCGTGCAGCGCGACCGCGGCCACGCCCTCCTCCTGCGCGATCCGGCCCGCGTCGAGGTAGGTCAGGTGGTCGTCGTCGATGCCCGTGCGCATCTTGATCGTCACCGGCAGCGCGCCCGCGTTCGCGACAGCGCTCCTCAGGATGCGGCGCAGCAGGTTGCGCTTGTACGGCAGAGCGGACCCGCCGCCGCGCCGGGTGACCTTGGGGACGGGGCAGCCGAAGTTCAGGTCGATGTGGTCGGCGAGGTCCTCGTCGACGATCATCTTCACGGCGCGGCCGACCGTGTCGGGGTCGACGCCGTAGAGCTGGATGCTCCGGGGTGACTCGCCGGGGGCGAACCTGATCATGCGCATGGTTTTGACGTTGCGCTCCACCAGGGCACGGGTGGTGATCATCTCGCAGACGTACAGGCCGGCGGCATCCACCGGCCCAGCCACACCACCGGCCTGGAGCGTCGCGTCTTGGACCGGCACCGTCATCCCTTGGACTGACGCCGCCCCTTGGACCGGCGCCGTCACGCCTTCGACCGGCGCCGCCGCCTTCAGGACTGGCGCCGCCGCCCCTTGGACATCACGACAGATCACCCGGAACGCCGCATTCGTAATGCCCGCCATCGGCGCCAGCACCACCGGCGGCCACACCCCAATCGGCCCAATCTTCACTCCCACAGTTGTAGCGCAGCCCGGCCCCAGAGCGTTATTCGCAGCTACGCTGGAACCGATGCTTCTCCGTCTGCGGCTCGCCCTCCCCGACCGGCCAGGATCGCTCGGGCAGGTCACCCACGTCCTGGGCCAGTCTGGCGCCGACATCACCCAGCTCACCGTCCTCGACCGCGGCGCCGGACGCGCCGTCGACGACCTCACCGTCTTCTGCCCAGACGGCCTGTCACGCGAGGCCCTCACCAAAAGCCTCCACACCATCCCCGGCGTCCACGTCGAAGGCATCTGGATCACCCGCGAGGCCCCCGGCACCTATCCGGAGCTGGAAATCCTCAAATACATCACCACCGCCGGCGAACGCGGCCTCAGCACCCTCGTCGACTCCCTCCCGGTGCTCTTCAGCGCCGACTGGGCCGCCGTCACCACCCCCGAGCGCCCGGTGTACGCCAGCTGGCGAGCTCCCACCGAGGTCCCCATCCCCGCCGAAGCCCCACCCCGCCCCGTGGCCTCCACCCTGGACCCGGCCCTGCACGTCATCACCGCGCCACTGCCACCCCTGGCCCTCACCCTGCTCCTCGCCCGAGCCGACGGACCATGCTTCCACCGGACCGAGGTGCACCGCCTGACCCGCATCCTCGAGATCTTCCTCAGCCTGCCGGGCACCGAACGCGCCATCTCCCGCCGGACGTCCAGCGGGGACACAAGCACGCCTGGAGTCGGGTAAAGTACTTCCTGCAGCGACACGCGGAAGTGGCTCAGGGGTAGAGCATCACCTTGCCAAGGTGAGGGTCGCGGGTTCGAATCCCGTCTTCCGCTCGGAGTCTCCTCGGAGATTTTGGACGATTAGCTCAGCGGGAGAGCGCTTCCCTGACACGGAAGAGGTCACTGGTTCAATCCCAGTATCGTCCACCATCAATTCTTCCCGCCTTCCCCTTTCAAGGGCATGGGCTTCCTAGGGTGGGCGCTTCGCGCCTGGTAAGTCAGGCTGCCCTCATTGGGGGCCGAGCCCCCAAACCCCCAGCCGGGGCTGCCGCCCCGGGCCCCGCATGGTTGCGCTGTTCTTGATGGTTGAGCTGGTGCGAGCAAGTCGCCAGAGGTTCCACCCCTGCGGGGATCCCATGCTGTGCGCGGAACCGAGTCGCCGCAACCGCGCAACACGGAGGCACGGTGCTCCGCAAGACTCAATGGACGTCACCACCGGGCGCTCTCACAATGCCCCCGATCGACTGCATTGAGCATGCTCGGAATGCTCCTGGCGAACCGCAACGGCCAGGTAGCCATGTAACTCAACGCGTCTGAACGCGCCAGGAATCACCGCTCCCCTCAAGAGGGATCCTCAACTGCCGCCCCCCTCACAACCGCGAGAGAATCAGTCCCGAAGCGCCGCGGCTGATTCCACCAGTCCGGCACGCTCCAGTGCATCGAGGATTGCGGCAAAGGTTTTCGGAGGCCGGACTCTACCGTTGGCAATCTGGTGGACGCAGGCGCGTACCGCGCCCTCGTCAAGATCGAGCTGATCGAGGACGAAGTCGTCGGGGCTTCTGACCTCGATTCCATAAGTCGCGAGTGCGTCAGCGGGAAAGTCTTTCAAGTTGGAGGTCACGATGATCTCCGCTCCGCACCTGATCGCGGCGGCCAAGACGTGACGGTCGTCTGCGTCGGGCAGTTTCAGGCCCTCGATCAGAGCCTCGTGGCCTTCTACCAGCGCGGCGGGGAGCGCGGCGTTCATGCGCTCCCGCAGGACGGTCAGCTTGCCGGCCGGGATGTCTGGCCGATTGGCGGCGAGATTACGGATCACCTCATCCAGGATCTCATTGGTCCAATGGGCCCGCACCAGGCCGGACAGGGCGATCCGGAGGAGGAGGTCTCTGACTTCGTTGCCGTACAGCACATTCGCGTCGTACACCGCAGCGAACGCCATCAGTACAGATCCAGTTCCTCGCTGAGAGCGATGAGGTCGTCGGCCGCCAGGCGGCTGTTGGCCTCGCTCTGCTGCTTGTAGGCCATGAGGTGTTCAAACCTGACCCGCCGGTGGCGCCCGACGAGCCGGTACGGAATCTTGCCCGCCTCCAGCAGACCGATGAGGTAAGGGCGGGATACGTTCAGCAGATCCGCAGCCTGGTTGGTGGTCAGCTCCGCGTGGTTGGGCATCGCCGTCACCCCGCGCCCTTCGGCGAGTTGGGTGAGCATGTAGGCGAGCATGGTGACCACATCACGAGGCAGGACGAGCGCCTCATCACCGGCCAGTTCCCCAGTCACACGGATGGGATCGGCGCCGGGATGGGCGGACAGATAGTCCTTGATCCGGCGCATGGCACGGGCCGCATCCTGGGCATCCACCTTGCCAGGGTCGAGAGACTTCGGGGTTCGCACCGTCATCACAACCTCCTATATGCATTATGTGTAGTAGATGAAATAAGTGCAACATGGATCTTGGCCCCCAAGTCCTATGGGAGCTTCGAGACAGAGCCGCCGGCAATCGAGGCTCTGCGATGACTCCCAGCTTTTACCCATCTCCCACCGCGGACTCCCGGCAGAACTACGCAGCGATTGCCCGGCCCGCGGGAGAGCGCCATCCGGTGCTGGGTGGCCAGCGCCCACCGCCAAGCGATCCGCTGAGGGAAACTACTCCGTTCAGGACTGTCAGCGTCCCAAAGGCCGCTGTGTCATCGCCGCCCGCCGGGGACGATGGTGAACGGCAGCGCTTGTTTTGTCGAGTCTGCCCCATCAACATCTCGTAGGCGCCGATCAACGCCCGCGAAGGCCAGGCCGCGATGATCCGAGCGATCAGCGACCGCGACGTTGGCGCCGTGACTCGCGAGGCTCCTCAGAATCAGAGGTAGCGCCCGCGTCAGGCAGCATGCTCAACCGCATTTGACGCCGCACCCCCCGCCATGATTCCTTGGCTGCAGGCCGGCGGGCGGCCAGCAGGGCGGAAAGAACCGTCAGCACCCGAGGTTTCTCTCGAATCCCCGAGTCCTGGAACGGTCATGCCCTACCTCACTCTTCTTCGCCGCCCGCATGTCACCCGCCTCCTCTCCAGTTCCCTCGTCGGCCGGCTGCCCACCGCCATGGCCGCGCTCGCGATTGCCCTGGTCCTGCGTGAGGCCGGGATGGATTATCGGCTCGTCGGACTGGCCACGGGCGCGTATGCCGTGGCGGGGGCTGTCGGTGGGCCGTTGCTGGGGCGGGTGGTCGATCGGGTGGGGCAGTCCAGGGTGCTGGTGGCGGCCGCTGTGGTGTCGGCGGTGGGGTTCGCGATGGTGGCGGTGGCGCCCGGGGATGCCTTCTGGGCGGTGGCTGGGGCGGTGCTGGCGGGGGGTGCGACGCCGCCGTTGGAGCCGTGTCTGCGGGCTTTGTGGCCGGAGCTGGTCGACGAGGGTGAGCTTGACGCCGCGTACGCGATGGATGCGGGGGCGCAGGAGATCGTGTTCGTGGCGGGGCCGCTGCTGGTGGGCGGGATGGCGGCGTTCGGGGCGGGGCGGCCGGCGCTGTGGGTGGCGGCCGTGCTGGGGCTGGTGGGGTCGCTGGCGATGGCGAGCGCGTCGCCTTCGCGCCGGTGGCGCGCCACCGTGCGGTCGGCGGACTGGCTGGGGCCTCTGCGTAGCCGGACGCTGCTGGTGTTTCTGGTGGCGCTGACAGGGTCGGGGTGGGCGCTCGGGGCGTTCAACGTGTTCGCCGTCGCCTACGCGGAGAAGCATCCGCTGCCCGGAGGGGCGGGGCTGTTGCTGGCGTTGTCGGCGCTGGGGGCGCTGATCGGTGCGGTGGGGTTCGGGGTGATCCGGTGGAAGGCGTCGGCCGGGGTGAAGGCCTGGGTGCTGGCGGTGGGGATGGCGGGGACGTACTGGCTCGTGGTGCTGGTGCCGGGGGCCGTGGGGATGTGCTTGATCGCGCTGGCGACCGGGGTGTTCTTCGCGCCGCTGTTGTCGGTGTCGTTCGGGTTGGTGGGGCAGCTGGCTCCGGCGGGGACGACGACCGAGGCGTTCGCCTGGCTGGTGACGTTGATCGGTACTGGTGTCGCGGGTGGGTCGGCGGTGGGTGGCGCGATTCTGGGCGGGACGACTGGTGGGGCCGAGGGCGACGTGGCGACGGGTGGCGCGGTTCTCGGTAGTGGGGTGCTCGGGTGGGAGGCGGCCGTGGGGGCGATCGGGGTGACGGTGTGCGCCTTCCTGCTGCTGGCCGCGCGGGGGATGATCGCCAGGGAGGCGAGGGTCACGGTTCGGTAACGAGCATTCCTGCAGGTCGCATAGTGTTGGGTGACACGTCACCAAGCAGGGAGATCAGTGAGCAAGCTACGCAGCGCTCTTCTCATCGTCGTGGCGGCCGTGGTGGCCGTCATGGCGGGTCAGGTGCTGGCCGCGCCCGCCGGCGCTGCCGAGGAGGGACCGCAGACCGTGGTCGTGTCTGTCAGGCCGGACAACACTCGATAGCCCTCGGCGGCAGTCGATAGCCCTCGGTGGTACTCGGCGGCCCTCGGTGGCCCTCGGCTGCGCTCGATAGCCCCCGACAGCCGTCGCAGCAGCCCTCGGCAGCGCTCGGCAGCGCTCGGCAGCGCTCGGCAGCAAGGCCAGCGCAAGCCATCGGCAGCCTGTGCGCTGCGAAGCAGTCTGTGCGCTGCGGAAAGCGCGATATCGCGTTGCGGCGAAGGGGCGGCGTTGGCCACGCTGATCCTCATGGACATCCCGCACCGGCAGATCCGTGCCGTGTTCGACGAGGAGGCCGTCACCGTCTACCAGGCCTACGACCCGGCGATCGCCTCCCTCGCCGTGGCCGCCCAGAGTTTCGTGCCGCCGTTCAAGCGCGACCGCATGACGTGGATCAAGCCTCCTTCCTGTGGATGATGTACCGCTGCGGCTACGCCACCAAGCCGGGCCAGGGACGGGTGCTGGCCGTCGAGCTGGACAGGGACGGCTTCGAGTGGGCCCTGGCGCGTTCCTGCCTGAGTCACGGCGCGGCGGACAAGGCGGCGCACCCGGTGCGGGTCCAGTGGGATCCCGAGCGCGACGCCCATCACCGGGCTTTGCCGTACCGGTCGATCCAGATCGGGCTGTCGGGCGAGGCCGTGGAACGTTATGTCGGCGGGTGGATCAGGACGATCACCGACGTCACGGAGCACGTCACCGGCCTCCACCGGGCCCTGCGCCGGGGCGAGGACCTCACCGCCCGCCTGCCGGACGAACGCCCCTACCCGCTGTCGCGGGAGCTGGAGAGCACCCTCGGGATCACCGCAGCCCGGCCGCCCACGGCGGGTCCGCGCCGGGCACCGCGCACGTCCGCGCCGCAGCCCTGACCCCCAGTTCCAGCGCTCGTTCCACGACCGCGGGGGTGAGCCTGTCGAGGCGGCCGCCGAGCATCCCGGCGGAGCCGAGCGCGTGCAGCAGCCCGGCCGTGAAGGTGTCGCCCGCGCCGACCGTGTCGACGACGTCGATCGCCGGGGCGGGCACCTCGATCTCGGCGCCGTCGAGCGACGCCCTGGCCCCGCGCGCCCCGAGCGTGACCACCACGAGCCTGACACCGAGTTCGTGCCATCGCTCGCACGCCTCCCGCTCCGTCAGCCCCAGGTGCTCCAGGTCCTCGTCGCTGACCCTGATGAGGTCGGCGAAGGCCGCCCATCGCGGCAGCGCCGCCAGATACCGCGCCGGAGGCACGATCGACGGGCGCACGTTGGGGTCCAGCGAGATCGTGGCGTGCGGGCGCGCCGCGGTGAACAGCTCCTCGACCTGCGGGGCGAGCACCAGGGTGAGCGAGCCGCCGTGCAGGCACAGGCTTTCGTACGGCACGCGCGCCGAGAGCTCCTCGGCGCTCCACGCCCAGTCGGCGGTGCCGTCGACGTAGAAGGAGTAGGAGGCGCTGCCGCAGGCGTCGAGGGCGGCGATGGCCAGGGTGGCCTGCTCGGAGGCCTCCACCACCTGGCTCAGGTCGACGCCCGAGGCGAGGAGATGGTCGCGCAGCAGGTCGCCCACCACTCCCCCGGCGAGCCTGCCCAGGTAGCGGGTGGGGGTGCCGAGCCTGGCCAGCGCGACGGCGGTGTTGACCGGCCCGCCGCCGGGCCGTACGCGCAGATCGAGACGGCCGGTTCCGGGAGTGGCGAAGGCATCGGCGACGGCCTCGCCGATCACGGTCACGGTCGCGGTCATCGCTCTTCCCTTGGCTCGGGAGGAAGACTGTAGCGTGATCGGTATGAGCCTGCCCAGCCGTGCCCACGTGGTGATCATCGGCGGCGGAGCCGTCGGCACCAGCGTCGCCTACCACCTGACCTCCTTGGGCTGGACCGATGTGGTCCTGCTCGAACAGGGCAAGCTCTCCTCCGGCACGACCTGGCACGCCGCCGGGCTGGTGGGCCTGCTGCGGGCCAGCGAGAGCGGCACCCGGCTGGTGCAGTACTCCGCCGAGCTCTACCAGCGCCTGGAGGCCGAGACGGGCCTGGCCACCGGCTACAAGGCGTGCGGCGGCCTGATCGTGGCGCGCACGAAGGACCGCATGGTCCAGCTGAAGCGCACCGCCGCGACGGCGGCCGTGTTCGACCTGGAGTGCGAGCTGCTCACGCCCCGGCAGGCCGGGGAGATCTATCCGATCCTGCGCACCGACGACCTGGAGGGCGCGATCTGGCTGCCGGGCGACGGCACGGTCAATCCGACCGATCTGACCCAGTCGCTGGCCAAGGGGGCCAGGCAGCGCGGCGCGCGCGTCTTCGAGCGCACCCGCGTGACCGGCATCGAGCCCGGCTACACGGTGATCACCGACCAGGGTGTGATCGAGGCGGAGGTCGTCGTCAACTGCGCGGGGCAGTGGGCCAAGGCGGTGGGCGCGATGGCCGGGGTGAACGTGCCGCTGCACTCGGCCGAGCACTTCTACGTGGTGACGGAGCGGATCGAGGGGGTGCGGCCCGACTATCCGATCCTGCGCGACCCCGACGGCTACACCTACGTCAAGGAGGAGGTCGGAGGCCTGGTGGTGGGCGGGTTCGAGCCCGAGGCCAAGCCCTGGCTCTCCCCCGATCGCCTGCCGTACCCCTTCGAGTTCCAGCTCCTGGAGGAGGACTGGGAACACTTCGAGGTGCTCATGAACAGCGCCCTGCACCGGCTGCCGGTGCTGAACGAGACGGGGATCAAGAAGTTCTACAACGGCCCCGAGAGTTTCACGCCCGACAACCAGTTCATCCTCGGCGAGGGGGCGAGGAACTTCTTCGTCGGCGCCGGCTTCAACTCGGTCGGCATCGCGAGCGCCGGCGGCGCGGGCAGGGCGCTGGCGGAGTGGATCGTCGGCGGCGAGCCGGCGATGGACCTGGGCGGCGTCGACATCCGCCGGTTCGGCCCGTTCAACGGCAACAACCAGTGGTTGCGCGCCCGGGTGTCCGAGGTGCT
Source organism: Nonomuraea sp. NPDC050663 (assembly GCF_044456985.1). Taxonomy (NCBI): domain Bacteria; kingdom Bacillati; phylum Actinomycetota; class Actinomycetes; order Streptosporangiales; family Streptosporangiaceae; genus Nonomuraea; species Nonomuraea sp. NPDC050663. The sequence goes on from NZ_JBITGL010000006.1 coordinate 171,852, forward strand.
GGGGCTGCACTACGAGATCCCGTGGCCCAACCGCGAGCTGGCCACGGCCAGGCCCTTCCGCCGCTCGCCCGTGCATCACCTGCACGAGGGCGCGTTCATGGGGTCGAAAATGGGCTGGGAGCGGGTCAACGTCTTCTGCCCCGAGCCGGTCGTCTACTCGTGGGGGCGGCAGAACTGGCAGCCGTACGCCGACGCAGAGCACCGGGCCTGCCGCGAGGACGTGGCGCTGTTCGACCAGACCTCCTTCGGCAAGCTGCTGGTCAAGGGCGCCGACGCCGAGCGCGGGCTGCAGTGGGTGTGCACCAACGACGTGGCGGTGGAGCCCGGGCGCACGGTGTACACGGGAGTGCTCAACGAGCGCGGCGGCTACGAGGCCGACGTCACCGTGACCAGGCTCGCGGCCGACGAGTACCTGTGGGTGACCAGCGCGGGCAGCGTCTACCGCGACCTCGACCACCTGCGGCGCCACCTGCCCGGCACGGTCGCGGTGGTCGACGTGACCGCCATGTACGCGGTCTTCGGCGTCATGGGCCCGCGCAGCAGGGAGCTGCTGCAGAGGCTGACCCGGCAGGACCTGTCCCATGCCGCCTTCCCGTTCGGCACCAGCCGCGAGATCGACCTGGGGCCCTACACCGTGCGGGCGACCAGGATCACCTACGTGGGCGAGCTCGGCTGGGAGCTGTACGTGCCGGTGGAGTTCGCCGTCGGCGTCTACGAGCTGCTCCTGGAGGGCAACCCCACGCGCGCCGGGTACTACGCGATCAACTCGCTGCGGCTGGAGAAGGGCTACCGGGCGTTCGGCGCCGACATCGGGCCCGACGACAACCCGGTCGAGGCGGGGCTGACGTTCACCTGCAAGGACGGGCCGTACCTGGGGCGCGAGGCGGTGGAGAAGGCGACCAGGAAGCGGCGGCTGGTGTCGTTCGTGGTGGAGGACCCCGAGGTGATGCTCTGGGGCGGCGAGCTGGTGCTGCGCGACGGGGAACCGGCGGGCCGCATCACGTCGGCGGCGTGGGCGGCGACCACCGGGTCGTGCGTGGCGCTGGGGTACGTCGACGGGACCGAGGGGCGGTTCGAAGTCAACGTCGGCGGTGACGTACGGCAGGCGAGGCTGCACCTGCGCCCGCCGTACGACCCGAAGAACGAGAAGATCAGAAGGTGACGGGCAGCCGGTCGACCCCGCTGGTGAGCTTGTCCGGCTGGCGTTCGATCTGCTCCGCCGGCATCGCCAGCCGCAACCCCGGGCAACGTTCGACGAGCTTGCTGAAGACCACCCGAAGCTCGATGCGGGCCAGCGGGGCGCCGATGCAGTAGCGCAGCCCGTGACCGAACGCGATGTGGTGGGCGTTCTCCCTGGTGATGTCGAAGCGGTCCGGCTCGGGGAACGCCTCGGCGTCGTGGTTGGCCGCCGTGGTGTCGAGCACGATCAGATCGCCGGTTCTCACGGCCGCGCCGCAGATGTCCAGGTCGGTTCGGGCGTAGCGCGGGATCACGCCGATCGCGTCGGCGGGCATGCGCAGCATCTCGTCCACCGCACCCTGGATCAGTTCCGGCCGCTCGACCAGCAGCTCCCACTGCGACCGGTTCTCCAGCAGGAAGAGCGCGCCGAGCTCGATGGCGACGACCGTGGTCTCGTGCCCGGCGAACAGCATCGCCATGGAGAGCATAGCGATCTCGTCGTCGGAAACGGTGTCGATCATGCGGGAGATGAAGTCGTCACCCGGTTCCTTGCGCTTGCGCCGGACCAGCTCCTGCCCGTAGCCGTACAGGGCGAACAAGCCCTGCTCCGACAGCTCGCGGTTGGTGACGTCCGAGGTCTGCTGGCTCCATTCGCGAAACTGCGGCCGGTCCTCGTAGGGCACGCCCAGCAACTCACAGATCACCAGGATCGGCAGCGGCAGGGCGAGCGCTTCGCACAGGTCGGCGGGCGAGGTCATCGCGTCGATCAGCTGGTCGGTGAGGGCCTCCACGCGAGGGGTGAAGGCACGCATACGTTTGGGCGAGAAGTGCGGCTGGAGCCGGTCGCGCATACGGGCGTGCTCTTCGAGCTCGGTCTCGAAGCCGCCGCGGGGCCCGCCGAACAGGGCCGACTCACCGGTACGCGCGGCGTTCGCCGGATCGGGATGGGAGCGGCCCAGTCGCTCGTCCGACAGGTACTTCTTGACCTCCTCGTAGCCGGTGACCAGCAGGGCCTCGTGCCCGACGCGGGTGCGGACGCGATGCACGGGGCCCTGCGCGGCCAGCGCGCGTAAGAGTGGGGGGACTTCCAGCGGATGCTCAGCCGGGAACGGCAGCTGTGGAGTCATGCCCCCAAGAAATCATCGAAGGAAGGCCGCCGCCACCCCCGCGTCGACCGGGATGTGCAGGCCCGTGGTGTGGCTGAGCTGGGTGAGCAGGAACACCGCCTGGGCGATGTGCTCGGGCAGTACCTCGCGCTTGAGCAGCGTGCGCTGGGCGTAGTACTCGCCCAGCTTCTCCTCCTCCACCCCGTAGACGGCGGCCCGGTTGGCGCCCCAGCCGGAGGCGAAGATGCCCGAGCCGCGCACCACGCCGTCCGGGTTGACGCCGTTGACGCGGATGCCGTGGGCGCCGAGTTCGGCGGCCAGCAGGCGCACTTGGTGGGCCTGGTCGGCCTTGGCCGCGCCGTAGGCGACGTTGTTCGGGCCGGCGAAGACGGCGTTCTTGGAGGAGATGTAGACGATGTCGCCGCCGAGGCCCTGGGCGATCATCACCTTGGCGCTCTCGCGGGCGACCAGGAAGGAGCCGCGGGCCATGACGTCGTGCTGCAGGTCCCAGTCGGCGACGCTCGTCTCCAGCAGGCTTCTCGACAGCGACAGCCCGGCGTTGTTGACCACGAGGTCCACGCCGCCGAAGGCCAGGACCGCCTGCCGTACGGCGTCGGCGATCTGCTCCTCGCTGGTGACGTCGACCTGGACGGCCAGCGCCACGTCGGCGTTGCCGAGTTCGGCGGCGACCTTCTCGGCCGAGCCGAGGTCGCGGTCGGCGACGACGACGCAGGCGCCCTCGGCGGCGAGCCTGCGGGCGGTGGCGGCGCCGATGCCGCTGCCGCCGCCGGTCACGAGGGCGACGCGGCCGGCCAGGGGCTTGGGCGCGGGCATGCGCCGCAGCTTGGCCTCCTCCAGCTCCCAGTATTCGATGCGGAACTTCTCCGACTCGTCGATGGGCGCGTAGGCGGAGATCGCCTCGGCGCCGCGCATCACGTTGATGGCGTTGACGTAGAACTCGCCGGCGACGCGCGCGGTCTGCTTGTCCTTGCCGAAGGAGTACATGCCGACGCCGGGGACCAGCACGATCGCCGGGTCGGCGCCGCGCATCGCGGGTGAGCCTTCGACAGCGTGGCGGTCGTAGTAGGCCGCGTACTCCTCGCGGTAGGCGGCGAACTGTGCCTGGACGTCTCCGGAGGGGTCCAGGACGAGCGGGGCGACCTTGGTGCGCAGGAAGTGGTCGGGGCAGGAGGTGCCGAGCGCGGCCAGTTCTTCCAGGCGCTCGCGGGAGACGAAGTCGAGCACCTCGGGCGAGTCGGTGAAGTGGCCGACCTGGGGGCGGTCGGTGGAGGCTAGGCCGCGCACCAGCGGGAACAGCTCGGCGGCCCTGGCCAGGCGTTCCTCGGTCGGCAGGGGCTCGCGGACGAGCGCGCCGAAGGGGTCGGGGCGGCCGTGTTCGGCGATGTAGCGCTCCGCCGTACGGATGATCTCCAGGCTGTTGGCCTGGCACTCGTCGGAGGTGTCGCCCCAGGCGGTGATGCCGTGGCCGCCGAGGATGACGCCGATGGCCTGCGGGTTGGCCGCCTTGACGGCGGCGATGTCGAGGCCGAGCTGGAAGCCGGGCCGGCGCCACGGCATCCAGAGCACCCGGTCGCCGAAGATCTGGCCGGTCAGCCGCTCGCCGTCGGCGGCGGTGGCGATGGCGATGCCCGCGTCTGGGTGCAGGTGGTCGACGTGGACCGCCTCGACGAGGCCGTGCATGGCGGTGTCGATCGAGGGGGCGGCGCCGCCCTTGCCGTGCAGGCAGAAGTCGAAGGCGGCGACCATCTCGTCCTCGCGCTCGACGCCCGGGTACACCTGCGTCAGCGCGCGCAGGCGGTCGAGCCGCAGGACGGCCAGGCCGGGCTCGGTCAGGGTGCCCAGGTCACCGCCGGAGCCCTTGACCCACATCACGTCGATCTCGGAGCCGGTCACCGGGTCGGTCTCGGCGCCCTTGGCGGAGGCGTTGCCGCCGGCGTAGTTGGTGTTGCGCGGGTCGGCGCCGAGCGTGTGACACCGGTTGAGCAGCTGTTCGACACTGTTGTTCACAACGGGGTTCATGGTGGTTCTCAGGCCCCCCAGCCTGCTTGCGCGCCGCCGACACGGTCGGCGCAGATCTTCTCGAAGTAACCGGATCGGGCGTAGGCGCCCATGGGGTCGGGGTCCAGGCCCATGCTCTCTCGCAGGGAGGCGAGCATCGGCCGCACGTCGGTGTTGTAGGCGTCCATGAGCACGGCGTTGGCGCCGAGCACGTCGCCCTCGCTCTGGGCGGTGGCCAGCGCGTCGCGGTCGAGCAGCAGGGCCTTGGCGGTGGCCTCCTGGACGTTCATGACCGAGCGGATCTGGCCGGGGATCTTCGGCTCGATGTTGTGGCACTGGTCGAGCATGAACGCCACGTGCGGGCCGTACCCTCCGCCGCCGATGACCTCGACCATGATGCGGAACAGCTGGAACGGGTCGGCGGCGCCGACCATCAGGTCGTCGTCGGCGTAGAAGCGGGAGTTGAAGTCGAATCCGCCGAGCTTGCCCTCGCGCAGCAGGAACGCGACGATGAACTCGATGTTGGTGCCCGGCGCGTGGTGGCCGGTGTCGACCACGACCTGCGCCTTGGGGCCGAGCTTGAGGCAGTGCGCGTAGGCGGTGCCCCAGTCGGGCACGTCGGTGGCGTAGAAGGCGGGCTCGAAGAGCTTGTACTCCAGCAGGAACCGCTGGCCCTCGCCGAGGCGGTCGTAGACCTCCTTGAGCGACTCGGCCAGGCGGTCCTGGCGGGCGCGCAGGTCGTCCTGGCCGGGGTAGTTGATGCCGTCGGAGAACCACAGCTTGAGCGTGTCGGAGCCGGTGGCGTCCATGATGTCGACGCACTCGAGCAGGTGGTCGGTCGCCTTGCGCCGCACGGCCCTGTCGGGGTGCGTCACGCTGCCGAGCTTGTAGTCGTCGTCCTGGAAGACGTTGGAGTTGATCGCTCCGATGGCGACGCCGTGGTCTCGGGCGTGGGCGGCGAGGTGGGCGTAGTCGTCGACCTTGTCCCAGGGGATGTGCAGGGCGACGGTGGGGGCGACGCCGGTGAAGGCGTGCACCTGGGCCGCGTCGGCGAGCTTCTCGTAGGGGTCGCGCGGCACGCCTTGCTGGGCGAAGACCTTGAAACGCGTGCCGGAGTTGCCGTACGCCCACGAGGGTGTCTCGATGTGCTGCTCGCGTAGCCGGGAGGCTGTGTCCATGGGGGTCCCCGATTCAGCTGAGATGGAAGATCTCGGTCAGCGGCGTCATCTGCTCGTCCGGCCGCCCGGACTCGAAGAAGGGCGCCATCTCCGCCTGCCAGCGCGCGTTGACCTCGGTGGCGTCCATGCCCTTGAGGGCCGCCTCGAAGTCGTCGGTCTCCAGGTAGCCGACCAGGAGACCGTCGTCGCGCAGGAACAGGCTGTAGTTGCGCCAGCCCGTCGCGCTGAGGGCCGCCAGCATGTCCGGCCACACCGCCTCGTGCCGCTTCTTGTACTCCTCCAGGTGCTCCGGCTTGACCCTGAGCAGGAAGCAGACTCTCTGCATGACCTCACGTCCACGAAAAACGTTTTAATGTCTGCCAGGAAGGTAGGACGCGCCAGATCCCCTGTCAATTGCGGTTTCTGGATTATTTCGTTTTAATCATGCTCCATGACGGTGAGCATCAAGGAGGTCGCCGAGCACGCGGGCGTCTCCCCGGGCACGGTGTCCAACGTGCTGAACCGGCCCGACAAGGTGGCCGCCGCCACCCGCAGCCGGGTCGAGGCGGCCATCCGCGAGCTGGGTTTCGTACGGCACGGCTCGGCTTCGACCCTGCGCGCGGGGCACAGCAGGACCATCGGCCTGTCCGTGATCGACATCGGCAACCCCTTCTTCACCGACGTGGCGGCCGGCGTCGAGGACGTGGCCAGCGAGCTCGGCTACGCCGTCATCCTCGGCAACTCGGCCGGCTCGCGCGTCAAGGAGGAGCGCAACCTGCTCGTCCTGGCCGAGCAGCGGGTGCGCGGCGTGCTCATCACCCCCTCCGACGAGGACCTGGCCAGGCTCGACCGGCTGCGCGAGCGCGGCATCCACGTCGTCCTGGTCGACCATCCGCCGCACCGCCCCGACCAGTGCTCGGTGGCCGTCAACGACCTGGCCGGCGGCCGCGCCGCCGTGGAGCACCTCGTCGGGCGGGGCAGCGAGCGCGTCGCGTACGTGACCGGGCCGCTCACCATCCGCCAGTGCCAGGACCGGCTCGCGGGCGCCCGGCTGGCGCTGCCCGCGGGGATCGAGGTCGTCGAGATGGGCGCGATGAACGCGCGGGCGGGCGAGCAGGCCGCGGCCAAGCTCGTGGCCTCCGGCGAACTGCCCGACGCCGTCTTCTGCGCCAACGACCTGCTGGCCCTCGGCATGTTGCGCGGGCTGCTGCAGGCCGGAGTCCGGGTGCCCGAGCAGGTCTCGCTCGTCGGCTACGACGACATCGACTTCGCCTCCGCCTCCGCCGTGTCGCTCACCTCGATCAGGCAGCCGACCTACCAGCTCGGCAAGGTGGCGACGGAACTGCTGCTCGACGAGTGCGACAACCCCGTCACCCACGCGCACCAGCAGATCATGTTCCAGCCCGAGCTGATCGTGCGGGAGTCGACCCGATGACCCGGTTCGCCGCCGTCGACCTGGGCGCCTCCAGCGGGCGGGTGATCGTCTCCGACGCCTCGCTCACGCTGACCGAGGTGCACCGCTTCCCCAACGGGCCCGTCGAGCGGGCGGGCTCCCTGCACTGGGACATCCGCGGGCTGTTCGGGGAGATCGTCGAGGGCCTGCGCAAGGCCGGGCCCGTCGACTCGATCGGCATCGACTCCTGGGCCGTCGACTACGGGCTGCTCGACTCCTCAGGGGAACTGCTCGGCGACCCCTTCCACTACCGCGACAGCCGTACCGACGGGGTGATGGACCGCGTCCCGCGCGAGCTGCTGTACGGCGTCAGCGGGCTGCAGTTCCTGCCCTTCAACACCGTCTACCAGCTGCTGGCCGAGCGGCGCCTCGACGCGGCGTCGGTGATGCTGCTCGTGCCCGACCTGCTCACCTACTGGCTGACCGGGACGATCGGCGCCGAGGTCACCAACGCCTCCACGACCGGGCTGCTCGACGTGCGCACGCGGACGTGGTCGTCGCCGCTGATCGCCGAGCTGGGGCTGCCCGCCGGGATCTTTCCCGAGATCCGGCAGCCCGGCGCGCCCGCGGGCCGGGTGAAGCCCGGCCTGCTCGGGTGGAGCGCCCCCGTCACCGCGGTCGCCTCCCATGACACCGCCTCCGCCGTCGCCGCCGTCCCCGCCTCCCCCGGCTCGCGCTTCGCCTACATCTCCTGCGGCACCTGGTCGCTGGCCGGGGTCGAGCTCGCCTCGCCCGTGCTGTCGCCCGAGAGCCTCGCCGCCAACTTCACCAACGAGGCCGGGATCGACGGGACCATCCGCTACCTGCGCAACGTCATGGGCCTGTGGCTGCTGCAGGAGTCGCTGCGGGTGTGGGGGCTGACCAACGCCGACCTGCCGGGCCTGCTGCGGGCCGCCTCCGCCGAACCCGCCTTCGCCTCCGTCGTCGACCCCGATCTGCCCGCCTTCCTGCCGCCCGGCGACATGCCCGCCCGCATCGCCGCCGAGTGCGCCAGGACCGGGCAGCCGGTGCCGTCCGCGCCCGCGGCGTTCGTCCGGTGCATCCTGGAGAGCCTGGCCCTCGGCCACCGCGCCGCCATCCGCCAGGCGGTGGCGCTGAGCGGGCAGGAGGTCGAGGTCGTCCACCTCGTCGGCGGGGGCTCGCGCAACACGCTGCTGTGCCAGCTGACCGCCGACGCGTGCGGGCTGCCGGTGGTGGCCGGGCCCGTGGAGGCCACGGCGCTGGGCAACCTGCTGGTCCAGGCGCGTACGGCGGGCGTGGTCGGGTCGCTGGCCGAGATGCGGGCCCTGGTGGCCTCGACGCAGCGGTTGGAACGATTCGAGCCGTCGGGCTCCGGCGCGGCCTGGGAGGCGGCGGAGGCTCGCGTCGGGCTCCTCGGGGAGCGCTGCCCCTAGACGGCGGCCGGGCGGTAGTCCAGCACGATGGCGCCGGAGCTGAAGGCGGTCGTCCCCGCCAGTTGCCAGGCGCTGGTGTCGACCCCGTCGGGGAACATGCGCTTGCCCGCGCCGACGACGACCGGGTGCAGCCAGAGCTTGAGCTCGTCGACGAGGCCCAGCTTGATCAGCGAGGTGGTCAGGTCGCCCGCGTAGGTCAGGATGTCGCCGTCGTGGCGCTCCTTGAGCGAGGCGACCTCGCCGGCGAGGTCGCCGGTGATGATCGTGGAGTTGTTCCACTCGGCCTTGTCGAGCGTGGCCGAGACCACGTACTTCGGCAGGGTGTTCATCCGGACCGCGAACTCCCCCTCGGTCTCCTCCATGTGCGGCCACACCTCGGCGAAGCCCTGGTAGGTCACCCGGCCGAACAGCAGGGCGTCGCTGGAGAACAGCCGCTCGCTCGCGTACGCGGCGTGCTCGTCGTTCCAGTACGGACCGGTCCAGGACGGGTCTTCGACGACACCGTCCAGCGAGATGTAGACCAGTGAGACGATCTTGCTCATATATGTCGCTCCAAGAGATCAGCGGGAATTCAGCGTGAGCCCTCGCCGCCGGGGGCGGGGATGGCGTGCTCGGCGGCCCTGCTGGCCTCCTCCCACCCCGCCCAGACCTCCATCCGGCGGCGGGAGATGTCGAAGGCCAGGTCGTAGACCATGCTGCCGAGCAGCAGCCGCAGCGGCGGCTCCTCGGAGTCGACGAGCTTCAGCATGGCCTCGGCCGCGAGCCGCGGGTCGCTGTCGATCGACCCTTCGGCCCACTGCCTGGCCAGCTCCTCCCGCAGCGGGCCGTACGGCTCGGCGGGGGTGGTCGAGGCCATGGCGGTGTACAGGTCGGTCCAGTAGCCGCCCGGCTGGACGATGCTGACCTTCACCCCGAAGGCGGCCGCCTCCATCGCCAGCGCCTCGCTCATGCCCTCCAGCGCGAACTTGCTCGCGCTGTACAGGCCGGTGCTCGGGAAGCCGCCCAGGCCGCCGATGCTGGAGATCTGCACGATGTGGCCGGAGCCCTGCTCGCGCATCAGCCCCATGGCCGCCTGGCTGACCCACAACGCGCCGAAGAAGTTGACCTCCAGCTGGGCGCGGGCCTCGGCTTCCGTGAACTCCTCCACCATGCCCGACGACATGGTCCCGGCGTTGTTGATCACGATGTCGAGCCGCCCGAAGTGCTCGGCCGCGGTGGCCATCGCGGCGAACACCGCCGCCCGGTCGGTCACGTCGACCGCCAGGGGCAGCACGCGGTCGCCGTGGACCTCGTCGAAGTCGCCGCGCGCGGCGCTCCGGGAGACGGCGACCACCTGGTCGCCCCGCTCCAGCGCGGCCACGGCGTAGGCTCGGCCCAGGCCGCGGCTGGCGCCGGTGATGAACCAGGTGCGTGCGGAGGAAGAAGGCATTCGAGAAACTCCTAGGGCTCACACGAGACAAGACGGCTCGTCTTGTCTCGTGTGGTGAACTGTACAAGAGATGCGCGCCGTACGCAAGACGCTGCGTCTCGCTAATTGGCGGCCTAGGCGGCGTCGAGCGCCGCGGTGATCTTGCGGGTCATCTCGGCGGCGGTGGGGCTGGGCTCGCCCTTGTACGCCCGGGCGGCCGCGTCGAGGGCCACCAGGACGGTGTCGCGGAACTCCACGGCGAGCGCGGGGTCCTGCCGCTTGAGCAGCGCGACGGAGGCGGTCAGCGCGGGCAGCACCCTGTCGGCGATCTCGGCGGCGTTCCTGCCGTCGATGTCGACGCCCGGCTTCTTCTCGGCCAGCACGTGGCCGATCGGGCCGGTCGCGGCGTACAGGGCGAGCGATCCGGCGGTGGCGGCCTTGTGCGCCGAGCCGGCCACGTCGGCGGCGGCCAGCAGGGCGACGGCGCCGTAGGCGGCGCTGCGGAGGGTGAGCTTGTCCTGGGCGGAGAAGGTGACGGACATGGCGGTTGCTCCTGTGGGTCGGTGGCGAACTTCGATGACCTGACGATCGCGGACCGCTCTGACGGCGTGCTGTCATCGGGCTGATGCGCCCGCTGACATCCGGGCCGCGCGCACGTCAGGGGGTCGCGGTGACCGCCCCCGTGCGCCCGCCGCCATTGACTTCACGAGTCAAGCGGTCGTAATGTGAGAGCGCTCTCTCAGTCGCGACATGCGTCAGAGAGAGCGCTCTCAATCCTCGAGGATCTCGCCGCCGTGGGCCTGCCGCCCACGGCGGACATTCGGCCACGCCCCCCGATTGAGAGGCGCCATGCGCATCCCCCCTCGCATCGCCCGCATCCTCGCCACCACCCTCCTGGCCGCCCCGCTCGCCGTGGCGAGCGCCTCCCCCGCCCAGGCCGTCGGACCCGCCATCCTGCCCGTCACCGTCACCAACAACAGCGGCCGCGCCGACGCCGTACACCTCTACGTGCTCGGCACCAACCTCGCCACCGGACGCCTCGGCTACGTCAACGCCGCGGGCACGTTCACGCCGTGGAGCGGCGGCCAGCTCCCGCCGTCACCGGCGCCCGACGTGTCGATCGGCGGGCCGGGCAACGGCGGCAGCTCGACGATCCGATTCCCGCGCGGCTTCTCCGGCCGGGTCTACTTCTCCCTGGGCCAGAAGCTGCAGTTCTTCCTCACCCCCGACGGGCTCGTCCAGCCCGCTCCCTGGGCGGGCGGCGACCCGAACAGGACCATCCTGTTCGACTGGAGCGAGTTCACCTACAACGACGCCGGCTTATGGCTCAACAGCTCGCAGGTGGACATGTTCGCGGTGCCGCACGCGGTCTCCGTGACGGGAGCGTCCGGCGCCACCAAGCGCACCGGCGACCTCGTCGCCAACGGCCGTGACGCGATCATCAACGCCATCCGCGCCCAGGCCGGATGGTCGGGCACCGTGACCACGCGCTCGGACGGCACGGTGCTGCGGGTCCTGTCACCCGGCAAGGCCGCCGACGCGGGCCTGCTGTCCCCGACCTATCTCGACTCCTACATCGCCTCGGCCTGGAACGCCTACACCGCCAAGACGCTGACCGTCGTCCCGTTCACCGACCAGCCGAACACCAGGTACTTCGGGCGCACCAGCGGCAGCGTCATGACGTTCACCAACAGCTCGGGCGCCCAGGTGGCGTCGTTCAACCGGCCGTCGAGCGCCGACGTGTGGGGGTGCGCGGGCAACCTCCACGCGCCCAACGACCTGGTCGTCGGGCCGATCGCCCGGACCCTGTGCGCCGCGCTCAACCGGGGCACGCTGGGCACCGTCGACACCCAGCCGAGCCTCAACGCCGCCGAGTTCTACAGGAACAACCCCACCAACCACTACGCCCGGATCATCCACGCGAACATGACGGACGGCAAGGCGTACGCGTTCCCGTTCGACGACGTGGGCGCCTTCGAGTCGCTCGTGCACGACGGCGACCCCCGGTCGGCCGGGATCATCCTCACCCCCTTCACCGGGGGTGGCGGCAACCCGGCCAGGACGATCGTCGGCCCCGGCGGCAAGTGCGTCGACGTCTCCGGCGACGACAACGGTGGCAACGGCGCCGCCGTACAGCTGTGGGACTGCCAGTCGTGGGCGGTCGACCAGCGCTGGACCCGCAACGGCGACGGCTCGCTGCGGACGCTCGGCCGGTGCCTGGACGTGGTCTCGGGCGGTACGGCCAACGGCACGAAGGTGCAGTTGTGGGACTGCAACGGGACCGGGGCCCAGGTGTGGGCGCCGCAGGCCGACGGCTCGCTGCGCAACCCGCAGTCGGGACGCTGCCTCGACTCCCCCGGCGGCGCCACCGCCAACGGCACCCGCCTGCAGATCTGGGACTGCAACGGCACGGGGGCGCAGAGGTTCCCGCTCTCCTGACGGCCCGCGGTGCTCCTCTCCTCGCGGTGCCGCCCGCGGATGACCATGATGGGTCCCAGCGCCCTCGCGGGAGGCGCGCGGGAGAGGAGCACCGGTGCCGACCACCACCCGCATGAGCCGGCGAGCGTGGGCGCTGCTCCTCGTCCTGTGCGGCACGATCTTCCTCGAGGGCGGCGACGTGGCCATGCTCGCCGTCGCCCTCCCGACCATCCGCGCCGACCTGGGCCTGTCCACGGGCACCGCCGCCTGGGTGATGAGCGGCTACGTCCTCGGCTACGCGGGCTTCACGCTGCTCGGCGGACGCTCGGCCGACCTGCTGGGCCGGCGGCGCATGTTCCTGACGTGGCTGGTCGTCTTCCTGGCCTTCTCGGCGCTGGGCGGTCTGGCCACCGACGGCTGGATGCTCGTCGTGGCCAGGTTCGTCACCGGCGTGGCGGCGGCCTTCATGACGCCCGCCGCCATGTCGATCATCACCACGTCCTACCGGGAGGGGCCACAGCGCGACAGGGCCCTGCTCGTCTTCGCCGGGGTCGGCGCCGGCGGCTTCTCCCTCGGCCTGGTCATCGGCGGCCTGCTGACCGAGCTCGGCTGGCGCTGGGTGTTCTTCGCCCCCGTGGTGTTCGGCGGCGTCATCCTGGCGGCGGCGCTGCGGCTGATCCCCGCCGAACCCCGCCCCGCCCGGCCGGGGACGGGCGGCTACGACCTGGCGGGAGCGGGCAGCGCCGCCGGCGCGATGCTGCTGCTCGCCTACGGCATCGTCCGCCTCGAACACGGCGGCGACGGGCTCGCGCTCACCCTCGGGTCGCTGGCCGCCGGGCTGGCGCTGGTGGCGGCCTTCATCGCCGTCGAACGGCGGGCCAGGACGCCGCTCATCCGGCTGGAGATCTTCCGCAAGGCCGCGATGGTGCGCGCCGACGTCGCCGCGATGCTCTTCCTGGGGGCGTTCTTCGGCTTCCAGTTCATCGTCACGCTGTACTTACAGGAGTTGCGCGGCTGGTCCTCCCTGCAGACGGCGATCGCGCTGATCGTGATGGGCTGCGACGCCGTCCTGGCTCCCCTCCTCACTCCTCGCCTCGTCCGGCGGTACGGCCACGCCCGGGTGATCTTCGCCGGGTTCGTGCTGGCGATCGTGGCCTACGGGCTGTTCCTGCCCGTCGGGATGGGCTGGCCGTACCTGGCGATGTTCCCGACGCTGCTCCTCTCGGGCATGGCCTTCGCGCTCGCCTACGGGCCGCTCACCATCGCCGCCACCGAGGCCGTCGGCGCGGAGGAGCAGGGCCTGGCCGGGGGCCTGCTGTACACGTTCACCCAGTTCGGTTCGGCGGTGGGCATCTCGGCGGCGACCGCCGTCTACGGGCTGGCCGGAGGTGACGGGTCGCCGCGGGCGCTGCTCGACGCCTACCGGGCCGCGCTCGCCGTACCCGTGGTCATGGTGCTGGTGGGCGCGGCGATCGCCGCCGTGGGGCTGCGCCGCAGGGGCGGCGGCTGACATCTGTCACTCCGCGTCGATCATGCGGACGACGACAATGGGGACATGCGTGACCGCTCCTGGACGAACCTCTGCTTGATCTTTCTGCTGTGGCCGGTTCCCGCGTTCCTCGAGCGCGAGCCGGGTCCAACGGTGGCGGTGTTCGTCTTCGCGGGGATGATCGCCTTCGCCGTGCTGTACGTGCACACGACCTCGGCGCGGAGCCGGTGGTGGTCGCTGACCGCTCTCTACGGCGTGGCCGCCGCCCTCACCCCCGCCCTCGGCGACCTGTGGACCTTCGCCACGCTGTTCTTCCTCATCGCCGCCCTGTTCAGCACCCTCCCCCGCACGACCGCCCTGGTCCTCTGCGGCCTCACGATCACCGCCGCCTGTGCCGTACTCCCCCTGGCCACCGCCTGGTGGATCCCCCTGCAGGCGGTGGTCTTCACCGGCGCGATGGACGTGTTCGTCCGCCTCGAAGCCGCCAACCGGGCGCTCAAGGCCGCGCACGCCGAGACCGAGCGGCTCGCCGTCGACAACGAGCGGCTGCGCTTCTCGCGCGACCTGCACGACATCCTCGGCCACGCGCTGTCGGCCATGACACTCAAGAGCCAGCTGGCCGGACGCCTGGTCGACGCCGACCCCGCGCGGGCGCGCGCCGAGATCGGCGACGTCGAGGACCTGTCGCGGCAGGCGCTCGACGACGTGCGGGACGCGGTGGCGGGCTACCGGGCGCTGTCGCTGGACGGCGAGCTCGCGACCGCCCGGCGCACGCTGTCTGCGGCCGGGGTGACGCTGGACGTCGCCGCCGCCCCGATCCCGGCGGACGCCGGCTCGTTGCTGGCCTGGGTGGTGCGCGAGGGCACCACCAACGTCGTACGGCACAGCAGCGCGCGGTCGTGCCGCATCCACCTCGGCGTGGAGGACGGCCACGCCTTCGTGGAGGTCTCCGACGACGGTCCGGGCGCCGAAGAAGCCGGGGCCAACGGCGGCGGGCCGCCCGGGAGCGGGCTCCGCGGGCTGGCCGAGCGCCTGGAAGCCGCCGGAGGCACGATGCGGCGCGCCCGCGCCCCGGAGGGCGGCTTCCTGCTCAGAGCCGCGCTCCCGGTGGGGGCACCGCGATGACGCCGGCCCCGCCCGGCGACGCCCCTCCGATCCGCGTCCTGCTCGCCGACGACCAGCACCTCGTACGGCAGGCGATCGCCGCCCTGCTCAGCTTCGAGCCCGGCATCGAGGTCGTGGCCGAAGTCGACCGAGGCGACCTCGTCCTCGACGCCGTCGCCGGCACCCACCCCGACGTGGTCCTCCTCGACATCGACATGCCCGGCCGCGACGGCCTGACCGTGGCCGCCGATCTCAGGGAGCACCCCGCCCGGGTCCTGATCCTCACCACCTTCAGCCGCCCCGGCTACCTGCGCAGGGCGCTGTCGGCCGGAGCCGCCGGATTCGTCGCCAAGAACGCCCGCGCCGAGGACCTGGCCGCCGCCATCCGCCGCGTACGCGCGGGAGGCACCGTCGTCGACCCCCGCCTGGCCGCCGCCAGCCGCGAGCTCGGCGACAACCCCCTCACCGACCGGGAGTGCGACGTCCTGCGCGCCGCCGCCGAGGGCGGCACGATCGCCGACATCGCCCGCCGGTTGTTCCTGTCGGAGGGCACGGCCCGCAACTACCTGTCGTCGGCGATCGGCAAGACCGGCGCCCGCAACCGCGCGGAGGCGGGCCGCATCGCCGAGGAGCGCGGCTGGCTTTAGGACGTTCGTCACTACTGGCCCCAGCGGTTGATCACGATGCTGGGGCCATGGTCAAACGATGGATTCCCGTTCTCAGCCTGTTCCTCCTGGCTCCGCTCGTCGCCGAGTTCCTCCTGGGCAACCTGCCCGTCACGATGCTGATCGCCCTGATCTCCCTGGCGCCGCTGTACGGCGGCGGCGCCCTGCTGATCCGCGAGCTGTCGAGGCGCCTGCGGCTCGGCTGGACCGGCATCGCGCTGCTCGGCCTGGCCTTCGCGGTCGTCCAGGAGGCGTTCGTCACCGGCTCGCTGTTCGACCCGGGCTACGCCTCGATCCCCATGACCGACTACGCCTACCTCCCCGGGCTGGGGGTCAGCGCCTGGTGGACGGTGTTCGTCCTCACCCTGCACAGCGCGTGGAGCGTCTGCGCCCCGATCGCTGTCATCGAGGCCCTGTCGGGTTCCCGCGACCCCTGGCTCGGGCGCGCCGGGCTGGGCGCGGCGGCTGCCCTCTTCGCGGCCGGAATCGTCATGTCCCGCGCCTTCACCGCCTCCCCCCACCAGCCCTCCGCGACCCAGCTGATCGTCGCCGCGGCGAGCGTCGCCGTCCTCATCGGCGCCGCAGCGCTCCTCGGCCGCCGTCCCAGCCCGCCCGCACCCCGTAACACCCCAGCCCCGCTGGCCGTGGGCGCCTTCACCCTCACCACCGGCTCGCTCTTCTGGGCCATCACCCTCGTCGCCGGCCCGGCGCTGGCCTGGCCCACCGTGGCCGTCCACCTCGTGCTGGCCGGCGCCACCCTCTTCACCCTGCGGCGCTGGTCGGCCGGCGCGGGCTGGGACCGGCGCCACCTGCTCGCCGCCGCCGCGGGCGGGCTGCTCACCTACGCCTGGCACGGCTTCGCCCAGCCCCCCGCCGTCCCCACCCCGGCAGCCACGGATCTGGCCGGCGACCTGCTGTTCGCGGCGGCGACCGCGGGGCTGCTCGTGTTCGCCGCCGTACGGCTCGGCAGGGCGAGGAACACCTCACCCGCGTAGCCCCCCGCACCGCCCCTACCCGGGGGCGTCAGGGGCGGCCGAGTCCGGCATTTAGGGGGTGATCGCAGTAGCAGCCGCGCATTCCCGTGGGTTGGAATGAGGAACTGAATACAGCGGGCTCGTGGAGTTCGTCGGCCTTATTCGCCTGATTACCGAACCGCGCAATGATCATCCGTCGCCCATTCTTACAGCTCGTCTCTGAGGAGGAGAGTCCAATGAGTTTCGGAATAGCCGAATTCGGCTACGCGTTCGGCGAGACGCAGGAGGTCGCCACGGTCGCGGCCGACTACGTGCCGGATCCGGCGCGCATCATGAGGTGGGGTTACACCAGCTTCCACCGCGCGCCGAAGGATGTTCACGCCGTCCAGCTCGCCGCCCAGGCCGCCGAGGACGTCCTCAAACGGGCGGGCATGACGGCGGACGAGCTCGGCATGGTCGTGTACGCCTACTCGGACCAGCCGGAGTATCCGCACTGGGACTCCTCCGCGGCGCTGGCCCGTGAACTGCGCACTCCCCCGATCCAGACGCTCCTGCTAAGCGAAGGCTGCGCATCGGGCGTCACCGGCCTGGGATTGATCGCCGGCCAGCTGGCCATTCAGCCGGAGCTGGACAACATTCTCTTCGTCGCGGTCCACCGCACCAGCGAATTCCACCGCAATCGCATGACCGTCAACGATTCCGTGCACAGTGACGCGGCCGTGGCGCTCATTCTCAAGCGGGACCACCAGGAGAACCGGTGGCTGGCCACGTCCCAGATCACCGATCCCGATCTGTGCGACTTCTTCCGCAGCGATTACGGCGGAAGCATCGCCCCGCTCCCGCCACCCGACTGGGACAGCATGACCGCGCCGAACGGCCTGCTGCGCGTGCAGAACCATTTCGGCCGCGACCCCAGGCGGCTGGTGGCGTTCGTGGGCACCCTGGAGCAGCGTGTGGTCCAGGTCGTCGACGACGCCTGCCGGCGGGCCAAGGTGCAGCGCGGCGACCTGGCCCGGGTGATCTACATCAACGACAACCAGTCCTCCATGCAGGCGATCGCCAACGCCCTGCAGATCCCGGTCGAGCGCACCAACGCCGCGCTGGCCACCCTCCACGGGCACATGGGCGTCGCCGACCAGCTGATCTCGCTCGGCGAGCACCTGGAGCGGGGCGAGCTCCGCAAGGGCGACCTGGTCGCTCTGTGCGGCATCGCCAGCGGCATGCGCTGGCACTGCTCCCTCGTCCGGATCTGATGGGAGGCGAGGACACCATGAACGCCACCCAGCTGATCGAAGCGGTCCGCGCCTCCGTGGCCGAGGGCCGGGCGCCGGAGCCCGCCGTACGGCTCACCCTCGCCGTCGAACGGGACCCCACCCTGATGCGCAGGGCCGGCGCGGCGCTGAGGTCCCTGGACCCCGAAGCCCACGGCCTGCGTCCGGTACGGCTCGCGGTGCTGGGCACCGGGACCCTGGGCGCCCTGCCCGACCTGCTGCGCGCCGCCCTGGTCTCCTGCGGGCTCGCCCCGCGCATCCAGGTCGGCGACTACGGCCGGTTCGAGATGGAACTGGCCCTCGGCGCCTTCCAGCAGGACCAGCCAGACGCCGTGCTGTGCATGCTCTCGCAGGAGTTCTTCCTGCCCGCCGTCCACCAGGGCATGCCGGTCAAGGAGGTCGTCGCCCACATCGAGACCAGGCTGGACGAACTGCGCGGACTGCTCGCCGGAGCGGCCGGGCGCACCTCCGCCACCCTGGTGCTGAACACCGTGCCGTTGTCGCGCTCGGTGCGGGACTCCTTCATCGCGGTCCGCGACCGGGCCCTGCTGGCGCAGGCGTGGCACCGGCTCAACGGCGACCTGCTGGAGCTGGCCGCCACGGAGCCGCAGCTGGCCATCGTGGATCTGGCGGGACTGCTCGCCCTGGAGGCGACTCCCGCCCGGGACCGGCGGCTGCACTCCTACGCCGACCTGCCGTACACCGACGCCGCGCTGCTGCTTCTCGCCCAGGAGACCCGCCGGGTGCTGCAGGCACAGTGCGGGCTGTCCAGGAAGGTCCTGGCCCTGGACGCGGACAACACCCTGTGGGGCGGGATCCTCGGCGAGGCCGGAGCCCACGGCGTGCAGCTCGGCGGACTCTACCCCGGCAAGGCGTACAAGGAGCTCCAGCAGGCGGCCGGCGGCCTGCGCGAGCAAGGCGTGGTGCTGGTCCTGGCCAGCAAGAACGACGCCGCCCTGGTCGAGGAGATGCTCTCCGGCCACCCGGACGCCGTGCTGCGGCCGGACACGCTCTCCGTGCTCGCCGCGAACTGGAACCCGAAGGCGGACAACCTCTGCCAGGCCGCCGAGTCCCTGGGACTGGGCCTCGACTCCTTCGTCTTCATGGACGACTCCCCGTACGAGCGGGAGCACGTCACCGCCGAACTCCCCCAGGTGGCGGTCGTCTCCGCCGACGGCGACCCGGCCCACCTGGTGGAGCGGCTGCTGCAGCAGGGCTGGTTCGACGTGCCGGAACTGACGGCCACCGACCAGCAGCGGGCCGACCTCTACAGGTCACGGGCCCTGAGAAACGACTACTCGAAGGCGTTCAGCTCCTCGGAGGACTACCTCCAGGCCCTGGACATCAGCCTGACCGCTGCCCTGGCCACGCCGTTCACGACGGCTCGCATCGCCCAGCTGGCCGCCCGCACCAACCAGTTCAACCTCACCAACGTGCGATTCGACGCCAACGAGACGGGCGAGATGCTCGACTCCGCCGACCACCTGGTCGCCTCGTTCGCGGTGTCCGACCGGTTCGGCGACGAGGGCGTCGTCGGTGCCGCCTGGATGCGGTGCGAAGCCCACGAGTGGCGGGTGCTCAACCTGGTGCTCAGCTGCCGCGTCCTGGGCCGCGGCGTGGAACTGGCGATCACGGACTGGCTGTTCGACCGCGCGGCGCAAGCCGGCGCCACCCGCGTCACCGCCTCGTTCGTGCCGTCGGCCAAGAACACCGTCGCCGCCGACACATGGGAGCGGGCCGGCATGACACCGGTCTCCGAGCAGGAGGACGGCACGCGGACCTTCGCCGTCGACCTCGCCGGCCGTCCGCCCGTCACGCCCGCCTGGATCGTCGTCACCTCTCCCCTTCCCGCCTCCGACGAACAGGAGAACCTCACATGACGATCACCTCGGACCACATGGACGCCACGGCCACCACGGTCCTCGAGATCCTCAGCGGCGTCCTCGGCACCACACCGACCGAGCTCGCCGCGGAGCCGCTGCTGGGCACCTACAACTGGGACAGCGTGGCCACCCTGGAGGCGCTCGTCGCCCTCGAGAGCGCGTTCGGCATCGAGATCGACCTGCGCGCCCTGCACCACCAGCACACCGCCGGCGACCTCATCGAGCTGGTACGGGCGACGCGCGACTGCTGACGTCTCAGCACACGGGGAGTGGACGGGGACGGGGTTGCACGATCACGGGGAACGGGGCGCGCGGCCGGTTGTCTTCACGGCACGCGACATCACGGACACGACGACGTGTCCTCATCCGCCGAGCGGATGGGCGGCGGACCCACTCAGCGGTCGTCACCGCTGCCACGCAGCACACCGCGGCCCTGCCGGCCGGCCAGCTTGGCCAGGTTGGTCTTCGCGACCTCGTCCAGCGACAGGTCGAGGTAGTCCGCAAGCACCGCCACGTACCAGAGCACGTCACCCAGCTCCTTGGCGATACCGGCCCGGTCGATCCGCGACTCGTCGCTGTCGAGGTCACGAACCCACTTCTTGAACTTCTCGGCGATCTCACCTGACTCGCCCACCAGGCCGAGCACCAGGTGGAGGAGTTCGTTCTTCTTGTCGCGCGGAGCCGCGGTACGGAGGGCGGCGCGCTGATACTCATCCAGGTCCATGGCGGATCAGTATCGTCCCTTCCACCTGGCCGGGCTTCCGGCTGGCCGCGTGACTCGGACGGCGCCGGTATCGCACGGTCGCCGCGCCGTCTCCCGGCTCCAGCTCCTATGAGGGGAGCGTCGGCAGCTGAGCCGCCTGGATCCCAGGGGAGTGAGCCACCGCATCTGGCGGCCGCCCTCCTCCGGCGCGGCTCAGGCTGACCGCCGTTGCCATCGGCAGGCGACGGCGGGCAGCACATCGCACGGTCCAGACTCTGCGACCGTGGAGGTGCCCCCGAGATCCCCACCCACCGCCGTCGCCAACGGCGACAACCGGGGGTCCGGGGGCCGGAAGGCCCTCGGCTGGGGGTCTTGGGGGGCTGGGCCCCCCGATGAGGGGAGCCCGAGCCGCCGGCGCCGAAGGCGCACGACCCCGCGAGGCCCATGCCGTGCGGAGGGGAGAGCGTCAGACCAGGTCGAACCGGTCTGCGTTCATCACCTTGTTCCAAGCCGCCACGAAGTCCCTGACGAACTTCTCCTTGGCGTCATCGCTGGCGTACACCTCGGCCAGTGCCCGCAGCTCCGAGTTGGACCCGAAGACGAGGTCCACCCGGCTCCCGGTCCACTTGACCGTGCCGGTCGAGTCGACGCCCTCGAACAGGTTGGCGTCGCCGGTCGACTTCCAGGTGGTGCCGAGGTCGAGCAGGTTGACGAAGAAGTCGTTCGTCAGCGCCCCGGGCGTCTCGGTGAGCGCGCCCACGCGGGACTGCTGCGGGTTGGCGCCGAGGACGCGCAGGCCGCCGAGGAGGGCGGTCATCTCGGGGGCGCTGAGCCCGAGCAGGTTGGCCTTGTCGAGCAGGAGGTACTCGGCCGGGAGGCGGTTGCCCTTGCCGAGGTAGTTGCGGAAGCCGTCGGCGACCGGCTCCATGGCGGCGAACGACTCGGCGTCGGTCTGCTCCTGGCTGGCGTCGACGCGACCCTGGGTGAAGGGCACCTCGATGGTGTGGCCGGCGTTCCTGGCGGCCTGCTCGACGCCGGCCGCGCCCGCGAGGACGATGAGGTCGGCGAGGGAGATCTGGATGCCGGACGACTGCCGGACGCCTTCGAGGGTGCGCAGGACGACGGCGAGCTGGTCGGGCTCGTTGACCTCCCAGCCGGCCTGCGGCTGCAGGCGGATGCGGGCGCCGTTGGCTCCGCCGCGCTTGTCGCTGTCGCGGTAGGTGGAGGCGGAGGCCCAGGCGGTGGAGACGAGCTGGGAGACGGTGAGGCCGGTCTCCAGGATCGCGGCCTTGAGGGCGGCGATGTCGCCGTCGGACAGCGCCGGCGCGGTGGCGGCGGGCAGCGGGTCCTGCCAGAGCTGGACCTCGGCGGGGACCTCGGGGCCGAGGTAGCGCACGACGGGGCCCATGTCGCGGTGGGTGAGCTTGAACCAGGCCTTGGCGAAGGCCTCGGTGAGCTCCTCGGGGTGCTCCAGCCAGCGGCGGGTGATCTGCTCGTAGACCGGGTCGAACCGCATCGACAGGTCGGTGGTGAGCATGGTCGGGTGGGTGCGCTTGGCGGGGTCGTGCGCGTCGGGCACGAGATCGGCCGCGGCGCCGTCCTTCGGGCGCCACTGGTTGGCTCCGGCGGGGCTCTGGAAGAGCTCCCACTCGTAGCCGTAGAGGATCTCGAGGAAGCGGTTGTCCCACGCGGTGGGCGTGTCGGTCCAGATGCCCTCGAGGCCGGAGGTGATGGTGTCGGCGCCCTTGCCGGTGCCGTGCGTGTTGGCCCAGCCCAGGCCCTGGGCCTCGATGGGGGCGCCCTCGGGGTCGGCGCCGACGTTGGAGGCGGGGCCGGCGCCGTGGGTCTTGCCGAAGGCGTGGCCGCCGATGATGAGGGCGGCGGTCTCCTCGTCGTTCATCGCCATGCGGCGGAAGGTCTCGCGGATGTCGCGGGCGGCGGCCAGCGGGTCGGGGTTGCCGTTGGGGCCTTCGGGGTTGACGTAGATGAGGCCCATCTGGACGGCGGCGAGGGGGTTCTCCAGCTCGCGGTCGCCGGTGTAGCGCTGGTCGTCGAGCCAGGCGGTCTCGGGGCCCCAGTAGACGTCCTCGTCGGCCTCCCACACGTCGGCGCGGCCGCCGGCGAAGCCGAAGGTCTTGAAGCCCATGGACTCCAGGGCGACGTTGCCGGTGAGGATCATGAGGTCGGCCCAGGAGATCTGCTGGCCGTACTTCTTCTTGACCGGCCAGAGCAGGCGGCGGGCCTTATCGAGGTTGCCGTTGTCGGGCCAGCTGTTGAGCGGGGCGAAGCGCTGCTGGCCGGCGCCGGCGCCGCCGCGGCCGTCCCAGATGCGGTAGGTGCCGGCGCTGTGCCACGCCATGCGGATCATGAACGGGCCGTAGTGGCCGAAGTCGGCGGGCCACCAGTCCTGTGAGGTGGTGATCACGTCGAGGATGTCGCGCTTGACGGCGTCGAGGTCGAGGGAGTTGAACGCCTCGGCGTAGTCGAAGTCGTCGCCGAGCGGGTTGGCGACCGCGGGGTTCTTGGCGAGGATCTTCAGGTTGAGCCGGTCCGGCCACCACTGGCGGTTGCCACCGCCCTGGGTCGGGTGCGGCGCCCGCTCGTGCGCGACGGGGCACTTGCCTTCGGTGACGATCGGGTCGTGGTTCTCGGACATGGGGATCCTTCCGGACAGGGCTCAGGAACGTGAACAGGCGGGGCACAGCCCCCAGAAGACGACCTCGGCCTCGTCGATGCGGAAGCCGTGGTCGTCGGAGGCGTCGAGGCAGGGCGCGTGGCCGACGGCGCAGTCGACGTCGGCCACGGTGCCGCAGGAGCGGCAGACCACGTGGTGGTGGTTGTCGCCCACCCGCCCCTCGTAGAGGGCGGGGCTGCCGGCGGGCTCGATGCGGCGGACGAGCCCGGCGGCGGTCAACGCGTTGAGAGCTTCGTAGACGGCCTGGACGGAGATGTGGCCGACGCGGTCTCGCACCCGGGAGGCGATCATCTCGACTCCGAGGTGGTCACCGCCGCGGACGGTCTCCAGCAGCGCCACTCGGGCCGCCGTGACCCGAAGGCCCGCGCCGCGCAGTTCCTCTGCGGGGGTCGGGGTCGCGCTCATGGCCTGAACGTATCATAAACACGATTCGTTTAAGTTAACGATGGACCTAGGTTTGTGAGCGGGCGACGACGACCATCACGCGGCTGGCCGGCGTCACCGGCCCGCCCCTGAAGTCACCATGGAGCCGCTCGACCTCGAACCCGGCCCCTTCCAGGAACTCCCGCAGCTCGGGCTCGTCGAAGAAGCGCAGCACGCCCCGATCGACCCGCTCCGCCGTACCGTCGGCCTCGCTGGTCGTCTCGGTCATCGTCACCACGCCGTCGACGGCCGACTCCACGGAGTGGGAGACACGCAGCCTGCGCCCGGTCCCGTCGACGACCTCCTCGGCGTTGCCCGAATGCCACTCCTTCCACTCCTCTGACTGGATGTGGCGGGTCTCGAAGGCCAGGCGCCCGCCCGGCTCGAGCGCGCCGTGGATCGCCGACAGCGAGGCCCGCACCTCGTCGTCGGCGATCAGGCACATGAAGGCGTTGCTGGTCATCGTCACCAGCTCGAACTCCCCGCGCCATGCGGTGGCCTCGGCGGCGACACCGTCGACCCACTCGATGTCGTCGCGCCGCCTGGCCAGCTCCATCGCGTGCCGGTCGGGGTCGATGCCGACGAGGCGCCCCGCGTGGCCGCGCCGCCTGGCGTCGTGGAGCATGGCGCCGGTTCCGCATCCGACGTCGAGCACGGAGCGGGCGTCCATGACCATCGCGGTGTAGTGGGCGGAGTCGGCCCTACGATCGGTGTCCCACGGGTTGAGCACGTCGTACAGGGCGGCGACATCCGCGTCAGAGATCATGCGGCGGATTATTCGAGCCGCATCGGGCCGAATCAACCTGTTATCGCACCCCGCGCGGGCGGAACTGGATGCTGATGCGGGGCCCGACCGTGCCCGTGGCCTTCGGCACGGCGTGTTCCCAGGTGCGCTGGCAGCTGCCGCCCATGACGATCAGGTCGCCGTGCCCGAGGTCGTAGCGCAGCGAGGCGCCGCCGCCGCGCGGGCGCAGGGCGAGGGTGCGAGGCGTGCCGACGGAGACGATGGCGACCATGGTGTCGTCGGTGGCGCCCCGGCCGATGGTGTCGCCGTGCCAGGCGACGCTGTCGCGCCCGTCGCGGTAGAAGCACAGCCCGACGGTGGCGAACGGCTCGCCCAGCTCGGGCAGGTAGTGGCGGGTCAGCCGCGCCCGCGCCTCCTCCAGCGCGGGATGCGGCAGCGTCTCGCGCTCGTCGTAGAACTTCAGCAGGCGCGGCACGTCGACGACCTTGTCGTACATGCGCCGGCGCTCGGCCTTCCACGGGACCCCGGTGACGAGCCGGTCTAACAGGGCGTCGGCGCCCGACATCCAGCCGGGGCACAGGTCGATCCACGCCCCGTGGTCGAGGACCGTGCGTCGTACGGCGGAGCCGAGCGGCCCCGGCGCGGTCGGCGAGTCGAGATCGAGCAGCGAAGCCTGGAACATGACTCGATTATACGTTCGATATGGCTCCCGGGGCCAGCCGTGTGCAAGGCTGTGACCTGCCGGGTTTCCCTGTCCGCACCCAGCGGGGACATCCCACCTAAAAGGAGCACCATCATGCTCACCACCGCATATGTGCCGGGCGCGCCCAACTGGATCGACCTCGAGAGCCCCGATCTTCAGGCCTCGACGGCCTTCTACACCGCCGTGCTCGGCTGGACCTTCACGCCGCTCGACGACTCCTACGGCCTCTTCCTCGTCCGCGACACGATGGTCGCCGCCGTGGGGGCGCCCGCCGGGGCGTCGGCGCGTCCGGCGTGGATGCCGCACTTCGCCACGCAGGACGTCGCGGCGACCACCAAGGCCGTGGAGCACGCGGGCGGGGTCGTGCGCGTACCGCGCACCCCGATCCAGGACGGCTTCATGGCGCACTACACCGATCCGAGCGGGGCGGAGTTCGCCGTGCTGCAGCCCGGGCCGATGGGCGCGCTCGGGGCGGTCTCCGAGCCGGGAGCGCTGAGCTGGCTGGAGTTGTACGTGGCCAACCCGCGGGCGATCCGGCCGTTCTACCGCTCGGTGTTCGACTGGCGGTTCGACGACATGCTCATGGGCGACGACGTCTACACGGTCATCAGCACCGCGACCGGCGACGACGCCTCCATCGCCGGTCTGGGCCCGCTGCCCGACGGCGGCAGGGCGCACTGGCAGGCCTACTTCGAGGTGGTCGACTGCGACGCCACCGTGGCCAGGGCGCAGGAGCTGGGAGGCACCATCACCATGCCCGCGACCAGCGTCGAGACGGTCGGGCGTTTCGCCATGCTCCGTGATCCCCACGGGGCCCGGTTCGCGGTGATCACCAGCGAGGAGGCCCCCGCCGCGTAGCAGAACATTCGTTCATGTAACGTCTCACCCGTGTTAGGACGTTACATGGCCGGCGCGGTCGCCGCGCGGACGGGTAACGAGATGGCCGGACCGGCCCTGCTCGTCCTCGGCCTCGCGGTGACCGACTCGGCGGTGGTCGCCTCCTCCCTCCTGTCCGGCCTCACGATCTCCGCCGCCGTCGGCGGACCCCTGCTGGGCGTGCTGCTCGACCGGGCCAGACGGCCCGGGCTGCTACTGGCCGCGAGCATCGGCGGGTACGCGGCGGGGCTGGCGCTGATCATCGCGGGTGTCGGGCGGGCGCCGCACGTCCTGCTGGTGGCGCTGGCCGTCCTGGCGGGGCTGCTGGGTCCGGCGCTGGCGGGCGGGTGGACGGCGCAGCTGCCGCTGGTGTCACCGCCCGAGCGACTGCCGCGCTCCAACGCCCTCGACGCGATGACCTACAACGTCGCGGGGCTGGCCGGGCCCGCGGTGGTGGGGGTGATCACCATGGCCGCCGGCGCGCTCGCCGCGGCGCTCGCGTCAGTGGCGCTGGTGCTGGCGTCGACCGGCGCCGCCTGGATGCTGCCACGCAAGGACACCAAGCAGTCAAAGGACACCAAGCACACAAAGGACCCCGAGAGCGCAGAGGACCCCGAGAGCGCAAGGGACCCCGAGGCCATCGACGCCGAGGTCGCCGACGCTGGGGCGGCCGACAGGGCGGATGCGGCCCAGCCCCGTAGTCTGCGCGCCGAGCTGACCGCCGGTTTCGCGGCGATCGCCCGCAAGGGCAGCCTGCGCCGCGCGACCGTCACCTCGATGATCACCATGGTCGGCGTGGCGATGCTCGTCGTGGCCGCGCCGCTGCTGGGCGAGGAGCTGACCGGCGAGGTCGGCTACGGCGCGATGTTGCTGGCCGTCGTCGCGGTAGCGGGCCTGGCCGCCAACGCCGTCCTGGCCAGGATCACCTTCGACCCCGACCGCATGCTGCTGGGCAGCACGCTGGTGATCGCTCTGTCGCTCGCGCTGGCCGCCGCGGCCGACTCCTACTGGGTGGCAGTCGTGGCCGCCGTCGTGGCGGGCGTGGGCGAGGGCCCGCAGCTGACGGCCCTGTTCGCCGTACGGCACCGCGAGGCGCCCGGCCGGTTGCGCAGCCAGATCTTCACCACCGGCGCCAGCCTGAAGATCACCTCGTTCGCCATCGGCTCGGCCCTGGCCGGCCCGCTGGTCGACGTGTCGCCGGGCACGGCGCTGCTGGCCGGGGCGGGGATCATGGTCCTGGCAGCGCTCGCCTACGCGCTCCTGTCACGGCCGTGAGGCCGCCCGGTGCGCGGCGACCCGCTCCCGTGTCGCGCACCGGCTGCTGCAGTAGCGCCGCGCGCTGCCGCCGCCCAGGTCCACGTACGGCAGGCGGCACCCGGCCGAGGCGCACAATCCGCCGGGCAGCCGCTGATGCTCGGACAGCAGCAGCGCCAGCGCCATCGCCGACGACGACAGGAACCACTGCCCCCATCCCGCGTCCTCGGCGTCGACGTGCACGTGCCAGCCGCTGGTGCCGCCGTGGTCGGTCAGGCGGGGCGGCCTGGCGCATCCTGCCAGCAGGTCGTTGAGCAGCTCCGCCGCCTCGTCGAGCCGGGAGGCGGCGAAGATCGCCAGGAGCCGCCGGGCGGCCTCGCGCATCTCCGCCAGGTCGCCCGGGGTGATCAGGATCGGGGCCGCCTCGCCGTACCTGATCAGGGTCTCCTCGACCCGGGCCGGGTCGTCGTCCCCCAGGAGTGCCCGGCACAGGTCGGCGGCCCTGGATGCCATGACTCTCGTCGAGTGAACCTGCACGCGGCCAGCCTAGGCTCAGCCCCCGCAGGCGGCGAAGACGTAGCTGTCGGCGAGCACCTCGTAGCGGTCACGGATCTTGACGGCGCCGGAGACGACGTCGATCTGCACGATCGTCATCCGGGTCGGCCTGGTCTCGCGGTACTCCTCCAGGTGGAGGGTCACCTGGCTGGGCCCGGTCCAGTCGATCATGTGCACGCCCCCGGCGGGGAGCTTGACCTTGACGCGGCTGGTGATCTTCTCCACGCGCATGTCGTAGAGCACGAGTTCGGGCTTGGCGCCCGCGACCAGGTTGGCGACGGTCTTGCCGTCGTCGGCCAGGGCGTGGGGGCCGTTGGCCGAGACCAGCTGGGGCGGGGTGGCGCGGTCGATCAGGGCGCCGGTGTCGGTGTAGGCGCCCAGGTCGAAGGTGCCCTCGTCGCCGTCGTTCGTGGTCAGCACCTCGTCGCCGTCGCCGCTGAAGTCGGCGAAGTTCTCGGCGGCGGGGATGGTGCCGACACGCGCGCCGGTGGCGGTGTCGAAGACGCGGACGGGCCTGCGGTCGCCGCCGGACTGCATCGCCGCGAGCCTGCGGCCGTCGTCGGACAGGACGAGCGTGATGTTGTACTGCGCGACCGGCGGCAGCGCGTTCTTGGGCAGCACGGTGACGCCGCCGCCGAGCGTGCGGATCGCCAGGCGCCCCTGGCGGTTGAAGTAGGCGACCTTGCTCCCGTCGCCGCTCACCGAGATCGGCGCGGCCTGGTAGATCGAGGACGTGCCCTTGGCGGTGAGCGCCACGACCTGGGCGTCCTTGAGCAGTTGGACGCTGCCGTCGTGCAGGGCCAGCCGCCAGAACCCACACGGCCTGCGCGTGCCGTCGGCGGCCGCGCAGGCCTTGACCGAGGCGTAGCGGATCGCGTGGTGGGAGCTGTGGTCGTTCGCTGCGGGCTGGGCCACCGCGGCCGCCGCGGCCGGCGTGCCGAGCAGGGCCAGGCCCAGGACGGCCACGGCCATCGTCTTGGTGTTCATCTCATTCCCCCGGAAGTGCCCACGTGTAGGAGTGCTTGCTGATGGTGAAGCGCCGGCTGCCTTCGACGGCGCCCGAGTCGACGTCGAGGGTGAGCACCCGGATCTTCACCGGGGCTCCCTCGCCGCCCTCGCTCACGTGCGCGACGAGCTTGCCGTCGGCGGTCCAGTGCACGTGGGACGGGGTCTGCGACGGCAGGAGCGGCAGCTTCACCGGGGCCGTCAGGTGCTCGCCGACCAGGTCGTACAGGCGCAGCCGGGGCGGCAGCTTCTTGTCCTCGTTGCCGGCGACGACCACCGCGAGGGTGCGGCCGTCGGCGGCCAGGGCGCGGGCGTAGGCGCCGGCGACCACCTGGGGCGGGGTCGTGGCGAGCACTCCCCCTCCGAGCCGGTGACCGTACAGCTTGACGACGTTGTCGTTGCGGTAGCGGCCGGCGAGCACCTCGTCGCCGTCGGCGCTGAAGCCCTCGGGGTCCTGGTCGGCCGGGAGTTCGACGGTCTTGCCCGTGGCGACCGTGAGCACCCTGGTCGGGGTGGGGTCGCCTTCGAGGCCGACGCTCACCATGACCCTGTCGCCCTTGGGCGACAACCACACGCCCACGTTCTCGGTGCCCACGCCTTTGGGCACGAGCGAGGCGGGCAGCGCGCGGGCGGTTCCCCCGGCCGCCCTGCGCACCATGAGCCGGTGGTCGCCGTCGCGCTCGTAGAGCACCCAGCGGCCGTCGGCGCTGATGGACAGGCGCGACTGCCAGTCGGACCTGCCGCCGTTCTGGGTGGTGGCGCGGGGCGCGGCGTCGGTCAGCTCACGCGTGGTGCCGTCGCCGAGCATCAGCCGCCACCTGCCGCACGGCTCGGCGTAGCCGCCGCCGCCGACCTCGCAGCCCTTCATCCAGGCCGCCGTGGCCGTCGGTTGTGCTCCGGCGTGAGCGGGCGCCGCCCCCACCCACCCGATCGCCGCGGCGGCCAGTGCCGCGGCGGCCCATGAGGTGTGCCTCATCGGTGTGTCTCCCCCTGTTCGGTGCCTTCTTCACGAAGTAGGACACCCCAGGGGCACTACCGGTTGATCACAGGTCAATCACGACATTTCACAGCAGGCGGCGACCGGCGAAACCCAGCTCGGTTCTGTGGTACCAGACCAATTCGTTCTCGCCCTCGATCCAGCACAGCCGCACCGAGACGCCGTCGATCAGGGCGGGGAAGTCGAGCAGCACCGGGGCGATGCCCTTGATCTCGAAGCCCTGGCCGGTCCAGTCGCTGAGGATCTCCTGGATGCGCGCCTCGACCGCCTTGATCTCGGCCAGGCCGCCCAGCGGCGAGGCGCCGAGCGCCTCGCGGTCGAAGGTCATCTCCGCCAGGTCGGCGCGCATGCCGACCAGCGCCTCGGCCTGCGCCAGCACCCCCGGCAGCAGCTCGCGCACCTCGTCGACGGAGAAGAGCCTGCTCATGAACAGAACGTTATCCGGTCGGCTCGTAGGCGCGCAGGAGCATCTGCTCCGCTTCGTCCAGATAGGACTCCAGGTATCTGGCGGCGGCCTGGCCCTCGCCCGCCTCGATGAGCGCCATCAGCTCCCGGTTACGCGCGACGAAGGGCTCGTGGAAGGAGCGCGGGTTCTTCATGACGTGGAAGACGAGCCTCAGCTCGGCCAGCAGGTGGCGCATCGACTCGTCGAGGCGCGGGCTCTGGTTGAGCGTCACCAGCGCCTGATGGAAGCGGCTGTTGGCGGTGCCGACGGCCTTCCAGTCGTCCTGCGCGGCGGCGCGCTCGGCGTCGGCCACCGCCTCCTTGATGGAGGCGAGCACGGCGGGCGGCGCCTCCTTGCTGCGCCGTACCGCGGCCACCTCGATCACCCGGCGCACGCGGTAGAGGTCGGCCACGTCCTCGGCCGACAGCACGCGCACGAAGACGCCCCGGTTGCGGCGATGCTCCAGCAGCCGCTCGTGGCCGAGGAGGCGGAAGGCCTCCCTGAGGGTGTTGCGCGAGATCGCGAGCTGGTCGGCGATCTCGGTTTCCAGCAGCTGCGTGCCGGGCTCGTCCACGCCCTCGATGATGCGTTCCCGCAGCAGGTCGGCGACCTCTTCCGCGACGCTGACGCGGCCGATGCGGGTGCGGGCGTGAGCAAGACTGATGACGACGTCGTCCACATCTGCCATGAAATCAGTGAACAAACCCCTTGTCGAGTTGTTCAACAATCCTTAGCGTGAGGTTGTGTGACCCCCCTCACCTAGGAGCATGCTCATGCACCAGACGCGGCGCGTGATCGTCGCCAGCCTCATCGGCACGTCGCTGGAGTGGTACGACTTCTTCCTCTACAGCACCGCCGCGACGCTGGTCTTCGGCAAGGTGTTCTTCCCTAACTTCGACCCGCTCAACGCCACCCTGCTGGCCTTCACCACCAACGCGGTCGCCTTCGTCGCCCGCCCGCTGGGCGGCATCGTCTTCGGCCACTTCGGCGACCGGGTCGGACGCAAGACCGTCCTGGTCGTGACCCTGCTGGTGATGGGCATCGCGACCTTCCTCATCGGTTTGGTGCCCACCTACGCCACCATCGGCGTCGCCGCGCCGATCCTGCTGGCCACCCTCCGATTCGTACAGGGGCTCGGACTGGGCGGCGAGTGGGGCGGCGCGGTGCTGATGTCCATCGAGCACGGCTCGGACAAGAAGCGGGGCTTCAACGCCTCCTGGCCGCAGGTCGGGGTGCCCGCGGGCAACCTGCTGGCCGCGGGGCTGCTCGGCCTGATGTCGCTGGTGCTGTCCGACGAGGCCTTCCTCAGCTGGGGCTGGCGCATCCCGTTCCTGCTGTCCGGCCTGCTGGTCGTGGTGGGCCTGTGGATCCGCCTGAAGATCACCGAGTCTCCGCTGTTCGAGGAGGTCGAGGCGCGCGGCGCCAAGGCGCAGATGCCGCTGCTGGAGGTGCTGCGCACCCACCCGCGCGCGCTGCTGTCGGCCTTCACCGCCCGCATCGGCGTCGACGTGGCGTTCTACACCTTCACCACGTACATGCTGCTCTACATCACCCAGAACCTCGGGCTCGAGCGGCAACTCGGCCTCAACGCCGTCCTGATCGGCTCGGCCTTCCAGCTCGCGCTGATCCCGCTGTTCGGCGCGATGTCCGACCGGTACGGCAGGCGGCCGGTCTACCTGGGCGGCGTCATCGCGGCGGCGGTGTGGGTGTTCGCCTTCTTCCCGCTGCTCGACAGCAAATCGTTCGTGATCATCGCGCTGGCCTCGGTGGTGGCGCTGGCCACCCATGCCGCCATGTACGGCCCGCAGGCCGCCTTCATCGCCGAGCTGTTCAGCACCCGGCTGCGTTACAGCGGAGCCTCGATGGGCTACCAGCTGGCCGGCATCGCCGGTGGCGCGCTGGCGCCGATCATCGCGCTGAAGCTGCTCGACATCTACGGCACGTCGACGGCGGTGTCGATCTACGTGGTGGCCGCGCTGGCCGTCACCGCCTTCGGCCTGGCCATCGCGCCGGAGACACGCGACCTGGACCTGTCCACGCCGGACCCGAAGCAGCCCGTGCCGTAACCAGACCGCCGCGAAAGGGGTGGGCGGTGGCTGCCACCGCCGCCCACCCGCACGGGACCCCCCTAGACGGGCACCTTGGCCTCGGCCCGCCACCTGCCGCGGAAGGCCGCGATGGAGACCAGGAAGACCACCTGCCCCGCCATCGCGATGAACAGCCAGGTCGCCCAGCCCGAGGTCTCGGCCACCTGGGTGGCGGTGACGAGCAGCACCACCACCATGATCCGCACGACCATGCCCCACATGCCCAGGGCCGCCCCCTGCAGCCGGGGGTCGACGTCCTCGGCGTCCTCGGAGAAGCCCGCCATCCACGGCACGTAGGCCAGCCCCAGGAAGACGAAGAGCAGCGCGTAGACGAACGCGATGTGCACCGCGCCGGGGCGGTCGCCGACGAGGCTGATGAAGTAGGCCAGCGTCGCGATGGTCAGGGCGGTGCCCGCGGCGATGAACGGTTTGCGCAGCTGCAGCCGGTCGGAGACGCGTCCCACGACGACGACCACGAGGGCGTTGAGGATGAGCCCGATGGCCACCACCAGGTTGGCCTCGGCGGGACTCAGCCCGAAGGCCGTGGTCAGGATGGTCTGGCCGAAGATGGCGAAGGTCCAGTAGAGGATCTGCCAGCCGGTGTTGCCCAGCACGTGCGCCCACAGGTGCGGGTGGCGCAGCAGCTCGCGGGCCTTGCCCGGGTCGATCTTCTCCTCGGCGCTGACGGCGGCCTCCGCGGTGAGCACCTGGGCGCGCAGGGCGGCGCTGGGCTCGGCGATCTGCCAGATGATGACCGCGCACATGATGAGCGACAGGATGCCCATGATGATCGCCTGCGACTGCCAGGCGTTGTCGAAGAGCGGCAGGGTGAGCCCGGCGATGCCGGAGGCCAGGAAGCCGGCGCCGACCGGGCCCCAGGTCCAGAAGCCGAAGGCCTGGGCGCGGCCCATGCGCGGGGAGAAGTCGCGCACCAGGCTCGCGGTGATGGTGATGCCGGCGCCCTCGATGAACAACATCAGGCACCGCACCGCGAACAGCTGCCCCGTCGTCTCGACGAGGGCGAGCAGGAAGTTGCACCCGGCGGTGACGGTCAGGGTGGGGACCAGGATGGTCACCCGTCCCCAGCGGTCCGACAGGACCCCGCCGAAGCCCGCCGAGATGCCGGCGACGAGCACCGAGGCGGCGGCGATGAGCCCGTAGGTGCCCAGCGACATCTGCAGGTCGGTCATGAGCAGCGGGAGGATGGTGGCCAGGGTGGTCTCGAAGTTGGCCACGAGGCTGGCCAGGACGGCGATCGAGAGCAACCAGACGCGCCGCCGCCCGACCGGGTAGACGCTCAGCTCACGGACATAGAACGGCTTGCGCATCCGCCCTCCCCCAGAACTCATTTCTAGAGCACGATTCCGTTCTGGTCCTCCGAGGTCAACGGGGCGTCTGATCACGATGTGATGTCGATCACACCCGTGTTGTGCTTGTGATTGGTTTCGAGCACAGGGAGTGCCAAATGGTCATAAAATGCGGGCCTGTGAGCGAGCTTGTCGAGGGATCCAGCCTGCCGAACCGCACCGCCCTGCCCACGCGCCAGAGAGCGCCCAGGCCCGGCGGCGGAAGGCACCGTGCTCCCGTACCCACCAGCCTGCCTTCGGACGCCCCGATCCTCGTGCTGGTGGTGTCGGGCCAGACCGACGGCGCGCCGTCCGAGATCGCCTCCGTCGTGCAGGTCGACAACCCCCAGATCGAAGTGCGCCTGGCCTCCACCGGCTCGCTGGCCGGGGCACTGCCCGAGGACCGGGCCGCGGTGATCGTCCCGCTGCTCACCTGGCCGGACCCCGCCGTCCTCGGCGAGATCGGCAAGACCGTCGCCGCCACCGGGGGCGACGCCGTGATCACCGAGCCGCTCGGGCCGCACCCGCTGCTGGCCGAGGCCCTGCACATCCGCCTGGCCGAGCGCGGGCTGGCCCGCGCCGACCGGGTGCGCCTGATCAACATCGCGAGCCCGGTCGACGCGATCATCGTGGGCGTCAGCGGCGGCGCCGCCGCCGTGCAGGCCGCCCAGCCGACCGCCGTCCTGCTGGCCTCACGCCTGACCCTGCCGGTCGTCGCCGCCTGCCTGGACGGCGAGCCGGGACTGGAGGCCGCGGCCACCCGGCTGCGCGCCGCGGGGGCGCAGCGGCTGGCCGTCGCGCCCTGCATCATCGGACACGAGATGTCGGCCGTGGCACTGGCCGACGCGGCCGGGGCCGTCGAGGCCGGCTGCGCCGCCCCGCTGGGCGCGCACAGCCTGCTGGCGGACCTTGTCGCGCGAGCTTACGGGAGTCAACTCGCGACTTGACAGCTATTGTCAAGATCATATGGATAGGTTTACGTTTGCCCCATGCGTTGCGTACAGGTCACCGGCGCCCAGCTCGGCCTGCGTGAGGTCACGCCGGCCGATGTCGCCGACCTGCACGCGATCTACGGCAACCCGGCCGCCACCGAGCACCTGCCGTTCAACCCGCGCACGCCCGACGAGGTCTCGTCGATGATCGCCGAGGCCCGCAAGGAGGCCGACGCCGAGCCGCGACGCCTCTACCTGCTGGCCGTCACCGAGCCGCAGGACGACAAGGTGATCGGGGTCGCCAGGCTGCACATCGAGGCCGACCACCCGCACAGCGCCGAGATCGGGCTCGGGTTGCGGCCCGACCTGTGGGGGCGCGGGCTCGGGACCGACCTCGTCCGGCTCATCCTCGGGTTCGGCTTCCGGCAGCTGCGGCTGCACCGGATCTGGGGCGCCCGCTCGCCCGCCAACGTGCCGGCGCAGCTGGCCATGCTGGTGGCGGGCATGGTGGAGGAAGGGCGGGTGCGCCACCACGTGCTCACGCCGACCGGGTACCGCGACTCGATCGTACACTCGGCGATCTCCGACGAGTGGCTGGGCGAGCAGGGCCAACGCTGACCCGGCCGCCTGACGCGACGGGCCGCCGGACGCGGGTTCGCCCAGACCAGGCCGCCACGACGACCGCCGGACGCCGGCTCGCCCAGGCCAGCCCGTCACCACGAGCGCCGGGCACGGGTTCGCCCAGGCCAGGCCGCCACCTCGACCGCCGGGCACGGGTTCGCCCAGGCCAGGCCGCCACCTCGACCGCCGGGCACGGGCCCGGGCCTAACGGGGCCAGGTCGCGACGCCCGCTTACAGATACGCCCGGGCCGCCGTCACCAGGTCGGCCGGGGCGTCGGTGGTGTCGATGAACAGCGCTCCCTCCGGGGTGCGCTCCCGCACGTCGCGGTCGCGGATGGCGAAGACCGCCGGGGCGGGCCCGGCGAGCTCGCCGAAGCGCGCGGTGACCGCCGCCACCACGGCGCGCCGCACGTCGGCCACCACCTCCCGGACGCTGTGGTCCTCCCCCGCGGCGACCACGTAGCCGAGCATCGCGGCGAAGCGCGCCTCGGTGTCGGAGGCGGGCAGCTGGCCGGGCAGCACGGGCCGGTCGAGCCAGAAGACCCTGCCCGCCAGGAAGCCGTCGTAGCGCCTGCCGTCGCGCTCGAGCGAGCGGGCGGCGGTCGTGACGATCTCCCCGAACTCCGCCAGGTCGGCCCGGGACGGCAGGTCGGTGGTGACGAACAGCGGCACGATGAGCGAGTCGAGCATGCGCGCCATGTTAGGGGCGGCCACCGACATTTATCGGCCTGAGTGGGTAGCTGGAACGGCATGTTGTACGGAAAGGAACACGTCAAGCGTTACCAGGAGACCGGCGGCGCCGAAGGCCACGACTGGAACGGCGCCACGGTCCTGCTCCTGACCACCACCGGCCGCCGTTCCGGCGAGCCGTACACCACTCCGGTCATCTACCAGCGCGACGGCGACGTCCACGTGGTGGTCGCCTCCAACGGCGGCGAGCCGAAGGATCCCGACTGGTATCTCAACCTGCTGGCCGACCCGGACGCGGAGATCCAGGTCGGCCCCGACAGGCACCGGGTCACCGCCCGTACGGCGGAGCCGGAGGAGAAGCCGCAGCTGTGGGGCCTGATGACGCGCATCTGGCCCGACTACGACGCCTACCAGGGCAAGACCGACCGGGAGATTCCCGTGGTCGTGCTGGAGCCTAGAAGGTGATCAGCGGATCGCCCACCAGGTCGGCGACGAAGTTGACGAAGAAGAAGCCGAAGAACAGGAAGTTGAGCACGAGCACCACGTAGTGCCACGGCCTGGGCCGCGCCGGTCTGGGCAGCTTGCGGTTGAGGTAGATGAGCAGGAACGGATAGATCAGCGCGCCCAGGTTCGACATGTTCGCCGACCAGTTGACCAGGTTCTGCGGCAGCGTCAGGTGGATCGCGATCGAGATGATCACGAGCAGCACCAGCATGAACGGGTAGTAGAACTTGCGCGGGTCGCCCTCGATGAGCCTCCTCAGCCGTGGGCTGGTGGCGTGCGAGGCGTCGGTGGTGACGCGCACCATCGCCTCGAAGATGCCGAGCTGGGTGGAGAAGAGGATCAGCACGCCCATGACGAGCGCCAGGTAGAACATCGGCCTGCCGTACTCCGCGTCCAGGGCGCTGGCCACGAAGGTGGGCACGTTGGCGTCGGTGGGCTTCTCGCCGCTGAGCCGTACGGCCTGGGCCATCAGGATGACCGGCAGCAGCATGCCGAAGATCGCGCCGAAGAAGAAGACGCCCCACATGTCGACCATGAGCAGCCGGTACCAGCGTTTCCACAGCGCCTGGTTCTTGGGGTCGTCGGGGAAGGTGACGCCGCTGGCCAGGAGCTCGCGCCGCTCGCCGCGCAGGCCGGACAGGTAGCCGGCCCTGAAGCCCATGCCGTAGCCCTTGTCGCGGTAGTGGCCGAGGATGTACCAGTTCAGCCCCGAGGCCAGGGCGGTGAATCCGGCCAGGGCGCCGATCTGGGTCGCGGTGATGCCCGCCGGTGGCATGGCCGGGGTGAAGAAGCTCCTGATGCCCTCCCACCACAGGTCGAAGGGGACCACGAACAGGTCGATGATCAGCAGCGCGACCAGGATGGTGCCGACCATGACCCAGTTGGCCAGCTCCAGCGCCCGGCTGATCCGTCGGGCGAGCGCGGTGATGAGGAAGACCAGCACCAGCAGGGCGATGGCCCAAAGGCGCGGCTCCTCGGCCCCGCGCGGCGGCACCACGCCGTGCACCAGCGCGTAGACGCCCTGGCCCGCGGATGCGGCCCAGCCGCCCGCGATGAAGGCGAACAGGACGATCACCACCGAGAGCGGGACCCAGAGCTTCCAGCCCGGCGGCACCCGCCCCCAGCCGACGACCGGGGTCTCGCCGGTGGCCAGCACGTAGCGGGCGCACTCGACGTTGTAGAAGGTCTGCAGCAGCGCCGAGACCAGGATGACCCAGCCGACGCCGATGAATCCGAACTCCCCGACACTGCGCGGGCCGATCAGCCATTCGCCGCTGCCGATCGAGATGCCCAGCGCGATCAGGCTCGGGCCGACGGCGTACTTGAACAGTTCCTTGGGGCCGATCCTGGCGACCTTGAAGACCTCTTCAGGGGTGGGCAGATCGACGATTTCGAGATCTGGGCGGCTGACTCCGAGTTTGTAGGCCATGGCACGCCTCCTCCGGATTTCAGCGTGATCCTCCGCAAATGAGGGAGCAAGACCCATTTCTGATGGAGGATCGGAACCCCGGCTCGGCCGCCACGCGTTGCCCAGATATGGCAGATATCCCTTACGACCGAAAAGAGCAACTCAAGCAGATCGAGAGCGGCTTATTGCGCGGCGAGCAGATCATCGCCGTCTACGACGCCATCGGTGCAGGCACCGGCTTCCTCGGCCTCACCGACCGCCGCGTGATCGTGCAGGACAAGTCGTTCGTCGGCAAGAAGATCGCCATCACGAGCATTCCCTACAACAAGATCTCCGCGGTCAGCGTCGTCAGCAACAAGTCGCTCGCCGGGCAGTTCTTCTCCTCCGGCGCCATCGCCATCCACGTCGGCACGCACACCTACGAGGTGGAGTTCCGCGGCGACGACAAGGCCCACCACGTGCACAACGTGATCCTGCACTACATCAGCGCGGCGTAGAGCTCCAGGGTCCGCTCCGCGATCCTCGACCACGAGAAGTGCGACACCGCCCGCGCCCGTCCCGCCGCCCCCAGGGCGGCCGCGCGCGCCGGGTCGCCCAGCAAGGCGTTGACCCGCTCGGCCAGGTCGGCGGCGAAGAAGTCGGGATCGTGCGGCTCGCCGTCGGCCTTGGCCGAGATCGGCACCAGCAGCCCGGTCTCGCCGTCGGCCACCACCTCGGGGATGCCGCCCGTCGCGGTGGCGACCACCGCGGTCTCGCAGGCCATCGCCTCCAGGTTCACGATGCCCATCGGCTCGTAGACCGACGGGCAGACGAAGACACTGGCGTGCGTCAGCAGCTGGATGACCTCGGGCTTGGGCAGCATCTCGGAGATCCAGAAGACGCCGTCGCGCTCCAGCCCCTCGACCAGCCCCTTGATCTCGGCGGCGATCTCGGGCGTGTCGGGCGCTCCCGCGCACAGCACGAGCTGGGCGCCCGGGTCGAGGGAGCGGGCGGCGCGCAGCAGGTGGGCCAGGCCCTTCTGCCGGGTGATGCGGCCCACGAAGATCACGTACGGCCGGTGCGGGTCGATGCCGTGCTTGCGCAGCACCGCGGTGTCGCGGTCGGGGGCGTACTCGACGGTGTCGATGCCGTTGTGGATGACGCTCACCCGCTCGGGCGCGATCTCCGGGTAGGCGGCCAGCACGTCTCTGCGCATGCCCTCCGAGACGGCGATGACCGCGTCGGCCGAGGCCAGGGCGGTGCGCTCGGCCCACGAGGAGACGGTGTAGCCGCCGCCGAGCTGCTCGGCCTTCCAGGGGCGCAGAGGTTCGAGGCTGTGCGTGGTGACGACGTGCGGCGTGCCGTACAGCAGCTTGGCGACGTGGCCGGCGAAGTTGGCGTACCACGTGTGGCTGTGGACCACGTCGGCGCCCTCGCACGCGGCGGCCATCTCCAGGTCGACGCCGAGCACCTGCAGGGCCGCGTTGGCCGTCTCCAGGCCGCCGGGGACCCGGTAGGCGGACACGCCCGGCTCCTCGCGGGCCGCGCCGAAGCAGCGCACCCTGACGTCGGCCAGGCGCCGCAGCTCGCGGGCGAGATACTCCATGTGCACCCCGGCCCCGCCGTACACCTCGGGCGGATACTCACGGCTCAGCAGATCGACGCGCATACGCAAACCTTAGCCAAGAGCGGCGAAGAGCTCGGCGGAGGTGGCGACGGTGCCCAGGCGCGGGAAGACGTACTCGAAGGCGAACTCGTGGGCCTTGCCGTCGAGCCCCGTGGTGCCGCACTCGACCACGATCACCTCGTAGCCGAACTCGTCGGCGAAGCGGGCCGTCTGCTCGACGCCGAAGTTGGTGGCGATCCCCGCGATGACCAGTGTGGTGATGCCGCGCGAGCGCAGCTCATCGTCGAGGCCGGTGTTGTGGAAGGCGCCCCAGGTCCGCTTGACGATCTCCAGGTCGCCGTCCTGGGGGCGCGCCTCGGCCACGAAGCCGCTGCCGGGCGGCTGGGCGGCGACGTTCGGCCGCTCGACCCTGACGTTGACCACGAGCCCGCCGGCCTTGCGCATGGCGGTCGCCAGCGCCGCGCACCGCGCGACGACGACCCCGCCCGAGTAGGGGGCCAGTTCCTGGCCGACGATGCGCTCCATCAGATCGACCAGCACCAGCGCGCTGGTCCGGGGGTCCAAGGTGATCATGCGCGCCACAATAGTCCGTTGACTGTTCTCGCGCCCGTTTCGGGGTAGCTTCTGCCTATGACGTCGCCCAGGGTCCTCGCAGTCGTGCTGGCAGGTGGAGAAGGAAAGCGGCTCATGCCGCTGACGGCGGACCGGGCCAAACCGGCCGTCCCCTTCGGCGGCATGTACCGATTGATCGATTTCGTCCTGTCCAACCTCGCCAACGGTCACTACCTCAAGATCGTGGTGCTCACCCAGTACAAGAACCACAGCCTCGACCGGCACGTCTCGCGCACCTGGCGGCTGTCGGCGATGCTGGGCAACTACGTGACGCCCGTCCCCGCCCAGCAGCGCCTGGGACCCCGCTGGTTCTCCGGCAGCGCCGACGCGCTCTTCCAGAACCTCAACCTCATCTACGACGAGGAGCCCGAGCACGTGATCGTGTTCGGCGCCGACCACATCTACCGCATGGACCCGCGGCAGATGGTCGCCCAGCACGTCGACTCCGGCGCCGACGTCACCGTCGCGGCGATCAGGCAGCCGCTGTCGCTGGCCGACCAGTTCGGCGTGATCGAGACCGACCCCACGGGCAACAAGATCGTGGCCTTTCGAGAGAAGCCCAAGGACGCCGTCGGCCTGCCCGACTCGCCCGACGAGATCTACGCCTCGATGGGCAACTACGTCTTCAAGACCCAGGCGATGATCGACGCGCTGCGCGAGGACGCCCTCGACCCCACCTCCAAGCACGACCTCGGGGGCAACATCATCCCGATGCTGGTCAAGGCGGGCGGCGCGGACGTCTACGACTTCGCCGACAACCTCGTGCCCGGATCCAACGAGCGCGACCGCGGCTACTGGCGCGACGTGGGGACCCTGGACGCCTACTACGAGGCGCACATGGACCTGATCTCCGCGCACCCCGTCTTCAACCTCTACAACGACCGCTGGCCGATCTACACCGGCCACGACCCGCTCCCCCCGGCCAAGTTCGTGCACAACGAAGGTGACCGGGTGGGCCGCGCGATCGACTCGCTCGTGTCGCCCGGCGTGATCATCTCGGGCGGCGCGGCGGAACGTTCGATCCTGTCGCCGCGGGTGGTGCTGCACTCCCACTCGCTGGTCGAGGACTCGGTGCTGATGGACAACGTCAAGGTCGGCAGGGGCGCGATCGTGCGCCGCGCCATCATCGACAAGAACGTGGTCATCCCCGACGGGGCGCGCATCGGCTTCGACCTGGAGCAGGACCGCAGCCGCTACGCCGTCACGCGGGGCGGCATCGTGGTGATCGGCAAGAACGAGATCGTCGAGAGGTGACCTAGCGGGCTCCGAGGCGGGAACGCACCTCCTCCATCACGCGCATGACCGCCAGGCTGTCGTCGAGCGGCATGATCGCGCTCTCCGTGCGGCCCTCGGCGAGCGCCGCGGCCACCTCGCGCACCTGGCCCTCGTAGCCGCCCTGCGCCGGGTCGAGCAGGTGCTCCTCCTTCTCGACGCCGGGCCCGCTGAGCACCATGCGGCGCGGCGCCCAGAAGGGCGCGTCGATGTCGGCGCGCAGGCCCGTGCCGACGACGGTCGCGGCGTTGGCCATCGGGCTGAGCAGCGAGGTGTCGAGCAGTGCGCGGGCGCCGCCCGCATAGGTCAGCATGATCCCGGCCTCGGCGTCGACGCCCGACGGCGCCAGCGAGCCGGTCACGTGGATCTCCTCGGGAGAGCCCAGCAGGAAGTGGGCCAGCGCGATCGGGTAGACCCCGAGGTCGAGCACGGTGCCGCCGCCGGTCGCCGGGTCCCACAGCCGGTGGGCCGCGTCGAAGGGATGCGGGAAGCCGAAAGTGGCCTGGACCGAGCGGATCGGCCCGAACCGCTCGTCGGTGGCCAGGCGGCGCACGAGCGGGTTGAAGCGCATCCACATGGCCTCCATGAGGAAGACGCCCGCCTCGCGCGCCAGCTTCACCAGCCGCTCGGCCTCGGCCAGCGACGCGGTCAGCGGCTTCTCGCACAACACCGCCTTGCCCGCCGCGATC
The DNA here is from genome assembly GCF_044456985.1 of Nonomuraea sp. NPDC050663. Classification (NCBI taxonomy): domain Bacteria; kingdom Bacillati; phylum Actinomycetota; class Actinomycetes; order Streptosporangiales; family Streptosporangiaceae; genus Nonomuraea; species Nonomuraea sp. NPDC050663. Next base: position 213,540 of record NZ_JBITGL010000006.1, read on the forward strand.
GCCAGCTCCGCCACCTGAAGGTGCTGGGCGTGCGGGGTGGCGACGTAGACGGCCTCCACGTCGGGGTCGGCGCACAGCTCGGCATAGGAGCCGTAGGCCTTCGCACCGCCCAGGTCGGCGGCCAGAGCGGCGGCGCGTCCCACGTCGCGCGAGCCGACGGCGGCCACCCTCATACCGGGCTCGGCCGCGATCACCGTGCCCACGGTCCGAGCGATTCCACCAGTTGCGGCAATACCCCAGTTCGTCATGAGTACCGATTGAAAGCCAGAGACAAGGCCACCGCAACCGGCGCACCGCACAGTGTGACCATGACCACCCTGGCCGCGCGGTTGCGAAGCGACCTGAGGAACCCTCTGTTCCTGCAGGGGTACGCGCTCATGGCCAACACGGGGATCACCGCCGTGCTGGGCCTGGGCTACTGGATGCTGGCCACCCGCCTGTACTCCGCCGAGGCCTTCGGCGAAGGACAGGCGCTCATCGCCGCGATGCGCCTGTTCGCCTCGCTGACCGGCCTGGCGTTCGTCGGCGTGCTGGCCAGGTTCATCCCGCTGGCCGGCCGGCGCACGGGCGAGCTGATCGTGCGCGGCTACATGGTGGCGGGAGCCATCGGGCTGGTGGCGGCGCTCGGATTCCTGCTCACCCTGCCGATCTGGGGGCCGGCCTACTCCGCGCTCGGCGGCTTCGGTCCCGGCCTGTTCTTCCTGGCCGCGGTGCTCGTCTGGACGATCTTCACGCTGCAGGACGTGGCCCTGACGGGCCTGCGGCGCGCGGTCCTGGTGCCGGTCAACAGCATGCTCTACGGCCTGGTCAAGATGGGCATGCTGGTGGGCCTGGCGGGCGCGATGCCGGGTGACGGCATCTTCGTCTCCTGGGTGCTGCCGACCGCCATGGCGGTCATCCCGATCAACTGGCTGATCCTGCGCCGCTGGGCGCCCGCCGCCCGGCACGACGGGCCGCCGCCCACCGCCCGCGAGGTCGGCCGCTTCCTGGCCGGCGACTTCCCCGGGGCGCTGTCGGCGCTGCTGGTCGTCTTCCTGGTGCCGGTGCTGGTGGCCGCCTGGCTGGGCGACCCGCGGCTGTTCGGCTACTTCTCCGTCGCCCACTCGCTCGGCTGCATGCTGTGCGTGCTGACCGCGAACATGGCCGTCTCGCTGACCGTCGAGAGCTCGGGCAGGCGCGACGAACTGGCCAGGAACGTGCGCGCGACGCTGCGCCGCACCTTCACCCTGGTCGTGCCCGTCGTGCTGTTCGTGCTGGTCGGCGCGCCCACCATGCTCGGATTCTTCGGAGCGGAACTTTCCGCCTACGGAACGCCGTTGCTCAGGCTGATGGCGCTGGCCGTACTCCCCGGAGTCCTCATCGACGTCCACCTCGGCACCCTGCGTGCCACGGGCGAGGCAGCACGCCTGGCCGTGGTCCAGATCGGCCAGGCGGTGCTGGTGCTGGGCTCGGTCGCCGTGGCCTTCCCCGTCTGGGGCATCGCGGGCGTCGGCTACGCCATCGTCGGCAGCCAGCTGCTCGTCGCGGCCCTGGTCCTCCCCCGGGTCCTGAAGGACCAAGCACTCGACATCCACGCATAGGGTGAGCTCACACTATGAAGATCCACGTCGTACGGCCCGGCGAGCTGGGCGCCCCCGAGATCGCGGCCTGGCGTGCCATGCAGGACACCCTGCCGCACCTGGCCAACCCGTTCCTCAGCCCCGAGTTCGCCGTCGCCATGGGCGAGGTCTCACCGCACGCGCGCGTCGCCGTCCTCGACGACGGCGAGCCGGCCGGCTTCCTCGCCTACGAGCTGAACGGCCGAGGGGTCGGCGCCGCCATCGGCGCCTGGGTCTCGCTCGGCCAGGGCCTCGTGCACCGGCCCGGCCTGGAGATCACCGCCGACGAGCTCCTCGCCGGCGCGGGACTGCACGTCTACGAGTACGGCACGCTGGTGCCCCACCAGCCGTGGTTCCAGCCGTTCGAGACGTTGTCGCAGGAGAGCGTCATCGTCGACGTGTCCGGCGGCTTCCCCGCCTATCTCGAAGGGCTGAGCAAGCAGTTCGTCTCCAACACCTTCCGCAAGGAGCGCAAGCTCGGACGCGAGGTGGGCGAGGTCTCCTTCGACTTCGACGTGCGCGACGAGGCGACCTTCCGTCAACTTCTGGAATGGAAGTCCGGCCAGTACCGGGCGATGGGGCGGCCCGACCGGTTCGCCAAGCACTGGGTGCGCGAGCTGGCCGAGCGGCTGTGGGCGATCGACACGCCGGCGTTCGCGGCGCCGCTGTCGATCCTGTACGCGGGCGGCAAGCCCGTCGCCGGCCACTTCGGGCCGCGCTCGTCGTCGGTGCTGGTCGACTGGTTCCCCGCCTACGACCCCGCGCTGTCGCGCTACTCCCCCGGGCTCATCATGCACCTGCGCCTGTCGGAGGCGGCGGCCGCGCACGGGGTGCGCTCCTTCGACCTCAGCGTGGGGACGGGCTCGCAGTACAAGAACTCGCTGCGCAGCCACGGCATGCCCGTGGGCGAGGGCATCGTGCGCCGCCGTACGGCAGGCGCCGCCGCCCACTGGGTCCGCACCGAACCAGTCAGGCGGACGCGGCGCTTCATCCTGGAAACCCCCGCCCTGTACGGCGCGGCGGACAGGCTGATGCGGACCGCGGCCAAGGTTCGCAACCGCGGTCAAGCGCAGTAGTCCCTGCTGCCGCGACTCAACAGGGAGCGCAAGCGCGCCTCCGCCACGACGGCGGCTGCCTTGTCGTCTCCGGCCCATCCACTCCGTCAGACCGCATGAATCGCACCGGGCCAGCTTCAGCCCTGCCGTCACGAGTCGATCACGCAGGCGCGCGATGACCTTCCGCTGATCGAGCATGGCCAGGAGGTCTCCGGCCACTTCCGCGTTCGTCTTGGCGCAGCTTGAGCCCACCCACTTCCCGTTCTGGGGCCGACGTCTTCGTCAGTCCACGTTCGAAGAGCACCCATTGTTCGATTATCACGATGTGAGCCCCGAAAGCACGGTTGGCGTGGGCCGTGCCAGGGGCGGTCGGGCCGGGATCCAGCCGGGGGTTCGCCATTCCCTCCGGACAGACCGGCACCGGTCCGAGTGGCAGGATTCGAACCTGCGACCTTCTCCTCCCAAGGGAGACGGGCTGACCAATCTGCCCTACACCCGGAAAATTCAAAAGCCGCCCGGTGCAGCACCTGGCGGCTTCGCGGATCCCCTGTGGCCAGGGGTTATCCGGAAGCCGTGGCGGGCGGCAGAAGAAGTTCTCTCATGGCTTCCACGGTAAAGCGCAGCCCCGATAAGGCGCCACCGAATTAAAAGCGCGGCGGCCGCTTCTCGAGAAAGGCCGCGACGCCTTCGGCGGCGGATTCGCGGGATCGGCGTTGCCATTCCAGGAATCGTGCCTCGTCGGCGCGGCCGTCGGCGATCTCCTTGGCGGCGGCCAGCGAGACGGGCGAGCGGGAGGCGATGGTGGCGGCCAGGGCGTGGACGCGGGCGTGCAGGTCGTCGGGGACCTCGTCGACGAGGCCGGTGCGCAGCGCCCACGCGGCGTCGTAGAGGTCGGCCGAGTAGAGCAGCAGTTTGGCGGCTCCGGGCCCGATCTGGTCGACGAGGCGGCGGGTGGACGACTGCGGGTAGACGAGGCCGAGCTTGGCGGGGGTGACGCCGAAGCGGGCGCCGGGGTCGGCCAGGCGCAGGTCGCAGGCGAGGGCGAGCTGGCAGCCGCCGCCGACGCAGAAGCCCTCGATCTTGGCGATGACGGGCTTGGGGAAGGCGATGAGCGCCTGTTCCGCGGCGACGGTCAGGCCGGTGTCGTCGCCGCCCTCGGTGAGCCGGGAGATCTCGGAGACGTCGGCTCCGGCGCTGAAGGTGCCTCCCGCGCCGGTGAGGACGGCGACCTTGACGCCGGGGTCGCCGGCCAGCTTGTCGAGCAGCTGGGGGATGAGCCGCCACATCTCGGCGGTGAGGGCGTTGCGTTTGCCGGGGCGGTCGAGGGTCAGGGTGGCGACGCCGTCGTCGATCGTCACCGTGATCGGTTGTGTCACCTTCCGATTGTGGCTCAGGGGGCGGCGGCGGGTTGCGGCGGCATGGACGAACAGGGGTCGTGCTTTCCTGTCCTTGTATCGCCTGCGATGGGAGTCCCCTGATGTTCACCACCCGACCCGAGTTGTCCGGCGATTTCGGGATGGTCGCCTCCACCCACTGGCTGGCCTCCGCGACCGGGATGAGCGTGCTGGAGCGCGGCGGCAACGCCTTCGACGCCGCGGTCGCCGCCGGTTTCGTGTTGCAGGTGGCCGAGCCGCATCTGAACGGGCCGGGCGGCGAGGTGCCGATCCTGCTGTGGGACGCGCGGGAGGAGCGCGTGTCGGTGGTCTGCGGCCAGGGTGTCACTCCGGCGGCGGCGACGCTGGAGCACTACACCGGGCTCGGGCTCGACGTGGTGCCGGGCACCGGCCTGCTGGCGGCGACGGTGCCCGGGGCGTTCGGCGGGTGGCTGCTGATGCTGGAACACTGGGGCACCTGGCCGCTGGCCGACGTGCTGGCTCCGGCGATCTTCTACGCCGAGCGGGGCGTGCCGATGTTGCCGCGCATCGCCGACACGATCGCCCGCGTGGAGCGGCTCTTCCGCGACGACTGGCCGACTTCGGCGGCGACGTGGCTCGGCCACGGCGACCGGCTGGCCAACCCGGTGCTGGCGCGGACCTACCGCGAGCTGGCCGAGCGGGCCTCGGCCGCGGCCACCCGCGAGCAGGGCATCGCCGCGGCCCGCGACGCCTGGTACCGGGGCTTCGTGGCCGAGGCGATCGCCGAGTTCAGCCTGAAGACCGCCTGGCGCGACAGCTCGGGGGGCGTGCACGGCGGGCTGCTGTCGGGCGACGATATGGCCTCGTGGGAGGCGGGTGTCGAGGAGTCGCTGACCTTCGGCTACCGAGGGCACACGGTGTGCAAGACCGGCCCGTGGGGTCAGGGCCCGGTGTTCCTGCAGCAGCTGGCGCTGCTCGACGGGTTCGACCTGGACGCCGCGGGCTTCCTGTCGGCCGACTACGTGCACACCGTGATCGAGTGCGCCAAGCTGGCCTTCGCCGACCGGGAGGCCTGGTACGGCGACGCGGACGTGCCCATGGACGACCTGCTCGGCGTGCCGTACAACGCGGAGCGGCGGGGTCTGGTGGACGGGAGTGCCAGTCGCGAGCTGCGGCCGGGCTCCCCCGGCGGGCGGACGCCGCGGCTGCCGCGCCTGCCGGGAGCACGGCGGCCGGCGCAGGCTGGGACGGGCGAGCCGACGGTCGGACGCGACGGGAGCGTGCGGGGCGACACCTGCCACGTCGACGTGGTCGACCGGTGGGGCAACATGGTCTCGGCCACGCCGAGCGGTGGCTGGCTGCAGAGCTCGCCGGTCATCCCGTCGCTGGGTTTCTGCCTGGGCACCAGGGCGCAGATGTTCTGGCTGGAGGAGGGCCTGCCGGCGTCGATGCGGCCGGGCGTGCGGCCCCGCACGACGTTGTCGCCGTCGTTCGCGCTGCGCGACGGCGCTCCGTGGCTGGCCTTCGGCACGCCGGGCGGCGACCAGCAGGACCAGTGGAGCGTGAACTTCTTCCTGGCGCTGGTCCACGGCGGCCTCAACCTGCAGGAGGCGATCGACGCGCCGATGTTCCACTCCGAGCACTTCCCCAGCTCCTTCTTCCCGCGTACGGCGCAGCCGGGCGTGATGCAGGTGGAGGAGCGGCTCGATCCGGCGGTCGTGGCCGAGTTGCGGCGGCGCGGGCACGAGGTGGAGGTGCTGGGCCCGTGGTCGCTCGGGCGGCTCAGCGCGGTCGCGCGTGACGGCGGCTTCCTGAAGGCGGCGGCCAACCCGCGCGGCGCGCAGGGTTACGCCGTGGGCCGCTGAGCGGCCAGCGACTCCACGGCGGCGTGCAGCGAGTCCACGACCAGCTCGGATTCGGGTTTCATGAGCACGCTGCGCATGACGCGCCCGTGGGCGGTGTCGAGGCCGATCGACGGGTGGCGGGCGGCCATGGCCTGCCGCCCGACGGTGAAGGTGCTCAGGTGGAGGTCTTCCGCCATGCCGTCGTCGAGCAGGCGGGCCGAGAGCCGGTCGATCTCGCCGAGGGTGGCGGCCTTCGGGAAGTAGGTCACGATGTCGAGCTCGGGCGACTGGTAGAGCTCCAGCAGGGGCGATTCGGCCAGCAGCGAGGCCCAGCGCACGGCGGCGCGGCGACCGGCCGCCAGCACCTCGCCCAGGCCCTCCCTGGTGAGCGGGAGCAGCCGCAGCGTGAACCAGAACGCGGCGGCCGAGGCCCCGGCGCGTGAGCATTCCAGGCTGATCTCGCCCAGGTGCAGCTCGTCGGAGGTGAAGTAGGTGTAGGGCGAGTCGTGCACGTAGAAGCGGCCCACGGCCGGGTCGCGGAAGAGCACGGCTCCGCACCCGTACGGCTGCAGCCCGTGCTTGTGCGGGTCGACCACGACGGAGTCGCATCCGGCGATCGCCCGCCACGGCCCGGCGTCGAGGCCGGTCCCGGCCAGCAGCGTGAAGAACCCGCCGTAGGCGGCGTCGACGTGCACGCGGGCGCCGTACCTGCGGGCGAGCGGCAGCGCCTCGTGCACGGGGTCGATCGCCCCGAGCCCGGTGGTCCCGGTGGTCAGCACGACGGTGCCGATCCGGCCGGTGCGCAGCAGGTCCTCCAGGGCGTCGAGGTCCATGCGGCCGCGGTCGTCGGCGGGCACGGCGTGGCCTTCGACGCCGAGCACCCGGCACATGCGGGCGTGGGTGTAGTGCGCCTCGGCCCCGTAGGCGATGCCGAGATCGGGGTGCAGTTCGCGGGCGACGAACAGCGCCTCCAGGTTGGCGATGGTGCCGCTGCTGGTCAGGTGGCCCAGGTGGGTGCCGAAGCCGAACATGGCGGCCAGCTGGGCGACGGCCTCGCGCTCCATCGCGGCGGTGGCGGGGCCGCCGTCGAGGGCGTGGTTGTTGGGGTTGATCAGCATGGCTGTCAGGTAGCCGACGACGGCCGCGGGGTGCGGCGGCTTGAGCATCTGGCCGGCGTAGCGGGGGTGGAAGAAGGGGTAGTTGTCGCGCAGCCTGGCCACGAGGGCGTCGAAGGCGGGCTCGACGTCCTTGACGTCGAGCGAGGGGTGGCGTTCGAAGGGCCCGTATCCGGCCTCCCACTCCTCGATCGCGCCGACGGCGCGCTCCAGCCAGTGCCGCAGGTCCATCGTTCAGTCCTTTCGAGGCGCCCTGATGCCGCGGAACTCCCAGTCGCCGCCGAGCGCGGTGGAGAGCACCTCCTCCGAGGCGGTCGGCTGCGCGCCGACGTCGGCGCGGATGGCCGCCGGTCCTGCGACGATCCTGCTGGCCAACGTACCCAGCCCGTCGACGGACACTTCGACCAGGTCGCCGGGCTGCACGGGCCGTGAACCCGCCGGGGTGCCCGACAGGAGCACGTCGCCCGGGTGGAGGGTGATGGTCCTGGCGATGTCGGCGACGAGGTAGTGCATGTCCCAGGCCATCTCGTCGGTGCTGCCGTCCTGGACGACGGCGCCGTTGACGCGGGTGGTCAGGCGCCTGCCGCGGAAGTCCCAGCCGGTGACCAGGCCGGGGCCGAGCGGGCAGAGCGTGTCGGAGCCCTTGACCCTGAGCATCGATCCGGCGTCGGTGTCGCGGAAGTCGTGCAGGCCGAAGTCGTTGGCGATGGTGTAGCCGGCGATGTGCTCCGCCGCCCGCTCCGGCGGGACGTTGCGGCAGGTGCGGCCGATGACGATGGCCACCTCGCCCTCGTAGTTGAGGTAGCGGCAGCCCTCCGGCCTGACCACGGCGCCGTTGTGGGCGTTGAGCGAGGAGGTCGGCTTGTGGAAGTAGGTGGGGGTGGCGGCCAGCTTGACCTGGAACTCCTCGACCCGGCTGCGGTGGTTGAGATGCACGGCGATGATCTTCGACGGGGTGACGGGAGGCAGGTGCACGGCCTCGCCGGCCTTCACCCTGCGCCCGTCGCCCGCGACCAGTTCCTCCCCCTCCCGGGTGACCTCCGTGACCGCGCCGTCGAGGAGGATCCTGCGGTGTTCAGGCATGCCAGCCGCCTTCCGGCCGGTCGAACCACAGGTGCACCTGCCCGGTGCCGACCGAGTTCTCGTAGTCGCTGTAGCGCCTGGCCGGGGCCGTGCAGGCCGCTTCGCCGAGCGCGCCGATCATCATCAGGTAGTGGCCGAAGCGGGCCTCGGGCTTGACGGTGAGGAAGTGCGGCATCGTGCCGAGCACCTTGGCGTGCTCGCCCGCCTCGAACCAGGCGATGCGCTCCAGGTCGGCCTCGCGGGCGGCCGCCGTACGGATGTGGGCCGGGTCGCTCGGCTCGTGGTCGCGGATCTCGCGCAGCGGCCAGAAGGTGTGGCTCAGCGCGCCGGAGGCGATCAGCACGACCTTGCGGTCGCTCGCCTGGATGGCGGCGCCGAGCGCCCTGCCCAGCCGCAGGAAGTCCTCGGTGTCGGCGGTCTGGCAGACGCCGATGGAGATCCAGCGTTTTCCTTCGGCGCCCAGGTAGGGGTCGTCGGGCACGCCCAGGTAGCGCCAGAGGTTGACGGTGGCGTAGTAGATCGGCAGGTAGGGGTCGTCGACGGCGGTGATCCAGGTGCCGTGCGCCCCGGCCCGGGCGGCGACGGCGTGCGCCAGCTCGGGATCGCCGGGGATGTCGTACGGCACGCGGCACATGCCGCGCGGCAGCTCCTCGGAGGTGTAGAGCCCCGCCCTGCGCTGTTGCGCGGTGACGACGAACTCGACGGTGGTGGCCCAGTGGGAGTCGAGCACCACGACGGTGTCGTAGTCGAGCGTGTCGAACACCTCCGCCCGCAGCCGCCGCAGCCCCGGCACCAGGCTGATCTCGCGGCCCTCGTTGAGCTCGCGCCTGGTGACCTCGGGCAGCACGATCGTGGGGACGTGCGACAGCAGGCCGGCCGCGGCTATCTCACCCATGGCGCGCTCACCGTGTTCTTGACGTCGCAGTAGAAGTCGAAGCTCCAGTCGCCGCCCTCGCGTCCGACGCCCGACTGGCGCGAGCCGCCGAAGGGGGCGCGTAAGTCGCGGACGAAGAAGCAGTTCACCCAGACCGTGCCGGCGACCAGGCGGCGGGTGACCCGGTCCGCGCGCTCGGGGTCGCCCGTCACGACGACAGCGGCCAGGCCGTACTTCGTGTCGTTGGCCATGGCGAGGGCCTGTTCCTCGTCGTCGAAGGTCTGGAGGGTCAGCACCGGGCCGAAGACCTCCTCGGTGACGATCTCCGAGCCCGGCTCGACGTCGGTCAGGAGCGTGGGCGGGTAGTAGAAGCCGTTCTCGGTCCTGGGGCGGCCGCCGCCGATGAGCGCGCGGGCGCCGCCGGCCAGGGCGCGGCGCACGAAGCCGTCGACGCGTTCGACGTGGCGCGGGTGGATCGAGGGTCCGACGTCGGTCTCCTCGTCGCGGGGATCGCCCTGCACCAGGGCACGCGCGCGTTCGAGGAACCTGGCGGTGAACTCCTCGGCGACCGCCGACTCGACCAGCAGCCGGGTCCCGGCCAGGCATACCTGCCCGGCGTTGTCGTACTGCTCCACCGCGAGGTCGGCGGCCTGGTCGAGGTCGGCGTCGGCGAAGACGACGAGCGGCGACTTGCCGCCGAGTTCCAGGCTGAGCGGGGTGAGGTTGGCGGAGGCGAGCCCGGCGATCCTGCGCGCGGTCGGCACGGAGCCGGTGAAGCTGATCCGCCGCACCCGGGGGTCGGCGATCAGCGGCTCTCCCACCTCGGCGCCGTGACCCTGCACGACGTTGAGCACGCCGGGCGGCAGCCCGGCGGCGTGGGCGATGTCGGCCAGCAGCGAGGCGGTCAGCGGCGACCATTCGGCCGGTTTGAGCACGACGGTGTTGCCCGCCGCGAGGGCCGGGGCGATCTTCCAGGTGGCCAGCATGAGCGGCGCGTTCCAGGGGGTGATGAGGGCGCAGGGTCCGGCCGGGTCCCAGCTGACGTGGTTGCGGTGGCCGCGGGTGTCGAAGTCCTCCCTGCCCAGCTCCAGCAGCCAGTCGGCGAAGAAGCGGAAGTTGTGCGCCACGCGCGGCATGACGCCTCGCCGGTGGGAGCGCAGCAGGGCGCCGTTGTCGGTGGTCTCGACGACGGCCAGCTCTTCGAGGCGTTTGTCGACGCCGTCGGCGATCGCGTGCAGCAGCGCCGCCCGTTCCTCCCGGCCGGTGGCCGCCCATCCGGGGAAGGCGTCCGCGGCGGCGGCGACGGCGGCCGAGGCCTCGGCGGCTCCTCCGCGGGCGACGTGGGCGATCACCTGCCCGTCGATGGGCGACACATCGGCGAACGTCTGCGGGGAGGCCACCCGCTCACCGCCGATCCAGTGCCGGGTGTCCACCTCCACTCCGGCGATCCGCGTCATCACGACCTCCACCGTTTGGTTCCGAACAAACTAACCACTCCCGAAATGCCCGGTCAAGGCACTATTGTTTGGGGCCGAACAGTCCCACGGGAGGGCCCGATGATGGACGTGCCCGGCTGGCTGGATCTGGCCGCGACGCTCGACCTGCCCCGCTCGGGAGCCGGTCCCGCCTTCCCCGTCGTCTCCCCGCGCGACGGCACGGTCGTCGCGCAGGTGCCCGACGGCGGCCAGGCCGAGGTGGACGCCGCCGTCGCTGCCGCGCGGCGGGCCTTCGACGAGGGTCCGTGGCCGCGCCTGGCGCCGGCCGAGCGCGGCCGGGCCCTGCTGGCCCTGGCCGAGCTGGCCGAGCGTCACCGCGACGAGCTGGCCCTGCTCGTCTCGCTGGAGATGGGCAAGCCGATCACCGACGCGCACGCCATCGAGCTGCGCGCCCTGATCTCGACGCTGCGTTTCTACGGCGAGCTGGCCGGCAAGGGCGCCGACGAGCTCCCGCACACCGGCCCCGACGCCCTGGCGATGGTCACGCGCGAGCCCTCCGGCGTGGTCGCGGCGGTCGTGCCGTGGAACTTCCCGCTGACCCTGGCCGGATGGAAGATCGCCCCGGCCCTGGCGGCGGGCTGCACCGTGGTGCTCAAGCCGTCGGAGCGCTCCCCGCTGTCGGCACTGCGCCTGGCGGCGCTCGCCCGGGAGGCCGGGCTGCCCGGCGGCGTGCTCAACGTCGTCACCGGCGACGGACCCGCCACCGGCCGCGCCCTCGGCCTGCATCCCGGCGTCGACGTGCTGGCCTTCACCGGCAGCACCGAGACGGGGCGCCACTTCCTGCGCTACAGCGCCGACTCCAACCTCAAGCGCGTCTGGCTGGAGCTCGGCGGCAAGTCGCCGAACATCATCTGCCCCGACGCGCCCGACCTGGAGCGGGCCGCCGCCACGGCCGCGTGGGGCGTCTTCTTCAACGCCGGCGAGATGTGCACCGCGCCCTCGCGCCTGCTGGTCCACGCCGACGTCGCCGACCAGGTCGTCGACGCCGTCGTCGAGAAGGCGCGGGCGCTGCGGCTCGGCGACCCCCTCGACCCGGCCACCGAGATGGGCCCGCTGGCCGGCCGCACCCACCTGGAGCGGGTGCGCGGCTACGTCGACGCGGGCCGGCGCGAGGGCGCCAGGCTGCGGGCCGGCGGCGGTCACGACGGGCTCTTCCACGAGCCGACCGTCTTCGACCGGGTGACGCCGGGGATGACCGTCGCCCGCGAGGAGATCTTCGGCCCCGTGCTCTCCGTGCTCACCTTCACCTCCGTCCAGGAGGCCGTCCGGCTGGCCAACGACAGCCCGTACGGCCTGGCGGCGGGCCTGTGGACCGCCGATCTGGGCACCGCGATCACCGTCAGCCGTTCGCTGCGCGCCGGCACGGTCTGGGTCAACTGCTACGAGGAGGGCGGGCTCAACGTGCCCTTCGGCGGCTACAAGCAGTCGGGCAACGGCCGCGACAAGAGCGTGCACGCCCTGGAGAAGTACACCGAGCTGAAGACCACCTGGATCCAGCTATGACAACACCCTCCCGCCGTTCCACGTCACCCCGACCTGGCGGTGGTAGGCGCCGATGATCTCGTGCACCTCCAGCCGGGCCAGCTCCTCGGTCGGCGACTCGAACAGCGCCAGCGTGGCCTCGGCCGCCCACGCGGTGCCCGCCTCGAAGGCGGCGGCGCCCGACTCGATGAGCTCGTCGAGTGGCGCCTGACCGCCGGGTTCGATGCTGGGCATCCAGCGGTGGTGGGCCATGGGGTGGGCGTTGACGAAGCCGTTCGACTCCGACGGCCCGGTCAGGGTGATCACCGCCTCGGCCAGGCGGCGGTCGGCGGCGGCCAGGGTGGCGCCGAACCTGGCGCCCGCCTCGATGCGCGGGGCGGGACCGTAGGGGTGCGGCCTGGTCTGGTGGATGGAGCCGAGCTTCTTCGGATAGCCCTGGTGCAGCCCTCTGGCCAGGGCGAAGTCCTTGTCGACCCAGATGTAGACGCACCGGGAGTAGGTGCGTCCCTCGAAGGAGCAGCGCACCACGGCGAAGCACTCCTTGTACTGCGCGCGCACGGGGTCCAGGAGCTCCTCGCCCGTGGTGCCGCACGACTGCCAGTCGGCCCAGATCAGCGCGACCGCGCCGGGGTCGTCGGGCGCCGGAAGGAGCGGGGCGGGCAGCAGCTCGGCCACGCGGGCCGGGTCGGTGCGGTACTCCACGGTGATCAGGTCGCCGGAGTAGTGCCAGGGCGGCGCGGGGACGAGCGAGGCGCGTCCCGTCGCCGTCCGCGGATACAGGAAGCCTTTCATTTGGATCCGTACAGTATCCTTCCCGCCGCCTGCGGCGCCAGAGTCCTCATGGGCGGAACACCGTGTCGGGCACGACCGCCACATCGAGCAGCAGCGGCTCGGTGCGGGTGGGCAGGGTGGGCACGACCTCGTCCAGGACGGCCAGCAGGTGGTCGTGGTCGTCGACGCGGATCGCCGGGCAGCCGAACGAGCGGGCCAGGCCGCTCAGGCTGACCTCCTCGAACGACGGCCACGGCGCCTTGCCGCCCTCGTGCAGGTCGGCCAGGCGGTCCATGACGGCGTAGCGGCCGTTGGCCAGGACCACGAAGAGGGCGCCCACCTGGTAGCGGACGGCGCTCCACAGGGCCTGGACTCCGTAGATCGCCGAGCCGTCGCCGACCACGGCGACCATCGGGCGCTCGGGTGCGGCCATGCGCAGGCCCACCGCGGCGGGCAGGGCGAATCCCAGGCCGCCCATCGCCGCCGAGACGAACCCGAGTGGGCGGCGGGCGGGCAGGATCCGGTGCAGGTCGGGGCGGGAGGAGGGGGTCTCCTCGACGACGACGGTGTCGGGCGCGAGCCGTACGGCCAGCGCGGCCAGCACGTGAGACGCCCGCATCGGCTCGCCCGGCCCGGGGCCCGTCACGCCGGGGTCCCGCTCGCCCGTCCGCCACGTCCTTCCGGCCTCGGCCGGGACGCCGAGCTCGGCCAGCAGGCCCTCGCAGACCGTGGCGGGCGGGCCGAGCACCGCCAGGTCGGCCGGGCTGCGGTGGGCCTCGGCCGGGTCGTCGGTCACCACGGCGATCCGGGTGCCCGCCTCCACCAGGGGCCCCGGCTGGTACGGGTAGTGCCGCAGCGCCGCGGCGCCCACCACCAGCACCAGGTCGTGCCCGCCGAGCGCCGCCCGCTGCTGGGCCCGGCCGGCGGGCAGCACCCCCGCGTGGAGGTTGTGGTCCTGCGGGAATCCGGCCCGCGCCCCGAACGACTCCTGCCACACCGGGCACCCCAGGTGCTCGGCCAGCGCCACGAGCGCCGCCCAGGTGCGCGAGGAGTCGGCGCCGGACCCGGCGACGATGACGGGCGTGCACGCCTCGGCGACCATGGCGGCCAGCTCGGGCACCACGTCGGCGGAGGAGTGCAGGTCGATGGCGAGAACGTCGCGCATGTCGGGCGCGGCCGAGGTGCCGAGCGTGTCGCGCAGCTCGGGCGGCCGTCCGGCGCGGATGAGCTGCCGGGGCGCGGCGATCACCTCCTGCGGGTCCATCTCGGCCAGCCAGTCGTCCATGGGCACGACGACCAGGGCCGGCCCGCGCCAGGTCTGCGCCTCGTGCCAGGCGCGCGCGATGGCGCCCGGCACGTCCTGGGCGCGCGGCGGCTGGTCGAACCAGACCGGGTAGTCGCCGGCCAGCCCCGCGAGCCGTCCGGCGAGGAAGGGCTCCAGGGCCAGGTGCCGCCGGTCCTGCTGCCCGACGATCACCACGAGCGGGGCCCGGTTGACGCGGGCCGTGGCGATCGCGCCCACGGCGTTGCCCAGCCCGGCCGTGGTGTGCAGGAGGGCCAGGGCCGGGCGCCGGGTGGCGATCGCCACGCCGGTCGCCATGCCCACCACCGACCCCTCGTGCAGGGCCAGGACGAAGGAGAGGTCGTCGGGAAGCCCGCACAGCAGGGGCACCTCGGTGGAACCGGGGTTGGCGAACAGGGTGGTCATGCCGTGGCGCCGCAACACGTCGAAGGTCACGTCTCGAACCGTCAGCATCATCGTCCAAAATTGTTCGGAGAACGAATCGAGAATCACATGCTCTGCGTTCCGCGAACGTAGGCGCTGATGGAGGCCACGTCAACCGGCGACCACCGAGTTCGCATGTCGAACGACCATACGCTCTATGGTTTCCTTGAGGTAACCATGCGGCCGGGTAGTCTGCTGGGGTGCGAAGATCGAAACGTCTGACCGCGGCCGAGCGCGCGTTATGGTCCGCCTTCCCCTCGGGTGACTGGGTCGATCTGCGCAACGGCGAGCGCGAACACGACGACCCGGCGCGGGCGCACACCTGGGGCCGCGAGCGCCAGATCCGCGCCGAGGTCATCACCGAGCTGCTCCTGGGCGCCGCCGAGCGACAGCCCGGCCGGGTGCCCGCGCTGCGGCTGGCCGGGGCGCGCGTCGTCGGCGACCTCAACCTGTCGGAGTCGGCGCTGGAGACCACGCTCCACCTGCTCAACTGCCACGCCGGCGGCGTCGACCTGACCGACGCCACGACCAGGAGCGTACGGCTGCGCGGCTGCGAACTCGACCGCGTGATCGCCAGCAGGGCGCAGGTCAGCGGGGTGTTCGACCTCAACGGCTCGACGATCGCCCACGGGGTGCGCATCGACAACGCGCGCATCGAGGGCCAGCTGCGCATCAGCCACGCCACCGTCGGCTCCCCTCCGCCGCCCGGCGCCTCCTCCGAATCGGGCCACTACGACGTGCGCGAGCCGGAATCGCCCCTCGTCGGACGCTCACAGCACGAATGGGCGATCTGGGCGGGCGGCGTCGCCGTCACCGGCGCGGTGTTCCTGCGCGAGCTGACCGCCACCGGCGGCATCCGCATGATCGGCGGCGCCTTCCCCGGCGGCCTGTACCTGCGCGGCGCGCAGATCACCGCCCTGGGCCCGATCGCGATCAACCTCGACTACTGCACGGCCGGAGCGGTCGAGCTCGACGACGGCTTCACCGCGCGCGGCACCGTGCGCATGCGCAGCGGCACGATCACCGGCACGCTCTTCATCTCCGACGCCACTCTCATCGCCGAGGACCGCAGCCTGCACGTCACCCACATGCAGATCGACGAGCTGGTGCTACTCCCCCGCCACATCGAGGGCGAGGTCAACCTGCGCTACTCGCGCATCGGCGTGCTCTCCGACCGCCCCGGATCCTACCCCTCCCGGGTGCTGCTCGACGGCCTGACGTACGAGTCGATGCGCGGCACCTGGAGCGTCGACGACCGCATCGCCTGGCTGGCCCGCGACACGCGCGGCTACCGGCCGCACCCCTACGAGCAGCTGGCCGCCTGGTACCGGCGCATCGGCCACGAGAGCGACGCGCGCCGGGTGCTGCTGGCCAAACGCCGCAGGCAGACCGGCACCCGCCGGCCCCGCGCCCGCATGGCGGGAGCCCTCCTCGACGTCACGGTCGGGTACGGCTACCGCAGCTGGCTGGCGGGCGTGTGGGCGGCGCTGCTGCTCACCGCCGGCACCCTGGTCTTCTCCACCTGGCGGCCCACCAAGGTCGACCCCGACGAGATGCGCACCTTCTACCCGTTCGTGTACACCTTGGATCTGCTCGTGCCGGTGAGCGTCTTCGAGGCGCGCGGCGCGTGGGAGCCGGTGGGGTGGACGGTGTGGGTGGCGTGGACGCTGATCGTCTCAGGCTGGGTCCTGGCCACCGCCCTCATCGCGGGCGCCACCCGCATTCTGCGCCCGGGGGCCTAGCTCGATACGGAAGCTGGGCAGCGTGTGCGGGTAACGGGTGCGGATGAACTCCACCAGGTGCTCGCGCGCGTCGCACTTCAGGTCCCACACCGAGGCCGAGTCGGCCGCGCTCATCAGCGCCCGCAGCTCGACGAGGCCGTTGGGCAGGATGTCGGTGATCTGCAGGGTCCAGTCCTTCTGGTCCCAGAGCGGGTGCTCCTTGACGAAGGCGTGCAGCTCCTCCCGCAGCTCGGGAACGGGCACCGACCAGTCGACGCGCAGGTAGACGTGGCCGATGACGCGGCTGCCGTGCCTGGTCCAGTTCTCGAACGGGTTCTGGGTGAAGTACGACACCGGGAAGACCAGCCGCCGCTCGTCCCACGAGCGGACCACGACGTAGGTGAGGGTGAGCTCCTCGATGCGCCCCCACTCGTTGTTGACCACGACCACGTCGTCGAGGCGCAGCGCGTCGCTGAAGGCCAGCTGCAGCCCGGCCAGCATGTTGCCGATCGTGGACTGGGCGGCGATGCCGACGATGGCGCCCGCGATGCCGGCTGAGGCGAGCAGGCCGGTGCCGAGCGCGCGCACCTGGGGGAAGCTGAACAGGATCGCGCCCAGGGCGATGACCACGATGACGGCGGCGGCCACCCGCCGCACGAGGGTGATCTGGGTCCTGATGCGGCGGGCGCGGCGGTCCCTCTCGCCGTCGATGCGTTCCAACTGGTTGAGCACCACGTCGGTGACGGCGTAGGTGGCCTGGATGACCAGCCAGGTGGCGGCGACGATGGTGAGCAGGCCCAGCACGTGGTCGACCTGGGCGGCGACCTCCTGCTCCTGCGTGTCGGTGCCGAACATGTTGGGCAGGAAGCCGATGTTGAAGGCCACCAGGACGGCGACCGCGAAGCCCGGCCAGACACAACGGCGCAGGAACGGCTCGGCCGCCGACCACTTGGTGGTGGCTCGGATGAGGAGTCTCCGGATCAGCTCGACCACGATGACGGCTCCGAGAACGCCGCCCGCCAGGTTGAGCAAATTCTGGGACAAACTCATGGTCCAATCACATCAGAAAGCCTCGTCAAAGGTCACATTGCCCTCCACGGCCACCTGGTAGGCGGAGACACGCCGTTCGAAGAAGTTCGCGAGTTCCTGGACGTCCTGCAGCTCCATGAACGCGAACGGGTTGGCCGTGCCGTACCTGCGGCCGAAGCCGAGGCGGACCAGGCGCTGGTCGGCGACGTATTCCAGGTATTGGCGCATCTGCTCGGCGCTCATGCCGGGCATGCCGTCGCCGCACAGGTCGCGGGCGAAGGCGAGCTCGGCGGCGACCGCCTCCTCCAGCATCTCCACGACCTGCTTGTCCAGGTCGGCGTCGAACAGGCCGGGCTCCTCCGCGCGCACGGTGTCGACGACGCTGAAGGCGAACTCCATGTGCATGGACTCGTCGCGGAAGACCCAGTTCGTCCCGGTGGCCAGGCCCTGGAGCAGGCCGCGGGAGCGGAACCAGTAGACGTAGGCGAACGCGCCGTAGAAGAACAGTCCCTCGATGCAGGCGGCGAAGCAGATCAGGTTGAGCAGGAAGGCCCGGCGGTCCTCGCGGGAACGCAGCTCGCGCAGGTCGCCCAGGGAGTCGATCCACTTGAAGCAGAAGTCCGCCTTGTCGCGGATCGAGGGGATGTTCTCGACGGCGGCGAAGGCCTTGATCCGCTCGTCCAGGTCGGGCAGGTAGGTGTCGAGCAGCGTCAGGTAGAACTGCACGTGCACGGCCTCTTCGAACAGTTGCCTGCTGAGGTAGAGGCGCGCCTCGGGGGCGTTGACGTGCTGGTAGAGGTTGAGCACCAGGTTGTTGGCGACGATCGAGTCGCCGGTGGCGAAGAAGGCCACCAGCCGGTTGATCAGGTGGCGCTCCTGGGCGGTCATCCTGGGCAGGTCGGCCAGGTCGGTGTGGAGGTCGATCTCCTCGACCGTCCAGGTGTTGCGGATGGCGGCCCGGTAACGCTCGTAGAAGTCCGGGTAGCGCATCGGGCGCAGGGTCAGGTCCATTCCGGGGTCGAGCAACATCACTGGCACGCCTCGCAGTACTCGGGGTTCTCAAGGGAGCAGGCCACGGCCTCCTGGGCGGTGACCGTCGTCTGGGCGATGCGCGTCGCGGGGCGCGAGCGCAGGTAGTAGGTGGTCTTCAGGCCGCTCTTCCAGGCGTAGGCGTACATCGACGAGAGCTTGCCGATGGTGGGGCTGGCCATGAAGAGGTTGAGCGACTGCGACTGGTCGATGTACGGCATGCGCGCGGCCGCCAGGTCGATCAGCGCCTTCTGGGGCAGCTCCCAGGCGGTGCGGTAGAGCTGCCGCAGGTCGGCGGGGATGCCGGGGATGTCCTGCACGGACCCGTCGGCGCGCTTGATCGCGTCGCGCATCTCCTGGGTCCACAGCCCGCGCTCCTGCAGGTCGCGCACGAGGTAGCGGTTGACCTGGAGGAACTCCCCCGACAGGGTCTCGCGCTTGAAGACGTTGGAGACCTGCGGCTCGATGCACTCGTAGCATCCGGCGATGGAGGCGATCGTCGCGGTGGGCGCGATCGCGATCATCAGCGAGTTGCGCAGACCCGTCTTGGCGATCTTGGAGCGCAGCGCGGCCCACGCGACGCTCGTCGCCGCGCCGTAGTGGTCGGGATGCAGCACGCCCCGGAAGGCCCGCGTGTCGCCGTACGAGGGGTGCCGCCCGCGCTCGACCGCGAGGTCGGCGGAGGTGTCGTAGGCGGCCAGCGCGATCTCCTCGGCGATCCGCGTGGACAGCTCCCTGGCCTGCGGGGAGTCGAAGGGCAGGCGCAGGGCGAAGAAGACGTCGGCCAGGCCCATCACGCCCAGCCCGATCGGCCGCCACTTCCGGTTGGCGCGCTCGGCCTCGGGCGTCGGGTAGAAGCCCAGGTCGATGGTCTTGTCGAGGAACCGTACGGCGGTGCGGACGGTCGCGCGCAGCCGCACGAAGTCGACGTCGCCGCCGGCCACGTGGGCGGCCAGGTTGATCGAGCCGAGGTTGCAGACGGCGGTCTCGGCGTCGCTGGTGACCTCGAGGATCTCGGTGCACAGGTTCGACAGGTGGATGACGTTCTCGGGCCGCGCGGTCTGGTTGGAGGTGCGGTTGGCGGCGTCCTTGAAGGTCATCCAGCCGTTGCCGGTCTGGGCCAGGGTGCGCATCATGCGGCCGTAGAGGGTGCGGGCCGGGATGGTCCTGGTGGCCAGGCCCTCGGCCTCGGCCCGGCGGTAGGCCTCGTCGAAGGCGTCGCCGTACAGGTCGGTCAGGTGCGGGACGGCCTTGGGGTCGAACAGCGACCAGTCGGCGTCGGCCTCGACCCTGCGCATGAACTCGTCGGGGATCCAGTTGGCCAGGTTGAGGTTGTGCGTGCGGCGGGCCTCCTCGCCGGTGTTGTCGCGCAGCTCCAGGAACTCCTCGATGTCGGCGTGCCAGGACTCGAGGTAGACGCAGGCGGCTCCCTTGCGGCGCCCGCCCTGGTTGACGGCGGCGACGCTGGAGTCGAGGGTGCGCAGCCAGGGCACGATGCCGTTGGAGTGGCCGTTGGTGCCGCGGATGAGCGAGCCGCGCGAGCGCACCCGGGTCCAGGCGATGCCGATGCCCCCGGCGTACTTCGACAGCCGCGCGACCTGGGCGTAGCGGTCGTAGATGCCCTCGAGCTCGTCGCGCGGCGAGTCGAGCAGGAAGCACGACGACAGCTGCGGACGCCTGGCGCCGGAGTTGAACAGCGTGGGCGACGACGGCAGGTAGGCCAGGCCGGACATGAGCCGGTAGAGCTCGGCGGCCTCCTCGACGCTGTCGGACAGGCCGCAGGCCACCCGCAGGAAGAAGTGCTGCGGGCGCTCCAGCACCGCGCGGGTGGCGGGGTGGCGCAGCAGGTAACGGTCGTAGACGGTGCGCAGGCCGAAGTACTCGAAGCGCCCGTCGGCGTCGTCGTCGACGAGGGCGTCCAGCGCGCCGGCGTGCGCCGCGACGAAGGCGGCCAGGGAGTCCTGGACGAGTCCTTCCGCGTGGGTGGCGGCGATCGACTCGGAGAACGACCGCACCCCGTGCGTGGCCGCCTCGTCGGCGATCTCCTCGGCCAGCAGGCGGGCGGCGATCCTGGAGTTGGCCGGGTCGGCGATCACCCGTGCCGCGGCTTCCTCGATGGCCAGCCGGCGGTCGGCGGAAACGATCTGTGTCACGCTCTCTCCTCGCGAGCTCTTCCCCGTATGAGGGCAGGCAGGCGAGCACGGAGCTCCCTGGAGCCGCCCTCGAGGCCCATGGATGGACACGTCGCTGGCAGGTCTTCGGACTCGTGGGCTCGTCAATGCTTCCTACTGGCCGTCGCTTCCCAGGCGCGTGATGCGCCCAGTGCTCGATGACGGCGGTCGTTCCCACTCACCGCTGCGGGGCAGTCCCCGATTCGCACGGGGTTCCCTTTTGCTCCGCCACCCTGGTGTGGGCGGCGAACCAGCAACGGGCAGGATCCTACATCTAGTGGCGCAGACCGCAACTACCCCCGGTATGTTGTGGCGGGCGTGTCGAGCAGTCCGAGATCGATGAGCACGTCCCTGGTACGGTCGACCTCCGAGGTCAGCCAGACGCGGAAGTCCTCGCCGCTGAGCGGCATCGGCGTCCAGCCCCGGCTGCGGCAGGCGTCGAGCCACTGGTCGGAGTAGGCGGCCTCGTCGCAGGCGGCCATCGCGGCCTGCCGGGCGGGGTCGGCCATGTCCTTCGGGCCGAAGGCGGCGCACCACTCGGCGAAGTCGACCCGGACGCCGCACTCCTTCAGTGTCGGCGCGTCGACCTCCGGGACCCGCTCGTCGGTCGAGACGGCGAGCACCCGGACGCGGCGCTGGGCGATGTGCGGCCGCCAGGCGTCGAGGGTTCCCGCGGCGGCGGCCGCGGCGCCGTTGAGCAGGGCCGGCACGGAGTCGGCGCTGGCGGCGTAGCCGGAGTAGTCGACCAGGCGCGAGTCGGCGCCCACACCGCGGGCGATCAGCCCGAACAGCACGTGGTCGGTCTCCCCCGTGGGGCCTCCGGCCAGGAAGGTGCGGGCGGGGTCGGCGACCAGTTGCGCGGCGAAGGCGTCGAAGTGGGTGTAGCGCGAACCCCCGGGGACCACGACGACGACGGGCTCGCCGGCCAGGCGGGCCAGCGGGGTGGCCACCTCCAGGATCGGGCGGCCGTGGTTGAGCTCGGCGGCGGCCAGGGCGGGCAGGCCGGTGACGGTGATCGTGGTGATCGGCCCGGTGGTGTCGCGTCCGGCGAGGGGGAAGCCCCGCTGCTCCAGCGCCCTGCCGTACGCCTGGGCCATCGGCGTCCACGGCGCGGCGGCGGCCACGACCGAGACGGGACCCAGCCGCGACGCCGTTCCCGGCCCGGAACCGCAGGCGGCCAGGGCGGCGGTGCTGGCGGCCACCCCCAGCCCGAGCGCGAAGAACTGCCGACGCCGCATGGACGCCCTCCCCCGACGATCTATCTGTTACCAGAGGTTATGCACAGATCACGGCGAGTTACACATCGGTCCGAGATGGCGACAAATCAGGATTGGAGTCACTTCCAAGTGGGGTGCCGCACCCTGACGGCATGACTCAACTGATGCTCCCCGGCCAGGCCGCCGCGCCCGCGGGGCCGGTCGACCTGAGCGCCATGTACCTGGTGCACCACGCCTTCCGCCGCGACCTGACCGCCTTCTGCGAGGCCGTCGCCCGCGTCCCGATCGCCGAGCGCGCCACCTGGCGGGCCCTGGCCCGGCGGTGGGACCGCTTCCACCTGATCCTGCACAAGCACCACACCGGCGAGGACAGCGCCCTGTGGCCGTTACTGCGCGAGCGGGCCGCGGGCGACGTGCTCGCGCTGGCCACCCTCGACGGCATGGAGAGCGAGCACGCCGAGATCGACCCGCTGCTGGTGGGCTGCGACGCCGGGTTCGGCCGGCTGGGCGAGCACGCCGACGAGGAGGCGCGCGACGCGCTCCTCGGACGCCTGCGCACGCTGGCCCAGCGCCTGCACCGGCACCTGGAGCACGAGGAGAGCGAGGCGATGGCCCTGGTGCAGCGCCTGCTGTCGCAGGCCGACTGGGAGCGGCTCGACAAGGAGTTCCAGTCCGCGTACGGCATGCGCGAGCTGCCGTTCATGGCCTCGTGGGCGCTGTACGGCCTGCGCGGCGAGCAACTGCGCGAGGTGCTCGCCAAGATCGACAGCAAGCCGCTGGAGCTGCTGTGGTCGTGGTGGTGGCGACGCTCGTTCGAGCGCGGCGAGAAGGAGGCCTTCGGGCGATGATCAGTCGTCGGCCGGGACGGTGAAGAAACGCAGCTGGACCGGCCTGGACCCCTCCGTGCGGCGCTCCTGGTAGGCACGCAGCAGCCGCATGTAGTCGTCGAAGAACTCGCGCACCTCGGCCTTGGTCAGCCAGGCGAGCCCGCGCGAGGCCAGCACCCAGTCGGGGTCGGCGGCGTAGGCGGCCGGCAGGCTGTCGAGCAGCTGCCGGTCCTCCTCCAGCGCCACGCGGTGGAAGGCCATGAGCGCGTCGCGGCCTTCCGGGGGGAGCTGGTCGGGCGTGGGCAGGCGGATGTCGCCGGGACCGCTCCTGCGCCACCAGCGCTCACGCCCCGCCGAACGTTCGGGGATCTCCTCGATGAAGCCGTACTTCTCCAGCTGGCGCAGGTGGTAGCTCGTCGTGCCGGTCTTGGCGCCGAGCAGGTCGCCGAGCGTCGTCGAGGTGGCGGGGCCGTGCACCTCGAGGTGGCGCAGCATCTGCTGGCGCATCGGATGGGCCAGGGCCTTGAGCCTGGCCGGGTCGTCGAGCATCCACGGCTCCTCCATGGGGATGACCTTACTCCTTCCGCCGAACGAATTCTGCAGACACTTGTTTGCAGAGAAGTCTCGGCAGAGTACCGTCGGCAATATGGTGAAATCTCTCCTCTTAGCGCTCGTCCTGAGCACGACGCCGCCTGCCGTACCGGCGGACCTGACCACGACGGAGGTCAGCTTCCCCGGCCACGGGATCACGCTGCACGGCACCGTCGTCTCCCCCGCCGAGGCCCCGCCCGGCCGTCCGGGCATCGTCCTGATCCACGGCTCGGGCAGCGGCAACAAGCGCACGACGCTCATGACCGAGGCGGTGGCCTTCGCCCGGCAGGGCCTGTCCGTCCTGGTCTACGACAAACGTTCGGCCGGCTACTCGCTCACCCGGCGCAGCTACCAGGAGCTGGCCACCGACGCGCTCGGCGCGGTGGGCGCCCTGCGCGGCCGGCCCGGCGTCGACCCCGGCAAGGTGGGCGTCCTGGGGATCAGCGAGGGCGGATGGGTCGCCCCGCTGGCCGCCTCCCGCTCGGAGCAGGTGGCGTTCGTGGTGACCGTGGGCGGCAACGCGATGGAGCCGCTGCGTCAGCAGAGCTGGGCCGTCGCCGACTCGCTGCGCCGGGCCGGGGTCTCCGGCTCGCTGCCCGGCCACGCCGTGCCCTCCTTCTACCGGCTGCTGGCCGACGGCGGCATGTTCGCCGAGGCCCACCACGACGCGGCGGGCGTGCTCGGCCGCGTGCGTCAGCCCGTACTGGGCGTCTGGGGCGACGGCGACCTGCTCACCCCGCCGCAGGAGACGCCGGGGCTGATGGCCCGCGCGCTCTCCCACGACCACTACACGCTGCGCTTCTTCGCAGGGGCCGAGCACGCCGCGCACGTCACCCACGACGGCGGCGTCACCCGCTCGGAGGAGCTGGCGCCCGGGTACGCCGAGAGCGTCGGCCGCTGGGTGGGCGAGGTCACGTCGGGACGGCTGCCCCGCGGGGAGCAGGTGGGCACGCTCCCCCGCCAGACGTCGCTGACGGTGCCGGTGCCGCCGATGGCCTGGTGGGAGTCGGCGGCGGCGCAGCTCGCGGCGCTCGCGCTGTTCGCGGTGATCCTCGCGGGCTACCCGCTCTGGGCACTGGCGCGCCGCGTGCGAAACCGGGGCGTCGGCGTGCGGGGAGCGGTCGTGCGGGGCGGCCGGGCGGCACGGGTGCTCGCCCTGCTGGCCCCGCTGACCGCCTTCGGCGCGCAGGCCTACCTGATGTACCTGGTGATCACCGGCGCCGAGCTGGCCACGCCGGGTCCGCTGCTGTTCGGCCGCCCGCTGCCGTGGCTGGGGCTGCAGCTGCTGGCGGTGGCGGCGCTGGTGGCCGCCGCGCTGACCGTGCCCGCCTGGCGGCGGGCCCGGGGCTCGGAGAGGGTACGGCTGGGCGTCCTGCTCACCGGTGGAGCGCTGTTCCTGCCGTGGGCCCTCTACTGGGGCCTGCTCACTCCACTGTGACGCTCTTGGCGAGGTTGCGAGGCTTGTCCACGTCACGCTCCAGCGCCACGGCCGCGTGATAGGCCAGAAGCTGCAGCGGGATGGTGAGCAGGATCGGGTCGAGCTCGATCTCGTTCTTGGGCACCACGATCACGTCGTCGGCCAGGTCAGCCTCGGGCTCGCGGTGACCGACCATGAGCACCTTGCCGCCGCGGGCGCGGATCTCGCCCAGGGTGGTGAGGTTCTTGTCGAGCAGCTCGTCGTCGGGGACGATCGCCACGGTCGGCAGCTCGGGGTTGATCAGCGCGAGGGGCCCGTGCTTGAGTTCGCTGGCCGGGTAGGCCTCGGCGTGGATGTAGGAGATCTCCTTGAGCTTCTGGGCGCCCTCGCGGGCCACCGGGTAGCCGCGCACCCGGCCGACGAACATCATCGACGGGTGGTGGGCGTACTTCTCCGCCAGCTCCTTGATCCTGTCGCCCTGCTTGAGGATCTCCTCGATCTGCTCGGGCAGCTTGCGCAAGCCCGCGCAGATGCGGCGGCCGTCGGCGGGCGACAGGTCGTGCACGCGGCCGAAGTGCAGCGCGATCAGCGCGAAGGCGACGGCGGTCGAGGTGAAGGCCTTGGTGCTGGCGACGGAGACCTCGGGGCCCGCGTGCAGGTAGACGCCGCCGTCGACCTCGCGGGCGATGGCGCTGCCGACCGCGTTGACGATGCCGATGACCCGGCCGCCCTTGCGCTTGAGCTCCTGCACGGCGGCCAGGGTGTCGTAGGTCTCGCCCGACTGGCTGATCGCGACGTAGAGGGTGTCGGGGTCGACGACGGGATTGCGGTAGCGGAACTCCGAGGCGGGCTCGGCGTCGGCGGGGATGCGGGCGAGCTCCTCGATGAGCTGGGCGCCGATCTGGCCGGAGTAGTAGGCGCTGCCACAGCCGATGATCTTCACGCGGCGGAAGGAGCGGGTCTCGCGCGGGTCCATGTTGAGCCCGCCCAGGTGGGAGACGTGGAAACGTTCGTCGATGCGGCCGCTCATGGTGCGCGCGACGGTCTCGGGCTGCTCGGAGATCTCCTTGAGCAGGTAGTGCTCGTAGCCGCCGGTGTCGTAGTGACCGGCGTCCCAGTCGACCGTCAGCGGCTCCTTGGCCGTCTCCAGTCCCTCGGAGGCGAAGGTGTGGAAGCCGTCGGCCTTCAGCACGGCCAGCTCGCCGTCCTCCAGGTGCACCACCTGGCGGGTGTAGCGGACCAGGGCGGCCACGTCGGAGGCGGCGAACATCTCCTTCTCGCCGATGCCCAGGACGATCGGGCTGCCGTTGCGGGCGACCACGACCTCGCCGGGGCGCTGGGAGTCGACGACGGCGATGCCGTAGGTGCCGACGACCCGCTTGAGCGCCAGCCGTACGGCCTCCTCCAGGGTGGAGGTCTCGTCGACGGTGGCGGCCAGGAGGTGGGCGAGCACCTCGGTGTCGGTCTCGGAGACGAAGACGACGCCGTCGGCCTGGAGCTTGTTGCGCAGCTCGGTGGCGTTCTCGATGATGCCGTTGTGCACCACGGCGATGCGCTCGTCGGACGAGAGGTGCGGGTGCGCGTTCACGTCGCTCGGCACGCCGTGCGTGGCCCAGCGGGTGTGGCCGATGCCGGTCTTGCCCTTGAAGCTGGCGGGCACGAGCTTGGCCAGGTCGGCGACCCGGCCCTTGGCCTTGCGGACCTTCAGGCCCTTGTTGGAGACCACGATCCCGGCCGAGTCATAGCCCCGGTACTCCAGGCGTTGCATGCCCTCCAGCAGGATGGGGGCGGCGTCCTTCGGTCCCACGTAGGCGACGATTCCGCACATTCCTTGAAATCTCCCTCTATCCGTAGACGATCCGGCGCAGCTGCCTGAGCGACAGCTCCGGGGCCGACACGCGGCGCGCCGGCAGTTCTGCGGCGATCCTGGGGAAGATCTCATCGTTGGTCAGGCCGCGGGCTTTCAGCTCGCGGTGCCGGCGGCGGACGAACTCCTCGGCGGGTTCTGAGAAGTACGCCAGCACATCGGCGACCACGCGCGCCGCCTCTCCCTGGCCCAGCGGGCTGGTCCTGGTGAGGTGCGCGATGAGGTCCTCGTAGGGATGCACGTCCTGGACCGTACCCACGCCGACGCACTTTCTCCAACATCCTGCCCGGAATCGGGCAAGAATTAGGCCAAGCCGCGCTTGAATCGCCACCAAGCGACGATCCAGGCCGCCGCGCCGACGGCCAGCAGCACGCCGACCGGCCCCGCCGTACCGGCCGGATCACCGCGCAGAGCGGCCTTGAGACCGGTGGTGGCCCAGTAGCCGGGCGACAAAGGCGCGAGCGCCTGCGCCCAGCCGGGCAGCATCGCGACCGGCACCAGCGCGCCGCCCAGGCCGCTGACGGCCAGCGCGGCGATGTTGCAGACCGCGCTGAGCTCGCCGGGCGAGCGCACCAGCGTGCCCAGCGCGGTGCCCACGCCGAGCAGGGCGAAGGACCAGGCGGCCACCGCGGGGATCCACAACGCGCTCCTGACCTCCAGGCCCAGGACGGCCATGCCGTACAGGATCAGCACGACCTGCTGCGCGAGCACCATCGCCAGGACCGGCAGCGCCTTGCCCGCGACGAGCTCGGCCAGGCCGGCGCCGCTGGCGCGCAGCCGGTCCCAGGTGTGCCACAGGCGCTCGCTCAGCGTCGCCATGGCGACGTCGGCCATGAGCAGCACGGAGAACATCACCAGCAGGCCGGTCACCGGCTGGGCCGCCTCGCCGTACAGGGGCCTGAACAGCGGGATGAGCACCATCGGCATGACCAGGTAGCTCACCAGGTGCGCGGGATCGCGCAGGCGGAGCCGGACGTTGTGGCTAACCAGCGCGGCGATGCGGACCATGGCTGAGCTCCCGGTAGAGGTCGTCGAGCGAGGGCCGGCGGATGTCGATGCTCTCCACGGGCTCGTCGAGTCCGGCCAGGTGGGCGAGGAGGGCGGCGAGCTCACGCGCCGGATCGCGGGTGGAGACGCGCAGCTCCCGGTCGCGGGTGCTGACACGCACCTCGCCTGGAAGCTGTTTGAGCAGCTCACGGCCCTCACCTCGGGCGATCACGCGGCCCGAGGCGGCGACCGCGATCGTGGCCTCCAGCTCGGCCAGCTCGGGCAGGTAGTGGGTGCAGTAGACCACCGTGGCGCCCTCGTCGGCACGGCGGCGCACGGCGGCGAGCAGGGCCTGCCGGGTCTCCGGGTCGGCGCCGACCGTGGGCTCGTCGAGCAGGAGCACGGCGTCGGGGGGCGCCGCGACCAGGGCCGTGGCCGCCTGGACCCGGCGTTGCTGGCCGCCCGACAGGACACCGACGCGGCGGCCGAGCACCTCCGTCAGGTGCAGGTCGGCGGCGACCTCCTCGACGGGCGGCCTGCGCACGCCCGCCAGCCGGCCGAACAGCCTGACGGTCTCCCTGACCGTCAGCGCCGGGTAGAGCGCCAGTTGCTGCGGCGCCAGCCGTACCGCTCCCCCGGTCCCCACGCGGCCCGAATCGGGCGCGCGCAACCCCGCTGCGATCTCGAAGAACGTCGTCTTGCCCGCCCCGTTGTGCCCCACCAGCCCGGCGATCTCGCCCGGCTCGACGGTGAGGGTGAAGCCGTCCAGGGCGGTGACGCCCCGGTAGTGCTTGACCAGATCCGACGCTCTCAGCATCGGCGCCTCCTCCGTCGGTCTACACCGTAGACTGGTCTACACTGTAGACTCCCGGCGTGCGCAAGCTCAAGACCTCCAGGCGGCCGGAGATCCTCGACGCGGCCCTCGCCATCGCCGACGAGCGCGGGCTGGAAGCGGTCTCCATGCGCGCCGTCGCCGCCGCGCTCGGCGTGACCCCGATGGCGCTCTACGGCTACTTCCGCAACAAGGACGAACTGCTCGACGGCCTCGTCGAACGGCTCCTGGCGGAGATCCCCCAGGCCGAAGGCGGCTGGGAGGAGCGGCTGCGCGCGCTGGCCTGGGGCTACCGGCAGGTGGCCAGGCGCCATCCCGCCGCGTTCACGCTGATGTTCTCCCGGCCCTCGCTCACGCTCGACGCCACCCGCGTCGTCGACGCCGTCTACCAGGCGCTGCTCGACGCCGGCGTGCCCGAGGCCGACGTGCCCCGGCTGGAGCGCCTGGCCAGCACGTTCGTCCTCGGCTTCGCGCTGTCGGAGGCCAACGGCCGCTTCTCCCCCGAATCCACCGCCAAACGGGCCGCGCGCGGCAAGGACCTGCCAGGGCACCGGCGGCTGGCCGATCACCTCGACCCGGAGCAGGACCTCGACCAGGAATTCGCCGCCGACCTCGCAGACCTCATGCGTATCATCCGACCCGGGTGAACCACCTTCAACAGGGCATGATTACTCTATGTAGCACTTCCGACACGATGGAGTGACCATGCCCCTTTGGATCGTCCCCTTGGTCCTCGCCGGCACCATCGCCCTCCCCGGCCAGCAACCGGGACGCCAGGGCGACTTCGAGTCAGCGGCGCGGGAGTACGACGTGCCGCGCAACGTGCTGATGGCGCTGTCATACCTGGAATCGCGCTGGGACGGCAACGCCGGACTGCCCAGCACCGCCGGCGGCTACGGGCCCATGCACCTCATCGGCGCCGCGCCGGAAGGCCACGAGGAGGACCGCCGCGGCGACACCTCCCGGCCCATGCCCGCACCGCTCACGCCGGTGGCGGGCGCCACCCTTCGCGAGGCCGCCGCGCTCACCGGGCTCCCGGTGTCGCGGCTGCGCGACGACCCGGCGGCCAACATCCGCGGCGGCGCCGCGGTGCTGGCCTCCTACCGGGGCGGGCGGGTTTGGAACGTTCCGATCGACTGGTACGAGGCCGTCGTCCGGTACGGGGGGTCGCGGGCGTTCGCCGACGAGGTGTTCTCGGTCATGCGCTCCGGGGCCGAGCGGGTCACCGACGACGGGCACCGGGTACGGCTGGAGCCCACGCACACGGTGCCGCCCCCACCCGCCCGTGACCCCCAACGCGCCGCACCGGGCCAGGGGTCGGGCCGGGGGGCGGGCCAGGCATCTGGTGAGGCATCTGGTCAGGAGTCGGGGCAGGGGGCGGGCCAGGCCGCGGCGCAGGCCTCAGGCCGGACCCCGGCCCAGGCCTCGGCCCAGGCCGCGGGTCGCGCGGAGTGCCCCGAGTCGCTCGCCTGCGAGTGGATGCCCGCCGCCTACGCCAAGGTGGGCCGGCACGACTACGGCAACCACGACCGGGTGCGCGGTACGGCACGGCGGGTCGACTACATCGTGGTGCACGACACCGAGGGGTCATACCGGGGCATCCCGACAATGGTGCGCGACCCCAAGTACGTCAGCTGGCACTACTCCATCCGCTCCCACGACGGACATGTCGCCCAGCACGTGCCGACCTCCGACATCGCCTGGCACGCGGGCAACTGGGACATCAACAGCCGCGCCATCGGCATCGAGCACGAGGGTTTCCTGGCCAAGGGAGGCACCTGGTACACCGAGGCGATGTACCGCTCCTCGGCGCGGCTGGTGCGGTGGCTGGCGGCCAAGTACGACGTGCCGCTCGACCGCGCCCACATCATCGGCCACGACAACGTGCCGGGCACCAACGCCAAGACCCTGCGCGGCATGCACGAGGATCCCGGGCCCTTCTGGGACTGGGCGCGCTACTTCGCCCTGATGCGCGCGCCCTTCGCCGCGCAGCCGGGAACCTCGGTGATCATCCGGCCGGACTTCGCCACCAACCACCAGACCTTCACCGGCTGCGCGCGCAAGAAGCCCGCGTGCGCGCCGCAGGGCTCGTCGACCGTGTGGCTGCGCACCGCGCCCCGCGCCGACGCTCCACTCGTGGGCGATCCCGGCAAGCGCAACCCCGGCACCTACAGCGTCTACGACCACAGCGCCCGCGCCTCCACCGGCCAGCGCTACGCCGTGGCGGAGCGGAGCGGCGACTGGACGGCCATCTGGTACCTGGGACGCAAAGCCTGGTTCCACAACCCCGCGACCCGGCCCACCGCCATCCCGGCCTCGGGCGCCCTGGTCACCCCGCTGCGCGACTCGATCCCGGTGTTCGGCCGCGCCTACCCGGAGAAGTCGGCCTACGCCGCCAAGGCCAGCTACCAGAAGCACCTGCGCCTGCCGTACACCCTGCGCTCCGGCCAGAGCTACAGCCTGGGCCAGACCCTCGCCGGGTCGTACTACGCGGCCAACTCCTTCGACCCGCGCCGCCACGTGCTCGTCCGGGGAAAGATCCGCTACCACCAGATCCAGCTCGGTCACCGCGTGATGTTCGTGAAGGCCAGAGATGTGAGGGTGATCGACTAAAATACGGACATTTTGGACGGCTTCCGCGCTTGCGGCGCTCGATGCGCACACGCACTCCCCAGAGACGATAAGGTTTTCACGTGGCCAGCAACCGCCGGCCACACGCGGAAGTGGCTCAGGGGTAGAGCATCACCTTGCCAAGGTGAGGGTCGCGGGTTCGAATCCCGTCTTCCGCTCGGAGTGGTTGAAACTCCTGGTGGAGTGGCCGAGAGGCGAGGCAGCGGCCTGCAAAGCCGTCTACACGGGTTCAAATCCCGTCTCCACCTCGGTGATGGATCACGGGCTTCCCGGGATCCGCTACAGTAGTGCAAGCGCCATGCGGAAGTGGCTCAGGGGTAGAGCATCACCTTGCCAAGGTGAGGGTCGCGGGTTCGAATCCCGTCTTCCGCTCGGAGTCTCTTCGGAGATTTTTGGACGATTAGCTCAGCGGGAGAGCGCTTCCCTGACACGGAAGAGGTCACTGGTTCAATCCCAGTATCGTCCACCATCCACTCTCCCCCTTTCCACGGGGATGGGCTTCCCAGGTCGGGCGCTTCGCGCCTGGCGGGTCAGGCTGCTCTTATTGGGGGCCGAGCCCCCAAACCCCAGCCGGGGCTGCCGCCCCGGACCCCGCATGGTTGCCCGCTTCGAGCGCCTGCTTCGGGCACGCAGGTATTACGGGTTTTCGCAGTGACACGATGTGGGGCTCCCGGACTTAGCGCTATTTCGCATCCGGGCGTTCATTCGCATGAAGGTCGCAGAGCGGAGTAAGGAGCTGCGACGAATATGCGCGATCTCCTTACGCGGCCATGTGTTGAATACTTCTGAGCATGACAGCCAAGACACGCAAGATCCTGGAGATCAAGCCGGGTCAGACTTGGCTGGTCATCGCCGATGGGCAGTGGGCCTACGACCGGCCACCCGACCACCTCGCGGCACCGCTCGACAAGGCCTCCACCCGGCTGCTGCCCCTGGTCGAACGGCCACGCCACGAGGTCGAATCCGAGGCCCTGGCACGACTCGGCCCCCGTGACCCTGATCTGGCCCACCCCGTCCGGTTCGTCATCAGCGCCGGGTTGAGCGCATGGTCCGACTACTGGATCTCACACACGCTCCGCTGGGTGACAGCTCAGGAAGCCGAGCTGTTCTCGGATCAACTCCACAAGATCGCCACAGCTCAGACCGCCGCCGCCTCCCAACAAACCCAGCACGCGGCGAAGCGCCTCCTGAAACAGCAAGGACTCTGGACACCACCGCCGCACGAGCCGAGCTGAGCCGAGAGCACCCCGAGGGAAGACGAGGCCTGTCCCGACAGGTGCACCCGCAACGGAGTGTGGAGCGAGGCGGGCCCCCTGCGCACCGCCGGCGGTGTGCAGGAGCGTGCTCGGTCCGTTCCGGACGTCGGAGCGACAGGCGCGGCCTCAGCCCTGCGCGGTTCGGCGCTGGTAGACGGTGAGCAGGGTGCTGTCGCCGTACACGGTCGCCTCGGTGAGCGTCCACGCGCTCTTGTCCGGTGTCTGGGCCCAGAGCCGGCGGCCGTGGCCGAGGATGAGGGGCGACGCCATCAGGTGAATCTCGTCGACGAGGTCCAGGGCGAGCAGGCCGTGGGCCAGTTGGATGCTTCCGGCCACGGAGATCTCCCCGTCGACCGCTTCCTTGAGCCGAGTCACCTCCTGCGCCAGGTCGCCACTCAGCACAGTCGTGTTGGCCCACTTCGGGTCGGTGAGGGTCCGGGAGACGACGTATTTGGGCATCGTGTTGTACTTGTCCGCGAGCTCGCCCTCGTACTGCGGCCAGGCCGCGGCGAAGCCCTCGTAGGTCTTGCGCCCCAGGAGGAGCGCGGCGGCCTGGAGCGATTCGATCTCCTTGTAGCGTTCGCCCTCGGGCCCGCGGTCGAACTCGAAGGTCCAGTTCGGGTACTTGAAGTCCTCTCCGCCGGGCGCTTCCACGACGCCGTCGATGGAGGTGAACTCGGTGAGCACGATCTTCCCCATGTCAGTTCTCCTTGATGAAGGCGCGCAGGGCGGCGACCAGGACGTCGGGGGTGGTCGAGTGATCCTCGCCGGGGACGGGGGCGAGGGTCGAGGTGGGCAGGTGGGCGGCGATGGCGCGGGAGCCGGCGGCCAGGGCGGGCCAGGTGTCGATCCCGTGCATCACCAGGACCGGGATGTCGATGTGCTTCCACAGCTCGGGACGCAGCGGCTTGCCGGAGAGGGTGTCGCCGACCTGGCGGCCGTCGTAGGCGATCGTGGGGGCGATGGCTTCGAGTCCTGCCCAGAAGTCCTGTCCTCGCATTCCGGCGACCGCCTCTTCGGGCATCATGGCCGCGGCGGTCAGGAACAGGGCGACCGCGTCGCCGGGACGGCCGGCGGCGATGGCGGCGTCGAGGCGCTCGACGTAGTCGCCGGGCAGCGGGGGGCGGGTGTCGTCGATGGCGGCGTTCGGCTCGAACAGGGCCAGGCGCGCGATCGGCACGCCGTCCTGGGCGGCGTTGAGCGCGAGGTTGCCGCCGGAGGACCAGCCGAGCACGGTCGCCGGGCGCCCCTGGCCGACCTGCTCGATGATCGCCTCCAGGTCCTCGAACTCGCGCTCGACGACGTAGGGCGGGGTGTCGCCGCTCTCGCCGCGACCACGCCGGTCGTAGTTGACGACCAGGAACTCGTCGGCGAGCAGTTCCGCCGTCTCCTGGTTCAAGGGGTTCACGGCGCGGTAGGCGGTCGCGCCGTCGATGATGACGATCGGGTCGCCGGAGCCCCACGCCGTGTAGGCGATGGCGGTGCCGTCGGCAGAGGTGACAATGCCTTCTCGCATGGGAATGGCCTCTCAGGGTGTGCGCGGTGACGTTCACCGCTCGCACACGACGTTATGAGCCGGCCGGGTTCTCGGGCTTGTACAGAAGCGACAGGGGGTCGGCGGCGGGATCGGGCTGCCGCAGTTGCGTGGCGGTCCTGCCGATGAACCGTTGCAGGGAGCGGGCCAGGTGCGGCTGGTCGTAGTAGCCGAGCCGGTGCACCACGTCCAGGGCGGGGACGCCCGCGCTGAGCAGCACCGCCGCCTCTCGCGCCCGTTCGATCTGGCGGATCGCGCCCTGGGTGAGTCCGGTGGCCGCGGCCACGCGGCGCTGCACCGCCCGCGACCCGACCTGCGCGGCGCCGCCCCGCACCACCTCGTCCACGAGGGGGTCGCGCACCAGGACGCCGGCGCGCACGAGCTGGTCCACGAGCGATTCGGCGTCGTCGAAGTCGGGGATCCGCCATTCCTCGCCGCGCAGGAGGAACGTGCGTTCTGTGACGTGCGGGCTGTCCTGGCCGCCGTCGACGATTGCGCCGATCGGGAGGTGGGGCATCGAGGCGCCGTGGGCGAAGGTGATCCCGAACGACTCCGAGTCGCCCATCGACTCGGCGCTCGACGCCGTCGTCTCGGGGCCGCGCACGGCGGCGTGCATGACGCCTTGCTGCTCCCAGAAGACCAGTTCCCAGGTCGAGGTGGCGATGGAGGTCATCTGGTCGACGCCGGAGGTACGGCCGCGCCAGACCCGTGCCACGTAGGGCGAGTCCGAGCCGCGGTGGTCGCTCTCGATCGGCATGGTCCACCCCCTGACTGGTCACAGCCGAGCATTACGGCCACCACGTCGAGACGGGACGCCTCGTGCCTGGCCGTACGAGGTCGATTCTGCCTCATGTGGTGTGCGCGAGGGTCGTGGGTCTGCCTGTCGGGGTCCTGGGTGAGGCGGTGCCGGAGCACCACGCGTTCAGGCGCATGTGGTCCAGCTCACACGCGCCCCGTGTCACAGGCGCCCGGTCACCGGCATCTCATGGTCGACCGGACACGAACGCGGATCGCTGGAGGAACACCTCATGAACGCACCCTTGGACACCCTTCGCCGTGACTTCGGCGGCGAGATCGTCGAGCCCGGAGCCGACGGCTACGCCGACGCCGGCCGTACGATGCTGGTGGCGGGCAGCCCCGCCCGCGTCCTGCGGCCCGCCGATGTGGCGGACGTGCGGGCCGCCGTGCGGTACGCCGCCGAGGCAGGGCTGGTGTTGTCGGTGCGCGGCGGCGGGCACGCGTTCGCCGGCTTCGGCACCAACGACGGCGGCGTGGTGATCGACCTGGGACGGCTCGACGGCGTGGAGGTCCTCGACGGCGGCGTCGTGCGGATCGGCGGCGGCGCCACCTGGGGTCAGGTCGCGGACGCCCTGGCCCCGCACGGGCTGGCGATCTCGTCGGGCGATACCAGGAGCGTCGGCGTGGGCGGGCTGACGTTGAGCGGCGGCATCGGGTGGAAGGTCAGGAAGTACGGCCTGGCCCTGGACAACCTGGTGGCCGCGGAGGTCGTCGTCGCCTCGGGCGAGGTGCTGCGTGCCGATGCGCAGGAGCACCCGGAGCTGTTCTGGGCGCTGCGCGGCGGCGGGGGCAACGCCGGTGTCGTGACCGCCTTCGAGTTCAGGGCGCACCGGACGACCGAGGTGTTCTTCGGCACGATCTCCTTCCCGGCGGCCGAACTGGCCGGGGTGCTGCAAGGGTGGGCGGAAACACCTGCGCGGCGCGCCGGAGGAGCTGACCTCGATCGTGAGCTTCGCCAACCCGTTCGCGGGCGGGCCGGGGGCGCCGGTGGAGGTCCAGGTCGCCTTCGACGGCGACGACCCGGAACTCGCGGCCAAGGCCGTCGACCCGATCCGCGCCCTGGGCACGGTGGTGGGCGACACCGTCGCGCTCCGGCCGTACGCGGACATCCTCGTCGAGGGCGGCGCGGCGCCTCCCGGCATCCGGCTGCTCACCCGCAACGCCTTCGTCGAGAGCGGATCGGTGCGCGAGGTCCTGAGCGTCCTGGCCGAGGTCGGCGGGTCGCAGGGGTCGCCGTTCATCGCGGTGCGCAGCGTCGGCGGCGCGGTCTCGCGGGTGCCCGGCGACGCCACGGCCTACGCGCACCGGCGGGCGGAGCTGATGGTGGTGACCACCACCGCGGGCCCCGAGCCGGTCGTCGAGGCGGCGCGTCCCGGCCTGGAGGCGCTCTGGGCCCGGCTCGCCCCCCAGGTCAACGGCGCCTACGCCAACTTCCTCGCCACGGCGGACGAGGACGACGTCGCCGCCGTCTACCCGCCGCGCACCTACCGGCGGCTGGCGGCGGTCAAGCGCAGGTACGACCCCGCCAACCTGTTCTCCCAGAACCACAACGTGCGACCGGCGGGAGCCGACCATGAGTGACGACGCCGGCCGGATGGACGCGGCCACCCGGGGCTTCGTCGCCCACCGCAACCTGCTGTTCACCGTCGCCTACGAGATGCTCGGCTCGGCCGCCGACGCCGAGGACGTGCTGCAGGAGACGTGGCTGAAGTGGGTGGGCGTCGATCTCGGCGTGGTGCAGGACCAGCGCGCCTACCTGGTGCGCATGGTCACGCGCCAGGCGCTGATGCGGCTGCGCACGCTCGGCAGGCGCAAGGAGTCGTACGTCGGGCCGTGGCTGCCGGAACCGCTGCTGACCTCGCCCGACGTGGCCGAGGACGTGGAGCTGGCCGACAGCGTCTCGATGGCGATGCTGCTGGTGCTGGAGACGCTGACGCCGACCGAGCGGGCGGTGTTCGTGCTGCGTGACGTGTTCGACCTGCCGTACGCCGAGATCGCCGAGGCGGTCGGCAAGAGCGCGGCGGCGGTGCGCCAGATCGCGCACCGGGCGCGGTCGCACGTCACGGCGCGCCGGCCGCGCGCGGGGGTCTCCCAGGACGAGATCCGCGGCGCGCTCGCGGCCTTCCAGCGGGCGGCGGAGACGGGCGACCTGCAGGGGCTGCTCAGCATCCTCGCGCCCGACGTCGTCTTCCTGGGCGACGGCGGCGGGGCCGTCCAGGCGGCCCTCACTCCTCTCGTGGGCGCCGGCCACGTCGCCTGGCTGGCGGCGCGGTTGTCCAGGTACGGCGTCGCGGCCTTGCAGCCCGCGCAGATCAACGGGCATCCGGCGCTGGTGCTGCGGGTCGGCGGCGAGGTCGACACCGTGTTCGCGGCCAGGGTGGAGGGCGGGCTCATCACGGGGCTGTACGCGGTGCGCAATCCCGCGAAGTTGTCACGCGTGGATCGCGAGACGACGGTGAGCCGCGGGTGACGCCTCGCCGGAGGGGTCCGCGGAAATCCAGTTGAGCCGGGCGCCGCGGCCGACGCAGAATCCCGCCCATGGATCGAGCGCGGCCCGGCCGCTTCTCCGAGATCTCCACCACTCTGCAGCTCATGAGCGACGACCGCCTCGCCAAGGCCCTGGCCACGGCTCCCGTCAACGGCCGGGGCATCGGCGGCGCCACGTTCGTCCTCGACGCCGGCGCGGCGGAGGTCTTCGTCAAGAAGATCCCGCTCACCGACCTGGAGCTGGCCCATCCGAGGAGCACCGCCAACCTCTTCGGCCTGCCTACCTTCTACCAGTACGGCCTCGGCTCCACGGGCTTCGGCGCCTGGCGTGAGCTGGCCGCGCACGTGATGACCACCAACTGGGTCCTGGCGGGCGACCACCCGGGCTTCCCTCTGGCCTACCACTGGCGCGTGCTGCCGGGCCCGGCGGGCGGTGACTACGAGGACATCGACGAGACCGTCGCCTACTGGGACGGCGACGAACGCATCCGCCGCAGGCTCCAGGCGATCGAGGCGTCGGACACGAGCCTGGTGATCTTCCTGGAGCACTTCCCCGCCCTGGCGGACCGGACGGCGGAGCGGCAGTTGCTGGAAGGGGCGGCGTTCATGCGCAGCCGGGGGCTGGTGCACTTCGACGCCCACTTCCACAACATCATGACCGACGGCGAGCAGGTCTACTTCACCGACTTCGGGCTGGCGCTCAGCGACCGTTTCGACCTGTCACCCGAGGAGCGTGACTTCCTCGGCCGTCACTGGGACTACGACCGGCTGACCGTCGTCGCCCAGGTCGACGAGCAGGGCGACACGGCGCTGTTCATGCAGGACTTCCATCGCAGGCTCATCAGGCAGAGCAAGCGCACACCCTTCACACCGCCACCGGAAGCCGGTCGGGGCCGCGAAGGTTGATGCGGCCGTTCCACGTGACCTCGCCGTCGAGTGCCAGCGCGGGGAACCGCTCGACGAGCCGCCCGATGGCGACCCGGCCCTCCAGCCGGGCCAGGGCGGCGCCCAGGCAGTGGTGGGGTCCTGCGCCGAACGACAGCTGGCTCCTGGCCTCGGGCCGGTCGATGCGCAGCCGGTCGGCGTCGGGGCCGAAGACACGCTCGTCGCGGTTGGCCGAGGCCAGGGAGGCGATGACGAACGCGCCGGCCGGGATCTCGCGCCCCCCGGCGGCGTACGGCTCGCGGGTGATGCGGCGCGTCTGCTGCACGGGGCTGTCGTAGCGCAGGAACTCCTCGATCGCGTTGCCCGCCAGAGAGGGGTCCGAGCGCAGCAGGGCGAGCTGGGCGGGGTTGCGCAGCAGGGCGACGACGCCGTTGCCGATCAGGTTGACCGTGGTCTCGTGCCCGGCGACGTACAGCAGCACGACCTGGGCGACGAGCTCCTCGTCGGTGAGCCTGTCGCCGTCGTTCTCGGCCGCGATCAGGGCGGTGAGCAGGTCGTCGGCGGGATGGTCGCGCTTCCAGTCGATCAGCTCGCGGGTGAGGGCGGCCAGCTCGGCGCCCGCCTTGGCGATGGCGCTGAGGGTCTCGTCGTCGGCGACGATCTCCAGCGAGCGCACGAGCAGCCCGCTGAGCTCGCGGATGCGGGCGTGGTCGGTGGGCGGCATGCCGAGCATCTGGGAGATGACGGCGAACGGCAGCGGGAAGGCGAGGGTCTCGACCAGGTCGACGCGCCCGCCCTGGGCGATCTCGTCCAGGGCGGCGTCGACGAGCGCGGTGACCTCGGGTTCGAGCGCGGCGACCTTGCGCGGGGTGAAGACCTTGGCCACCAGGGAGCGCAGCCGGGTGTGGTCGGGCGGATCGCGGTCGAGCATGGACAGGCGCAGCACCCTGCTGCCCAGCTGGTCCATCTGCTCCTGCTGGTCGCGGACCAGGCCTCCGGAGACCAGGCTGTCGTCGACCGACAGGCTGGCGCGCAGGATCTCCGACACGTCGCCGTGGCGGGTGAGCAGCCAGAAGCCGAACGGGTGCTCGTGCACGGGATCGAGCTCCCGCATGCGCTCGTAGGCCGGATAGGGGTCGTCCGCGAACCCCGGCTCGAGCGGATTGAACAACAGCTCCACAACGCTCACCTACTCAGTGTTGGAAACATACGCTGTGTATGTCGTATGCTCCGCGCATGCCCCATGTCAAGAGCCGGCGAGAGCAGTACTCCGACGCGACCAGGGCCGCGCTGCTGGAAGCCGCGACCCGGCGGTTCGCCGAACGCGGCTTCGCCGGCACCTCGCTCGAGGACGTGGCGGCCGACATCCAGGCCACGCGCGGCGCGGTCTACCACCACTTCGGCAGCAAACCGGCCCTCTTCGAGGCGGTGGCCGAGGCGCTGGAGAGCCGGGTCATGCGGGAGGTGGCCCAGGCCGCGGAGGGCGCGCGCGATCCGTGGAGCGCGGCGGTCGCCGCCACCGAGAAGTTCCTCGACTGGTGCTGCGATCCGGTCTACAGCCGCGTGGTGTGGCAGGAGGCGCCGCTGGCGCTGGGCTGGGTGCGGTGGAAGGAGCTCGAGAAGGAGTACTCCTGCGGCCTGATCGAGCAGTTCATCCAGCTGCTCATCGACGCCGGGGAGATGCCGCCGCTGCCCCTGGAGCCGATGACGCGCATCACCTTCCACATGCTGGGCGCGGCGGGCATGGCCATCTCCGAGGTGCCCGAGCAGGACCGGTTCCGGGTGCGGGCGGAATACGCGGAGACGATCGCCCACCTGCTCAGGGGAGCGCGGCGCTGAACGTCTCCCCCGCCGTGAGCGTGGCCGCGACCCGCCTGCCGTTGACCCTGCGGATGTCCATGGCGCCCGCCGTGCAGACCACGTGCACGGCGCCGGCGTCGCGCACGACCTGGCCCCAGCCCGACGGCAGCAGCAGCGGCCAGCGGCCGGGGCGGCGCACGGTCAGCGCGCCGGAACGCGCGTCCCACGACAGGCCGCCGAGCGCCTCGACCACCGACCATCCGGCCATCGCGCGCACGTAGTGGTCGCCGCACTCGATCTGGTTGTAGGGGTTGCGCCGGCTGCCGTCGTAGCGGGCCTAGAGGCCGTCGAGGATCTGCCAGGCCTCCTCCTCCAGCCCTTCCCACAGGCAGTGGGCCGCGACCTGGTATTCGCTGCCCGTCCACACCTCGTCGCAGTAGCGCGTGGGTACGGCGGGGCGGCCACCGCGCGGCCAGGTGCACATCAGCAGCCCGGTGTCGTCGCCGTCGGCGAACACCCGGTACGGATGCTCGAAGCCGTGGAAACCCTTGCGCAGGTTGTGCCGCACGATCGCGCGCAGGGCCGAGCGCACGTGCCCGGCGGGCAGCACGTGCCCCAGGTCGAGCTGGTGCGCCCACCACTGGCCGATGAGCTGGTCCGACAGGCAGCCCTCGCCCCACTGGAAGTCGACCGGCTCGTCGAGCACCTGGACGAAGTACTCCCCGTTGAACATCGCCTCGTCGTAGGCGGCGCTCCCCCGCTCGAACAGCTCGCGCAGCTCGTCCGAGCCGGTCAGCTCGCCCGCGGCCCGCAGGGCCGCCAGCCACAGGGTGCCCATGAAGGGGTTGACGCCCGTCAGGTCGATGTCGTGGGTGGAGGGCTGGACGCCGCGCAGCACGCCGGTGCCGTCGGGGTCCCAGGTGCGGCGGATGTGGGTGAGCATGCGTTCGAGCTGCGGCAGGTAGGAGCGGTCGCTGCCGTGCCGTACCTCCCTGTAGGTCTTCAGGATGGCGCCGAGCATGCCGTCGAGCGCGGGCTCGCCGGGGCCGCCGATCGGCACGTCCCAGAGCTGGCGCAGGTACGTGGGGACGATCACGCGGTGCGGGAGGTAGCCCTGCGGCGCCTGCATGACCTCGAACTCGGTCGCCCGCATGCTCCGTTCGAGCGACGGGAAGAGCCTGGCCACGGCCTGGGCGTAGTTCCACACGTGGGTGCAGTTCAGCGGGCAGGAGCCGCCGTGGTCGCCCGACCACATGGTGGTGGAGGCGCCGAGCACCCCCTCGAAGCCGAAGAAGGCGCCGTCGGCGCTCTGGAAGCAGGAAGGGCTGCGCAGGATGGAGGCCTGCGCGGCCAGGTGTTCGGCCGCGTGCGCGGGCAGGCTGCTGTCGTGCAGCGTGCCGACCCAGTCCAGGCTGGCGGAGCGCAGCTCGTGCCAGCCGGTGCGCACGGTGTCGGCGACGTCGAGCGCGTCGGCGAAGCGGGTGGCGTAGGCGTTGCCGAGCCAGAACCTCGTCGGGCCCCACCGCGGGTCGGGCGGGCCGAACTGCACGAAGTCGGCGTAGCGGTTGGGGAAGTACCAGGCCAGGCAGAGCCTGATCGTGACGCTCTCGCCCGGCTCCAGCATGGCGGGTACGGCCAGGCCGCCGCACGGGCCGCCGGGCGGGGCCGTACCCGAGGGCTGGTGGTCGGCGACCCAGCCCGCCGAGCCGGGAGCGCCGACGAAGACCGCGCGGC
Organism: Nonomuraea sp. NPDC050663; assembly: GCF_044456985.1. Lineage (NCBI taxonomy): Bacteria > Bacillati > Actinomycetota > Actinomycetes > Streptosporangiales > Streptosporangiaceae > Nonomuraea > Nonomuraea sp. NPDC050663. The sequence goes on from NZ_JBITGL010000006.1 coordinate 254,752, forward strand.
TGTCGAGGAAGCGCAGGAACTGCGCGGGCTCGCTCCACGACGGGAACACCGAGGTCAGCGGCGAGTCGGCGGCGAGCACCGCCTGGCCGTTCCCGGCGGCGGCCGGGTCGAGCCCCGGCTCGTCCATGACCAGCGACGTCCACCCGTGCCGCCTGCGGACCAGGTTGCGGCCGCCGACGGGGTTGCGTACGGCGGCCGCCAGCCACGCGTGCACCGGGAAGGGGCCGGGATTGCGCAGGGTGAAGGTGAACAGGGCGGCTGGCAGCGAGCTGCGCTCCACGTCGAGCGGGACCAGCGGGTTGAACACCTCCATGCCGACCTCGACCGGCAGCCCTGGATCGAGGAAGTCGAGCTCGGCGAAGGGGTAGCGGCCGCGGAACCGGGTCCCTGCGACGCCGGGGAATCGCCGGAGCAGCTCGCGCTGCCAGCCGGGCACGTGGTCGTCGTTGACCAGCGGCGTCCCGGTCGGCTCGGCGGGCGGTCCCTGCAGGACGCGGGTGGTGTTCGACGGCGGTTCCCACTGCGCGGCGCGCACGGCGAAGAAGGTGCCGGGCAGCTCGCCGCGGTGGTCGCCGGTGTTGGCCAGCTGCCACTGCCGCAGCCCGCCGTCGGCGCAGACGGCGAAGTTGCCCGTGCCGATGCCGCCCACGGGCATCGCGAGGTGGGCCGTCATTTCAGTCCCGACAGGCGCACGCCGGCGATGATCTGCCGCTGGAAGACCAGGAAGAGCACGATGACCGGCAGCGCGGCCAGTGTCGAGCCCGCCATGAGCATCGCCATCTCCGAGGTCCGGTCGGATCGGAAGGTGGCCAGGTACTGCTGCACCTGGTAGAGCGAGGGGTCGGTGATGGTGAGCACTGGCCAGATGTAGGAGTTCCAGAAGGCCAGGAACGACGTGGCGCCGACCACGACGAAGGCTCCTTTCGACAGCGGCACGAAGATGCTCGTGAAGATCTTCCACGGTCCCGCGCCGTCGAGCTGCGCGGCCTCCTCCAGCGCGGTGGGCAGTCCCAGGTAGTACTGCCGCAGGAAGAACACCTGCGCGCCCGAGGCGGCGCCGGGGATGACCAGGACCGTGAGGGAGTCGAGCATGCCGAGCTGGGTGACGACGATGAAGGAGGTCAGCATGATCGCGATGGCCGGGACGAACATCGTCGTCAGCACGATCACCCACAGGGTGCGCTTGAAGGCGAACTCCAGCCGGGCGAAGACGTAGGCGCCCAGCGAGTTGACAACCAGGCTGAGCGCGGCGAACAGCACCGCGCCCACGAACGTCACGCCCAGCGAGCGCAGGAACGCCTCGTCGGCGAGCATCTGCGCGTAGTTGTCCCACAACCAGACCTCGGGGAAGAACTGGAAGGGCGTGGCCACGACCTCGGTCTTGGACTTGAACCCGGCCACCGCCGTCCAGGCCAGCGGGAAGAGCGCGGCCACCACGAACAGCGCGGCCAGCGGGTATCTGAGCATCAGCCGTCCACCGCCTTCTCCGATCGCACCAGCCGGAAGATGATCGCCGAGATCGTCCCCAGCACCACGAAGAGCAGCAGCGCGGCGGCGATCGAGTAGCCCACGTACAGGTCGTTGGTGAAGTGGCGGAAGATGAACAGGTTGGGCAGCATCGTGGAGTCGAGCGGCCCGCCCTGGGTCATCACCAGCGGCACGACGAGGAACTGCAGCGACGCGGCGAACCCGGTGACCAGCAGGAACAGGATGATGTTCTTCATCAGCGGCAGCGTGATCCTCGTCATCTTCGTCCAGCCGCCCGCCCCGTCGAGGGAGGCGCACTCGTAGTAGACCTCGGGGATGTCGAGCAGCCCGGCCAGCATGATCAGCGAGGCCAGGCCGGTCCCGATCCAGATGGCGGGCACGGCCACGGCCGGCAGGGCCGTGGTCGTCTCGCCCAGCCAGGCGGTGTCCTCCCCCGCCCCGAGCAGTCCGAGGAACCAGTTGAGCAGCCCGCCCTTGTAGGCGTAGATGAGGCTGAAGACGATCGCCGCGATCACCTCGGAGACCACGACCGGGATGTAGATGGTCACCTTCAGCACCGTGGCCATCCGCCTGCTGACCGACTTGACCAGGTTGGCGAAGACGAACGCGATGACCACCTGCGCCGGCACCACCATCGCCGAGAAGGCCAGGCCGCGCATGACCGAGGCGGAGAACTCCTCGTCGGTCAGGACGTTGACGTAGTTCTCCAGCCCGACGAAGACGGGCGCCTCGTAGAAGCTCCAGGTGGAGAAGCTGATCCAGACGGCGTGCAGCAGCGGCCACAGGACGAAGACGCCGAGCAGGACGAGCAGGGGGCCGAGCATGAGCAGCGCGACCCCCGTGTCACGTCTTCTCCTCACGAGCCCTGCCCCGCCAGGTTGTTCTTGGTGATGACCGACTTGATCTCGGCGTCGGCCTCGCTCAGCGCGGTGTCGATGTCCTTGCCCTGCAGCGCCTTCTCCATGGCCTTGCCGAAGGCCAGGCTGATGGCGAAGTCGTAGGCCGGCTCCGGCTTGGCGTAGGCGACGATCTTGTCCTCGATGGTCTTGGCCCACACGTTCTCGGCGGCGGCCGGGTCGTTCTTGACCGCCTGCGCCACCACCTCGCGCGGGGAGTACTTGGAGAACTTCGTGGTCTTGAAGAAGTCGACCAGGAGCGTGGTGTCACCGGCCAGCAGCCAGGAGACGAAGTCGGCGGCGGGCTGCGGGCTCTTGGACTTGGCGTCGACCACCAGCGTCCAGCCGCCCAGCGTGGCGGTCGGCTTGGTGGCGTCGCCGTCGAAGGAGGGCAGCGGGGCGGCGGCGATGTCGCCGACCATCTTCGGGTAGTCCGACAGCAGGACGCTGGCCGCCCAGGAGCCGCAGACCATCATCGCGGCCTTGCCCTGGCCCATGGGGTTGGCGTCGGCGTAGGGAGCGAGCGGCTGCTTGGGCATGATGCCCTCCTTGTAGAGGGTCTGGTAGGCCTGCAGCAGCCGCTTGTACTGGGGATCGGCGGCCTGGGACGACGACCAGTCGTCACTGATCGGCAGGTGGCCGGCGGCGTTCCACTGCAGCCCCCAGGTCGACCACGCCATGTCCACGGCGACCCCGGCGGTCACCAGGCCCGACACGTCCTTGGTGGTCAGCCGCTTGCCGTACTGGATGAGCTCGTCCCAGGTGGCGGGCGGCCGGTTCGGGTCGAGTCCGGCCTTGGCGAACAGGTCCTTGCGGTAGAAGAGCACCGCCGACGGCTCGACCAGCATGGGGTAGGCGTACCTGGCGCCCTTGTACTCCACCGAGCCGAGCACCTCCTCCTGCAGCCCCGCCCACTTGTCGGCGGCGATGAGCTTGTCGAGGGCCTGGATCTGGCCGGTGCGGGCGAAGCCGGGCACCTTGTTGTAGTTGAGCGTGTAGACGTCGGGCGCCTTGCCCGCGGCCTGGGCGGCCTTCATCTTCTGCTCCCACGCGTCGGCGGGGACGATCGTGTGCTTGAGCACGACCTTGTCCTGCGAGGCGTTGAAGGCCGAGACGGCCTTCTTGTACCAGGCATCCTCCTGGTCGGTGAACTTCTGCTGCCACAGCTGGATCTCGGCCTTGCCGGCCGGTTTCTGGGTGGGGGTGCCTCCGCAGCCCGCCAGCAGGGCGAGGGTCAGGACTATGGGCCAGGTCTTCACGTGAGCTCCTTCAGAAGATCGGTAACCGGGCGCTGACCTCGGGCAGGCCGAAGGGCCGGTGCGGCAGCTCCTGGTACCAATAGGCCACCGAGGACAGGTCGTCGCTGCGGCGGTTGGCGTGGCCGTGCTCGATGCTCACCTTGATCGAGGTGGTGAAGGGCACGGGGTCCTCGACGTGGAAGCGGTACATGGAGATCTGCCCGCTCCAGTTCTCGCCGCCGGGCAGGGTGAGCCCGTGGTACGGCGCGTGGTACGGCTGGCTGGGGCACCAGGCGGTGTTGAAGTAGTCCTCGGTCCCGGTGCCGTGCAGGCTCGGCGGGAAGGCCTCGCCGTCGATGAAGATCATGTCGTCGCCCTCGCCGTACCAGTTCCAGTCGCTGGTCCGGCGCAGGTTCGTCACGTTGAGCACGCAGCCGACGTAGTGGCCGCGCCCCTCGGCCTCGAGGATGACGTAGTTGCCGTCACCGTCGCGGTTGGCTCCCCCGAACAGCCACTCCGCATTCGACATCTGCGCCTGCGGCAGGCCGTCGGCGGGGTTCTGCCGCCGCCACTGGGCGTGGAATCGGCCCAGTCCCTCGCCCAGCGTGTCGAACTGGTCGTAGTCGATGTAGTAGTAGAACCACAGCACCTCGCTCTCGCACTCGCTGGTCAGCTCGAAGCGGGCTCGGCTGGCGAAGGGCATGTGGAAGAAGCAGTTGAACGCCTTGCCGTCCTGGGGGCTCATCTGCAGCGGGGCGGAGACGAAGTTGGCCGTACGGCCGTGGCCGACGCCGAAGAAGTCGCCCAGCGGCACCAGCACGCTCGGGTGCTCGTTGTCATCCCAGTAGACGCGCAGCACCAGTTTGCGCAGGAAGTCGCGGTCGGCCGTCTCCGGCGTGCCGGGGTCGCGCGGGGCCACCGTCATCCAGATGTGGTTGACCGATCCGGCTCCGCTGATGTCGGCCAGGGTGACGGTCTGCCCGGGTTCGACGGTGACGCGGTCGTCGTTGCCGCCGGTGCGGTCCCAGCTGGATTCGCGGCGCCGGCGGTGGGTGCGGAGCCGGGGCAGGTCGCGCAGGCTGCTGCCGAACGGGCCATAGGTCACGGAGATCCTCCAGTGAGAAATCGATTACTGAACACGGGTCCTACTCCTGCCCGGCAGCGGCGTCAAGGGACGGCGCGGACGACCGCGATGTCGTCGGCCTGCAGCCACAGGTCGCCGTTGTCGGTCCAGATCCCCGCGAACACCTGCACCGAGCTGCGGTTCCCGCTGTTGAAGGCGACCGTGAACCGGGTCCAGGAACCGACCGCGCGGAAGTTGACCTCCCGGATCGGCGCGCCGCCCGGGTTGCGCACGCCGAAGAAGCCGTTGTCGTTGTTGGCCGAGGTGCGCAGGAAGCCGGTCAGCACGTAGTCGGTGTTCGGGCTGACGGTGACGGTCTGGTGCAGGTCGTGCCAGCCGCGGTTGTAGCGCACGAAGCCGTTGTGGTCGGCGGTGAAGCTCCAGGTGGCGTTGTCGACGCCGCAGTTGCCCGTGCACGTCCACGCGCCCTGGTCACGCTCGAAGCTCGGGTCGGTGACCAGGTTCGGGTTGACGATCGCCGCGTTGCGGTCGAGCTGGATCCTGATCAGGTAGACGTTGTACGGCGTCCACTCCGACAGCGCCAGATACAGGTCGGGGCCGCTCGACCAGGGATGCATGAAGCCGCCGTACAGACCCGGGAAGTCGGCGAAGCTCGCCACGACCCGCGGCGCGCTCCACGGCCCGGTGGGCGCCGCGGCCGAGCGCAGGACCAGGTCCTCGCCCATGAGGTAGGTCATCAGCCACTTGCCGGCGTAGGCGTTGAACTGCACCGACAGCTCGGCGACCGGGGCCGGCACGATGGGGACGGCCAGCGTGTCCTGGCCCTGCTGCCAGGCGCTTCCCGTCCAGTAGCGGTAGGCGGACTTCACCAGGATCTGGTCCTCGGGCACCCTGGCCAGGTAGGCGGCGCCGTTGCGGCCGTTCGGCGTGCCGTACAGGTAGACGAAGCCGTCACGCCTGACCATGGCGGCCATCTGGAAGTGATCGGCCCCCGCGGGGTTGTCCCATCGCGGGGTCCCGGCGGTCGTCCAGTTCTGGCCGTTGTCGTCGGAGTAGGCGATGCCCGCGTGGTTGGTGTCCCACTGACCGGGCGGTCCCCAGTGCCTGACCGACATGTAGGCCAGGTACTGCCGGGATCCGACGGAGACGCCGGCCGTGGGGATCACGGTGATCTCGTCGCCGTCGATCTTCCTGCTGGGGATGAGCTCCTTGGCATGGCCGGGCGCGTCGGTGGCGGCGCTGTCGAACGACATGCCGTCGGACAGGGTGCGGTCGCGGCTCCTGAGCAGCACCTGGCTGCGCCAGTCGTCGCCGTTGGCCCCGGGCGGGGCCCAGGTGTCACCGAAGGTGTCGCCGAAGGCGGCGAGGATCTCGCCCGCCCCGTTGTCCCACATGATGCCCAGGTCCGTCGCCTTCACCTTCCATCGGGCGGCGGTGGAGCTCACGGAGTCGGGGCCGGTCATCTTGCTCACCACCACCGCCGGGGATCTGGCGGTGGAGGCGCCCGCGTCGTAGGTGACGGTCAGCAGGGCGGTGGTCATGAGAAGCGCTCCAGATAAGCGCGCTGCGGCTTTCATCGTCCGGCACCTCTTCCGGAAATCGATTTCTCCGCATTCTCGGAGTACTCGCGACTCCCGTCAAGACGGAAGCGGGCTCAGTCGAGAGTGGCGCCCAGGACGACGTGGCGGGGCGGGAAACGTTCGCCCGCGATCCTGCGCAGCAGGAGTTCGCAGGCCTGGCGGCCGATCTCGTAGGTCGGCTGCGAGATGAGCGTCATGGTGTCGCTCAGCCCGAGGGTCCAGCTCATGTCGTCGAAGGCGGCGAGCTTGATGTCGGAGGGATAGCTCAGCCCGAGGTCGCGCAGGGTCATGACGGCCCCGAGCGTCATCAGGTTGTTGGAGACGAACAGCGCGTCGGGCCGGGGGGCGAGCCGCATCAGGGTCGCGGCGGCGGCACGGCCGCCCTCGATGCGGTAGTCGCCTCGCACGACCAGCTCGCGGGAGAAGGGCAGCCCCGAGGCGCGCAGCCCGTGCTTGTATCCGGACAGGCGGTCGGCGGCGGTGGTGACCTCGGCGGGACCGGCGATGAAGCCGATGCGGCGGCAGCCCTGGTCGACCAGGCGGATGACGGCCTCCTGGGCGGCGCGCACGTTGTTGACGCCGACCCGGTCGACCTTGGCGGTCTGCAGGCGGCGGTCGACGGTGACCACCGGGATGCCGCGTTCGAGCAGCAGCTCGATGGAGGTGCGGGTGGCCGAGGCGGGCGACAGGATGACGCCGGCCATGTTCTCGGCGGCGGCCACCTCGATGTAGCGCTGCTCCTTGTCGAGGTCCTCGTCGGTGTTGGCGAGCACGACGGAGTAGCCCGCCTTGCTCGCGGCGTCCTCGGCGCCGCGCACCATCGAGGTGAAGAACGGGTTGGTGATGTCGGAGATGACCAGTCCGAGCACGGTGGTCGCGCGGGTGCGCAGGAAGCGGGCCTGGCTGTTGGGACGGTAGCCGAGCTGGCGGATCGCGGCCATGACCCGGTCGCGCAGGTCCTCGGCGACGGTGGGGCCGTGGTTGAGAACCCGGGAGACCGTGGCGGGCGAGACGTCCGCCAGCTCGGCCACATCCTTGATCGTGATTCTCGACACCACGCCTCCAAGCGTGCCATTGACACCATGCCACCGGGAGCCTACTTTATCGGAAATCGATTTCTAGCAACCGATTTCTCAAGGAGCTCTCGTGGCACGAATCGGACTGCTGAACATGTCGGACGGGCGCGACTACGTCGCCCGGGACCTGGTGGAGCACATCGATCAGGCGACCGCCACGCTCGCGGAGGAGTTACGCCGCGCCGGCCACGAGGTCGTCGTCGCCCCCGAGATCGTCTGGACCAACGAGCTGGCCACCAGCCAGGCCCGCTGGGTGGCCGACCAGCGGCCCGACCTCACCGTCTTCAACTACGCCGTCTGGGCCTTCCCGCACTTCACGATGCTCGCCGCGGAGGCCACCAGGGGCCCGCTGCTGCTGATGGCCAACATCGACCCGGCCCAGCCCGGCATGGTGGGCATGCTCGCCGGGGGCGGCGCGCTCGACCAGGTCGGCCGCCGCCATTCGCGCGCCTGGGGCGACATCACCGACCCGGCGGTGCTGGACCGGGTGCTCACCCAGGTCCGCGCGGCGCGTGCCGTCCAGGGCCTGCGCGGTTCCACCTTCGGCCGCATCGGCGGCAGGCCGATGGGCATGAACACCGCCGTCGCCAACACCGACCAGTGGATGCGCCAGTTCGGGGTCGACGTCGAGGAGATCGACCAGTGGGAGATCGTCCGGCGCAGCGACAACGCCGACTCGACCAGGGTCAAGCAGGCCCGCGAGTGGCTGGAGCGGCACGGCAACGTGCACTACGACGGCAGGCAGCTCACCCCCGAGCTGTTCGAGCGGCAGATCCGCGCCTACTACGCGATGCGCGAGCTCATCGACGAGTGGAACCTCGACTTCTCCGGCATCAAGGGCCAGCCCGAGCTGACCACCCACTTCTGCACTATGGACGTGGCCGAGGCGTTCCTCAACGACCCCTACGACTGGGAGGGCCCGAAGGAGACGCACGTCTGCGCCACCGAGGCCGACATGGACGGCGCGCTGACCATGCAGATCCTCAAGCTGCTCAGCGGCGACCCGGTGCTCTTCGCCGACGTGCGTCACTACCACGCCGACCGTGACGTGTGGGACCTGTGCAACTCCGGCCAGCACGCCACCTGGTACGCGGCCCGCTCGGACGACCCCGCCGAGAACCTGGCCAGGACCCACTTCTACCCCGAGGTCTTCTTCTTCCCCGCCGGTGGGGCAAGCGTCCACCACCTCGCGGCGCCCGGCGAGGCCACCTTCGCCCGGCTGACCCGCAGGGAGGGCCGCTACCGCATGCACGTGGCACGCGGCGCCTTCGAGCTCTACGACGACGCCACCAACGAGGCCATGGCCCGCCAGTCCACCTTCGAGTGGCCGCACGCCTTCACCCGGCTGCACACCCCGGCGACCACCTTCCTGGAGCGTTTCGGCGCCAACCACATCCACGCCGTGCCCGGCGACTACCTGGCCGAGCTGCAGGCGGTCTGCCTCCAGCTCGACGTGGACTTCGAGGCGCTGTAGATGCTGCTCGGCGTCGACATCGGCACCTCCAGCTCCAAGGGGGTCCTGCTCTCCCCCGACGGTGACGTGCTGGCCACGGCCACCCGCGAGCACCGCACCTCCACGCCCAGGCCCGGCTGGTTCGAGCACGACGCGGAGCAGGTCTGGTGGCACGACTTCGCGCACATCGTCGCCGAGCTGGGCCGTCCCGGCATCGCCGGGGTCGCCGTCAGCGGTATCGGGCCGTGCGTGCTGCCGGCCGCCGCCGACGGCACGCCGCTGCGGCCGGCCATCCTGTACGGCGTCGACACGCGCGCCGCCGCGCAGATCGAGGCGCAGAACCGCCGCTACCCCGCGATCCTGGAGCGCTGCGGCTCGCCGCTGACCTCGCAGGCGGTCGGGCCCAAGCTGGAGTGGCTGCGTGAGCACGAGCCCGGGACGTGGGCGCGCACCAGGCGGCTGTTCATGGCGCACTCGTGGATCGTGCACGAGCTGACCGGCGCCTACGTGCTCGATCACCACTCGGCCAGCCAGTGCGCGCCGCTCTACGAGCCGCACCGGTGGATCGAGGACTGGGCGGCCGAGATCGCTCCCGGGCTCGACCTTCCGCGGCTGCTGTGGAGCGGCGAGGTCGCGGGCACGGTCACGGCCGGCGCCGCCGCCAGGACCGGCCTCCCGCAGGGCCTGCCGGTGCTGGCCGGGACCATCGACGCCTGGGCCGAGGCGCACAGCGCGGGCGTGCGCGAGCCGGGCGACGTCATGCTGATGTACGGCACGACGATGTTCATCGTGCAGGTGCTCGCCTCCCGCGCCACGAGCCCGCACCTGTGGGGCACGGTGGGCCTGTCGCCCGGCACCTTCAACCTGGCCGCGGGCACCGCCACCTCCGGCGCGATCACCTCGTGGCTGGGCGACCTGACGGGCGCGGGGTTCGCCGAGCTCACCGCCGAGGCCGCCGCCGTCGCGCCCGGCTGCGAGGGGCTGCTGATGCTGCCCTACTTCGCGGGCGAGCGCACTCCCCTGTTCGACCCCGACGCGCGCGGCGCCCTGATCGGCCTGACCCTGCGTCACGGGCGCGGCCACCTCTACCGCGCCGCCCTGGAGGCCACCGCGTTCGCCGTCCGCCACAACCTGGAGGTCATGCCCGCGCCGCGCCGGCTCGTCGCGGTGGGCGGCGGCACTCGGGGCGGATTGTGGACGCAGATCGTCTCCGACGTGCTCGGGCTGCCCCAGGACCTGCCCGCCCAGACGATCGGGGCGGCGTACGGCGACGCCATGCTGGCCGGCCAGGCCCTCGGCATCGACACCGGCGGGTGGAACCCGGTCGCCTCCACGGTCCACCCGGACCCGGCGGCCTCCTACGACGAGCGTTACCGGCTCTACCGGCGGCTCTACGAGGCGACCGCGGAGATCGCCCACGCGCTGGCGCGTTCCTGACGCCTCTATCGTGGGCACGGTGGACTACCCCGAGCACACCGTGCTCTCCGTGGTCGTCGGCTCGCGTGCCTACGGCCTGGAGACCGAAGCGTCCGACACCGACAGGCGCGGCGTGTTCGCCGTGCCCGCCGCGCTGTTCTGGCGCCTGGACAAGCCGCCCACCCATCTCGACGGGCCCAGGCCCGAGCAGTTCTCGTGGGAGCTGGAGCGGTTCTGCGTGCTGGCCCTGCAGGCCAATCCCACGGTGCTGGAGTGCCTGTGGTCGCCTATCGTGGAGCTGGCCACGCCGGTCGGCCAGGAGTTGCGCGCGCTGCGCGGGGCGTTCGTCTCCCGCCGGGCCAGGGAGACGTTCGTGGAGTACGCCGAGGCGCAGTTCCGCCGCCTGAAGCCGGAGCGGCCCAACCACAAGCAGGCCATGCACATGATCCGCCTGCTGCTGTCCGGCCGCCACCTGCTGGAGCACGGCGAGCCGCTGGTCGAGGTGGGCGCCCACCGCGAGCGGCTGCTGGCCGTACGGCGGGGCGAGCTGCCGTTCGCCGAGGTGGTCGCGTGGCGGCGGGAGCTGGCCGACGGGCTCGCCGCCCTGCCGGACGTGCTGCCCGAGCAGCCCGACCGGGGCGCGGTCGAGGAGTTCCTGGTGCGGGTGCGGAAGGCGAGCCTGTGAACCTGCCCGGATGGCTGCCCGAGGTGGCGCGCGGCGAGCGCTACCCCCTGGTGTTCGCGACCGTGAGCGGCGCGCACCTGTACGGCTTCCCCTCGGCCGACTCCGACGTCGACCTGCGCGGCGTGCACCTGCTCCCGGCCGAGGAGGTGGTGGGGCTGCGCCACGGTCCCGAGACGATCGACCGCACGTGGGACCGCGAGGGCGTGGAGGTCGACCTGGTCACCCACGACCTGGCCAAGTTCTGCCGGTTGCTGCTCAACCGCAACGGCTACGTGCTGGAGCAGCTGCTCTCGCCGCTGGTGGTGTCGTCCTCGCCGGTGCACGAGGAGCTGCGGCGGGCGGCGGCGGGGTGCCTGACGCGTCATCACGCCCACCACTACCTGGGCTTCTCGCGCACGCAGTGGCGGCTGTTCGACAGGAACGGCGAGCTCAAGCCGCTGCTGTACACCTTCAGGGTGCTGGCCACCGGGGTGCACCTGATGCGCACGGGCGAGGTCCAGGCCGATCTGACCAGGCTCTACCACCTGGTCCCGCCGTACGTGCCCGAGCTGGTGGAGGCCAAGCGCGCGGCCGAGCACGGGCCGCTGCCGGGCGGGGCGCCGGACCGCGGCCGGCTGGAGGCCGACGTGATGCGCCTGTCGGCGCTGCTGGAGCAGGAGTGCGGGCGCTCGGTCCTGCCGGAGTCCGCCTCGGCGCACCAGGTGCTCCATGAGGTGGTGGTCAAGGCCCGGCTGGGATTCCATCAAACGATTGACTGATCCGACAAAGCGGACATAACGTGGGCGCTTATGACATCCAGCCAAGTGGAGGCGATCGTCGCCTCCGCCACGCGCCTGTTCGCGGCGCTCGGCTACGACGGCACCTCGACCAGGCAGATCGCCGAGGCCGCCGGGTTCAACATCGCGACCGTGAACTACCACGTCGGGGCCAAGCGCGAGCTCTACCTGGCCGTCATGGAGCGGGCGCACCTGGCCGAGCGGGCCGCGCTCGCGGGCGCGCTGGCCGACGCGCCGCCCGCCGACGACCCGGTCCGCGCCATCCACCTGCTGATCGACCGCTACCTGGACTTCCTGCTCGACCGGCCCGAGGTGTCGGCGTTGTGGATGCACCGCTGGCTGTCGGACGCCGACGACATCGCCGAGCTGGAGCTGCAGTACGTGCGCCCGCTGCTGGCGATGGTCATGGAGGGCTTCGAGGGCAGGCTGGAGGGCGACCTCGAGTCGGCCCTGTGGACCGTGATCTGGTGCGTCAACGGCTACATCATGGGCGGCCAGATGGGCGACACGGGCAGGCGGCGCGCGGGCGAGGACCGCGCGGCGCTGCAACGGTTCCGCCGCCACCTGCACCGCCAGGCGCACATGACGCTGGGACTGGCGGGCGAGTGGCCTCGCTAGGCAGGGGCCGGCTGCTCGGCTACGGGCTGGGCTCGGTCGGCACCGGCGTCTTCTCGGCCGTCCCCGGACTGCTGCTGCTCTACTACCTGACCGACGTGCTGGGCGTCTCGGCGGCGCTGGCCGGGGCCGTCCTGGTCGTGCCGAAGGCCTGGGACGTGCTGCTCAACCCGATCGTGGGCGCGGCCAGCGACCGTGAGGCGATCCGCACCGGCCGGCGGACCAGGCTCCTGGCGATCGGCGCCGTCACGCTGCCGATCGCCTTCGCCGCCATGTTCGCCGCCCCGGGCGCGTGGTGGGTGGCGCTGGCCTTCGTCGCGGCGGCCTCGGCGTTCGCCTGCTTCCAGGTGCCGTACGTGGCGCTGCCCGCGGAGATGTCCGGCAGCACGGCCGAACGCACCCGGATCATGGCCTGGCGCATCGTCTGCCTGACCGCCGGCATCCTCGTCGCGGGCGGCCTGGCCCCGGCCATCGTCGAGGCGGCGGGCAACGGCCGCGCCGGCTACGCCGCGATGGGCGTGGCGGTCGGCCTGGTCATGGCGGTGGTGCTGCTGATCTCGACCCGCTCGGTGCGCTGGGTGCGCTCGAGCCCCGGCCCCGCGCCTCTCGGGCTGGTCGCCTCCTTCCGTACGGCACGCGGCAACCGGCCCTTCTTCGCCCTCCTGGCCGCCTTCGTGATCCAGGCCCTCGGCGTGTCGGTGATGCTCGCCGGAGCGCCCTACGTGGCCGCCTACCGGCTCGGGAACTACGGCCTGACCTCGATGATGTTCGTCTGCATGGTCGGGCTGAGCGCGGCGGCCGTGCCCATGTGGTCGTGGGCGGCGCGGCGCTTCGGCATGGTCACCTGCTACCTGGCGGCGACCGGAGGGTTCACGGTCGCGGCGCTGGCCCTGATCCCCGCCATCACCTCGGTGCCGCTCACCCTGGCGATCACGGCGCTCGTCGGCGTCTGCTACGCCGCCCTGCAGCTGCTGCCGCTGTCGCTGCTGCCCGAGACCGTGCACGCCGACACCGCCAGGACCGGGCACGCCCAGGCGGGAGCGTTCACCGGGTTGTGGACCGCGGGCGAGACCGCCGGGATGGCGCTGGGCCCCGGCCTGTACGCCGCGGTGCTGGCGTTCACCTCGTTCACCTCGGCGCCCTTCGACTCCCCCGCCGCCCAGCCCGACTCCGCCCTGACCGGGCTGACGCTCGGCTTCACCGCGCTGCCCGCCGCCCTGATGCTGGCCAGCCTCCCGTTCGTCGTCGCCTACCGCCGCCTGGCCACCAAGGAGTTGACTCCCGCATGACCCTGCCCGAGCACGGACGCTCCACCGAGGACCTGCTCGCCGAGATCGCCCGTCTGAAGGGCGCGGACCTGCCCGTGCGCGGCGGCAAGGTGACCGCCTACGTCTACGACACCGGCCGTCCCGAGGTGCACGAGGCCGCCGCGAGCGGCTACTTCGAGATGCTGGAGGTCAACTCCCTCGACCCGACGGCCTTCCCGAGCATCGTGGAGATGGAGAAGCAGGTGGTCGGCGCGGTGGCGGAGCTGCTGGGCGGCGGGCACGGCATCTTCACCAGCGGCGGCACCGAGTCGATCATGCTGGCGGTCAAGGCCGCGCGCGACGCTGCCGCCACGAAGGCTCCGGAGATGGTGGTGCCCGTCACCGCCCACCCGGCCTTCCACAAGGCCGCCCACTACCTCGGGGTGAAGGTCGTCGCCGTGCCGGTGGACCTGGAGACCTACCGGGTCGAGCCGTCGGCGGTCGAGGCGGCGATCACCGGCGACACCGTCCTGGTGGTCGTCTCGGCGCCCTCCTACCCGCAGGGCGTGGTCGACCCGGTCGAGCGGGTCGCGGCGATCTGCGCGGAGCGCGGCGTGCTCTGCCACGTCGACGCCTGCGTGGGCGGGTGGCTGCTGCCGTGGCTGAGGGAGGCGGGGGCCGAGGTGCCGCCCTTCGACCTGTCGGTGCCCGGCGTCACCTCGATCTCGTGCGACCTGCACAAGTTCGGCTACGCGCCCAAGGGCGCCTCCGTGGTGCTCTTCCGCGACCCGGCGCTGCGCCGCAAGGCCTACTTCGCCTCGGCCGCCTGGCCCGGCTACACGATCATCAACGCCACCGTGCAGAGCTCGCGGTCCGCCGGTCCGCTGGGCGGGGCCTGGGCGACCATGCAGGCGCTGGGCCGCGACGGCTACGTCGAGCTGGGCCGCAGGTCGCTGGAGGCGGCCCGCCGGCTGCGCGAGGGCATCGCCGCGATCGACGGCTTGAGCGTGCTGGGCGAGCCGGATTCGACGCTGGTGGCCTTCGGCTCCACCGAGATCGACGTGTTCGTCCTGGCCGACGAGGCGCGCAAGCTCGGCTGGTTCCTGCAGCCGCAGCTGTCGTACGCGGGCATCCCGGCCAACATCCACATCACCGTCACCGGGGCCACGCTGGCCGGGGTGGAGGCGATGCTGGAGGTGATCGCCAAGTCGGCCGAGGCCGCCCGCCGGCGGGGGCCGGCCACGCTTCCCGACGGGCTGATCGACCTGATCGCCGGGCTCGACCTCGACGCGCTCGACGACGCCACCTTCGCCGAGCTCGCCGCCTCCGTCGGCGTCGACCTGACCAGCCAGGCCCAGCCGGAGATGGCGGTGGTCAACGCCGTGCTGGACGGCCTGCCCGCCGACAAGCGGGAGGCCGTCCTGCTCAGGTTCCTCTCGGTGATCTACTCCTAGACCTGGACGTCGCGGCGGCGGAAGCCGTACAGGCCCGCCGCTGTCAGGGCCGCGGCGATCCCCGCCATGATCAGCAGGGGCGCCGCGCTCACGTCACCGCCCGGCAGCCGGGGCGAGTGGGTGAACGGCGACAGGTCCAGCAGCGCCCGCGGCAGCTCCAGCACCGCTCCGACCTGCCCGAACAGCAGGAAGAGCAGGAGCACGCCCCAGGCTGCCGCGGTCAGCCTCGGCAGCAGCCCGAACAGGGCCAGGGCCAGCCCCGCCAGGGTCCAGGCGGCGGGCAGCTGGGACAGGGCCGCGCCGATCGTGCGCGGGAGCTGGGTGCCGACGTCGCCGCTGGCCAGGCCGTACGACAGACCGACGCCCGCGCCCGCGACGAGCAGCGCGATCGCGGGACCTGCGAAGGCGAAGAACACGTGGCTGCCGGCCCAGCCGACGCGGCCGACCGCCGCGGCCAGCAGCGGCTCGGCCCGGCCCAGCGACTCCTCGCCGCGCGCCTTGAGCGCCGCCTGGATGGCGTAGCCCGCCACGCCGAGGCCGAAGACGCTGACGAGCATGGCGATGAACAGGTCGCCGACCGAGCCCGCCGCGCCCATCGCGGTGAGCATCCGCATCACGGTCTCGTTGCCCGCCAGGGCGTCGGAGGCGGCCTGGGCCGCGCTGCCGATCACCAGGCCGGCGAAGGCCATGCCGGCGCTCCAGCCGATCAGCGGTCCGCGGTGCATGCGCCAGGCCAGCGCCAGCGGGCTGTTCAGGCCGGGGGCGGCCTCGGCGGGACCGAGCGAGGGCGGCAGCAGGCCCGCGCCCACGTCGCGACGGGCCGACAGCGTGTAGGCGGCGTAGGCGAGAACCGCGAACCCGGCCACGAGCAGCAGCACGGGCCACCATTCCTCGCCCGCGAAGGGCCGCAGCTTCTGACCCCACGACAGCGGCGACACCCAGGAAAGCCAGGCGGACTCGCTGACGGTGGCCGCCATGCGCACCAGGAAGAAGACGCCCAGCGCCGACAGGCCGATCGCCCGCGCGGCCGAGGCGCTCTCGGTGAGCTGGGCCGCCACCGCGCCGACGGCCGCGAAGACCGCCCCGACCAGGAAGTAGCCCAGACCCGCGGCCGCGGCGCCCGCCACCGGGTAGGTGCCGGCGAAGGTCGCGAAGACGATGAGGCCGAGCACGGCGGAGGCGCCCGAGGTCACGATCAGGGCGGCGGTGAGGGCGGCGTTGCGGCTGAGCACGGTCGAGCCGAGCAGTTCGCGGCGGCCGCTCTCCTCCTCGACCCGGGTGTGCCTGATCACCATGAGGATGCTCGCCAGTGCGATGATCACGGGGATGAACCCGGCGCGCCAGATGCCCAGGGCGGGGGCGGTGGAGTCGAGCAGCGGGCCGTACAGCGCCGAGAAGGCGGGGGTCGCGCGCATCGAGGCGGCGAAGGCCTCCAGCTCCTGCGTGGTGGGGTAGAGCCCGGCGATGCCGGAGGTCTGGCTGATCGGCAGCACGCCCAGGATGATCACCCAGAGCGGCAGCACGATCCGGTCCCGGCGCAGGATGAGCCGGATGAGGGAGGCGGTGCCGGTCATCGCGCGGCTCCCGTGTAGTGGCGCATGAAGAGCTCTTCGAGGGTCGGCGGCTGGCTGGTCAGCGTCCGCACGCCCGAGGCGGTCAGCTGGCGCAGCGCCTCGTCGAGGTCGCCGGAGTCGACCTGGAAGGTGACGCGGTTGCCGTCGACCTTCAGGCCGTGCACGCCCGACAGGCCGTTGGGGGCGCCGATGAGCTCGGCCGTGATGGTCGTGCGGGTCAGGTGCCGCAGCTCGGCCAGGGTGCCGGTCTCGACGACGCGGCCGTCGCGGATGATGCTCACCCGGTCGCAGAGCTTCTCGACCTCGGCCAGGATGTGGCTGGAGAGCAGGACGGTGCGGCCCTGCGCGCGCAGCTCGCCGACGCAGTCGGTGAAGACCGCCTCCATCAGCGGGTCCAGGCCCGAGGTGGGCTCGTCGAAGAGGTAGAGCTCGACGTCGGAGGCGAGCGCGGCGATCAGCGCGACCTTCTGCCTGTTGCCCTTGGAGTAGGCGCGGCCCTTCTTGCGCGGGTCGAGCTCGAAGCGCTCGATCAGGTCGGCCTTGCGGCTCTTGTCGAGCCCTCCGCGCAGGCGGCCGAGCAGGTCGATGACCTCGCCGCCCGACAGGTTCGGCCAGAGGGTGACGTCGCCGGGCACGTAGGCGAGGCGGCGGTGGAGCGACACGGCGTCCTTCCAGGGGTCGCCATCGAGCATCCGCACGGTGCCGGCGTCGGCCCGCAGCAGGCCGAGCAGCACGCGGATCGTGGTGGACTTCCCGGCGCCGTTCGGGCCCAGGAAGCCGTGCACCTCGCCGGCGCTGACCTGGAGGTCCAGACCGTCGAGAGCCCGGGTCCGGCCGAAGGTCTTCGTCACGCCGGACATGGAGATGACGTTGTTCATGTTTTAGACTGTACACAAGTTTCACAAACTTCTGAAAGTTGTAAATACGGTAAACTACGCGTTCTTGACGCTGGGGGTGTTGATGCGGGACGAAGAAGGCGTTCGGATCTTCGTGGAGAAGCTGAGCCGGATGCTCAGCGACTGGGGCTTCCCGCCCATGGCCGGGCGGGTGCTGGTGACGTTGTCGGTGTCGGACGAAGACTCGCTCAGCGCCGCCGACCTGGCCGAACGGCTGAGCGTGAGCCCGGCGGCGATCTCGGGCGCGGTGCGCTACCTCATCCAGCTGGGCATGGTCACGCGCGAACCGGTGCCGGGCTCGCGCCGCGACCTGTACCGGGTGGTCGAGAACAGCTGGTGGGAGGTCGCCCTCACCAAGGTCAGGCTCTACAAGGTGCTGGCCGACATGGTCGACGAGGGTATCGAGGTGCTCGGCGGCCAGGAGACGCACGGCGGGCGGACCATGACCGAGCTGCGCGACTTCTACCTGTTCATGTACGAGCAGATGCCTCAGCTCCACGAGAAATGGCGGGAGCGACATCGGGTAGAGGCCACCGAATGAGAGTCCTGTTAACCGGAGCGACCGGCACGATGGGCCGGGTCGTCACCCCTCACCTGGTCTCGAGCGGCTTCGAGGTGCGCGCGCTCAGCCGCGAGCCCCGCACCGATCCGGCGGTCGACTGGCGGCGGGCCGACCTGGCCACCGGCCGCGGCGTGCGCGAGGCGTTCGACGGGGTCGAGGCGGTCGTGCACATGGCCACCCTCGCCCACCGCGGGCGCAGGACCGCCACGGTCGACGTGTACGGCACGCGCGGCCTGCTGGAGTGCGCCCGCTCCGCCGGGGTCGGCCACGTCGTCTTCCCCTCGATCGTCGGCGTCGGCAAGGCGCCCGTCGGCTACTTCGCCCACAAGCTGCGCGCCGAGAGGATCGTGACCGACAGCGGACTGGGCTGGACCATCCTGCGCGCCACCCCGTTCCACCAGTGGCTCGACGGCCTGCTCGCCAGGGCGCCGTTCCTGCCGGTCGACCGCACGGTCCCGTGGCAGCCGGTCGACGCCCGCGACGTGGCCGCCTTCCTGGTGGACCTGCTGACCGGCGGGCCGCGCAAGACGATCGAGAACTTCGCGGGGCCCGAGGTGCTGGCCACCGACGAGCTGGCCAGGCAGTAGCGCAGGGCCCGAGGCAGACGCCTGCCGCTGCCGCCCGCGCGCTGGCCGGGCCGGACGGCGGCGGCCCAGCGGGCGGGCCTGCTCAACGGCCCCGCCCGCGGACGCATCACCTGGACCCGCTACCTGTCGCCCCTCGGCGCGAGCACCGAGGAGCCCGACATCGCCGGAGAGTACGCCGGGCCGTCGATCGAGATGCCCGACCGCCGCGGCGACGAGGGCTACGAACCGCCGACGCGGGTCTAGAGCTTGGCGACGACCCCGATGGTCGTGGGCTTGGTGTAGTCGGGAGCCACTCCCGTCCGCCAGGACTTGACCGGCACCAGCTCGGGCTCCAGCAGCTCCATGCCCGCGAATAGGCCGCCGATCTGCTCGCGCGAGCGCGGGGTGAGCCCGCCCGCCGCCGACTTGGCGTAGACCTCCTGAACGCCCTGGACGGTGTCGTCACCGGTGCGCTCGCCCGCGAAGGCGTGCGACATGACGATGTAGCTGCCGGGCGCCAGGCGGGCCCGCAGCTCCGTGATGATGCGGGCCAGCTCGGCGTCGTCGGTGACGAAGTGCGCGATCGCCAGCATCAGCACGGCGACGGGCCTGTCGAAGTCGAGCCGCTCGCAGGCCTTGGCGACGATGCCGCCGGGGTCGTAGATGTCGCCTTCCACCACCCAGGCGTGCCCGGCGTCGCTGAGCAGCGCCCTGCCGTGGACGAGCACCATCGGGTCGTTGTCGACGTAGACGATGCTGGAGTCGGGCGCGGCGCCCAGGGCCACCTCGTGCACGTTCTCCTGGGTGGGCAGGCCGCTGCCGATGTCGAGGAACTGACGGATGCCGGCCTCGGCCAGCAGGGTGACCGTGCGCTTGAGGAAGGCACGGTTGTCGCGGCACATCTCGACGGCGTCGGGGACCAGCTTGGTCAGCTGGTCGGCGGCGATGCGGTCGATCTCGAAGTTGTCCTTGCCGCCCAGCCAGTAGTCGTAGATGCGCGCCACGCTCGGCTTGGACGTATCGATCTGCATGGGCCGAATGTTATTCGATCATGTCCCGTTTTGAGAGGGTTTTCAGCGTTCCCTTCGCCGGGCGACCGCCTCCCAGTCGACGCCCTCGAAGGGGTTGTAGTCGACCTCCAGCGGCTCCTGCGGCGGCCTGTGCCCCTCCGGCACGTGCTGCAGGTTGACGCGGATGCGATACCAGACGCTGGAGCGCCCGCGCATGCCGTCGACCAGCACGTCGGCGGGCTGCAGGTGCTCGACCACGCCGGGATGGCGGCCCTTCCAGCGTTCGAGCGCCTCCAGCGCCTCCTCCTTGTGCTGGGCCCTGGCGATCTCGATCAGCGGGATGCTGCCCTTGGGCGGCTTCGGCGCGGGACCGAGGCTCTCCGACAACTCCAGCAGCCCGTCGAGGGAGCCGGCGTGCAGGTCCATGTCCTCCCACGGGTCGCCGCGCTCGGCCAGCCGCTTGGGCACCGTGTCGATCGTGAACGCCGCCGGATCGACGCCGGGCACCTCGTCCCAGGTCAGCGGCGTCGAGACCCGGGCGTCGGCGACGGCGCGCACGGAGTAGGCGCTGACCACGGTCCTGTCGTAGGCGTTCTGGTTGAAGTCGACGAAGACGCCGTGACGCTCCTCCTTCCACCAGCGGGCGGTCGCGATGTCGGGGATGCGCCGCTCGACCTCGCGGGCGACCGCCTCGGCGGCCTTGCGCACCTGGGCGAACGGCCAGCGCCGCTCGATGCGGGCGTAGACGTGGAAGCCGCGCGAACCCGAGGTCTTCGGCCACGGCGTCAGGCCGTGCTCCTCCAGCACCTCGCGGGCGCACTGGGCGGTGGCCAGGATGGCGGGCCAGGGCACGCCCGGCATCGGGTCGAGGTCGATGCGCAGCTCGTCGGGACGGGCCAGGTCGTCGGAGCGGATCGGGTGCGGGTTGAGATCCACGCAGCCCAGGTTGACCACCCACAGCAGCTGGGCCAGGTCGGTGACGACGACCTCCTCGGCCGACAGCCCGGAGCGGTACTTCAGCTCGGCGACCTCGATCCAGTCGGGGCGCTTCTTGGGCGCGCGTTTCTGGAAGAAGGCCTCCTCCTGGATGCCGTGCACGTAGCGCTTGAGGATCATCGGCCTGCCGCTGACCCCGCGCAGCGCGCCGTCGCCGACCGCCTGGTAGTAGCGGATCAGGTCGAGCTTGGTGTGCCCGCTGTCGGGAAAGACGACCTTGTCGGGACTGGTGACCGCGACCTGCCGCCCGGATACCTCGATGTCCGGCATAAGAACAGGTTACATTTCCCGCCATGATCGAGAATTTCCCCTTCCCCACCTGCCCGATGGGACGGCCGCACGAGGCCTACGACCGCCGCCGCACCACCGAGCCCACCGGCCGGGTGCGCTTACCCAGCGGCGACGTCGTGGTGCTCACCACCCGCCACGACGACGCCGTCGCCGTGCTGAGCGACCCGCGCTTCAGCCGCGAGCTGTTCTACGAGGGCGCGCCCCGCATGTACGAGGGCTTCAGCTTCACCGACGTGCCCGGCCTGCTCATCAGCACCGACCCGCCCGCCCACACGCGCCTGCGCAAGCTGCTGGCGGGCACGTTCACGCCGCGCAAGATCGAGCTGTGGCGTCCCCGGGTGCGGGCCATCGCCACCGGGCTGCTGGAGGCGGCCGGTGACGAGTTCGACTTCGTCTCCTCCTTCGCCTTCCCGCTGCCCGTCCGCGTCATCTGCGACATCCTCGGCGTCGAGGTCGACATCGAGCGCGTGGCGCACTGGTCCAACGCGCTGCTGTCGTCGTCGGGCCTCAGCGTCGACGACAAGCTCCTGGCCGGCATGGAGTTCCACGTCTACGTCGCCGACCTCGTCGCCCGGCACCGCGACGACCCGGGCGACGGGGTGCTCGCCTCGCTCATCCTGGCTCGCGACGAGGACGACAGGCTGTCGGAGGAGGAGTTGGTCCAGCAGGCGATGGGACTGCTGCTGGCCGGATACGAGACCACCGGCTCGCTGCTCTGCCGGGCCATCGTGCGCCTCCTCGACGACGGCTGGGAGCGGCTGGTGGAACGGCCCGGGCTGATCCCGGCGGCGGTGGAGGAACTGCTGCGCGTGGAGTTCCCCGGCGACAGCACGCCGATCCGGGTGGCGCTGGAGGACGTCGAGCTGCCCTCGGGCGGGGTGGTCGCCAAGGGCGAGGGCGTGATCGTCTCCTACCTCGGGGCCAACAACGACCCGGCGGTCTTCGACGAGCCGGAACTGATGCGCTTCGACCGGGAGGGGCCGGTGCAGCACCTGGCCTTCAGCCGCGGCATCCACTACTGCCTGGGCGCCAACCTGGCCCGGATGGAGCTGCAGGAGGCGCTGGCCGTGCTGACGGAGCGGGCTCCCGGGCTCGCCGTGGCGGGCGAGGTGCCGTGGACGGACGGCAGCCAGATCTTCCGGCCCGCGCGGGTGCCGGTCCGGGTCGGCTGAGCCGTACGGCGGGGCGGCGCGAGGCCGCTGTCCCGCCCAGTCAGACCTTGCGGCCCACGCCGCCGATGTAGCCGCTGGTCTCGGGGTTGCCCGCGTACTGGTCGGGATGCGGGCGCCAGGTCTCGACGGGGACGACGCCGGGCTCCAGCATCTCCAGCCGCGCCATCATCGCCGCGACCTTGGCCGGGGGGCGCTGCACGATGTCGCCGACGGAGGTCTTGCTGTAGACGTCGCGCGCCTCCTGCTCCCCCTCGGCGTCGCGCAGGGCCGCGTAGCCGTGGGAGACGGCCAGGTAGCCCCCGGCGGGCAGGCCGTCGATCAGGTGGCCGACCAGGCCGTCCACATAGTCGTCCTCGGGGAAGAAGTGCAGCAGCGCCAGCACGAGCACGGCGACCGGCCGGTCGAAGTCGAGATGGGCGCGCACCTGGGGGTCGGCCAGGATCTTGGCGGGCTCGCGCAGGTCGCCGTGGACCACGATGGTCTGGGAGTTGTCCTCCAGCAGCGCGCGGGCGTGGACGAGCACGATGGGGTCGTTGTCGACGTAGACGACCTTCGCGTCGGGGGCGGCCTCGCGCACGATCTGGTGCACGTTCTCGCGGGTGGGCAGGCCGGTGCCGATGTCGAGGAACTGGCGCACGCCCGCCGCGGCCAGTTCGCGCACCACCCTGCCGAGGAAGGCGCGGTTGGACCAGGCCGCCTCGCGGATGTCGTATCCCCGCGCACGGGCCAGCGCCAGGATGTGCTCGGCCGCGGCGCGATCGGAGGCGAAGTTGTCCTTGCCGCCCAGGAAGTAGTCGTAGATCCGGGCCGCGCTCGGCACGGTGGGGTCGATACCGGCTGGGACGCTTTCCTCACTCACCCCTCTATATGACCATATTCTCGATCATGACGGGGCCAAAATCCGAACGGAGTTCAAACCCTGTTCACTCCGGCTCCGTACGGTGCGACATCATGAAACGTCTCTCCATCGCGGTGCTCGCCCTGGCGGCGGGCCTGGCCGCGATGCCCGCCCACGCCGCCGCGGCCGACCGCGATCGTGCCTCCCTGGCGGGGTTCGCCTCCCTGCCCGCCGAGACCTACGTCCCGGGCAGCGAGCCGTCGGGTTCCCAGCTCGGCACCGCGCCCGTCAACGGCGTCACCCTCCCCCTGCCCGGACAGCCGATCCAGGGCTTCAGCGGCATCGCCCGCCGCCACGACGGCAGCTTCGACGTGCTGTCCGACAACGGCTTCGGCGCCAAGAACAACAGCGCCGACTTCCTGCTGCGCATCCACCGCATCCGGCCCGACTTCCGGCGCGGCACGATCGACGTGCTGGGCGGGGTGAACCTGCGCGACCCGCGCGGCCTGGTGCCCTTCGCGCTCACCCGCGCCGACCGGGTGCTGACCGGCGCCGACTTCGACGTGGAGTCGATCCAGCGCGCCGTCGACGGCACCTACTGGATCGGCGACGAGTTCGGCCCCTTCCTGCTGCACTTCTCCGGCCGCGGCGAGCTGCTCGACGCGCCGATCCAGCTGCCCGGCGTCAAGGCGCCGGAGAACCCCTACCTCGGTTCCGAGCAGCCCAACCTGGGGCGCAGCAAGGGCTTCGAGGGGCTGGCCCGCTCGGTCGACCAGCGCCGCCTCTACCCGCTGCTGGAGGGCACCGTCACCGGCGACGAGCCGGGCACGCTGCGCATGTACGAGTACGACCTGCGCAAGCGGCGCTACAGTGCCCAGCACTGGACCTACAAGCTGGACGACCCCTCGCACGCCATCGGCGACGCCATCGCCGTCGACCGCGACCGGTTCCTCATCATCGAGCGCGACAACCTGCAGGGCGACGCGGCCAAGGTGAAGAAGATCTACCTGGCGGAGCGGCGCGGCACCGAGCTGGTCAAGACCCTCGTGGCCGACCTGCTCGACCTCCACGACCCGCGCGACCCCTCGACGCCCTTCCGCTTCCCGTTCCAGACGATCGAGGACGTGATCATCCTGGACGACCGCACGCTCGGCGTCCTCGACGACAACAACTTCCCGTTCTCCTCCGGGCGCACGGCCGGAAGGCCCGACCCCAACGAGTTCATCAAGGTACGGCTGCCGCAGCGGCTGCACGCCGACCCGCGCGTGTACCTCTGAGCAGCTCCCGCATCCTGACGATCTCGGCCGTCTGGCCGCTGTCGATGTCGGCGGCCAGACGCCTGATCCCCGGATCGGACCCCTTCTGCAGCACGTCGGCGGCCATGCGCACCGCGCCCTCGTGGTGCTCGATCATCTGGACCAGGTAGGCGCGGTCGAACGCGGCCGCCCTGAGCCCGCGCAACGCGGCCAGGTCGTGGTCGTGCCCGTGCGGCGCCCGCCGGCTCAGGCGCGCCAGCCACCGGGTGAGCCAGCCGATCTCGGCCTCCTGCGAGACGCGCACGCGAGCCGCCGCCGCCACGATCGGCGGGGTGCCGGTACGACCGGGCACGAGGGCGGCCATCGCCAGGGCCGCCCGGTGGTGGCCGATCATCGCCTCGGCGAAGCGCACGTCGGCCGCGTTCGGCTGGGCGGCGCGCAGCAGGGTCCGGCCCGGGGTGGCGGTCGCGGCGGGCTCTCCGGGGCGGCCGGGGACGATCACCGGGGCCGCGCCCGTGGGCACCACTCCCCCGGCGGGCCGCTCCGCCGTACAGCCGGTGGTTCCCAGCAGCGTCGCCACTGTCGCGGCGGCAAGCCACGCGTTACGGTTCATTTCCCACGAATCTATGGCGCGCGGGAGTCATTGTGCGACGGGGTCTGCTCTGCCTGCTGCTGGTGCTGACGGCCTGCACGGCCGAGCCGCCGCGAGGCGCCGCCACCTACGGGGGCACTCCCCGGGCGACCGGCTCCTCCGGCACCACAATCGAGGCCTCGGCGCTGCGGGAGTACGACGAGAGCGCGACGAGCGGCGGCCACCTGAAGCCGGTGACGAGCCTGGCGCGGCAGGCGCCGCTGGACGTCGAGGAGGCGATCGGCTCCGACCTGGCCTTCACCGGCACCCACGCGATCGCGGGCAACTACCTCGGCTTCACCGTCTACGACATCGCCCGGCCCGAGCAGCCACGCGTGGTCAGCCAGGTGGTGTGCCCGGGACCGCAGAACGACGTGACCGTCAGCGGCCACCTGCTGTTCCTCTCCGTCGACCTGCCCGTGCCCGACGAGAGCTGCCAGAACTCCGGCCAGTACACCCCCGGCGGATGGGAGGGGGTGCGGATCTTCGACATCGCCGACAAGGCCGCGCCCCGCTACGTGGGCGCGGTGGCCACCCCGTGCGGATCGCACACCGCCACCCTCATCCCCTCGCCGACGCCCGAGAAGGTCTACCTGTTCGCCACCTCCTCGCCGAGCATGACCGGCTCGTCGGAGTGCGAGGCCGCCCACGGCATGATCGTGGTGGTGGAGGTGCCGGTGAACGATCCCGCCTCCGCGCGGATCGCCGCCAGCCCGACGATCCTGGAGGGCGGCGCGTCCAAGATCGCCAACGAGGATCTCAAGGTCGGCGGCTGCCACGACGTGACCGTGCACGCGCCGACCCGGCTGGCCGCCGCCTCGTGCATCGGCGACGGGGTGCTGCTCGACGTCTCCGACCCGCTCAAGCCGCGCGTGCTGGACCGGGTCCAGGACCCGCAGCACTTCGGCTACTGGCACTCGGCGGTCTTCAGCGCCGACGGCGACACGATCGTCTTCTCCGACGAGTTCGGCGGCGGCCAGTCGATCGTGTGCGACCCCAAGACCGGCGGGGTGTGGGGAGCCAACGGCGTCTACGGCGTCTCGGCCGAGCGCAAGCTCTCCTTCCGCGGGTACTTCAAGATCCCGCGGGCGGTCCTGGCGCCCCTGACCTGCAGCGCGCACAACGGCTCGCTGGTGCCCGTGACCGGGCGCGACGTCATGGTCCAGGGCTGGTACGAGGGCGGGGTCTCGCTCATCGACTTCACCGACCCCGCCCGGCCCCAGGAGATCGGCTTCCACCAGCGCGGCGGCGCACCCTACCGCGACCCGGGGATGTCGGGCGGCTCCTGGTCGGCCTACTTCTACAACGGCTACGTCTACTCCAGCGACATGTTCAAGGGCCTCGACGTGCTCCGCGTCGAGGGCCTGCCGCTCGACGGCGCGACGCTGACCGAGTTCAACCCGCAGACGCAGCCATGACGGGCAGCCTCGCCTCGACGACCGTGCCCCGGCCGCCGGAGGAGATGACGCACGCCCCGCCCAGCTCCGCCGCCCGCTCGCGCATGGAGGCCAGGCCCACGCCCGGACGGTGCTCCGGCGCGATGCCCCGGCCGTCGTCAGTGATCGTCAGGCGCAGGCCCGCGTCGCGGGCCAGGTGGATGGCGATGGACTCCGCTCCCGCGTGCCGTCGGGCGTTGGTGAGAGCCTCCTGGGCGATGCGGTAGGCGGCGACCTCGACCGCGGCCGGCAGATCGGCCAGCTCGCCGTCGACGGTGACGGTGGTCGCCGGGTCCGCCCCCGCCAGCTCGCCGATCGCTCCCGCCAGGCCCAGCTCGTCGAGCGCGGGCGGGCGCAGGCCGTACACCAGCTCCCTGAGGCCGCCGGTGACCGCGTCCATGCCCGTACGCAGGTCGGCCAGGAGCACGTCGGCGTCGTCGGGCGAGCGGTGCAGGTTGATGCGGGCGATGTTGATCGTCATGGCCATGCCCGAGAGCGTCTGGCCGAGCCCGTCGTGCAGGTCGCGCCGCAGGCGGCGGCGCTCCTCCTCGCGGGCGGCCAGGATGCGCTCGCGCGACCGCTGCAGGTCGGCGGCCATCCGTACGGCATGCGCCACGTCGGCCACGTACGGCAGCAGCGTGCGCACCACCCGCTCGTCGTGCGCGGCGGCGAACCTGCGCGCCCCCGGCCTGCCGATGTGCAGGCTGCCCACCGGCTCGCCGTGCCAGACGAGCGGGATGACCCTCGCTTCCGGTCCGGGATCGCCGCTCTGGACGTGGGCGGGCAGCCCCTCGGGAACGTTCACCGCCACCCCGTCGACCGCCAGGCCGTCGCGCACGACCGACACGACGGCGGCCAGCGCGTCGGCCGGGTCGGCGCGGCGCACCTCGTGCGTCAGCCGCTGGGCCAGCAGTCGCGGATCGCCGACCGGGCCGTACATGACCCGGTCGACCGCCCGCTGCAGGGACCGGCGCAGCGGCTGGAAGAAGGCCCCGGCGAACAGCGCCGCCACCAGTCCGGCGATCTGGTGCTGCTCGGCCACGATGAGCCCGGCCAGCGCCCCCACGCCGAAGTAGACCGCGCTGATGATCGCCAGCAGGCCGGTGACGACCACCGCGCGGCTGATCACCGTGTCGATGCCGAACAGCCGGTAGCGCAGCACCGAGAAGACGATCGCCACCGGGATCAGGCCCGTCCAGATCGTGGCGAACAACCAGAAGTCCTCGCCCAGAAGCAGGAAGACCACGTAGAGCGCGAAGGCGGCCAGCGGCCAGGCGATCTGGCGGCGCGTGACGGGGTCGGCCCCGCGCAGGCGCAGCGCCAGGGAGACCAGCGCCGCCACGACGCAGGCGTTGACCACCCAGATCAGGATGTCGCCGACGAGCCCGACGGCGGTGAACGACCGGATCGCCAGGGCGTTGGGGATGACCTCGGGGAAGGCGTATCCCTCCAGCGGGGGGTCGGGGCGGACCACCCGCACGATCGCCTGGGCCGCCGAGACGGTCAGGGCCACCGCCACCAGCCACCGCCAGCGGGCCGAGGGCAGCCTGCCGGTCGGCGCGTAGACGGGCAGGATGATCGCCATCAGGCCGCCGCCGACCGACCAGCAGCAGACGCTGATCCAGCGCACCACCCCTGCCGCGTCCATCGCCCCGTCGGTGGCCAGGTGGAGCATGAACGCCTGGGTGAGCATCGAGAAGGCCGCCAGCAGCCCTCCCCAGCACATGAGCCAGCCGAGGTTGAGGTCGGGACGGCGGTGGATGAGCAGGGCGCCGACCGCCGGGAAGGCGAGCCCTGCCGGATGGTCCGGCGACAGCGGCGGATCCGGCGCCCACGCGGCGGGCAGGCGGATCTGCAGGTACGCGGCCAGAAGGACGGCGGCGACGGCGGTGACCGCCATGGCACCGGCGACGAGGGGAGGTCTTCTGTCCATGATGGAGGCGATTATGCCGTTTTCGCCGCCATCAAGCGCTAGAGGTCGCCGAAGGATCCGTGGCGGCCCGCGCCCGACGCGAAACGGGCGGCGCCGTCGACGGCCTCCCCCAGCGCGGTCATGCCGTGCCGCAACTCGTTGACCATGGCCTCGTGCTCGGCCATGCCGTCCTGCTCCAGCGCCGACAACCGGTCGCCGCGCATGCACAACTGCGGGAAGCGGGCCAGCTCCCTGGCCAGGGACTCGGCCGCCGCCCTGGCCGTGCCGTCGGGCACCAGGCGGTTGGCCAGCCCCATCGCCAGCGCCTCGGGACCCGCGACGGGGCGGCCGGTGAGGATCATGTCCATCGCGCGCGACAACCCGATCAGGCGCGGCAGCCGTACCGTGCCGCCGTCGATCAGAGGCACGCCCCAGCGGCGGCAGAAGACGCCGAACACGGCCGACTCCTCCGCCACCCGCAGATCGCACCAGAGCGCCAGCTCCAGCCCACCCGCGACCGCGTGACCCGAGACGGCGGCGACGACCGGCTTCGACAGTCGCATCCGCGTGGGCCCCATCGGACCCGCGCCCTCCTCGCCGACGTGGTTGTCGAGAGCCTTCAGATCGGCCCCCGCGCAGAAGGAGCCGCCCTCACCCCACAACACCGCGACCGACGCGGACGACTCCTCGAACGCCGTGAACGCGTCGACCAGCGCGTCGGCCGTCTTGCGGTCGACGGCGTTGCGCACCTCCGGCCGGGAGAGCACGACGGTCATGACCTCGCCGTCGCGTTCGATCCTCACGCTCATGTCGTTTCCTCCGTGGACGCCGAAGTCGAGCATCTCCGGAGGCCAGGATGAACACAAGGGGGCTCACCCCGTGTCGTCGAGCACCGCGGTCAGCGCGTCACGGCCGGAGATGCCCAGCTTGACGTACACGCGTCCCAGGTGGTTGTTGACCGTGCGCAACGACAGGCCGAGGCGGACGGCGACCGACCTGCCCGGCATGCCCGCCGCGATCAGCTTGGCGACCTGCAGCTCGCGGGGGGTCAGGGTGCTGCGGCTGCCGCTCAGGTCCGTCAGCGGAGTGCGGGCGCCGTCGCACTCGGTCAGCAGCTCGCGGGCCAGGGCCAGAGCCGGCTTGGCGTCCACCGGGCGACTCGCGGCGGTGTGGAGGCGGTAGGCGGTGGCGGCGCACTCGGCGGCGGGCAACAGGTGACCCAGCGCCCGCAACCGCTCGGCGGCACGGGCCAGACGGGCGGCGTCCTGCTCGGCCAGCGCGGCCACCGCACCGGCCAGGGCTTCCACGACCGGACCGGTCTGACGGCGCCCCGGGGTGTCGGACGCCGAACCGGCACGACCCTCGGGGACGACCTGGTCCAGGACGGTACGGCCGGCGGCCAGCTCGGTGAAGCGGTCGCGGACCTGCCCGGCGGCCCCGAAGCGGGCCGCGTCCGTCAAGGCCAGCACCTCCAGCATCGGGGCTCCGATCGTACGCGCCGCCTTCGCCGCGGCCAGCGCGTGAGTCGCCGCCGTCGGCAGGTCGAGCAGGGACGCGGTCCAGGCGCGGTCGCGCTCGATCCACGCGTCGAACAACACGCCGGGAGGCGGCGGGCAGGCGTCGGCGCGGCGCATCCAGCGCTCGGCCTGGAGCGTGTCGCCCGTCATCGCGTACGCCCCCGCGAGCTCGGCGAGCAGGACCCGGCGCAGCCGAAGCGGGTCGGGGCCGTCGAGCAGGACGACGGCCTCGCGCAGGGCGTGCTGGGCGACGTGGAGACGGCCCTGGTGCTTGGCGACGATGCCCCAGACGGCCGCCCAGGCGCCGACCACCTGCGGCGGCTCGTGGTCGGCGGCGTGAAGGGAGGCCGCCTCGGCGAGCGCGCCCGCCTCGTCGAGCGCACCGGCCAGGAGCAACGCCAGACACCGCGCCCCACCCACCTGCACCTTCGCCCAGGGCGAGGCGCTGTCACCGGCCGGGGCGGGATGTGGCGGCGCCGAGGCGCGGTCGACCAGCGCGGTGCTCTCGGCCTCCGCGGGATGTGGTCCGGTCGAGGCGCGGTCGACCAACGCGGC
The DNA here is from genome assembly GCF_044456985.1 of Nonomuraea sp. NPDC050663. NCBI lineage: Bacteria > Bacillati > Actinomycetota > Actinomycetes > Streptosporangiales > Streptosporangiaceae > Nonomuraea > Nonomuraea sp. NPDC050663. The sequence goes on from NZ_JBITGL010000006.1 coordinate 284,972, forward strand.
GTCACCGGCCTCGGCAGGATGCGGTGCGGTCGAGGCGCGGTCGACCAGCGCGGTGTCACCGGCCAGGCCCGCCGCGATCGTCACCGCGGAGGCGGCCCACGCGCGCGCCGAGGCGGGCAGCGCGCCCATCAGCAGGCCCGGGCCGCTCCCGAGGGTTTGAGGCACCCGGCCTTCGAGCAGGATCGCCCACGTGCGCACGACCTGCGCCGCCGCCGGCCCGTCGGGGTGGACGGGCACGACGCCGCGCCACCAGTAGTCGAGACGCTCGGCCAGCATCACCCGGCGGCCCTCCGCCTCGCCCGGCAGCCGCTCGGACGGCAGCACGGCCGCCGCCTCGGCATGGCGCCCCTGCGCGGCCAGCGCCTCCGCGAGCGCCAGCTCGGCCTCCAGCCCCCCGGCCACCTCACGCCGCCCGCCCTCACCGGCCACCGACGCCCCGGCCGCCTCGCGACCCGTGCCCACCGACGCCGCGACGCCCTCGCGCCACTTCGCCTCGAGGCCCGCCGACATCCCAGGGACCTCGCGCGACCTGCCTTCGCCGCCCACCAACGTCGCCGCGGCGGCCTCGCGCCCCTTCGCCTCGCCGCCCTCCGACGACCCAGCGGCCTCGCCCTCCCTGCCCTCGCCGCCCGCCATCGACCCAGCGGCCTCGCCCTGCCTGTCCTCGCCGCCCTCCGACGACCCGGTGGGCCAGGCGTCGCCGTCCGAGCCCTCCAGCCAGCGCGACAGGTGTGAGCGGTGTGCCGGGGCCTGCTGGCCGTACAGCTCGCGGGCGGCGCGGGCGAGCTGCTCGGCCGTCACCGCGTCCAGGCGGGACGCCGCGCACTGGGCGGCGGCGAGCAGGTGCGGCGCCGAGGACCCGAGCCCCGCGTGTTCCCTCCACGCGGCGCCCACGAGCGGGTCGCTCGCGAGGTGGCAGCCCGTCGCGGCCAGTCCCGCGTGGATGGCGCGCAGCCGGGAGCGGGGCATGCGCTCCCGGATGACCGCCGCGTGCCCCGGCACCACGAACCCGACGAGCGCCGCGCGCTCCCGACCCGCGAAACCGACGCCTCCCCCGCGCACCGCCACCAGCCCTGACCGTTCCGCCCGGACCAGGGCGTCCGGGCCCGTGAGGGCCTCCACCGCCGTCTGGCACAGCGGCGCGCCCGCCGGGACGGCGCACGCGAGGACCTCGAGCACGTCGAGCACTCCCGGATCCCCCACCTCCACCAGGTCCCCCAGCCGTCCGGTCACCCGTGGTTCGCCCGCGAGGTGCCACAGCCCGTGGACTCGGCGCAGCGTCCCGCTCTCCAGGCCCGCCTGCACGAGTTCGCGCAGGAACAGCGGGTTCCCGGCGGCGAGCGCGCGCAGGGTCCGGGAGGTGACGGAGTCGAGGGGCCCGGCGAGCCCGCGTTCCAGGAGGGCGCGCACCTCCCCGTCGGCCAGGGGCCCGAGCTCGACCCTGCGCGCCACCCGTTCCTTCCACAGCGCGGTCACCGCGTCGGGCACCGCGACGCCCCGCCGTACGGTGGCCAGGACGGCGGCGGGGGTGTGGACGGCGAGCTGGAGGAGCAGGGCGGCCGAGGCGCTGTCGAGCAGGTGGGCGTCGTCCACGACGAGGACGGCGCGGGCGGCGGACGGCTCGCAGAGCCTGGCGACGATCTCGCCGTGGTCGCGCCCGAGGTGGAGCAGCGCGCCGAGGGGTACGGCGGAGGCGGAGCGGGTGCCGGTGGCCCAGAAGACGGCGTGGCCGCCTGAGGCCAGCCGCTGGTGCGCCTCAACGGCCAGGCGGCTCCTGCCCGCACCTGGCGCGCCCAGGACGACGGCGCCGCCGAGGTCGGGTCGGAGCAGGGCTTCGGTCACGTCGCGCAGCGCGGAGCCGCGCCCTGCGAACGGCCAGGCGGAGCGTTCCCAGCGCGGGGTCATGTCTCCCTTTCATGATCTGCCCCCGGATGGTCGGAACCTCAGCGTGCGAGCAACTCGTCGGCGATGGCGAGCAGGCGTACGGCCGTCGCCTCGGCGGGCCGGGTGGCGGCCAGCCGGGACCCGATGCGCTGCAGCAGCACGTACGGGTCGTCGGGTGGCTCCAGGCCCCGGCTCTGCCGTTCGCGCAGCAGGAACTCCAGCCCGCAGGCGGCCTGGGTGGCGAACAGGCCGAGCAGCTCCATGTCGTCGAGCTCGCTGCGGGAGGCGGTGCGGTCGAGCACCTCCAGCACGCCGACGCACTCCTCGAAGCGGAACAGCGGCGCGGCCATGATGGTCGCGGGCACGTAGCCGGTGGAGGCGGCGGCGTCGTGGGCGAACGGGGTGGTGCCCGCCAGGTCGTCGGCGACCATGGGCTGGCCGCTGGCGGCGACCCAGCCGGCGATGCCGGTGCCGGGAGGGAAGCGGGTGCCGACGAGTTCCTGCTCGCCCTTGCCGGAGACGGCCTCGAAGACGAGCTCGCCTGTCTCGGGGTCGACGAGGAAGATCGAGGAGGCGGCGGCGCCGAACATGTGGCGGGCCACTTCCACGATGGACTGCAGGAGCCTGCGTTCGATGGCGTCAGGGGGCATGGGCCTCTCCGGTGTTGTCCGCTGCCAGGAAAAGGACGGTCTTGAGCTGGAACGGCGTCAGCCACGGGTGCTTGCTCAGGATGAGCGCGCAGATGCCGGTGATGTGCGGGGCGGCGAAGCTGTTGCCGGTGCTGCGGATCTCCCTGCCCCCTGGCCAGGCGACCGGCACCTTGACGCCGCGCGCGTAGAACTCGGCGGGTGGTGCGGGGTTGTAGTAGTAGCGCATGGAGTCGGGCTCGTCGTGGCTGGCGACCGAGACCACGGAGGAGAAGGTCCACGGGAAGCTCAGGACGGGCATGTTGTGGGCGGCGGCGACCAGCAGGCAGCGCCGGAAGTAGGCGCGGTCGGCCAGCTCGTGCAGCGCCTCCCTGAAGTGGGAGCGGGTGGTCGACAGGCTCAGGTTGACCAGGTCGAAGCCCTCGTCGATGGCCCAGCGCAGGCCGGCCATGAGGGCGTCGCCGGTGCCCGACTTGCCGTCGGTCAGGACGCGGACCGACGACAGCGACACGCCGGGCGCCACCGACCTGATGACGCCCGCGCAGGCCGTGCCGTGGCCGGCCGGGTCGACGGGTTCGCACGCGCTGACCGTGAGGGAGTCGGTGACCACGTAGGCGGCGTCGAGGCCGCCGACCCTGGGGTGGCCGCCCTCGACGCCGGTGTCGACCACGCACACGCGTACGCCGGTGCCGTCGGCGCCGCCGAGCGCCCAGTCCCTGTTCACCTCGCCGAGAGGGCAGACCTCGAACAGCTCGGGCGCCTGCCGGGTGGTGGCCAGGCTCCAGGCGGGCACGCCGGGGAAGTGGGTGCGTCCCTCCCGCCGCCAGGGTGGGGTGATGGTCACGGTTCTCCCATCCACTCGTCGACGGCGCGCACCGGGAGCGCGGCGCCCTTGCTCAGGTAGGCAGCGCGGGCGGCGTGCGCGGCGGGGGACGGGTCGCGCCCGGCGGCCCGGTCGATGCGGGCCGCCTCGAAGAGCACGTCGCCGCGCAGGCAGGGGTCGTCGGTGGAGGCCAGCAGGTCGACGGCCCGGTCAAGGAGGCGGCGGGCCTCCTCGGTGCGTCCCACAATCGCGTCCTCCCCGGTGCGTGGGGTGCCGGCCGCCGTGATCGCCGCCTCGAGTGTGAGTGCCACCAGTTCGGCCCTGAGCTGCCGTGGTCCCTCGGGCGCCTGCTCCAGCGCCGCCGCCGCCCGCCGTGCCTCGCCCTGGTGGAAGGCCTCGCGGGCCGCGTACAGCTCCAGCGTCGCGGCCGGGGCGGCGTGCCCGGCGGCGCGCAGCGCGCGGGCCGCCTCGGTGAACCGCAGCTCGGCCTGCTCGTGCCGCCCGCCGAGGGCCTCCACCAGCCCGCGCACCTGGGTGACGGTGATCGCCGCCAGCCCGAGCCGCAGCTCCTGCGCGTGCCCGTCGGCCACGCGCAGGGCCTCCTCGGCGGCGTCCAGCGAGCCGCGGAGCGCGAGCAGCCTGGCCCTGGTCACCAGCACGGGCACGAGCAGGGCGCGGTCGCCGGCGAAGCGCTCCATCAGCTCCCGCGCGATCTCCAGCCCCTCCGCCACCGGCGTGGGCGACCACTGGACCAGCTCGCACAGCCCGATGAGCAGCCGGTCCTCCTCGTAGCGGTCGCCCATGGCGCGGGCGCGCTCCAGCCCGTCGCGCAGCGCCCGCTCGGCGGCGCCGAGCCCGCCCGCCTCGATCCGCACGAGCGCTTCGAGCTGGTGGAAGCGGCACCAGCTCAGGTCGTCGCCTGGGTCGTGATCGAGGCGCTCGCGCAGCTCCACGAGCAGCGGCGCCCTGGCGCTGGAGCGCAGCGTGAGGATCTCCCGCTGGATCGCGCAGGTCAGCGCGTTGCGTGGATCGCCGGGCAGCAGCTCCTCGGCCCGGTCGAGCGCCGAGAGGGCTCGTGGCGCCTCGCCGCGCAGCATGCGGGCGTCGCTGATGCGTACGGCCAGCGAGCGGTGTTCGTCGCGGCCGGGCGGGAGGGTCTCGCGTCCCTGTTCCAGGAGCGCGAGGGCGGCGGGCAGGTCCTTCCTGTGCAGTGCCTGCCCGCCGTCGCGGATGAGGGAGGCGGCCGCCCGGTCGGTGAGCTCGGGCAGCAGCGGGTCGCCTGGCCGTACCTCCCTCGTCAGCCGGCAGGCGGCCAGCAGGTGCATGCCGGCCTCCTGGGTGAGCCCGCCGGCGAGCGCGCGGTGCCAGTCGGCCCGTGACTCCTTGCGGGTCAGGCTGTAGACGATCTCCCTGGTGAGGGTCTGGGTGAACTCGAAGCCGCCGGGCACCCGGCGGATCAGGCGTTCGCGCAGCAGGTCGCCCACGGCTGGCGCCGGGTCGTCGCCGAGCAGGGCGCGCACCTGCCCGGCGGTGAAGGTCTGGCCGATGGTCGCCGCCCGTTCGAGCACCTCGCGCTCGGCCCTGCCGAGCAGGTCCAGGCGGGCGCCGAGGAGGGCCTGGATGGTGGGCGGCAGGTCGGCGCCGCCCTCGCCGGCCGTCTCCAGCATGAGCTCGGCGAACAGCGGGTTGCCGTCGGCTCTGGCCGCGACGCCCCCGTGCAGGGTGTCGAGGTCGTGGGCGGTCACGTCGGCACGGGCGGCGCACAGCTCGGCGACCAGGCGTTCCATCGCCGCGGGCGGCAGCGGGCCGAGCTCCAGCGTGGTGGAGCCGTCGCAGCGGGCGGGCAGCTCGGGCCTGGCCACGCACAGCAGCAGGACCGGGGCGCCGGTCAAGTCGCGCGCGCACTCCTCGACGAGGTCGAGCAGGGTCGGCTCGGCCCACTGCAGGTTGTCGAGGACGACGACGACCGGGGCGAGGCGCTCGAACAGGGCGCGTACGGCTCTCGCGATCTCGGCGGTGCCCGGCGTCTCCTGCCGGCCGGCCAGGGCGCGCAGGGCGGGGTCGTCGACGTCGAGCGGTTCGATCATCTCGGTGATGGGCCGGTAGGTGGCGCCGATGCCGTACGAGGAGCAGCGGCCGGTCAGGACGGTCACCTGCGCGGGCAGGCCGCGCAGGAACTCGCGGACCAGCCGCGACTTGCCGATGCCCGGCGCGCCCAGGACGGTCGCCACCCGGCAGCGCCGCTCGCGCGCGACCTGCTCGTGCAGGAGCGTGAGCCGGTCGAGGTCGGTTTCGCGCCCGATGAGCGGGATCGCGTCGCTCTCGGGCTGGTCGCGGTCGGGTTCGACGGCGACCAGGCGCCAGGCGCGCACCGGGTCGCGCTTGCCCTTCAGCCGCAGCGGCGGCACCTCGTCCGTCACGGCGTGCCGGCGTACCAGCCGGGCGGCGCCCTCGCCGAGCAGGATCTCGCCGTCGCCGGCGGCCGACTGCAGGCGGGCGGCGGTGTTGACGGTGTCGCCGACCACGCGCACGTCGGAGCCGGGTTCGGAGACGACCATGACGGCTCCGTAGGCGATGCCGCAGTGGGCGTCGAGCCTGACTCCGATGCTGGCCCCGATCTCCTCGCTCAGCCGGTGCACCGAGTCCATGGCCTCTGCCGCGGCGAGCGCGGCGCGCAGGGCGTCGTCCTCGCGGGCCGCGGGGACGCCGAAGACGGCCATGATCGCGTCGCCGATGTACTTCTCGACGACGCCGCCCCTGTCCAGGATCGCGCCGCGGCAGGCGTCGTAGTAGCGCTCCAGGATCCGCAGGAGCAGCTCGGGGTCCAGGCGCTCGGCCAGTTCCGTGGATCCGACGATGTCGATGAACAGGACCACGACGTTCCGACGGGTGTGCCGCGGGCCCCGGCCACTCATACGATCTTGAGTTCCTGTCCTTCGACCTCGCCTGAGGCGTCGTCCAGCCGGGCCTTGATCGAGTTCAGCAGGTCCACCTCGGGCTCGGTGAGGGCGGCGAACACCCGTCGCTGACCCTCGTTGAGCAGGTCGATGGGGTGCCCGGCCGCGCGTAACCGGTCCAGGGCGTCGAACGGGCCCGTTGGAGTCATAGACGCAGCCTGGAACGCTCCCTGGCCGATGACAAGAGTGGACGAAACCCACATTCGTGTGCTTCTACCCCACTTTTGTGGGGTTGTCCGGTACGGCGAGCGCCAGCCCATACTCAACCTGCAACGCGTCCCAAGACACAGAGAGGTGGAAGGCATGTCCTTCGATCCGAGGGAAGCACTGCGAGAAGCCGGCGTGCTGAACAGCCCGCTGGCGGCCGAGGTCGAGCAGGCGTTCGCCGGCTTGACCAGGGAGGAAGTGGACCTGCTCATCTCGCTCAAGAACCGGATCCCGGCCATCCCCGAGGTCCTGGCGCACAGCTGGAGCGCCCCCGAGGTCGAGGTGCACAGCGCCGAGGCCGAGGCCAAGTGCATGTGCGGAGCGTGGTCGGGTTCGGGTTCCGGCGCCGACTAGACCCCGGCCCGTTGGTGCGGCCCCGGCCGCGTCGGCCGGGGCCGCAGCAGCCGCCCGCACCAAGCCCAACCCAGCGGTAGGCCGCCCGCATCAAGCCGTCTGCAGGAAGCCCTCCGCAGCAAGCCGTCCAGAGGCAGCCATCAAGGGGAGCCCATGCCTGGCAAGCTCGCCCGCAGCCGCGGGCTGTTCGACGTGCCCGAAGACCTCACCTACTTCGTGCACGGTGACACCTACCTGGTGGTCAATCCGCAGGTCGGCGGCCGGTGCCTGCTGTCGGCGCAGGAGTTCGCCGTGTTGCGCGCCCTCAGCCGCCCCGCCGAGCCCCTGCCGGAGGGCGAGGGCACCGAGCGCGCCCTGGCCAAGCTGATCCTCAACTGGATCGTCTACTACGCCAGGAACCGCCCCAGCGTCGCCTTCTCCGAGCCGGCGCTGCGGCAGGTCTACTACGCCATCACCGACGGCTGCAATCTGCGCTGCCCCTACTGCTACGCCTCGTCGGAGAAGTGCCTGCCCGGCGAGCTGACCACGGCCGAGTCGCTCGACCTGGTCGACCAGGTGGCCGCCGCCGGCGCCCGGCTGCTGGTCTTCACCGGCGGCGAGCCGATGCTGCGCAAGGACCTGTTCCAGATCGTGGAGCACTCCAACCGCAGCGGGCTGAAGTCGAACATCGTCACCAACGCCACGATGATCCGCACCCGCGCGCAGGCGGAGCGGTTCGCCGAGCTGTTCGGCGACGTGACCATCAGCGTCGACGGCGGGACCGCCGAGACCCATGACCGCACCCGCGGCGCCGGCGCGTTCGCCCGCACCCACCGCGCGCTCAAGCTGCTCAACGCCGCGGGCGTCAAGCCGAAGATCAACCACATCGTCACCTCGGAGAACGTCGACGGGCTCGAGGACTTCGCCCTCTTCATCGAGGGCCTGGAGGTGCACAGCATCCGGCTGATGTACCACAACAACCTGGGCAGGGGCGTCACCGACGAGTTCGACTTCGGCTGGGAGGACCACCTGAAGATCCAGCGCCTGGCCTGGACCTCCCCGGTGGCGGGCAAGCTGCTGCCCGACGGGCCCAAGCCGGTCGGCGCGTGCGCGGTGCGGGCCAACTGCGGCATGGGCGGCAACGAGATCTACATCAACTCCCTCGGCGACGTGTACCCGTGCAAGCTCGTCACCGGCCGCTCGCACCTGGCGGGCAACCTGCGCAGGCAGCCGCTCTCGGAGATCTTCGCCGCGCCCGTCCTGTACGGCATGCGCAACAGCTCCGTCTTCGGCGGCGACTACCACGCCGACTGCGCCCGCTGCTACATCAAGGCCTCCTGCGGCGGCGGCTGCCGTGCCTCGCACATGGCCGAGTCGCTGGACCTGCGGCGCAACAGCCGCCACCAGTGCCGCATCCTGCGCCACGGGGTGGCCACCCAGCTGTGGCTGGAGACGGGCACGCCCGCCTCGGCGCTCGCGGGCGACGAGGACATGACCACGCCCAGGATGGTGTCCACCGACGAGATCCATCCGGTCTTCGACGACTGGAAGACGTACGTGCCGCCCTCTCCCGCCGCCGTGCGGGTGGGCGAGCTGCTGCCCATCACCCCGGTCTAGCTTCAGCGGAGGTCTGCCGTGTCACTGCGGATCAGCGAGTCGGTCATCTGGCAGGAGAGCGCGGAGGGCATCTCGCTCTACCACCTGGAAAGCGGCGACTTCCGCACGCTCAACGAGAGCGCGTCGCGGATCTGGACGCTGGTGGCCAGCGAGGGCGAGCGCGAGCCGATCGTGGAGAGGCTGGCGGCCGAGTTCAGCGGGGGCAGCATCGCGATCAGCGGGCAGATCCTGCTGGACGTGCGGCACTTCCTGGGCGCCATGATCGCCGACGGCCTGATCGAAGAGCACCCGGCCGCGTGACGTGCCCGCCCGACGGACGCCGCACGTGACCCGCGCCGTCGTCCTGGGCGGCGGGTTCGCGGGCGTGCTGGCCGCGGCCGCGCTCGCCGGGCTCCCCGGGGCGCCGGGGGCCGCCGACGAGGTCGTCGTCATCGAGGGGGACCGCTATCCCGCCGCTCCCGGCCCTCGGCGTGGGTTGCCGCAGGCCCACCACAGCCACGTGCTCGTGGCCGGGGGCGCGCGGGCTCTGGCGGAGCTGTTGCCCGGCGCCCTGGAGGAGCTGGCCGCGCTCGGGGCGCGCCGCATCGGGCTGCCGGGCGACGCGCTCATCCTCACCGCCGAGGGATGGTTCCGGCGGCTCGACACGGCCGCGTATCTGGTGTCGTGCAGCCGGGGGCTGCTCGACCACGTGATCCGGCCGCGGGCGCTGGCGTCGGGGACGATCACGGTACGGCAGGGCGTCACGGTCACAGGGCTCACGGGCGACGCGCACCGGGTCACCGGCGTCCGCGTGGAGGAGTGTGGGCGGGAGGAGGTCATCCGTGCCGATCTCGTCGTCGATGCCACCGGCCGCCGTTCGGGCGCGCCGCGATGGCTGGCCGAGCTGGGCATGGGCGAGATCCCCGAGCAGAGCGTCTCCTCCGGCCTGGCCTACGCCACCCGCGTCTACCGCGCCCCCGACGGGCTGGACGCCGAGATGCCCGCCGTCATGCTCCACCCCCGTCCCTCCCCCGGCGAACCGGGCAGGGGCGCGACGGTCTACCCGATCGAGGGCGGACGCTGGATCGTCACCCTGACCGGCACCGAGGGCGGCCGCCCGCCCGCTGACGAGCGGGGTTTCGAGGAGTTCGCCCGTGCGCTGCACGACCCGATCGTGGCGGAGCTGATGGCCGCCGCCACCCCGCTGGGCCGGGTGCGGCCGTACCACGACACCGCCAACCGCCGGCGGTTCTTCGAGCGGGCGGGCGTGCCCGCCGGGTTCGTGGCGGTCGGCGACGCGGTGGTCGCGGTGAACCCGATCTACTCACACGGCATGTCGGTGGCCGTACTCAGCGCCCTGGCCATACGCAGCGCCCTGGCCAGAAGCGGACTCGACTGCGCGCAGACGCTGCGCGCCGCCGTGGCGGAGGCGGCGGAGACGTCGTGGCGCATGGCGGTGGAGCAGGAGCGCGGCCCCGATCCCGCCACGCCGTTCCAGCGTCAGGTCAGGCTCCGCCGTACGAGGGCGGCGCTGGCCAGCGCGGAGCTGGCCGGCGAGATGTTCGGCCGGCAGACGCTGCTGCCCGATGGGGCGGCTTCGCGGGACCGTTCGTGGTTGCTGCGGGTCATGAGCGAGCCTCCCGGCGCCCCGATGACGACCGGCGAGGCGATCAGGCAGTTTCCCCGGCTGTCCGGCTGGTGGCCGGGGAGATGAAGCCCGACTCGTAGGCGATGCCGACCGCGTGCGCGCGGTTGGCCGCCGAGAGTTTGGCCAGGATGCGCGCCAGGTGGGAGCGGACCGTTCCAGCCCCGATGCCGAGCCGGTCGGCGATGCCGGCGTTGGACAGGCCGGTGGCGACCAGGGCGAGCACCTCGGCCTCGCGCCTGGTCAGCGCCTCGGGCCGCCGGTCGAGGCCGCAGACCGTGTGGGCGATGCGGTCGCGCAGCCGGGTGATCATCGAGGTGGAGATGTAGGTGTGCCCGGCCGCGACCAGCCGGACGGCCTGCACGATCTCCTCCATCAGCGTCTCGCGGTGCACGAAGCCGCCCACGCCCATGCGCAGCGCCCGGCCGAGCAGTTCCTCGTCGAGGGTCTCGGAGATGAGCAGCACCCGCAGCCGGTGGCGGGCGTGGCCGGCGACGGCGAGCGCGCATTCGGCGCCGTCGGGGCGCCGCAGCCCGGCGCTCACGACGGCGATCCTGGGGCGGTGCCTGACGATCAGGTCGTGCAGCCCGTGGGTGGCGCCCGCCTCGCCGACGACGTAGACGCCGTTGCCCATGTGCAGGACTCCTCTGAGCCTGGCCCGCGTCATCCTGTCGGGTTCGCCGACGACGATCCGCAGCGCGGGCATCGCCTCGCCCGACTCATCCGGTTGCGCCACCTGACCACCCGAGTTCGCTCGACCCGGACACTATGACCGCCTCGGTGCCCGGCTGCCAGAGTAGGTGGGGTACTCAGGCCTGACCTCCTCGCCGGGCCGTACTCAGGCGGGCTTGGCGATCAGGGCTCGGACCTGGGTGCCGCCCAGGGGCCTGCTGACGCCGCACAGCTCGAACCCGGCCTTGGACAGCAGCCGCCGGTACTCCTGCCCGTCGCGCTCGCGGCCGCCGGTGTAGACGAGCATGGCGATGTCGCTCATGACGGCCTGGCGCGAGGGCAGGACCGGCTCCAGCACGAGCAGGCGCCCGCCGGGTTCGATCGCGGTACGGCAGGCGCGCAGGATGAGCGCGCAGCGTTCGTCGTCCCAGTCGTGCAGGATGCCCTTGAGCGTCATCAGGTCGCCGGTGGGCACGGCGGTGAAGAAGTCGCCGGCCTCGACGGTGCACCGGCCGGCGACGCCGCGCAGGGTCACGGCAGATTCGGCCGAGCCGGAGGCGGTGTCGAGGAGGATGCCGCGTGCCTGCGGGAGGGCGGCGAGCACGGCGGCCAGGAGCGTGCCGTCGCCGCCGCCGACGTCGACGACGGTGCGCGCGCCGGTCAGGTCGACCGCCTCGGGCAGGTCGGCGGCGACGGGCCCGGTGCCCTCGCGCATCGCCGTGTTGAAGGTGCGCGCCAGGGCGGGATGCTCGGCGAGGTGGTCGAAGAGGGGCCTGCCGTGCACCTGGTCGAAGGCGGTCGCCCCGGTGCGGACGCTGTCGGCGAGCGTGCCCCAGGCCTGCCACACGGCGCCGTCGCCGAGCAGGAGCAGGCCGGAGCGCATCGAGCGCGGGTGGTCGGCGCGCAGGGGCTGGCCCAGGTCGGTGAGGGTGTAGTGGCCGGGCAGCGGCTGCGCGGTGACGCCGAGCGCGGTGAGGGCGGCCAGGAGGCGGGCGAGCGTCCCCGGGTCGGCGCCGAGGTCGCGGGCGAGCCTGTCGAGCGGCGCGGGGGCGCAGCGCAGGGCCTCGGGCAGGCCGAGCCGTACGGCGGCGTGCAGGATCTGCGTGGTGACGGCGCCGAACGCCATCCGTGACAGCTCGGCGTATCCGCTCATGCCGGTTCCAGCAGCACCGGGAGGCGGCGTACTCCGTGCAGGAACAGGTCGGGTGTCCATTCCAGCTCCTCGGTGGCCTGGCTGATCCGGGGGAAGCGCGCGAGCAGTTCGCCGATGGCCGCCTGGGCCTGGAGGCGGGCCAGGGCGGCGCCGAGGCAGAAGTGGGTGCCGTGGCCGAAGCCCAGGTGGCGGTTGGGGTCGCGGCCGATGTCGAAGACGTCGGGATCGGCGAAGGCGGCGGGGTCGCGGTTGGCGGCCAGCAGCACGGGGATCACGACGTCGCCCCGCGCGATGGTCTCGCCGCCGAGTTTGAGGTCGGCCATCGCGTGCAGCGGCCGGGAGTGGCCGACGGGGCCGTTGAAGCGCAGCATCTCCTCGACGGCGGTGGCGATGAGCTCGGGCCGCTCGCGCAGGCGGCGCAGCTGGCCGGGATGGCGCAGGAGTTCCAGCACGCCGTTGCCGATGAGGTTGACCGTGGTCTCGTCGCCGGCGAACAGCAGCTGGAACACCGACGACAGCAGTTCGTGGCGGGTGAGCCGCCCCGCGCGCTCGGCCCGCAGCAGCCGCGACAGCAGGTCGTTGCCGGTCCTGTCGCCGCGCTCGCGGATGCGTTCGCCCAGGTGAGCGAGGAAGGCCACCCCCGCGCGCCGTACCCTGGCCGGGTCGCCGGTGCGGAGCATCTCGTCGCTCCAGCGGCGCAGCCTGGCGCGGTCCTCCTCCGGCAGGCCCAGCAGCTCGGCGACGACCAGCAGCGGGAGGGGAAGCGCCAGGTCGGCGATCACGTCCGCCTCCCCCGTGGTCATCGCGTCGAGCAGGTCGCTCACGCGCTGCCTGACGAGCCGGCCGAGCACCGCGACGGTTCTGGCGCCGAAGCCGGGCGCCATGAGCCGCCGCAGCCGGGTGTGGTCGGGCGGGTCGAGGTTGAACACGTTGCGCCGCACCATCGCCAGCGGGTCGCCGCCCGGCGGCTCCACCTGGCGTCCCAGGGCGGGCTCCTGCAGGGCGTGGCGCACGTCGGCGTAACGGGTCAGGTACCAGGTGACCCGGCCCGCGGGGGTGACGTGGCGCTGCACGGGCGTCCGCTCCCGCACGCGGCGGAAGTGGGCGTGCGGATCGGCCGGGTCGAACCCCGCGGGTGAGGTCACCGGCGGGTCCGCACGTCGAGGGCGAAGAAGCGGCGCGCGGTGCGCCCGAGCTCCTCCAGGCCGTAGAAGCCGCGTCTGGCCAGCTCGATCTCCACCGACGCGCCGGGGCGCTGCCAGTGGCGCAGGAAGAGTTTCCCGCACACCTGCGGCGGGGGCACGGCCAGGCGTCCGCGGGTCTGCTCGGTCAGCTCGTCGGCCCGTTCGACCAGCTCGCACCAGCGCGGCCACTGCGGCGAGGCGCGCACCCGGTCGAGGCCGGCGGGGCGCCAGTCGGACGACTGCCAGACGGGCCAGACGCGCACCATGACGAGCCGGGCCTGCTCCGCGGGAGGCAGCCCGCCGAGCTCTATCGGCGTGAGCCAGGCGGTCAGTTCCTCTGGCAGCGGGCCGCCGTCGAGGCCGAGCCGGGCCCTGGCGAAGGCGTCGAGTCCGCCGGCGCCCGCGAAGCCCTCCAGGAGCCCGGTGAGCACCTCCTCGTGCAGGTGCGCGTAGTCCGGGTCGAAGAGCCTGGCCGCGTTGAGCACGTCGAGGTCGCCCATCCACCGCCCGGGCGCGTACTCCCGCATGGAGCGCCACTTGAGCACCTCGTAGTGGGTGATCCCGGTCATCGCGTCGACCGGGGCGCGCCCGGCGGCCCCGGCTCCCGCACCGCGCAGCGCCTGGACGGCGTCGAGCCGCTTGAGGTCCCACTCGCCGGTGCCGATGGTCTTCTCCAGCGTCGTCAGGCCGTCGTGCGCCTGGCGCCCGAGTCGTTCGCGCAGCTCGGGCCAGGTGCGGTGGCTGAAGGGCAGCTCCTTGGCGACGGCCACGACGCGCTCGGCGACCTCGGGCGCGATGAGGCCGCGCGCGACGCCTTCGCGGCAGCCGTACCTGAGGTTGACCAGCGCGATCGTGCTCGGCGGGTAGCCACGCTCGGCGGGGCCGTGCAGGACCGCGACCTCGTCGTCGCCGTCGATCTCCCCGTCGGTGTACATGCGGTGGACCTCGCCCGCCCCCGCCATGCCGTACGGGCCCAGCTCGGCGGCGCGCAGCGCGCCCATGCTGGCCGTGCCGACGACGTGCACGCCCTGGCCGATCAGCCACAGGATCTCCTTGTGGCCGACCGACAGGCGCTCACGGTAGTAGCCGTCGACGATGATCGCGCTGTCGCCTGGCTCCCAGGGGTGGGCGAGCAGGTCGCCCCTGGCCACCGGCGGGCGCACCACGGCCGCGGGCACGACCTCGCGCACCTCCCCCGCCGACAGGGTGGGTCCCGTGTAGACGACGGTGGTCACTAGAACACCTCCGGGCGGACGCGGCTGCCGGGCGCCACGACCCTGACGACGGGCACGCCGATCTCCGGCCTGGTCAGGTCGACGGCGAGCGGATCGTGGCGGAAGGCCGCGGCGGCGCGCCGCACGACCTCGTCCAGGTCCTCGGCGAGGCTGGGCCGGGCGGTCATGGCGGCGATCGGCTCGGCGGCCTCGTCCGCCGGGGTTTCGCGTCGTCGCGCGCCCGCGTCCTGGTGGGCGTCGGCGTGCAGGTCGTCGCGGGCGCCCGAGATGTAGGCCAGGCGGGCCTGCGCGGCCTCGGTGACGGCGCGGGTGAGGGCGATCTCGGAGCTGAGGTGGCAGCCGTATCCCATGAACGAGGTCGGGTAGTCGTCGCAGGAGACCCGCGCCAGCAGGCACGGCAGGCCGGTGGACGAGCGCAGCCACCTGACCTCCAGGCGTACGGCGGCGCGCGCGATCAGCTCGCACAGCTCGTCGACGACGGGCGAGCCGAGCGTGGCCGGATCGACCCGGGTCCCGCGCCCGCCCTCGGTGATCATCGTGGTGACGGCGTCGCGCTCGATGATCTCGTACAGGGCGTGCAGGGTGGCCTCGACGACCGTGTTGCCGCTGGCCAGGCCGTTGGTCGACGACATCAGGGCGGGCGCGCTCCAGCCGCTTCGCCGCACGAGCGTGAACTGGACCGTCTCCAGCGGCACCAGCGTCGAGGAGCCGTCGGTCAGGGACGTGGCCCGCGCCCACTCCATCGGCAGCCGGTCGTGCAGGAGGTTCGGGGTGAGCGACGGCAGGCTGCGCACGTCGTAGCCGGGGGCGACCGCGCACGGCGGGGCGATCGCGGCGGGGGCCATGGGCTGCTCGGCGTGCCACAGCTCGATGGCCTCCATCATGGCCGACAGCCGTGCCAGGTCGGCGGTGACGCCCTTGCCCTGCGATACGGCCAGGGTGCGGGAGGCGGGCCTGATCGCCTGGAAGGTCGGGATGCCGATGGTGTCCAGGCGGGTGATGTCGGCGACGCGGGTGATGCCGACATGGGGGGCGGCGGCGCGGGCCATGGCCAGGGTCGCGGCGGCGTCGCTGGCGCGGTCGGTGCCGGGAAGGCGGACCTTCGACCGGTCGGGGGTCAGGGCGCGCATCAGATGTTGCGCGCCCGGTTGAGCAGGCCGCGGCCCCCGATGGTGTACGCGACGGCGGCGATCGCGGCCAGGACGGCCAGGTCCCGCCAGGCGGCGCCGAGGCCGAACAGCGCGGCGTCGCGCATGCCGTTGATCGCGTAGGTGAGCGGGTTGATCGTCGCCACCCACTGGATCACGGTCGGCATGCTCTCCATCGTGTAGAGCGAGGGGGCGCTGAAGACCAGCACGGGGATGGACAGGTTCGACAGCACCATGAACGCCTGGTAGTCGGTGATCACGATGGCCACCGCCAGGTAGAGGCCGTTGAAGGCCAGGGCGGAGACGACCAGGGCGGCCAGCATGCCCAGCCAGCCCTCGGTGGTGAACGGGAAGGAGAACAGCGCGATCGCCACGCCGAGGGCGAGCAGGGTCTGCGCCAGCACCAGCGACACCCCGGCGATCACCTTGCCGAGCAGGAAACGCGAGCGGCGCAGCGGATAGGACCACAGCTGCGTGGCCACGCCGCTCATCTCCTCCTGGAACAGCGCCATGCTGGAGGTGCCTGCCGCGCTGACCACCGACATGGCGAGCGTCATCGGCAGCAGGAACGCCGCGAACCCCAGCTCCACGCCCTTGTAGGTGACCTCCTGGACGAGGTTGCTGAGCGAGGTGTTGACCAGCAGCAGGTAGATGAGCATCGGGGCGAGGCCGAGCACGAGGTAGACGCGGTTGCGGGCGAGCAGGGAGTACTCCCGGTACAACACCGCGGTCAGGTCGGCGGCCTTGGCGGTCCTGGCCGGGGGCGTGTTCTGGAAGGTCAGCCTGGCGGCCATGTCACCCCTCGTTGTCGGTCATGCGGAGGAAGACCTGCTCCAGCGAGTCGGAGGCGGTCGAGACGCCGGAGATCGCCACCGCGTGGTCCTGGCAGTGCCGCGACAGCCCGGCCAGCACGTCGGGGGCCCTGACTCCGTCGATGCGCACCAGCGAGTCCTCGGTGGTGGCCGCCAGGCCGGCCGCCGCGGCCCAGGCGGCCACCGCCCTGACCGCGTCGGGGTGCTCGACGGTGACCAGCAGGTGGGTGCTGCCGAACTCCTCGACCAGCTCGCGCGGTTTGGCGAAGCGCACCACCTTGCCGCGGTTGATGACCATCACGCGCTGGCTGTTGCGTTCCACCTCGTCGATGTGGTGGCTGGTCCACAACACGGTCACGCCGTACTCCTCGCGCAGCCACCGCACGAACCTCTCGACCTGGCGGCGGCCCGGCACGTCGAGCCCGGCCGACGGCTCGTCGAGGATGAGCAGCTGCGGGATCGTCAGCAGCGCCCGTACGAGCTGCAGCCGCTGGCGCTGGCCGCCCGACAGCTGGAAGCAGAAGGTCTGCAGGTGCTCGGTGAGGCCGAGATAGTCGGCGATCTCCATGGCCCAGGGGCGCACGTCGCGCCATCGCAGGCCCCGGAATCGCGCGGCGATGCGCAGGTTGTCGAGTGCGGGCAGCATCATGTCGAAGGGCCCGGACTGGTGCATGGCGCCGACGCCGCTCTTGGCGACGACCGGCTGGCGCACCGGGTCGGCGCCGAAGACCCTGACCTGGCCGGAGGTGGGCGCGGTGACGCCGCAGATCATCTTGATCAGGGTGGTCTTGCCCGCGCCGTTGGGTCCCAGCAGGCCGATGGTCTCGCCCTCGGCGATCTCGAAGGAGATCCCGTCCACCGCGGGCCGCTCGCTGCGCCGGTAACGTTTGGTCAGCTCCGTTGCGGTCACCACGTCACCACTCATGGTCGAGTATGTGCCGCTCGTGTCGGGGGCCGACAACCCCACAAACGTGGGGCTCCCGAGATCTAGCTACATGTCCTCTATATGCCGAATGACAGAGAAGCGATTGTCTGTCCGGTCCGCGACGATGACCATCGGCACATGGATGAGGTCGGCGCTTGAGCAGCTCTCCGTACACCGTGTACCTGCCCGCCGGTCCTCCCGGCGTCAGCTGGTCCCTGCCCCAGGGGGTCCGTGACACGGCTGCGTTACCCTGCGTCGTCCTGGCCGACCGGGCGGGCTTCTCCGAGTTCGCCGTGCTCCAGCGCGCGTTGCGCGTCGTGGGCGTGCCGAGCGTGCGCATCGACGCGGGCTCGGCGGGCGAATCGCGGGTGTCGGGCCGGGTGCCCGGCGACGTGATCGACGTCGACGGGCGCAGCATCGTGCCCACGGTGGTGTGGGTGCGCCACTTCACCCCGGCGGCGATCCCCGTGGGAGGGGAATCCTGGTGCGCGTGGATCGGCCAGCTGCCCGCCGTCCACCTGCCGGGCGGAGCTCCAGGACGGCTGACGCAGCTGGCCGGGGCGGCGCGGCGGGGCGTGCGGGTGCCGCGCACGATCGTCACCACTG
Source organism: Nonomuraea sp. NPDC050663 (assembly GCF_044456985.1). Classification (NCBI taxonomy): domain Bacteria; kingdom Bacillati; phylum Actinomycetota; class Actinomycetes; order Streptosporangiales; family Streptosporangiaceae; genus Nonomuraea; species Nonomuraea sp. NPDC050663. The sequence continues at coordinate 302,799 of NZ_JBITGL010000006.1, forward strand.
ATCCCCCCGGCGCGGCGCGGAAACTGGGCTGCGAGCGGGTCATGGTCAAGGCGCTCGGCGAACACTTCGCGGAGGTCTCGCCCGGCGTGCTGGAAGCGGCCTTCCCGCGGATCGCCGCCCCCGGCGACCTGGCGCCCGCGGACCGGCCGGTGATGGTGCAGGAGTACGTCGAACACCAGGAGGAGCTGAGGGTCTACCACCTCGGCGGGGAACTGCGAGCCTTCCTCGTCGGCAAGCCCGCGCCCGAGGCGATCTGGCGCGACGAGGCGTCCGTGACGGTGCGCCTCGCGCGTGTCCCCCCGGACGTCGCCACGGCCGCCCGCGTGCTCGCCGCGGACTGGGGGCTGCGCTACGCCGCCCTCGACTTCCTGCTCACCAGGGCGGGCCCGGTCTTCCTGGAGGCCAACGCCGACGGTGACTGGCGCTGGTTCGAGGCTAGGGCCGGATGCGAGAGCGTCTCCCTCGCCGCCGCGTCCATGCTCCGCGACCTGCACGACCGGTCGTCCGCGCTCGACCTGACGGGCTTCCTGGCACTGAGAACCTTCCGTGGAGGGGAGTAGGGCTGCAGATGGATCACGAGCTCAACGAGCGGGACTTCCTCTTGATCGTCATGCTGGCCAGGGGATACACCACCACGCGGATCGCCCGGGAGCTGCATCTGAGCAGGTACACGGTGGCCGAGCGGATCAGCAAGCTGCTGGAGCAGTTCGCCTGCAGCAACCGCAGCCAGCTGGTGGCCTACTTCTACGCGCACCGGCTGTTGCACGTGGGGATCTGGCCGCCAAGCGTGTAACGTGCGCATTTGTGCACGCGGACGTCATTGTCGTCGGGGCCGGCCTGGCCGGCCTGGTGGCGACCCACGAACTCACCCGGCGCGGCAAGCGCGTCGCCCTCGTCGACCAGGAGGGCCCCGCCAACCTGGGCGGACAGGCCCACTGGTCCTTCGGCGGGCTGTTCTTCGTCGGCTCGCCCGAGCAGCGCCGCATGGGCGTGAAGGACTCGGTCGAGCTGGCCTGGAACGACTGGCAGGGCAGCGCCGGATTCGACCGGCTCGACGACGAGGACTCCTGGGCGGTGCGGTGGGCGCGCGCCTACGTCGAGTTCGCCGCCGGGGAGAAACGCTCGTGGCTGCAGGGCCTGGGCCTGCGCTGGCTGCCGACGGTGGGCTGGGCCGAGCGCGGCGACCTGCGGGCCGACGGCCACGGCAACTCGGTGCCGCGATTCCACGTCACCTGGGGCACCGGTCCCGGCGTGCTGGAGCCGTTCCTGCGCTTCGACGAGCTCGTGACCTTCCACCACCGTCACCGCGTCGACGAGCTGATCGTCAGCGGTGGAGCGGTCCAGGGCGTGCGCGGCACCGTGCTGGCCGAGGACCACGCGCCGCGCGGGGCGGCCACCAGCCGCGAGGCCGTCGGCGAGTTCACGCTGGAGGCCCCTGCGGTCATCGTGACGACGGGCGGCATCGGCGCCAACCACGACCTCGTGCGCGCGTACTGGCCCTCCCGGCTGGGCACTCCCCCGGACGACATGATCACCGGCGTGCCCGCCTACGTCGACGGCCGCATGCTCGACATCGCCGCGCGGGCCGGAGCCCGCCTGGTCAACCGCGACCGCATGTGGCACTACACCGAGGGCCTGCGCAACTGGGACCCGATCTGGCCCGGCCACGGCATCCGCATCCTGCCGGGGCCCTCGTCGATGTGGTTCGACGCGCTCGGCAACCGCCTGCCCGACCCCTGCCTGCCCGGCTACGACACCCTCGGCACGCTGCGCCACCTGCGCACGACCGGCCACGACCACTCGTGGTTCGTGCTGACCGAGCGCATCATCGCCAAGGAGTTCGCCCTGTCGGGCTCGGAGCAGAACCCCGACATCACCTCCAAGGACCGCCAGGCGTTCCTGCGCTCGCGCCTGCTGGGCAAGGGCGCCCCCGCGCCGGTGGAGGCCTTCAAGCGGCGCGGCGCCGACTTCGTGGTCGCCGCCACGCTGGAGGAGCTGGTCGAGGGCATGAACAAGCTCACCGACACGCCCCTGCTCGACGCCGAGCGCCTGCGACGGCAGATCGTGGCGCGCGACCTGCAGATCGCCAACCCCTTCAGCAAGGACTCCCAGGTCCAGGGCATCCACAACTCGCGGCGTTACCTCGGTGACAAGCTGGGGCGTACGGCCACGCCGCACCGGATCCTGGATCCCGAGGCGGGACCGCTGATCGGCGTGCAGCTGAGGGTGCTGACCCGCAAGACGCTCGGCGGCATCCAGACCGACCTCGACTCCCGGGTGCTCGACGCGTCGGGCCAGGCGATCGACGGGCTGTTCGCGGCGGGCGAGGTCGCCGGGTTCGGTGGCGGCGGGGTGCACGGGTACAACGCCCTGGAGGGCACCTTCCTCGGCGGGTGCCTGTTCTCCGGGCGCCAGGCGGGCCGCGCCGCGGCCCGCCAGTGACCTGTCGGTGACCCGTCGGCGACCCGTCAGCGGGTTGCCGCCCACTGGTGGGCGTCGCCCTGGTGGACGGCGGCGTAGACCCGGTCACGGAGCTGGTTGGCCTCCTGGTCGGTGAGAGTGCGGTCCAGGTGGCGCAGGACCACCTTGAGCAGCACGTTCTTCTGGCCGGGCCGGGCGCCGAGCCGCTCCAGGGCCCGCGGCGGCAGCTCGGAGCAGGGTGTCTGGCTGAGGATCTCCACGGCCTCGACCTGGTCGGCGTCGGCTCCGAGGGCGTCGCGCACCCGGTCGCCGAGGTCTTCAGCCAGGTCGTCGCGGTCGACGGCGACGGACAGGTCGCGGCGGACGGCGGGCATGGCGGAAACCGGCCGGTAGGGGGCCAGGTCCGCCATCTGCCCTGAGACGGCGGGCAGGGCCGAGCGCAGGATGCGGATGTCGGGGATGCCCTTGATCAGCATCAGCACGCGGTCGAGCCCCATGCCCAGCGCGAGGCCGCTCCACGAGGCGTCGAGCCCGGCGCGCCTGAGCACCTCCGGGTGCGCCAGGCCGCATTCGGCCACCTCGATCCATTCGCCGCCGTGCTCCACGTCGATCTGGCGGCCGGCGAGGGTGTAGGGGTGGACGCGGTCCTCGTGGCGGTGCTCGGCGCCCGGCAGGAGGGCCGACACGAGGGTCGTGACCATCTCGTCCAGGTCCGCGGTGGTCATGGGGGCGGGACGGCGGGTGACGCGCCACAGGTCGAGCTGGTGGGGCGTGCCGGTGTGCAGGCGGTCGATGCTGTCACGACGGTAGACCAGCCCGGGGCACACGAGGAGCACGTCGTCGGCGGAGTCGGCGGAGTCGGCGGAGGCGGCGGAGGCGGCGGAGGCGGCCAGGGCGCGCAGGGCCGCCGGGATGAGCGCGCTGGAGTGGCTGCGCAGCATGGTGCGGTCGTCGACGTAGCGCGTGTAGCGGGCGTCGCGGGTGACGTCGTCGCGGCGATAGCCGAGGTTGTCGTAGTTGTCCTCGACGGTGACGGCGCGGCCGCCGCGGCACCATCGCACCTGGCAGCCCCATCGGCTCGCCAGCGCGCCGACCGCGTGGTCGACGACGAGCTGCAGGGCGTGCGGGCCCGCGGAAGGGTCGGTGAGGTCGCGGACGGAAAGGTCACGGGCGAGCTGGTCGGGGGAAAGGCGAGCGAGCATGGCGGCCTCCTGGCCGTAAAGGGTTGGCGGGGTGTCGTGAAACCCCCAAGCCCCTGGGCCTGACCGCTCGAAGGGCCGGCCCGCTCAGCTCTGGAGACGTGGCGAGATCCGACCCCTGCGGCGCCCTTCGGGAGCCAGGGGGCCGGTAAATCGGCGACTGATCGCTACGGCCACGGCTCGACTATAGCCCACGACACTTATATGCAACATCGGCTATATTGCTCATATGGCATCTACGTTCGAGGTGCTGGCGGAACCGCGGCGCAGGGAGATCCTCGACCTGCTGCGCGGCCGCGAGCGGCTGGTCGGCGAGCTGGCCGTCCACCTCTCGCTCGCCCAGCCGACCGTCTCCAAGCACCTGAAGGCGCTGCGCGAGGCAGGGCTGGTCGAGGTGCGCCACGACGCACAGCGGCGCTGGTACCGGCTGCGTCCCGAGCCGCTGGCCGAGATCGACCGGTGGCTGGAGCCCTACCGCCGGTTGTGGTCGTCGAGCCTCGACGCGCTCGAACGCCACCTGGACAGGAGTTGATCATGGAAGCGACCCTGAACACCGTCAACGGCGATCCGGTGCTGCGCCTGGAGCGCCGGCTGGCCCATCCGCCCGCCAAGGTGTGGCGGGCGGTGACCGATCCGGCCGAGCTGGCCCACTGGTTCCCCGCCTCCGTCGAGGCCGAGCAGCGGCCGGGCGCCGCGATGCGCTTCAGCTTCCCCGGCGAGGACGACGTCACCCACGGCGAGGTGATGGAGGTCGACCCGCCCAGGGTCTACATGTTCCGCTGGGGCCACGACGTGCTGCGCTTCGAGCTGATCCCCGACGGCGAGGGCTGCCTGCTGGTCTTCACCCACACGCTGGGCGGGGGCGCCGTCGGCAGGCTCGGCGCGGGCCGTACGGCGGCGGGCTGGGACTCCTGCCTGGCCGCCATGCTCGCCCGCCTCGACGGCCGCGACGCCCCGGAGGAGCGCGACCCGCTCGGGCCGATGGAGCACTACGTCGAGGTGTTCGGGCTGGCCGTGGGCACGGTCACCCGCACCGGCGACGGCTTCGAGCTGGCCTTCGCCCACGACATGGTGTGGCGCTCCGCCGAGCACATCTGGACCCAGGTCGTCCGGCAGGCGCCCGGCGAGGCCCTGGAGAGCGACGAACCACGCCTGCTGGTGTGCGCCCTGACGCACGACGGCCGGCCCGCCGGGACCGTGCGCTGGGAGATCGTCTCCGATCCCGAGCTGGGCGTGCGCGTCGAGCGCACCCACACGGTGCCCGGCTCGCTCGCGTCGCTGGTGCCCGCCCTGCTGGCCGAGGGCCAGGTCAGTCAGGAGCTGCTGTTCGCCGCGGTCATGGGCGAGCCCGGCCGCCCGTGGCCGGGGGAACGCTACGAGCGGCTGGTCAAGCAGTACTCGTCCTGAACGACGGCGGGAAGAGTGTGTCCGGTTCCCTGCGCAGGTGGTCGCGCGCGGAGTAGGCGGCCTTCATGCGGTCGAAGTAGGCCTGGGCCCGCTCGCGCAGGCCCTCGGCGCCGGGGACGACCCGGTCGCGCATGACCACGCGGCCGTCGATAACGACCGTCGTCACGTCCGCGCCCGAGCAGTTCATCAGCAGGGTGCGGATGGGGTCGTCGACGGGTCCGGTGCGGGGGCCAGACAGGTCCACGATGATCAGGTCGGCCTTGGCGCCGGGCGCCAGCCGGCCCAGGTCGTCGCGGCCCAGCGCCCTGGCGCCGCCGAGGGTGGCCGCCCGGTAGTAGTCGGCCGCCGCCCCGGCGTCGAGCCGTCCGGTGACCAGCTTGGCCAGGTTGTTGCCGTAGTCCATGTTGCGGATCATGTCGGGCGGGAAGGAGTCGGTGCCCAGCGCCACGGTGACGCCCGCCGCCCGGTAGGAGTCGAAGTCGTGCAGCGCGTCGCCGTACCTGACCGAGGTCAGCGGGCAGTGCGCGATCCCGGCGATCGCGGCGAGCCTGGGCACGTCGTGCGGTTCGATGTAGCGGGCGTGCGGCACGATCAGCCGGTGGTTCAGCAGGCCGCTGTCCTCCAGCACCTCGATCGGCTGCCTGCCGAGCAGCCCGGCCTCCCTGGGGCTCTGCATACAGTGCAGGCGCACCAGGCAGTCGAGTTCCTCGGCGGCCCGCGCGGTGGCGCGCAGGAGTTCGGGGGTGAGCGTCTCGATCCGGCACGGCAGCAGCGCGCCGCGCAGCCGCCCGCCGTACGCGCCGTCGAAGTCCTTGACGAAGCGCACGGCGTCGGCCAGGCCGCGTTCGCCGTTCTCCGGCTCCCAGTGCACGCGCCCGCCGGTCATCGGCACGCCGGAGCGGTAGCTGGGGCCCAGGTACATGCGCAGGCCCAGCCGTCCGGCGATCTCGGCGACCCCGGCGAACTCCTCGTACGACTCCGCCCAGGCGCTGTGGGTCTCGGCGGCGATCGGCATCGCGGTGGTGATGCCGTTGCGGATCAGCTGGGTCAGCGCGTATTCGCGCATGAACAGCGTCTCCTCCAGCGGGAAGACGGCCTGCCTGCGGTGCAGGGCGTAGTCGTCGGACCAGGCCAGGCCGCTGGAGTCGGCGTGCCAGGTGTCGAGGATGGCGTGGTCGATGTCGGCCAGCGCGTCCAGGTCGATGAAGCCGGGGCCGATCAGGGCGTGCCCGGCGTCGATCACCTCGTCGGCCTCGCCGTCGTACGGCCCGCCGGCGTGGACGATCTCGTCGCCCTCCAGGACGACGCAGCCGTCGCGGTGGATGACGTGATCGTCGCCGTCGTGGCCGACGACGAAGGAGGCCTTCAGGAGAATCCGCATGCATAGTGGTATACCACTACTTCATGCGGAAGACCGGTCCCATCGGCCGGAAGGGCAGCCTCGCCCCCTCGGGGACGAGGAACGCGTGCTCGCGCCTGATCCTCAGCACGTCGCACTCCCCGTCGGTGATGACCAGGATGGGGCCCGCCGCCGGGAAGTCGTCCGCGTGCTCCAGCAGGTGGATGCCCGGCTGAAGGACGGTGCCTCCCCTGCCGCGCACCCGCACCTTCGAGGCGATCTCCTCGACCGGCAGGTAGCCCGCGTCGTAGGCGGCCGCGTCGCAGAAGACCACGCGCGCACGCGGCACGTCGCGGGCGACCGCGTAGGAGGCGATGGCGCCCAGCGCCTTGCCCAGGAGCCTGGCGTTCATGGAGCCGGAGGTGTCGAGCACCACGCCGAACGTGGCCTGGCGCACGAGCTCCTCGGGGCGCACCCAGCCGGGACGCGGGATGTCCGGCGTGGCCGACTGCCGGCGCGACGCCCGCGCGTAGGAGCGGCGGCGCTCCGGCGAGGGCACGTGCTCGTCGAACCAGCGCGCCAGCCGCGCGTCCCACGGCAGCGGCGGCTGGTCCAGGGCGCGGATCTCCTGCTCCAGCCCGGAGGGCAGCAGGCCCCGGCCGGTGGAGTGGTGGTAGGACAGGCCCGTGCCCAGGGCGCGGCGGTAGAACTCGTCCAGGTCGACGTACCGACCCGGCGCCCCGGTGTGCGGCAGCGGGTGGCCCAGCACGTCGCCCAGGCCGCGCCCGCGCAGCGTGGCGAGCTTGCGCAGCCGCCGCAGGTCGACGGTGATCAGGTCGTAGACGGCCTCGGCCGACTGGGCCGCCAGCGCCTTGTCGTGGAGCAGGCCCTCGGGCATCTCCCCCACGCCCATCTCGACCAGCCAGCCGTTGATCACGTAGTCGCAGGCGATGTTCCAGTAGTACGGGTCGCGCCCGCCCACCCGCTCGCCGTGCCGCAGCGCGGCGTGCAGCATCTCGTGCGCCAGGACGAACCGCCACTCCTCCATCGACAGGTGCGTCAGCGGGTTGACGTAGATCTCGGCGGCCTCGGCGTTGACCGCGGCGACGGAGATGTCCCAGCCGCGCGCCAGCTCGACGTCGGCCACCAGGGTCATGCCCGCGGCCAGCGCGCCGAGCAGCGGGTAGGAGGAGACGAACCAGCGCAGCGCCAGATCCCACGGACCGTCCACGTGGCCTTCTGCGGACACGCGCGGCGTGCCCGCCTTGTCGAGCGCGGCCGTCGCGGCTCTGGCCACCCCGCGGGCGAAGGAGGCCTGGTACTTGAGGTACTTCGCGGCCTCCTCGGTGCCGATCTCGAAGTCCGGCCGCCCGATCGGGGTGAACTCGGCGGGCAGGCCGAGGCGGCGCCAGCGCTCCGACAGCGTGGTCTCGTCCTCCGGCGGCAGCTCGACCGGCAGCGGCGCGGGGCAGCGGCCCAGCTTCAGCGTGCGCAGGAACCGGTCGACGGCCAGGCAGCAGGCGGCCCGGTAGGCGGGGTCGGGGCCCAGGTCGCCGGGCAGGCAGGTGCGCGGGTCGGCGTGCCCGAACCCGAGGTGGAGCAGGAGGTGGGCGAAGACCCACGCCCACTCCTCGGCCTGTGCCCGGCGCTTGGGGTGGTACTTGACGTCGCCGTCGGCCTCGACGACGGCCCAGGTGTCCTTGTCGAGCTCGCCGTCGGCGGCCGGCCGCAGGCAGGCGCGGATGGCCGACAGCAGGGGGTGGGTGGTGACCATGCCCCAGCCCTTGCGCAGCTCGGCCTGCCAGGGGTCGACCTTGGCCTTGGCCCTGCTCACTATGACCTGGCCGCGATCAGGCGGGGCAGGTCGCGGCCGACCTCGACCAGGAACCAGGTGGGCAGCGCAGGGGCGCCGTTGTCGTCGTTCCTGATGACCAGCTGCGCGCACTCCAGCGAGATCTCCGCCAGCTCCACCAGCAGCGTCTTGGCGCGGAAGGCCAGGTCGCGGCCGCGCTGCGAGCCGCCGCGCTTGTCGGCGGGCAGTTCCTTCATCAGGCGGGCGCGCAGCGTCTCGGCCAGGAAGTAGAGCAGGTCGCGGTCCTCGGGACGGCGCGGCCATGGCGCCTCGCCCTTGAGGACGGCGTCGAGGTCGTAGGCGTGCCGCACGGTCTTGACGTAGGCGCGGAAGGCCGAGGCGTGGCCGGTGGTGAGCGTGCCGAAGGCCAGCATGGCCAGGGTCTCGTCGTCGATGCCCTCGCCGTAGGAGTGCATGACGTCGGAGAGCATGTGCCAGGCGCGGGGCGAGGAGAAGGGCTCCTCGGTCTTGGGCGGCGCGCTCCACAGGTGGTCGGGGCGCTGCACCAGGTACTCCACGATCCACGGGTGGATGCCGTTGTCGACGGCCCAGGTCAGCCAGTCGCTCGCCGAGGCGCGCAGGTGCACGTGGACCAGGCGGTTGACCAGCGCCGAGGCCATCGGCCTGGCCAGCGCGTTGTCGGTCGCGCGGTTGCCCGCGCCGATCACGACCGAGCCCTCGGGCAGCTCGTAGGTGCCGATGCGGCGGTCGAGGATCAGGGAGTAGAAGGCCTTCTGCACCTCGGGGGCCGAGGCGTTGAGCTCGTCGAGGAACAGGCAGTACGGCTCGGCGCGGGCGATCGACTCGGGCGGGGCGAACCTGCTGCGCCCGTCGATCAGCTCGGGCACGCCGATGAGGTCCTCGGGCGCCAGCTGCGTGCCGAGCAGGGTGACGCACTCCAGGCCGAGCGAGGCGGCGAAGTCGCGCACCAGCGAGCTCTTGCCGATGCCGGGCGCGCCCCACAGGAACACCGGACGCACCACCGCGACGTGGAGGAGCACGCCGGGCAGCTGCGCCGGGGTCACGGTGACGGTTGCCTGCATGTGGTCAAGAGTGACGAATCACCAGGTTGATGCGCATCCCGTTTTTCGCCTCTTGACGCATGCCAGGTAATCGCACTATTAACACGTGTTAGAAACACGTTTCCCAGTCCCCCACGGAGCTCACGATGAGGCCGTTACGTGTTACCGCGCTGCTGGCGTCCGCACTGCTGGCGGCCACCGCCTGCGGCTCGTCCCAGCCCGCCGCCACCCCCGCCGGCCCCACGGAACTGACCGTGTGGCACTACTGGGACGGCGCCAACGCGCAGACCTTCCAGACCCTGGCGCAGCGCTACGAGCAGCAGCACCAGGGCGTCAAGCTCAAGCTCGTCAACGTCCCCGGCGCCGAGCTGCTCACCAAGCTCCAGACCGCGGCCACCAGCCGCACCCTGCCCGACGTCGCGATCGGCGACCTGGTCTGGGTGCCGCGCCTGGCCCAGACCGGCCGCCTGGCCGACCTCAAGCCGCACATCCCCGCCGCCGTCTGGTCCGACATCTACCCGGAGATGCTGACGTTCGGCTCCGCGCAGGGCAGGCAGCTGTCCATCCCGGTCTCGGCCAACACCCTGGCCATGATGTACAACACCGACCTGGTCAAGCAGGCCGGACTCGACCCCGCCCGCCCGCCCAGGACGTGGGAGGAGCTGCGGCAGGCCGCCAAGACCATCCTCGACAAGACCGGCAAGCCCGGCTTCGAGCTGTTCACCCAGCCAGGCGACAACGGCGAGGGCGTCACCTGGAACTTCCAGGTCACCCTCTGGCAGGCCGGAGGCGAGTTCCTGACCGCCGACAACACCAAGGCGGCCTTCAACTCCCACGCCGGGCGCAAGGCGCTGACCTTCTGGAGCGACCTCGTCAAGGACGGCTCCAGCCCGCTCGGCCCCTGGGGCGCCTTCGAGAAGGGCGCCGCCGCCTCCGCCCAGGAGGGCTCCTGGATGGTGGGCATCTGGAAGGACAAGCCGCCCTTCCCCTTCGCCACCGCCGCGATCCCGCACCCGGCCGACGGCAAGCCCGCCACCAACATGGGCGGCGAGCAGGCGGTCGTCTTCGACACCTCCAAGGACGTCAAGGCGGCCTCCGCCTTCCTGGGCTGGTTCGCCGACCAGAACCTGGAGTGGAGCAAGACGACCGGGTTCCTGCCCACCCGCAGGTCGATCGCCGAAAGCGGCGACTACCTGTCGTCGCTCGACCCGCTGACCAAGCCCTTTGTCGACGCCCTGCCCACCGCGCGGGCCCGTCCGGCCAGCCCGGTCTACCCCAAGGTGTCGCTGGCCTTCGCCAAGCAGGTGGAACAGGCGCTGCACGGCAGGAAGAGCGTGGAGGCCGCCCTGGCCGACGCCGAGCGCGAGGTCAACGAGATCCTGGCGGCCGGTCAGTGACCACCCGGCCCCTGGCCGGCGCGCCTGCCCGCAGGCGCGCCGTCCCGGCCCGGCGGCGGCGGGGCGGCGACATCCGCGTCGCGCTGTTGTGCCTGAGCCCGGCGCTGGCGGTGATCGGCACCTTCGTGGTCTACCCGATCGTCGCCACCGGCCGGATCAGCCTCACCTCGTGGAACGGAGCCACGCCTGAGCTGCCCTTCGCGGGCCTGGCCAACTACGTCGAGATGGCCTCCGACCCGGAGTTCGGCAACTCCCTGCTGGTCACCATCCTGTACGGCCTGGGCGTCACGGTCCTGGGGGTGGCCTCGGGACTGGGCCTGGCGGTGCTGCTCAACGCCCCGATCAAGGGGTTGTCGCTCTACCGGGGGATCTTCTTCCTGCCGGTGGTCACCTCCTCGATCGCGGTGGCCACGGTCTGGAAGTACCTGTTCGAGGCGGACGGACCGTTCGCCTTCGGGCTCAACTGGCTGGGCGAGCCCGGCCTGGCGCTGTTGTCGCTCACGCTGCTGACCGCGTGGAAGCAGCTCGGGCTCAACGTGGTGCTCTACCTGACCGCGCTGCAGGCGATCCCCGCGCAGCTGTACGAGGCGGCCTCGCTCGACGGCGCGGGCCGATGGCAGCAGTTGCGGCTCGTCACCGTTCCGCTGCTGGCGCCGATGACCTTCTTCGTCGTCCTCGAAGGGCTCATCGCGACCTTCCAGGGCTTCGACCTGGTCTACGCGCTGACGCAGGGCGGGCCGCTCGGCGGTACGGAGGTGCTGGGCTTCCTGGTGTACCGCACGGCCTTCGCCTCGGGCGAGTTCGGCTACGCGGCGACCGTCGCCTACGCCGGGTTCGCGCTGGTGGTGGCGCTGGCATGGATGAACTGGCGGCTGCAGGGAGGAGGCTCCCGATGGTCGTGAGACGCCACCTGATCCTTCTGGCCGCCGCCGTCGTGACGATCGCCCCGTTCGCGTGGATGGTCGTGACCTCGCTCAAGCAGTTCCCCAACGTCTACAGGCTGTGGCCGCTGGAGTTCGAGTGGGGCAACTACGGCGAGGCGATGGCGGCGGCGCCGTTCGCCCGCTACTACCTCAACACCGCGGTGATGACGCTGGGGATCGTCGCCGGTCACCTGATCCTCGACACCCTGGCCGCCTACGCCTTCGCCCGGCTGCGCTTCCCGCTGCGCAACACGATCTTCGCGCTGCTGGTGGCGACCATGCTGGTGCCGACCTTCCTGACCATGCTGCCCGCCTTCGACCTGGTGGTGCGGTTCGGCTGGTACGACACGTGGGCGGCGCTGATCGTGCCCAGGCTCGCCGACGTGTTCGGCATCGTGGTGCTGCGCACCTACATGCAGACGCTGCCGCGCGAGCTCGACGAGGCGGCCCTGGTCGACGGCGCAGGCAGACTGCGCATCCTGTGGCGGATCGTGGTCCCGCTGTGCAGGCCCGCGCTGGCCACGGTGGCGGTCTTCAGCTTCCTGTTCGGCTGGAACGACTTTCTGTGGCCCCTGCTGGTGACCGCCGACGACGCCACCCGCACCGTCCAGCTGGGCCTGTCGGTCTTCACCAGTAAGTACGGCCCCTACCCGCATCTGCTGATGGCCGGCACCGTGACCGCCGCCGTCCCCGCCGTCGTGATCTTCCTGTTCCTGCAGAAGGCCCTGGTCCGCGGACTCGCGGGCACCGGATCGAAGGAGTGAATGCCGTGACCGGACCCGACTGGGTGCGCGACGCCGTCTTCTACCAGATCTTCCCCGACCGTTTCGCCCGCGGCGACGGGCCCGTCGACGCCGAGGCGCCCACCCGCGACAACTTCCTCGGCGGCGACCTCGACGGCATCGGCGCCCACCTCGGCCACCTGCGCGAGCTGGGGATCACGGCGCTCTACCTCACGCCGATCTTCGCCGCCCGCACCAACCACCGCTACGACACCATCGACTACCTGTCGATCGACCCGATGCTGGGCGACGAGCGCACGTTCGCGCTGCTGGTGGAGCACGCGCACGCGCACGGGATCAAGGTGGTGCTCGACGCGGTCTTCCACCACTGCGGCGACGGGCACCCGGCCTTCCAGGACGTGCTCGCCCACGGGCCGGCCTCGCCGTACGTGAACTGGTTCCACTTCCAGCAGTTCGAGCCCGAGCCGGTCTACCTGACGTGCAGCGGGTGCCAGTACCTGCCCAAGCTCAACGTCACCAACCCCGAGGTGCGCGACCACCTGTTCGCCGCGGTCGACAAGTGGACGGGCCTGGGCATCGACGGCTGGCGGCTCGACGTGCCGTACATGATGGACAACCTGCCCTTCTGGCGGCGGTTCCAGCAGCACGTCAAGGCCATCGACCCCGACCTGTACGTGGTGGCAGAGGTGTGGGAGGCCGCCACGGACTGGACCCGCGGCGACACCAGCGACGGCGCGATGAACTACCGGCTGCGCGACGCGATCCTGGGCTTCGTCACCGACCACCGGCTCGGCGGCGAGTGGCTGGCCCGCGAGCTGGAGACGATCTCCGGCGAGATCGGCGCCGCCGGGGGACTCATGCTCAACCTGCTGGGCAGCCACGACACCGAGCGCCTGCTGACCCGGTGCGGCGGCGAGCCGCACGCCGCGCGGTTCGCGCTCGGCCTGCTCATGGCGGCGCAGGGGGCGCCGATGATCTACTACGGCGACGAGATCGGCATGCGGGGCTTCAACGACCCCGACTGCCGCCGCGCCATGGTGTGGGACCAGGACCGGTGGGACCACGACACGCTGACCTGGCTGAAGCGGCTCACCCGCCTGCGCCGCGAGCACGTGGCGCTGCGCCGGGGCGACGAGAGCACTGTGACCGCCAGCGAGAATGTCATAGTCCGCGCCCGCAGCCATCCTGAGGAGACCGTGCTCGTGCTGGCCAATCGCGGCAACGCCGCCGAGCGGCTCGCCGTGGGCACCGGCACCGGACGTGACCTGATCACCGGGGAACAGGTCAAGCTGGGGGCGGTAGCCGTCCATCCCTGGGAGGTCCGATTTGTCCGGCCCGACTGATTCGCGCGTGACATCCAAGGACGTGGCCGCCGCCGCCGGCGTCTCACGCTCGGCGGTCTCCTTCGCCTTCAACGACCCCGCCAAGATCTCCGACGCCACCCGGCAGCGGATCCTGGCGGTGGCGAGCGAGCTCGGCTACACCCCCAACCCCGTGGCCCGCATGCTCCAGCAGGGCCGCACCCGCTCACTCGGCGTGCTCCTGCCCCAGGACCTCCCCTCGATCATGGAGAACCCCTACTACGCGCAGTTCTTCGTCGGGCTCGGCCAGGTCTGCCACCGCGAGGGCCTGACCCTGCTCATGACGCCGCCGCTGCGCAACTCGATGCTGAAGGCCATCCCCTACGCCGCCGTCGACGGCTTCGTCGTGTGCGGACTCGAGGTCGACCGCGGCGAGGTGGCCGAGCTCGAACGGCGCGGCATCCCCTTCGTCCTGGTCGACAGCGACCCGTCGGAGGGCGCGCCCACCGTCGAGGTCGACGACCAGTCCGGCGCCCGCGAGGTGACCGAGCACCTGCTCGCGCTCGGGCATCGCCGCATGGCGCTGCTGTCCTTCGACCCCGGACCCGACAAGGAGGAATACGGATACCGCGGGCCGCTGGCCCGCCGCATGGCCGGCATCCGCGAGGCGATGCAGACCGCCGGCCTGTCCTTCGACGACCTGCTGCTGCGCGAGGTGCCCTGCACCCGCTCCGACGGCTACCACGCCGCCAAGCAGCTCATGCTGCTCGACGACCCGCCCACCGCCATCATCACGCTCTCCGACATCCTGGCGGTGGGAGCCATCGACGCCATGCACGACCTCGGCGTCTCCATCCCCGGCGAGGTCTCCATCACCGGCTTCGACGACCAGCCGGAAGCCGCCTGGGTACGGCCCCGCCTGACCACCGTCCGCCAGCCCATCATCGCCAAGGGCCGGGTGGCCGGCGACTTCCTGGTCTCCGCCATCCGCGGCGAGGCCCAGCACCCCCACCAGGTCCTGCACACCGCCCTGATCGTCCGGGAATCCACCGGCCCGATCCGATAACCATCACCCTCATCACCCCTTGCCAGGCCCGCGGACCGCCGCGGGTCCATCCCGCCATGGAGTCATGCCATGAAACGGCTGTTAACCGCCCTGCTCCTCGCCATCCCGCTCCTCGTCGCCGTGCCGCAGGCGCACGCCACGGTCTCCCCCGGGCCGCTGGCCGAGGGCGACGTCATCTACCACGTCGTCGTCGACCGCTTCCACAACGGCGACACCACCAACGACGACTCGGGCAACGGTGAATACGACCCCGCCGACCTCGGCATGTACCACGGGGGCGACTGGGCGGGGCTGACCGCCAAGCTCGACTACATCAAGAACCTCGGCGCCACCGCGATCTGGATCTCGCCGGTCTCCGAGCAGGAGCCGCTCAGCCGCGACCAGGGCGAGGGCAGCTACCACGGCTACTTCACCAAGAACTTCGCCACCCCGAACACGCACTTCGGCTCCACCGCCGAACTCCAGACCCTCATCGACACCGCCCACGACAAGGGCATGAAGATGATCCTGGACGTGGTGCCCAACCACACCACCGACTACCTGGCCGGCACCTCCACGACCTACAACCCGGCCACCTACAAGCCCGCCGCGCCGCTCGACAACTCCGGCTACTTCCACCACACCGGCGACTGCCTCTTCGACGGCAGCATGACGCAGGCCCAGCTGGAGGTCTGCGACCTGGGCGGACTCGACGACCTCGACCAGTCGAACCCGACCGTCTCGCAGTACCTGATCGACACCTACAAGGACTGGGTCGACATGGGCTTCGACGGCATCCGCGTCGACGCCGCCAAGCACATCGCCAAGCCGTGGCTGGCCACCTTCGAGCAGGCCATGGGCGTGCCGACCTTCGGTGAGGCCTTCGTCGGCGACGTCGACTTCGTCTCCGACTAGCAGGACTACGAGTGGGGCATGCTCGACTTCCCGCTCTTCTTCCCGATGCGCGAGGCCTTCGCCGCCGACGCCGACATGAACGCCCTGGGCACCCTGTTCGCCCAAGACTACAAGTACACCAACGCCAACCGGCTGACGACCTTCCTCGACAACCACGACCGCGCCCGCTTCCTGGCCCGCGCGGGCGACAGCTACCAGCGGCTGCGCAGCGCGCTCACCTTCATGCTGACCGCCCGCGGCGTCCCGGTCATCTACTACGGCACCGAGCAGGCCGACGACGGCAACTTCAACCCGTGGGAGGACCCGATCGCCAACAAGGACAACCGCAAGGACATGACGTCCTGGGACGAGAACCACACCGTCTACAAGCACATCCAGCGCCTGACCACGCTGAAGAAGAACTACGCCTCACTGCGCACCGGCACCCAGCGCGAGATGTGGAAGGACGCCGGCGTCTACGCCTTCTCCCGCATCGCCGGCACCCAGGAGACCATCACCGCCGCCACCAACAGCTGGAGCACCCAGAGCAGGACCATCCCGCTGCGCGCCGAGAGCCCGATCGCGGTCGGCACGGTGCTGACGAACCTGATGAACACCGGCGACACCGTCACCGTGCAGGCCGGAGGCGTCACCGGCAGGCAGATCACCGTCAGCCTCGGCGAGCACGAGGCCAAGGTCTACGCCCCAGGCTCGCCGGTCTCGGCCTACACCCCGCCCGCGCGCACGATCACCAAGATCCGCGTCCACCACAACCCCGGCGCCGACCGCACCATCGCCATCCGCGGCGCCGCCTCGCCGTTCCGCACCGACCGCGGCCGTCCCGCCCGCCAGGTCTCGGCCGGGGTGTGGGAGTACGAGTTCGAGCGCGTCCCCGCCGGGCAGAGCTTCACGTTCAAGCCGTACATCGACGACGCCTACGCCTCGAACGGGGCCGACTACAGCGGCGTCGGCGGGCAGACCATCGACGTCTACCCGACCTTCCCGACGCTGACCACCGTCCGCGTGCACAAGGACGCGGGCTACGGTAACAAGATCACCATTCGCGGCTCGGTGGCGCCGCTGTCGTGGAGCACCGGCCAGGACTGCGCCAACAAGGCCGCCGACCTGTGGCTGTGCACCGTCGTCGGCATCGCCTCCGGCACCTCGCTGCAGTACAAGCCGCTGCTGAACGACACCACGTGGTCGCAGGGCGGCAACTACACCACCACGGGCGGCTCGACCGTGGACGTCTACCCGACCTTCTAGCGGATCCGGCCAGGGGTACGGCACGCGTGCCGTACCCCTGGTGCGGCCGTGCGGCCGGTCATGCCGGCGGCGCCTCCGTGCAGGGGAATCGGGCCACGCCGTCGATCCGGGCCCGGTCGGCGACGGCGGCGGAGACGGCGGGGACGACACGCGGGTCGAACGGCCCGGGGATGATGTAGTCCGCCGACAGGTCCTGCCCGACGACGGCGGCCAGCGCGTCGGCGGCGGCGAGCTTCATGCCCTCGGTGATGGCCGACGCCCGCGCCGCCAGCGCGCCGCGGAACAGGCCGGGAAAGGCCAGCACGTTGTTGATCTGGTTGGGGAAGTCGCTGCGCCCGGTGGCGACGACGAGAGCGTGGCGCCGCGCGACGTCGGGGTGGATCTCCGGCGTCGGGTTGGACAGCGCGAACACGATGGCCTCCCGCGCCATCGAGGCGATCGCCTCCTCCGAGACGGTCGCGCCGGACAGGCCGATGAACACGTCGGCGCCGGCCAGGGCGTTCTCGATGGGCCCGGTGTGGCCGCGGCGGTTGGTGACCTCGGCCAGCTGCGCCTTGTAGGGGTTGAGGTCGGTGCGGCCGGTGTGCACGATCCCCTTGCTGTCGCACACGGTCACGTCGGCGGCGCCCGCGTTGATCAGCATGCGGCTGACGGCGATGCCCGAGGCTCCCGCCCCGGCGACCACCACGCGCAGTTCGCCCAGCGGCCTGCCCCTGAGCCTGGCCGCGTTGCGCAGGGCCGCGAGCACGACGATGGCGGTGCCGTGCTGGTCGTCGTGGAAGACGGGGATGTCGAGCAGGCCGCGCAGCCGCTCCTCGATCTCGAAGCAGCGGGGGGCGCTGATGTCCTCCAGGTTGATGCCACCGAAGGAGGGCGCCAGCCGTACGACCGTCTCGACGATCTCCTCGACGCCGGTGCAGTCCAGGCAGATCGGGACGGAGTCGACGCCGCCGAACTCCTTGAACAGCAGCGACTTGCCCTCCATGACGGGCATCGCGGCCGACGGCCCGATGTCGCCCAGGCCCAGGACGGCGGTGCCGTCGGTGACCACGGCCACCACGTTGGGCACCCACGTGTAGTCGTGGACGAGCTCGGGGCGCTCGGCGATCGCGGTGCAGACCCTGGCCACACCGGGGGTGTAGGCCAGGGACAGGTCGGCGGTGTCGCGGACGGGGACGGACGCGCGGGTCTCGAGCTTGCCGCCGCGGTGGAGGCGGAAGGCGGGGTCGTCGTCGAGCGCCGCTAACGGGCCGGCGTCGACGTGCAGGTCTGCGGACATGGGGTCTCCTGGGGATGGTCTGGTGGGGCCGCATTCAGAGAAATCGCACCTGACACCGCTAGCGGAGATATCAGCTCATGCCATCGTAGGAAGCTGTAACCCGCACCAGACAACCCCTAGTCACCCCGCGAACGCGCCCCCCACGAGTTCGTCGAAGTGGTCGAGCGCCTCCTCGGCCCGGTCGATCCCCCGCAGCGGACCGCGCTCGGCCAGGTGCTCCTCCGCGTACAGCCGCGCCACCAGCGCCTTGCGCGTGCCGTACCCGGCCCGCTCCTCCCACCGCGCCTGCTCCAGCAGCAGCGCCGCCGCGTACACGTCGGCCATGAACTGCGCCAGCGGGAAGAGCTTCGCCTCGGCGGTCACGGGGTCGAGGCCCGACCAGACGGTGATCGCCTTGCGCAGGTCCTCGACGCGCTCGCGGACGAGGCCGTCGGGCGCCGCCCGCTCCAGGCGCTCCAGGAACGGCTCGTGGGCGTTCTCGCGCAGCATGGCCCGCCGCACGTCGAGGCAGAGGATGTTGTCGCCGCCCTCCCAGATGGGGTTGACCTGGGCGTCGCGCAGGATGCGCGCCACCGGCCACTGCTCGATGTAGCCGTTGCCGCCGTGCACCTCGATGGCGTCGCTGGCGGCGGTGACGCCGAGGCGGGCGGCGCGCAGCTTGATGATGGCGGGGCCCAGGCGCAGGCGGGGGCCGCACAGGCCGTCGAAGACGAGCGCCTGGGCGGCCTCGACCTCGACGATCAGCTCGGCGAGCTTGCGCCGCATGAGCGGCTGGTCGATCAGCCGCCTGCCGAAGGCCTCGCGGGCGGAGGCGTAGCACAGCGACTCCACGAGGGCGCGGCGGGCGGCTCCGGCGCCCATCATGGCCACCCCGAGGCGGGAGGCGTTGGTGAGCTGCATCATCGTGCCCAGACCCGAGCCCGAGCCCTCCCCGGCCAGCAGGAACGCCTCGGCGCCGGTGAACTCGACCTCGGCGGAGGCGACCGAGCGGGTGCCGAGCTTGTCCTTCAGGCGGCGGATGCGTACGGCGTTGCGGGTGCCGTCGCGGCGGTCCCAGAGCACGAGGAAGGGCTTGATGTCGCCGGAGGGCAGCCGGGCGAGCACGACGAAGGCGGAGCCGTTGGCGTTGGAGGCGAACCACTTGAAGCCCGTCAGCGACCAGGAGTCGCCGGAGGGTTCGGCGGCGGCCTCCAGGGCGGCCAGGTCGGAGCCGCCGGTGCGCTCGGTGAACATCTGGGCGGCTTCGCCGGAGTAGTAGCCGTTGGCGAAGATCTCCCTGACGCGGTCGCGGACGTCGGCGGGCGCGTGCTTCTCGGCGAGCGAGACGACCATGTCGCCGCCGGTGCCCAGGGCGCAGCCCATGCCGATGTCGGCCTGGTCGAGCAGGTAGGTCCAGGCGGCGCCCATCGCGCGCGGGTCGGCGCCGTGCGCGGAGGCCTCGGCGGCGAAGGCGGGCGAGGTGAAGTTGTCGGCCATGAGGGCCGAGCGCGCGGTCTCGAAGGAGGGCGGCATGACGACCTGCGAGATGTCGCGCCCCCACTTGTCGTACTTGTCGAGGCGCGGCGGGTTGCGGTCGGTCTCCTCGGCGCATTCGGCGATGAGGCCGCCCATGAGCGCCCCGAGCCGGTCGAGGTGCCCGGCGGCCCACTCGTAGCCGTCGCCCAGGTAGCGGCGCATGAGCAGTTGCAGGGAGGGGTCGCCCTGCCACCAGTTGCGCCCGGTGGCCCCCTGGTAGTGCTCGGTGGCGTAGCGATCGCTGTGGTCGAAAGGTTCGACGAGATACCGTCCCATGAAGCGAGTGTTACATATACTCGACACGCGATGGAAGAGCGTAATACCTCACTGAGCGCCCGGTCGGCCGTGCTGAGCGCGCTGCTGGGCTGCCATCCGCCGCGGCTGCCCGCGCGCCAGCTGGTCAGGCTGGGCGAGCTGTTCGGCATCGCCGAGGGCACCGTGCGCGTGGCGTTGTCGCGCATGGTCGCGGCGGGAGACCTGGTGCAGGCCGACGGGCAGTACACCCTGGCGGAGCGGCTCCTGGAACGGCAGGCCAGGCAGGACGAGAGCCGCGAGCCGCACGTCAGGCCGTGGGACGGCTCATGGGAGATCGCGATCGTCACCGCCGAGCGCCGCGCGCCCGCCGACCGGGCGGCGCTGCGCGACACGATGAACCGGCTGCGCATGGGCGAGCTGCGCGAGGGCGCGTGGATGCGGCCGGCGAACCTGCGGCGCGAGATCCCGGCGGTGGTCAGGACGCAGTGCACCCTGCTGACGGGCAGGCCGGACGATGACCCGACCCCGATGTTGTGGGACCTCGACGGGTGGGCCGACCGGGCACGCGAGCTGGAGCAGGAGCTCGAGCGGGCGGCCGGGCTGCTGGCCGAGGTTACGGCAGGCGACGAGCGCCCCGCCGGACGACACGCCTCCGTACGGCCCGGCGCGCTGGCCGGGGGTTTCGTGCTGTCGGCCAGGGTGCTGCGGCACCTCCTGGCCGACCCGCTGCTGCCGCCGGAGCTCCTGGCCCCCACCTGGCCAGGCGGCGAGCTGCGTGCCCGCTACGACGCGTTCGACCGCGCCTACCGCGAGGTCCTGCTCAGGCACCTCACAGGCTGACCGCGAAGATCGCCCGCCGGTTGCGGAACTCGGTGACGCTCCACAACCGCCCGTCCTGGACGGTCAGGTCCTCGGGCCCGATCACCCAGGGGCGGGCCTTCGACGGGCTGCCCGCCTTGCCGACCACCAGCCTGCCGTTCTTCTGGTTGCGCATCGCCTGGCTGAGGTACCACGTGTCGTTGTGCGACACCGCGCCCTGCACCATCTCGACGCCCATGGTGTACGCGTCGAGCGGCACCCCGGAGGCGAGCTGCCCCGAGGAGGTGAGCTGCCAGCGGGCGACCCTGCCGGTCGTCTCGCCGTCCTTGTACTCCCCCGAGGCCAGCGTGCCGTTCCCGCGGTCGACGCCGACGAAGGAGAAGACCGCCGCCCGCTTCGTCACCAGCTTCCAGGAGTCGGTCTGCGGGATCACGTACCGGTAGCCGAAGGCGTGGAATTTGCCCAGGTGGCGTCCGACGCGGGTGGCGTCGCCCAGGTCGTTCTGCGCCGTGCGCAGGTCGAGCAGGTTGTTCAGGTCGAAGACCCGCAGCCCGCGCGTGGTGTCGGCGACGTAGAGCAGGTCGCCGACCCATCCGCAGCCGCCCGCGTGGATGTCGATCGGCCCGTACGACCCGTCGGGCAGCGCCTCGACGAGCAGGCAGTGCTGGTAGCGCAGGGTGCGCGGGTTGAGGAAGGTGACGCGCACCCCCCGCTCGCCCACCGTCACCGGGGGCTTGAAGTACCAGGTCACCGCGAAGCAGGGCACGCCCACGCTGCCCGAGTCGTCGCTGCCGGTCAGGCCCTGGGGGTACCAGTCGGCGGTGTCCTCGTCCTTGGGGTCGAAGGCGTACCAGTCGAGGGGCTTGGGCGTCATGGTGCCGATGAAGCCCGGCGCCCCCTTGCGCATCGCCGCGCGGTTGCCCCGGGCCAGCACCGCCTCGACCGCCGTCGCCCCGATCTCCCCGGCCAGCTTGGCCGCACCTTCGGCGAGCGTCCCCGTCGCCCGCCCTAAGGTGAACGGCGCCTTGTCGGTCGCCGTGATCCCCGTCGCCGTCATCGGTCCTCCCATGGTGTCGTTGGTTGGACGGGCGAGGGGCACGATAAGTTGCGCCTAGCGCCACATGTGAACCGGGACTCCCGACAGCACCAGCTCTCGATACTTCCGGACCAGTTGTCCGGCGTCGCCCTCGAAGTCGCGCTGCCACGACGCCCCGGTCCTGCCCAGCCGTACTCTCTGCTCGATGACGCCCAGCGCGCCGTCCACGTCCGACGGGACCACCCCGGCTTCGAGCAGCGCCGCCCTGGCCTCCGGCAGCAGTCGCAGGATCAGGTCGGAGGCCAGCGTCTCGCCGGGCATGTCGGGCCACGACAGCTTGGCCGACAGGCCGTGCATCGCGGCCCGGTAGAAGTTCTGGTAGGCCTCGGCGAACTTGTAGGCGGTCAGGTCGCGCTTGGACCAGGCCAGTGTCAGCCCGAGCAGGAAGGCGGCGTTGGCCGCCATGTCGGCGCAGGTCGGCCCGGCGGGCAGGGCTCGCATCTCGACCCGCAGGTGCCCGCCGTCGGCCGGGTCGTACACCGGCCGGTTCCACTGCCAGATCGTGCCCATGTGCATCCGCAGCTCGGCCAGGTCCTCGGGGGCGGCGTCCGGCGTCACCTGCGGCAGCACCGGCTCGTAGTCGCGCACCGAGCGCTCGAACAGCTCCATCGGCGAGTGCACCCAGTCGGAGCCGAAGGTGACCCGGCCGTCGCGGCGGTAGGCGCGCGAAACGTCGCGGTCGTCGGCCGCCTCCTCCATGAGCGCGATGCGGGTCTCCTCCCACAGCTGCCTGCCCAGGAACAGCGGCGAGTTGCCCGCGCACGCCAGCACCGGGCCGATGGCCAGCTGCGCGGCGTTGAAGGTGGCCGCGAAGTTCTCGGGGTCGACCCGCAGGTGCAGCTGCCAGGAGGTGTTGGCGGCCTCCAGGATGATGTCCTCGACGACCAGTTCCAGGTCGTCGACGCGCACGATGAACGGCTCCAGCCGCACCCTGCGCATGCCGCGTGCCAGCGCCCGGTAGCGGCTCTCGCCGGTGATCGCGTGCGGGGTGAAGTCGCCGGTGCCCAGGGTCGGCAGGATGCCGATGGGTACGGCGCCGCCGCCGAGCCCGGCCGCGGTGCCGTCCACCAGGGTGATCATCTCCTGCAGCTCGTCGCCGAGCGCGCGGAAGGGCCTGCCCTCCAGCGGCACGGGGGTCAGGTTCGCCTCCACGTTGAACCGGCCCAGCTCCAGCGTCAGCCGATCGTCCGCGGCCGCTTCGAGCAGCTCGGCGTTGCGCGGCAGCGGGTCGCCCTGCTGATCGATCAGGAAGAACTCCAGCTCGGCGCCGATCGTGGTCGGACCCTTGCCGAAGCCCGGCCGATCCAGCACCTCGCGCAACACCGTCAGCTGGTGTTCCACCCGTTCCGCGAAGGCCGCGTAGTCCTGCTCGGAAAATCGCTCTTTATCCAGTTGCTCGCCCATGCCTCCTCTCTGACCGCACAGGAGGCTTCAACACCTCACCAGGGCAAAGCTCCCTCGTCCGACTGGTATGAACCTGTTGGCCCGTCCGCGTCGAGGGTCGCCAGCCGTACGGCTGTCGCGGCCCCCTGCTCGGCGCTGCGCGGTCCCGAGTGGTGGTTCAGGTCGGTGGCGCAGTAGCCGGGGTCGGCGGCGTTGACCTTGACGGCCGTCTCGGCCAGCTCCTTGGCGTACGACACGGTGACCATGTTGAGCGCGGCCTTGGAGGAGTTGTAGGCGATGAAGTTGCTCAGGTAGGTCGGTGCCTCGGGATCCTGGGCGAGGGTCAGGGAACCCAGGCCGCTGGAGACGTTGACGATGCGCGGCGCCTGCGCCTTGAGCAGCAGCGGCAGCATGGCGTTGGTGACGGTGATCACGCCGAACACGTTGGTCTCGTAGGTCTGCCGCAGCGTCTCCGCCGGGGTGGCGCTGGGCCGGAAGTCGTCCTGCCAGACGAGGATCCCGGCGTTGTTGACGAGGATGTCGAGCGTGCCGTGCTCCTCCTCGATCCACTTGGCCGCCGCCTGGACGCTGGCCGGGTCGGTGACGTCGATCCTGACGTGCGGCTGGCCGAGGCGATCGGCGGCCGCCTTGCCGCGTTCCGCGTCACGCGCGCCGACGATGGCGGTGATGCCCTGCTCGGCCAGCAGCCGCGCGATCTCGAATCCGATGCCCTTGTTGGCGCCTGTGATGAGTGCTGTAGTCATGGGGCCCACGCTGCTGTCACGCGGACCAGGGCGGGAGAGACCTGCCGAGACTGGGACCGGCAGTACCACCCTCGTCCGGCGGAAAAGGCGGAAGATGGAGGAATGAAACGGGACGAGCTCGCAGCATTCCTCCGCAGCAGGCGCGAGCGCCTCACCCCCCAGGAGGCCGGGCTCCCGGGAGGCGAGCGCCGCCGCACCCCCGGGCTGCGCCGCCAGGAGGTCGCGCAGCTGGCGGGCATGTCGATCGACTACTACATCCGCCTGGAGCAGGCCCGCGGGCCGCACCCCTCGCGTCAGGTGCTGAACGCGCTGGCCAGGGCGCTGATGTTGTCGCAGGACGAGCGCGCGCACCTGTTCCTGCTGGGCGGGCACCCCGTGGGGCCGTCCAGGCGCAGCAACGAGGTGCCGGCGAGCATGCTGCACCTGCTGTCGTTCCTGGAGGAGGTGCCCGCCTACGTGCTCGACGCCGCCTACAACATCGTCGCCTTCAACCCGCTGGGCAGCGCCCTGCTGGGCGATCTGGAGATGTCGCCGGGCACCGACCTGAACGTCATCCGCTGGTGTTTCCTCTACGCCCACACCGACCATTTCGAGAACGACGACCAGCTCGCCTTCGCCCGCGCCTCCGTCGCCGACCTGCGGGCCGCGCACGGGCGCTACCCGGACGACCCGGAAATCAACGGGCTGGTCACCGAGATGATCGCGCTGAGCCCGGCGTTCGCCAGGCTCTGGGCCGAGCACGAGGTCGAGCTGCGCCGCAACCAGCACAAGCGGCTCATCCACCCCAAGGTGGGCGAGATCAAGGTGATCTGCCAGATGATGCCGGTGCCCGACCGCGACGACCTGCGCCTGGTGCTCTACACGGCCGAGCCGGGATCGCCCTCCCACCTGGCCTTGCGCAGGCTGAGGGAGCTGACCCTAAGCTCACAGGATGCGCGCACTGATCTATGACCGGTTCGGCGGCGACCTGGAATTGCGCCAGGTTCCCGACCCCTCCCCCGCCCCGCACGGAGCGGTGATCCGGGTCAAGGCGACGGGGCTGTGCCGCAGCGACTGGCACGGCTGGCACGGCCACGACTCCGACATCACCTCCCTGCCCCACGTGCCCGGCCACGAGCTGGCCGGGGTGGTCGAGGAGGTCGGCTCCGGGGTGCGCGGCTGGCGGCCGGGAGCGCGGGTGACGGTCCCGTTCATCTGCGCCTGCGGCTCCTGCGCGTCATGCGCCATGGGCGAGCAGCAGGTGTGCGAGCGCCAGACCCAGCCGGGTTTCCACCACTGGGGTTCCTTCGCCGAGCTGGTCGCCGTCGACCACGCCGACCTCAACCTGGTCGCGCTGCCCGACGAGATCTCGTACGGCACGGCGGCCTCGGTGGGCTGCCGCTTCGCCACCGCCTTCCGCGCGGTGACGCAGGTGGGACGGGTCCGTCCCGGCGAGTGGGTGGCCGTGTACGGCTGCGGCGGGGTGGGCCTGTCGGCGGTGATGATCGCGGCGGCGGCCGGAGCGCGGGTGGTGGCGGTCGACGTCAGCGCCGAGGCGCTGCGCCTGGCCGGGGAGGCAGGGGCGGTCCACCTGGTCGACGCGGGTGACGCGCCCGCCCGGGTGATGGAGCTGACCGGGGGCGGCGCCCACCTGTCGCTCGACGCCCTGGGCAGCGCGACCACCGCCTCCGCCTCGATCGAGAGCCTGCGCCGCCGCGGCCGCCACGTGCAGGTCGGGGTGCTGACCGGCGGCCCGACCGCACTGCCGATGGGGCGGGTGCTGAGCTGGGAGCTGGAGATCCTCGGCAGCCACGGCATGGCCGCGCACGCCTATCCGGCGATGCTGGAGCTCATCCTGGCGGGCACGCTGCGGCCGGACCGGCTCATCACGCGGACGATCGGGCTGGAGGAGGCGGGCAAGGCGCTGGCCGAGCTGGGCTCGGTGCCCGGGGTGACGATGATCGAGCCCTGAACCGGACCTCACGCGGGAAGGCGGGCGTCGATCTCGTCGGCCTCCGCCTCGGCGGCGACGGCGTCCGCCTCCCTGCCCAGCGCCCGGCAGTTCAGGGCGCGCGCCCGCAGCAGCCTGGCCAGCATGCCCCCGTCGCGCGCCCGCCTGGCGAACACCTCGGCCCCGTCGAGCAGTCCCAGCGCCTCCCCGTGACGCCCGCGCCTGTGCAGCAGCCCGGCGAGGTTGTAGCCCACCTGGGCCTCCCCGTCGGGGTCGGTCCCCCGCACCCGCTCGTACGCCTGGCCGAGGTCGGCCTCGGCCGCGTCGAGCTCGCCCAGGGCCATGCGGACGACCCCGCGGTTGAAGACCATCTCCGTCTCCAGCCGCCCCAGCGGCCTGTCCCTGCACACCCGCAGCGCCTCCAGCGCGTAGGGCTCGGCGCCCGCCGGGTCGCCTTCCGCCAGCCGCAGGCTCGTCAGGCTGCGCAGGATCAGCGCCTGCGAACGGCCGTCGCCGCTCTCCCTCGCCAGCTCCAGCGCCCGCAGGAGCGTCGGCCCCGCGGGCCGCCCGGTCCGGTGCAGGTAGATGCCCCGGTGGTGCAGCGTCACGGCCAGCCCCCTGGTGTCACCCAGCCGCTCGAACAGCAGCGTGGCCGCCTCCAGGTGTTCGCGTCCCGCCTCCGGCCGCCCGACGAGCCGCGCCCACTCGGCCAGACCGTGGTGGGCCATGGCCTGGCCTCGCCCGTCACCGGCGCGCTCCGCCGCGAGCAGGGCGGTGCCGTGCGCCTCGCGCATCTCCTCGCGGTAGCCGCAGCACTTCCACAGGCAGCGGGCATAGGTGGCCAGCTCCCAGCAGTGCCCGGCGAGCCCGGCCCCGGCCGACTGGCGCACGGCGGCGAGGATGGCGGTCCGCTCCGCCTCCAGCCAGGCGTGCGAATGATCGGCGACCCGCCGCTCGAACTCCTCGCCGGGGCTCCACGGCACCGCTCCGCTGCGCCGCTCCGTGCCCTGGCCGAACTGGCCGCGGTCGGCGGCGTTGACGATCGCGAGCCAGGCGCCCATGGCCCGTTCCACCGCCGCCGCGCGCTCCTCCGGGCTCTCCTCCCGCTCGGCGAACTCGCGCGCGCAGAGCCGTACGAGGTCGTGGAAGCGGTAGCGGAGCTGCCCGGCCGCGTCGGTCCCCGCCACCTCCAGCAGCCGCGCGTCCACGAGCTCCTCGACCAGCGGCTCGGCCGCGGCGACCGGCCGGTCCATGAGCGCGGCGGCGGCCCAGGCGGGGAAGTCGGGCGCTTCCAGCAGCGAGAGCAGCCGCAGCAACCGGGCCTCGTCAGGGCCCAGGCGCTGGTGGCTGAAGGTCAGGACGGCCCGCACCGCCAGGTCGCCGTAGGTGAGCTCGTCGAGGCGGCGCCGCTCGTCCCGCAGGCGTCCGACCAGCAGCTCGACGCTCCAGTGGGGCCGGGCGGCCAGCCGGGCGCCGCAGATGCGCAGCGCCAGCGGCAGGCGCCCGCACAGGCGGGTCAGCTCCCGCGCGGCCCCCGGCTCGGCGTCGACGCGGGTGCTGCCGGCGATGCGGGCGAGCAGGCCCAGAGACTGCTCCTCGGTCAGCTCCCCGACCTCGACCGGCTCGGCCCCGGCCAGGGCGCCGAGGCGGGCGCGGCTGGTGACGATCACCCCGCACCCGGGCTCGCCGGGCAGGAGCGGGACGACCTGCGCCTCGGTGGCGGCGTTGTCCACGACGACCAGGACCCGGCGGCCGGCCAGCCTGCGGCGGTACAGCTCGGCGCGTTCCTCGAAGGTCTCCGGCAGCTCCTGGCCGAACACGCCCAGCCCGCGCAGCACCCTGGCCAGGGTCGCGCCCGGCTCGGCGTCGGCGGTCAGGCGCAGGTAGAGGCGGCCGTCGGGGTAGTGCTCGCGCATGCGGTGGGCGACGTGGACGGCGAGCGTGGTCTTGCCCGCGCCGCCGGGGCCCGAGATCGCCACGACCGGCACCGCGCTCCCGCGCCGCCGCAGCGCCGCACAGGCCCGCTCGACGAGCTCCGCCCGCCCGGCGAAGTCGGAGATGTCGGTCGGCAGCGTGAACGCCCCGCCGGCTTCGGCCCCGAGCGCCGGGTCGCCGCCGAGCGTGCGCTCGCGCGGCAAGGCGAGCGCCGGGTCGGCGTGGAGGATGCGCTCGCGCGGCAGGGCGAGCGCCGGGTCGGCGTGGAGGATGCGGTCGTGCAGCGTGCTGAGCTCCTCGCCGGGCTCGACGCCCAGTTCGGCGACGAGCCCGCGCCTGGCCTCGCGGTAGGCGGCCAGCGCCTCGGCAGGCCGGCCCGCCCGGTGGAGGGCGAGCATGAGCAGGGCGTGGAACCGTTCGCGCAGCGGGTGCTCGGCGGCCAGCCGCGCCAGCTCGCCCACGAGATCGGCGTGCCCTCCCGCGGCCAGCTCCGCCTCCAGCCGGGCTTGCAGTACGGCCAGGCGCCGCTCCTCCAGCCTGCCCGCCTCGGCCGCCACGCAGGGTGCGTGGCCGACCCCGTCGAAGGGCCGCCCCCGCCACGTCTCCAGCGCCCGCCGGTAGAGCTCGATGCCCCCGGACGCCCGCGCCTCGGCGGCCAGGCGCTCGAACCGCGCCGCGTCGACCTCCTCCGGCCGCACGTGCAGCGTGTAACCCGCCGCCGAGCTGGTCAGGCGCCCCTCCCCGAGCCCCCGGCGCAGCCGGTGGACCGCCACGTGCACGCTCTTGGCGGCGGTGCGCGGCGGCTCGCCCGACCACACCTCGGCGATCAGCCGGTCGGCCGACACGGGCGTGCCCGCGTGGCAGAGCAGGATCGCCAGGAAGAGCCGCTGGCGGGCGGGCAGCACGACGGTGCGACCGGCATCGTCGGTGACGCGCAGGTCGCCCAGTAAGCGGAACTCCATCGTGGCTGCTCCCCGGACCCGGAATGCCCAGGAAAGTGGCGTGGAGCAGCTTTTGTCAAGGTTGGCGGCAGGCTCACGCCCGTGGTGGCCGGCCCCTGTGAGGTCACCACGCGGGTGCGCCCGCCACCAGCACGGTAGGCGGCGCGGGTTACCGGCGGGTTATCGCTCCAGCTGCACGCGGAAGGTGGTCAGTACGCGCGAGAGCATGTCGTAGTGGGCGATGAGCATGACCAGCTCGATGCGGCCGGTCTCGTCGTAGCGCTCGCACAGCGCGGACCAGGTCTCGTCGGTCAGGTCGCCGTCGGCGTGCAGCTCGTCGGCGGCACGCAGGATCAGCAGGTCGCCGGGGGTGAGCCCGGATCCGTCGTGCCGTACGGCGGAGATCTCCTCCTCGCTCAGCCCGGCTTCGCGCGCGAGCCGCAGGTGATGGGCCCATTCGTAGGCGCAGGCCCGGTTGCGGGCGGTGCGCAGGATGGCCAGCTCGCGGTCGCGGGCGGGCAGCGTGCCGTACAGCAGCGCCCCGCCGAAGCCGAGCCAGGCCTCGAACAGCTTGGGGTGCCTGGCCAGGGTGGTGAAGACGTTGAGCGGGTTCTTGGCGGCGAATCCGGTGCGTTCCGCCGGAGGGAGGGGCTCCACACGGGGTTCCATGGTCGCTATCGTCGCGCACATGAGCGGTCGCTTGGTAGACAGACGGATCCTGGTCGTCGGCGCGGGCACCCGGCCGAGCGACGAACCCGAGCCCCCCATCGGCAACGGCAGGGCGATCGCGGTGGCGGCGGCGCGCGAGGGCGCCCACGTGGTCTGCGCCGACGTCGACGAGGCGGCGGCCGAGCAGAGCGCCGAGCTGGCCCGCAAGGAGGGTGGCACCGCCGAGGTGATCACGGTCGACCTGGCCGACGCCGGGCAGTGCGAGGCGCTGCCCGGACGGGCGGGGGCGATCGACGGGATCGTGCTGAACGCGGGGATCGGCGCCGGGTTCGCGCTGGCCGGGACGAGCGCCGAGGAGTGGGACCGGGTCTTCGCGGTCAACCTCAGGGCGCACTTCCTGATCTGCAAGGCGGCGCTGCCGCGGCTGGGCGAGGGCGCCTCGATCGTCTTCATCGGCTCGGTGGCGGGCCTGCGTCCCGGGAGCCTGATCCCGGCCTACGACGCCTCGAAGGCCGGGCTCGTCGGGCTGACCAGGCACGTGGCGCTGGAGGGCGCGGGCCTGGGCGTGCGCTCGAACCTGATCGCGCCGGGCCTGATCGACACCCCGCTCGGCCGCGAGGCCTCCCGCCACTGGAAGCACCGGGGCAGGGTGCGCGTCCCGATGGGCCGTCACGGCAGCGCCTGGGAGGTGGCGAGCGCGGCGGTCTTCCTGCTGTCGCGGGAGGCTTCGTACATCACCGGCCAGGTGCTGGCCGTCGACGGGGGCCTCACCCTCGTCTAGAGCTTGTGGATCTTGAGTTTGTCGCCCCACCTGGCGACGGCCTCCTCGTCGGCGAAGGCGATGGCGCGCATCATGTTGCCGCCGTCGGCGCGGCGCACGTTGCGCTCCAGGCGCCCCTTCAGCTCCGGCGACAGGCGCGTGGTGCCCGCCTCGACGGTGTCGCCGTAGTGCGGGGCGTAGGCGACGCCCGCGAACCCCGACTGGCGCAGCAGGGCCGGAAGAGTCTTGCTGGAGTAGAACATCAGGTGGTTCTTGGTGAAGCCGCTCCACTTGGAGCCGTAGGCCTTCAGCAACAGTGACCGGGCGTTGACGGTGAGGATCATCAGCACGCCGCCGGGGGCGAGCAGGCGGCGGAAGGTGGCGAAGTCCTCCAGCGGCCTGGGCAGGTGGGCCAGGACCGACCACAGGGTGATGACGTCGAAGCCGCCCGCGGCGATCTCCGGCACGTCGTCGGGGGCGCCGAAGTAGGCCTTGGCCTTCTGCAGGCGCTCGTTGGCCTGATGGACCGAGTCGGGCGACAGGTCCACCCCGACCGCGTCGAAGCCGCGCCGCTCGGCCAGTTCCAGGAACAGGCCGGCGCCGCAGCCGAAGTCGAGCAGGCGGCGGCCGGTGCCGTCGTCGAAGACCGGGGTGAAGCTCTCCATGACCAGGCGGTAGCGGCGCTGGCGGTTCTCGGCGTAATCGCCGGTGAGGAACTTGCTGTAGCTGTTGGCGTACAGGTCGCCCAGGCGTTCAGGGCGCACGTTCGGATTGCGGTAGAGGAATCCGCAGGAGGGGCAGCGCACGACGTGGTAACGCCAGCCCTTGCCGCCGGTCGGCTCGAACAGCGGCTGCTGGCGCGATTCTCCGCACATCATGCAGCTCAGGAACTCCTCGATCTCGCCGAGGGGAAGTCGTTTTCTGTAGTCGTCCAGCGAGATCACCGGCGCCCTGCGCAGCAGGAGCCGCCACTGGAACTCGCGGACCTGGCGTTCGCCCGGCCGCACGTAGACGCGCTGGCCCCACGGGACCTTGTCGTAGCGCGTGCCGTAGAGCAGCCGATAAACGGTCCGACGCGGAGAGATCATGCGCAGCACCTCACATGGGAAGGAGGGGCCCCCGATATGCCCGGTTTCGCGGAGACTATGCCAGATCCCGGCCCGAGACGACCCCTGTACCGTTCTTTCCGGTCGCCCGAATTTCGGTTTCGCATGGATTTGTCGACTCCACAACTCCACCCCCTATTGCCCAATTAGCCATTTATAGACGTATTGACGGTAATCACTGGCTTTTCAATACTTGACAGGCTAGTCAGGAGTTAGCCCATCAGTACTCGGCGAAACCAGAGGACCCCAGTGATCCGCACGTTGCTCGCAGAGGACATGGAACTCGTCCGTGGCGCCCTCGTCGCCCTCCTGTCGTTCGAGGACGACATCGAGGTGGTCGCCGAGGTGGACAGGGGCGACCGCGTCCTGGCGGCGGCCCGCGCCTGCAAACCCGACGTCGCCGTGCTGGACCTGTCCATGCCCGGCAGGGACGGGCTCGAGGCCGCCAGGGAGCTCCACGAGGAGCTGCCCGGCTGCGGGGTGCTGATCCTCACCGGAATCGGCACGCCCGGCATGCTCAAGCGCGCCCTCGACGCCAACGTGGGCGGGTTCATGGCCAAGGACGCCCCGCCTGGCCAGCTGGCCGACTCCATCCGCAAGGTCGCCGGCGGCGGCCGGGTGGTCGACTCCACCCTGGCCATCGCCGCCATGACGACGCCTCAGGCGCCGCTGTCCCCGCGCGAGCTCGACGTGCTCGCCGCCTCGGCCAAGGGCTCGTCCGTCGGCGAGATCGCCAGGCAGCTCTTCCTGGCCCACGGCACGGTCCGCAACCACCTCAGCCGCACGCGCATGAAGCTAGGCGCCCGCAGCAGCGTCGACGCCGTCCGCATCGCCCGCGAGGCCGGATGGATCTGACAACCCGGTGTGGTGCGCCAGGAAGGCGAGCGCGTCCGCGGCCAGCTCGACCGACCGGCTGACGGCGCGGGCGCCGTGCCCCACGTCCGGCTCGTGGCGCAGCAGGACCTCGCGGGCGCCCGACCACTGCAGGGCGGCGCACATCTTCCTGGCGTGCAGGGGGTCCACGCGGGTGTCGCCGCCGGAGACGGTGAACAACACCGGAGGGTACGGCACGCCCCGCTCGACCCGGTGATACGGCGAGTAGCCCATCAGCCAGGCCAGCTCTTCGGGGATCTGCGCCGAGCCGTACTCCCGGCGCCAGGCCGCGCCCAGGCCCGAACGCTCGTAGCGCGCCATGTCGAGGACCGGCGCGGCGCACACGGCTGCGGCGAAGAGCTCGGGGTGCTGGGTGAGCATGGCGCCCACCAGCAGGCCGCCGTTCGACTCCCCCCACAACACCAGCCGGTCGGGGGTGGTCCAGCCGTCGGCGACGAGCTTGCCCGCCGCCGCGGCGAAGTCGTCGAAGCTGTTCTGCTTGCACTCGCGCATGCCCTGGCGGTGCCACTCCTCGCCCTCGTCGCCTCCGCCCCTGATGCCGGCCACCGCCAGCACGCCTCCCGCCTCCACCCACGCCAGGGAGTCGGCCGCGTAGCCGGGCAGCAGCGTCAGGCCGAAACCTCCGTATCCGGCCAGCAGGGTCGGGCGAGGCCCGCCGTCCGACGGCCCCGCCACGACGATCATCCTGACCTGGGTGCCGTCGGCCGACACGCAGGTGAGCTGGCGGCTCTCCACCCGGGAAGGCCGCGTCGCGCCCGGCGGCGCGGCCCACAGGCCGGCGCGCCCCGTACGCGCGTCGTAACTCCACACGGCCGGCGGTGAGACCGCGTCGGTGTAGGTGAACCAGGCCTCGTGCCCGCCCTCGGGGCGCACGGTCAGGGGTCCGACCGCGCCACGGCCCGGCAGGGTGACCTGGCCGAGCAGCTCGCCCGTGGCCAGGTCGTGCACGCCGATCTCCGCCACCGCGTGCCGTACCCGCGAGACCAGCAGCCGTCCGCCCGACAGGATGGTGAAGCCGCGCAGCACCGAGTCGGACTCTTCGGCGACGAGCTCGCGCCACCGCTCCGGCGCCTCCAGGTCGGCGACGCACAGGCGGCCCCTCGGCGCCTCGTGGTCGGTCGCCACGTACACCAGGCCGTCCAGGCCGACCACCGCCGCGCTCTTGGCCAGGCCGGCCTTCTGGACGAGCCGCTGCTCGCCGGTCGCCATGTTGATCAGCCACAGCTCGTTCGGCGCGGCGGGTCCCGGGGCGGCCGAGACCGTCAGCCAGTCGCCCGCCGGGCTGACGCCCAGGCCGTAGCCGGCACCCTCCCCGATGCCGAACAGCGGCGTGTCCCGGCCGTCGCCGACCGTGTGCAGGTAGACGCCCTCGCGGAAGCGCACGTAGCAGAAGGCCCGCCGTCCCGGCAGCCAGGCCACCGGGGAGTACCGGCAGCCGCCGATCGGGCCTTCGACGGTGGCACCCGTTTCGGCGTCCATGACGTACAGCTCGGAGCGCTCGTCGCCGCGCCGCGACAGCTGGTAGGCGACCAGGACGCCGTCGTGGTCGGGCTGCCACTCGTCGAGCGTGGTCACCCCGGACGGGTCGAGCCGCATCGGGTCCAGCAGCACCCGGTCGTCGCGCAGGAGAACCGGATGTTCCTCGTACGGCATGCGCCGTGTGGTGAAGCAGTGCCCGCCGCGCCACAGCGGCGGGCTCACCTCCCCGACCCTGCCCAGCTCGCCCAGCCGCTCACGGAAACGCTCCCGCCAGGGCAGCTCGGCGGCCCGCGCCTTCCACAGCGCCTCCTGGGCGTCCAGCCACGCCCGCGTCGGCGGGCTGTCGTGCTCCTCCAGCCAGCGGTAGGGGTCGTGGACGAGGTGGCCGTGGAGGTCGTCCACGATCGGCAGGCGCTCGGCGTCCGGATAGGTCATGAGGATGGCTCCCAGTGTGCGACGAGTTCCGCGTAGCCGGCGGCCGAGCGGACGAGCTCCTCGTGCCGCCCGATCCAGGCGCCTCCGTCGAGGAGCAGGACCCGGCCGGCACGCCTGGCCGAGCTGATGCGGTGGGCGATGACGATGAGCGTGCCGCCGCGCCGGGCGAAGGCCGCCTCCACGCGGGCCTCCGCGGCCTGGTCGAGGTGGCAGCAGGCCTCGTCCAGGATCACCAGGCGGGCGGGTGACAGGTAGGCCCTGGCCAGGGCGACCAGCTGACGCTCCCCGGCGGACAGGGTCCTCGGGTCCAGGTCGGTGCGGGGGAGATCGGAGGCGCCCAGCTCGGCCAGGGCGTGCCGGATCTCCCGCTCGGTGGCGTCCGGGGCGAGGTAGGTGAGGTTCTCCTCCAGGGAGGCGGTGAAGACGTAGGCCTCCTGGGGGATGAGCACCCGGTGCCGAGGATGTACCCGGGCGGCCGGCACGCCACCGAGCTCGACCGTGCCCTCGCCGGGGGTGAGCAGGCCGGCGATGAGGGCGGCGAGCGTGGACTTGCCGGTTCCGCTCGGCCCGACGACGGCCAGGTGCTCGCCTTCCGGCAGGTCGAGGGTGAGGTCGCGGATCACGGGCTCGGCATGCGGGCCGTACGCGAAGGTGACTCCTCGCAGGGCGAGACCGGTCCCCTGGAGTTGATGGCGAGCCATCGGGGCGGGGGACGGCGGCGCGGGGGTGGAGTGTGTGATTCGGCCGAGGGCGGCGTGCAGGCGGACGCCGCTCACGCCGACGCCCTCCATCAGCCCGCCGAGCGCCGGGGCGAGCGACTGGGTCAGGTAGGCCAGCGCCCCCACCACCACGCCCGCCTCCACGTCACGCGCGACGGCCAGCACCAGCACCACGGGAAGCCAGCCGCCCAGGGCGAGCGCCGCCGTCCTGGCGGCCAGCACCCTGGCCACCCCCTGTGCCGCCTCCGCCTGGGCTCCGATCCGCCGCCCCGCCTCCGCCTCCATGGCGCTCTCCGCCCCGCAGGCGGTGATGTCACGCAGGCCGTGACAGAGCGAGGTGATCGTCTCGGCGTTCGCCTCGTCGGCCAGCAGGTACCGCCCCTGCCGCCGCGCCAGAGCCGGCAGCGACAGGGCGAACACCGCCACCCCGGCCGCGAACGGCAGCAGCACGGCGGGGGCCAGCGACGGCGCCAGCGTCACGAGCCCGGCGCCCGCGCTCACCAGCGTGAACGCGAACCCCCTGAGCACGGTGACCAGCGCGGCGAAGGCGTCCCTGGCCAGCTCCACCTGCAGCGTGGCGCGGGCCAGGGCGGCGCTGTCGGGCGGAGGGCCGTGGAAGGCCCTGGTCGCCTCGCCGAGCACGCCGCCGACCACGCGGTGCAGCAGGTCGTCACGGAACGGTTCGGCGATGTCCGCCACGGCCAGGATCACCTGGCGCGCCGCCACCGCCGCCGCGAGCCACGCGACGGCGAGCACGGCCAGCCAGCCCAGGCCGGTCATCGGCTTGCCGGCCAGGAACCCCTGGTCGATCGCACCGGCGACGGCGTGGCCGATGAGGAACGCGGGCGCCGTCTCGACGACGGACCAGGCGGCGACCCGCCCCAGCGCCGAGGGCCGCCGCCTCAGCGCCGTCCGGACCAGCCCCCACCGCCCGCCGTCAGAAGGCCCGCCGGTGACAGGCACGCCTTGGGCGGCCTTTTTCCGGGAACCTCCGCCGCTGCCGGGCGGGCCCGCGACGACGGTGGGGCTGTGGATCCCCGGCTCGCCCGTCACAGGGCTCCCTCCGCGAACACCGCCCGGTAGCCCGGCTCCCGCCACAACTCCCCGTGCGTCCCCGCCGCCCGGATG
This sequence comes from Nonomuraea sp. NPDC050663, assembly GCF_044456985.1. NCBI lineage: Bacteria > Bacillati > Actinomycetota > Actinomycetes > Streptosporangiales > Streptosporangiaceae > Nonomuraea > Nonomuraea sp. NPDC050663. The sequence continues at coordinate 338,715 of NZ_JBITGL010000006.1, forward strand.
CGCCCCTCCTCCACCCAGACCACCCGGTCCGCCCGCGCGGCCGTCGTGGCGCGGTGGGCGACCACGAGCCGGGTGCGCCCGCCGTACTGACCGAACAGCGCGTCGCTCACCCGCCGCTCCGTCACCGTGTCCAGGCTGGAGGTGGCGTCGTCGAGGACGAGCAGCCGCCGGGGCGCGGCCAGGGCGCGGGCCAGCCCGAGCCGCTGCCGCTCGCCGCCGGACATGGGTGCCGCGGCCAGGGGCGTGGCGAACCCGTCGGGCAGCAGCCTGACGAACGAGTCGGCCTGCGCGGCGCGGGCGGCGCCGCCGATGTCGGCGCCGCCCATGCCGATGGCCGCGCCCACCGTCTCCCCCAGGAGGGCGGGCCGTTCGAAGGCGTAGGCCACGGCCGCCCGCAGGCTCCGCCTGCTCAGTTCGGGCAGCGGCACGCCGTCGATCAGCACGGTGCCGTGTTCCGGGTCGCGCAGCCGTCCGGCGAGCTCGGCCAGCATCGTCTTGCCCGCGCCCGAGCGGCCGACCAGCGCCACGCAGGTCCCTCCGGCGACCACCAGGTCACCGGCGGGGACGTCGCGGAACTCGAGTGTCCCGGGTCCGGGCGGCAGCTCGCGGGTCCCGTAGGTCATCGGGGGCACGGCCAGCACCTCGGCGACGCGGGAGGCCGCCGACCTGGCCCTGGCGAGCTGCCCGACGTATCCGAGTGCCCCGCCGAGCGCGGAGCCGAGGACGGCGTAGCGCGCGGCCGCGTACAGCTCCCCCACCGTGAGCTGTCCCGCGGCCAGCAGCCACCCTCCGGCGGCCAGCACCGCCACCTCCAGCACGGGCGTCATCACTCCCGCGCGCACTCCGGCGGCGGCGGTGGCCCGCCACAGGGCCAGTCCGTGGGCGCGCAGTTCCGGCAGCGGCGCGAGCACGCGTCCGGCTTCGCGTTCCGCCGTCCCGGCGGCGGCGATGGTGCGAGCGCCGGTCAGCGCCTCGGCCAGCCGGGCGGCGATCCGTCCCTGGACCTCCTGGTAGGCGCCCGACAGCGCGCCCCCGGTCCGCAGGAAGGCGCGCAGGATGAGCACGATGGCCACGATCCCCGCGCCGAGCGCGAGGGTGAGCCGCGGGTCGATCAGGGTCAGGGCGATCAGGGCTCCCGCGGTGGGCACGACGAGCGCCACGGCGCTCACCACGGCCTCGGGGGCGCGGCCCGCCTCGTCGGCGTTGAGCCCGGCCCGCAGGGTCAGCTCGCCGGGGGCGTGGGCTCGCATGAGGGTGCCCGCGCCCAGGACGTGGCGGACGACCGCCCGCCTGATCCAAGCGGCGGCCCGCGCGCCGGTGAGGCCTCTGGCCAGCACCGCCAGGCATTCGCAGCCGATGACGACGGCGACCGCCGCGATCAGCCAGCCGGGTGCTCCGCCGGTGTCGATGGAGCGGCCGATCAGGTACGGCATGGCCAGTTCAGCGGCTGCTCCCGAGACGGCGGCCAGGGCCAGGAGGAACGGCCACGGCCCGCTGTGCCGCGCGGCTCCCGCCATCAGGCGATCCCCGTCACGCACGGTGGTCCCCGTCGCTCTGGTGGTCCCCGTCATGCATGGTGGTCCTCTCCCGGGGCGCCGGGACCCGGGTCCCGGCGCCCTCAGGTCGTTCGTTCATCGGCGACGCATCAGTGGCACAGAGCGACACTGAGGTTGCTCGGCTTGCCGGAGTTGCACGTGAGAGCGGTGAGCGTGCTGCCGCCACTGGCGACGTCAGTGCTCGTAGGAGCCTCAAGGCCCTGCAGGTCGAGGAGAACCATCGTTCGACACCTCCTTTCCGTGGTCGAGGAAGGGCAGTCCCGCCCGGGGCGCGGCGTGCAGTGACGCCAGCGCGAGCAGGACCCCCGCCGTACCTGTGGCGAGGTCCATGGACAGCCGCAACAGCTGGTCACCGGGGAAGGCGAGGCCTCCCGCGTACGGCAGGGCGTGCCAGCGCAGCCCTGCCTCTCCGGCGCCGAAGGCGGCGATGATGCCGGCCCGTCCGGTGAACAGGCCGGGCTGGACGAAGTAGCCGGACCGGGCGACGAGGCGCAGCCGCTCAAGCGCGGTGGCGAGCTCGTCGTCGTGCCGGTGCGCGAGGTAGCGCTCCAGGACGAGCGCGATGCCGGCGGAGCCCTCGTCGAGGTAGGGCAGCAGCCGCCAGCCCTGGTTGACCTGGAGCGAGCCGTCGTCGGCCGCCTTGCAGCGCCGCAGGTCCTGGCGCAGTGCCGTGGCGGCCAGGTCGAGCAGGTGCCGCTCGCCGGTCCGCTCGTAGGCGTGCAGGAACAGCAGCGCCGGTCCGGCGGAGCCGTACATGAGCCCGGCGCGGGGTTTTCCGCCGCCGCTGGTCTCGGGCACGTCGCCGGGGCCGCCGAGTCTTTCCGCGCAGAGCTCGACGGCGCGGGAGGCCGCGTCGTCCTGCCCGAAGTGGTACAGGACGAGGCCGATGCCGGACAGCCCGGAGAACAGGGCGCTCTCCAGGCGCTCCCATTTCTCCTTCAGGCAGATGCCGAGGAGGTCGAGGGCCTCGCCGCGGTGCCCGAGCAGGTCCAGCACGTAGGCCACGCCGTACAGGCCGTCGTAGAGTCCGAGGCTCCAGCCCGGTTTCGGGGCGCGGGCGCGATCGAGCAGCCATTCCTGGTGGTCGGGCCGGCAGCCGGCGCGGAGCTGGGCGTAGAACACCCCGGCGGCTCCGTTCGCCAAGCTGAGCCCCCTTCCCGGCTGGAACTGGGCGATGTCGCCGGGGAAGAGCCGGTCGTCGCGCCCGGGGGTGGCGCTGGCGGCGATGGCGCGCTGGAGTGCCTCCCGCACCTGCGGCCAGGGGTCCTGGCCGGGCAGGGCCGGCGGCTGCCAGGGGTGCTCCCCGGCGATGATCGCGACGTCACTCTCGACGCGGGCGCCGGGGAAGACGTCGCTGACGATCTGTCCCAGGTGCGCGGCCTTGCCGCGGTGGAGCGGCTGCATGATCGTGCACTGCGGGGCGAACAGTCCCAGGCGCAGGCAGGCCATGGCGTACCTGTCGACGTCGGCGCCCTCGTGGCCCTGCGGGGCGACGTAGGCGGGGTGCGCCAGGGCGGCCCTGGCGCCGTCGCTCTCCAGCGTGGCGACCTCGTAGTCGATCAGCACCACGCGCCCGTCCTCGGTGAGCAGGACGTTGTCGGGGTGCAGGTCGCCGAAGACGACGCCGCGCTCGTGGAGCATCGCGACGGCCGCCTCGACCTGGCCGGAGACCTCCATCGCCCAGGCGGCGTAGTCGGCCCGTTCGGCCTCGGTGCAGGTGGCCCACGTCAGTGGGAAGCGGCGGACCAGGCGGCGCTGCAGGGTGACGCCGTCGACGAACTCCATGACCAGGAAGCCGTGCTCGCCGACGGTGAAGTGGTCGATCAGTTCGGGCACGACCGGCAGGCCCGCCAGGCGCTCGAGGATGTCGCGTTCGTGGGCCAGGCGCGCCACGGCGTCACGCCCCGCGGCGTCGAGCCCGGCGTGCGGCCTGGCCTCCTTCAGGACCACCTGCCGCCCGGTGCGCCCGTCCCTGCCCAGGTAGACGCCGCCGCCGTTGGAGAAGTGCAGGACCTGCTCGATCGTGTACGGCAGGCCCTCCATGGTGACGGAGTTCCTGGCCTCCAGGTGGGGCGCGAGGAAGGCGGGCAGCGTCGTCCACGGCGGCACGGTGAAGACCGCCTGCCGCACGTCGGGCACCAAGCGGCCCTCGCCGTCCTCGACGGCCAGCACCCGCGCACCGCTGTCGGACAGGCAGTGGCGCTCGGCGAAGCCTCCATAACGCACGTACAGGGGCCCGTCGCCATAACGCAGATCGGACAGGATGTAGGGTCCGCGAATTCCGCGGAGCAATTCGTCGAGGTCTTTCAGGACGAGTTCGAGCTGCGCATCGTCGGCCGGGTAAATGGTGACGAGTTTTCCGCTGGAGGCGCGTGATGCGGCCTTCGAGCCGAGCATGACCAGCACCGGGAGGCCGCGCAGGAATTTGAAGGCGACGCCCCGGGTGACGCAGTACTCCCATACCGCGGCCAGGGCCTGCTCCGCGTCGTCGGCACGGGCCGAGACGTGGATCTTCCAGCCCTGGGGCGGGAGCGGCCGGCCGGACTCGGGCGCGAAGTACACCCAGGTGTCGGTCTCGAAGCGGTTCCAGCCCTCCGGCAGCGGCCGCCGTGCGGCGGCGAAGACGGCCTCCTCGACGTCACCGCGCGGCACGTCGTAGAAGTGCGCGTCCGCCAGGCAGTAGAGCTCGTACTGATCTGTCACGCCAGAAGAATGACAAATATCTCCACCGCGCCGCTAGTTACGAATTTCACGCTCCGCCGGAGAGATGTTCACGGCGTTTCGTGCATCCACCCAAAAGCATTTGGGCGCGCTTTTGTGTCGACCGTGGCACGCAGCAGGAAAAGGCCTTCGGCCGTTCTGTACGCCTCAAGGGAGCCGCCTATTTCCGCCATTCTTTCGCGGAGGTTGCGCAGTCCCTGGCCGGTTCCGTCGCCGGAGGCCCGCAGCCGGTCGTTGACCAGGGTCAGCCGGATCACGTCGTCGCACTCGGCGACGCGGATCTCGCAGGCCCGGGCGGAGGCGTGGCGCAGGATGTTGGTCACCCCTTCGCGCAGCACGTCGGCCAGCACCCAGGAGATCTCCTCCGGCACCGCGTCGCAGGCCGCCGCCTCGACCACGCAGCGGGCGCCGCTCGCCTCCAGGATCGAGCGCGCGGAGCTGAGCTCGGCCTCCAGGCGGACCCTGGTGCGGCCGTGCGCCACCGATCTGACCTCGGCCGTCACGCCTCTGACGAGGTCGAGGGCCTCGTCCAGCTCCAGCTGCGCCTTGGGGTCGCCCGTCTCCACCAGCCGCTGCACCAGGTCGATCTTGAGCACCAGCACCGCCAGGCGATGCCCGACCAGGTCGTGCAGGTCGCGGTTGAGCCGCCTGCGCTCGTCCTCGACCGCCCTGCCGACCTCGTCGGCGCGTACCAGGGCCAGGAAGTGGGCACGCGCGGCGAGGCAGACGACCACGTACTCGGCGACCACCAGGGCGGGGACGCAGACCGCCCACACCGCGACCCGGTCACCCTCCGACCAGGGGGTCAGCGCCACCATGGCAGGGCCCGCCGCCACGGCCGCCACCCACAGCGGCCCGCTGCGCCGCGACTCGGCCAGCAGCAGCAGGCTGACGGCCATCAGGCTCACCACCGAGATCCACGCGCCGCCCAGCAGCACGATCGCGGCGGCCGTCACCGCGAGCTGGCCGGCCACCGGCCACCAGGCGACCCCGCTGCGCCTGACCCCCTGTAGGACCGTTCCCGCGTGCAGGCCGATCAGGGCCGCCAGGGCCGCGACCACGATCCCCACCCTGGAGGCGGGGGCCTCCAGCAGCACCAGCCCGCCGAGCGCCACGCAGCCGCTGACGATCGCCAGGGCGCATAATCGCAACGGTGACAACGACGCGACCACTGAGCAGAGCCGGACACGTCGCATAACCTGCGCCCTTCGTCAGCGTGAATCCCGCATGCTCATCCCCCACACTCCCGCAATCAATCGCCACAACCATCCCACCTAGGATGAATCGCATGGAATACACGCGACTTGGTAGCACCGGTCTGAAAGTTTCCAAGATCTGCCTTGGCATGATGAGTTACGGCGACCCCGCCAAACTCGAATGGTCCCTCCCGGAAGAGCAGGCCGAGCCGCTGGTCAAGCGGGCGATCGACGCCGGCGTCACCTTCTTCGACACCGCCGACGTCTACAGCGCCGGCGCCAGCGAGGTGATCACCGGCAACGTGCTGCGCCGCCTGCTGCCGCGCCGCGACGACTACGTGCTGGCCACCAAGGTCTTCTTCCCCGTGCGCAAGGGCGTCAACGAGGGCGGGCTGTCGCGCAAGCACATCATGGCCGCCATCGACGCCTCACTCGAGCGCCTGGGCACCGACTACGTCGACCTCTACCAGATCCACCGCTGGGACTCCGAGACCCCCGTCGAGGAGACGATGGAGGCCCTGCACGACGTGGTCCGTTCGGGCAAGGCCCGCTACATCGGCGCCTCCTCCATGGCCGCGTGGCAGTTCTCCAAGGCGCAGTACACCGCCTCCGCCAACGGCTGGACCCGCTTCGTCTCCATGCAGAACCACTACAACCTGCTCTACCGCGAGGAGGAGCGCGAGATGCTGCCGCTCTGCCTCGACCAGGGCGTCGGCGTGATCCCGTGGTCGCCGCTGGCCCGCGGCGTGCTCGCGCGCGCCGGCTCCTCCGACTCCGGTACGACACGCGCCACCAGCAAGGACGCCGGGCGCATCGAGTACCTGTACGGCAAGGACGCCGACCAGCCGATCCTCGACCGTGTGGCGCAGGTGGCCCGCGAGCGGGAGCTGCCCGCCGCCCAGGTCGCCCTGGCCTGGCTCCTGCACCAGCCGGGCCTCAGCGCCCCGATCATCGGCGCGACCAAGGACCGCCACATCGACGACGCCGTCGCCGCGGTGGGCGTCTCCCTGTCGGACAAGGAACTGGCGTTCCTGGCCGAGCCGTACACGCCGCGCGAGGTGCGCGACTAGTTCCCCTTGGCCAGCAGCGCGCCGATCGCGGTGCGCAGCGACGGCGCCGTGGCGTCGCCGAACGGGCCCGACGGGTAGTCCACCACCCAGACGTGGAGCATCTCGGGGGTGCTCGGCATCTTGGTGGTGCCCGCCGGGCAGCCGCCGGAGGCGTCGACCACCGCGACGCCTCCCGCCGGCTTGGAGCACAGGTTGTCGTGGGCGTGCCACCGGGTCAGCGAGCCGCCGACCTGCGGCCCCGGCTTGCCGGGCGGCATGATGAACATCGCGCCCAGCAGGATGTCGCCGCCGCCCGGCTTGCGGTAGAAGACGAGCGACTCGGGGCGGGTGGGGTCGAGCTCGCGGTCGTCGATGATCCAGGCGGGCTTGGTCATGTGGAGCACGCCGCTGGTGTCGATGGACAGCTGGAAGCCGGCCTTGCGGGCCGCGGCCAGGGTGGGCCAGCGGGCGGGCACCTCGCGTGCCGTACGGGCCACCAGGTCGTCCGCGGCGGCCCGCTCTGCCGCGGTCGGCGGCGGGCCGGTGGGGGTGTCGTGATGGTGCCCGCCCCCCGGCTCCGCCTGGCCGTCGGCCGCCTGGCCGTCGGCCGGTTGACCGGCGCCGGGCTGGCCGTCGGCGGCCGGGTCGTGCTGGTGGGCCGGTACGGCATGAGCCTGCGCGTCGCCCGCGCCCGCCGCGGCGGGGGCCGCATGTCCGGCGTGGCTGTGTCCGGCGAAGGCGGGCAGGAAGGCGGCCCCCACGGCGAGCGCCACCACACCCGACAACAACCCGGCCCCCGCCAACCGCCGCGGCCCGGCCCCGCTCGCGGCGGCCGAGGTGACGGCCGGCGCTGCGGCACCCGGCGTGGCGGCGGCCGAGGGCTGAGTGGCGGCGGGGGCGCGGTCCGCCAGGTAGGCGCAGCCGCTGATCACGGCCAGTTCCAGCAGCGTGGCGAGCACGTCGGGCACGCCGAGCGGCTCGCTCTGCCCCGGCGGCAGCCCGATCGTGCGGCTGAGCGCCCACACCACGGCCACCGCCGCGTTGCCCGCCAGTCCCGCCAGGAGCAGGGCGCGGCCGGGCCGCAGCAGCACCGCGAGCGCCCACATCAGTTGCGCCCACCCGACGGCGGCGAAGAAGGCGCCGTGGGCGACGCTCATGGCGAAGTGGTCGGCCAGCACCGCGAAGTGCACGGCTCCGGCGCCGGCCGACAGGATGGCCAGCGCCACGGGCGCGGAGGCACGTGAGCTCATAGGTCGTCCCTACCGTAGAACCAAGCGCTTGACCAGATCCCGGGCGGCCCCGTTGCGCGCGAACCGCCCGGGATCCGCCGTCACGGCGTGGCGGCCGTCTGCCCCGAGGTGACGGCGCTCCAGTACAACGCGCTCGCGACCTGCGCGAACAGGCCCTTGGGGTGGTTGCGGAACATCGGCTCGGTGCCGAACGCCACGACCGCGGCGCCGCGCTCGTCGAGCCCGCTGATCACCGCGGCCTGCCCCCGAGCCGCCTCGGGGCCGCCGCTGCCGTCCTCGTCGGCCCGCCAGTGCCCGGAGACCAGCGGCCCCTCGGTGGCGTACGACTGCTCGGCCTCCACACCCGCGCCCAGCCCGGTGAACCAGTGCGGGGCGTACACGAACGAGAAGGAGCCGTCGGCCATGCGGACCACGCCGTTGCCGTCGGTGTTGCCCGTGACCGCCGTCGCCTGCAGCAGCCCGGCGTCGGTGTTGAAGCGGGTGCCGGTCGAACCGCGTGTCACGACGCCGCCGGTGGCGAGGTAGGCGTCGAGCGCGGCGCGGGCGGCCGGGTTGAGCTGGGCGTAGGTCAGGCCGGAGCCGACGTAGAACACGTCCGTCGAGCTCCAGTCGTAGCCCGCGTTGAGCAGGGCCGCGTTCACCGGGGTGACCTGGAATCCCAGCTCGCGCAGGGTGAACAGGTCGTCGGCCGAGCCGGCCGCGGTGATGCGGACCGGCGCCAGTGCCGTCCCGCCGGCCGTACCTCGCGTGAAGCGCACGCCGTAGCGGTCGGCGACCGTGCGGGCGGCCGGGCGCGCGGAGGACGGCAGTACGGCCGAGCCGTCCTTCCAGGTGACGGCGACGCCCTGCCGGAGCAGGTCGTTCAGCGCCTGGACGTCCTTGCCGTCGGCGAGTTCGAGCGCCAGCGGGCCGCTGCCCGAGGGCACAGAACCGGTCGGCGGGGCGGCGGCGACCGGCGTGGAGACCACCCGCAGGCGGCTGTCGGTCACCGGCTGGACGGCGGCGCCCCACAGCAGGCCGTGGCTCCAGCCGGAGATGTCGTACATGGCCCCGACGCGGGGGCTGATGTCCTGGCCGGCCTCCAGGATGACGTTGGCCAGGCCGCGCTTGGGCTGGCGCATGTCGACCACGTAGGTGCCCGCCGGGTGGTTGGCGCCGCCCGCGCGGAAGGGCAGCAGCGCCCGGCCGACCCGCACGTCGTTGGCGACCAGGAAGTCGACGAGCCGCGCGGCCGCGGGCCCGGAGTTGGGGATGACGTAGGCGCGCGGGAAGGTGGTGCCGTAGACGTCCTCGGGGCCGAAGCCGGGCACGATGCCCAGCGGGACCGTCCTGTGCGGCTCGCCCGCGGCGCCGCGGCGGAACCACTCGACCTGGTCCTTGATCAGCTTGTCCGCGTTGGCGGCCACGTGCCGGTTGGTGCCGCGGACGGCGGTGGCGTGGATGTCGGTGTTGATCCGCGCCCTGCGCTGCAGCTCGGCCACCGGCAGGGTGTTGTAGGCGTTGTTGTTGACCTGCAGCGGCACCTCGATCGTCTGGGCGATGACCGCTCCGTGGAAGGGCGCGTACTGCGGGGTGAAGATGGGCGGCCAGTCGTCCCAGCCGTCGACGTAGTCGCGGAAGGGGATCTCGACGGGGTTCACGCCGTCGGCGGCGGGCGTGTAGCCGAGCCCGTTGATCGCCGACTCCAGGTTCAGGCCGTTGGCCCAGGTGTTGGTGATGAACAGGTCGTACTCGTAGTTGGCGCCGTGCGGCGGCGTGGTCGGCTCGACCAGGGTGCCGTTGACGTAGCCGTGCAGGTCCAGCATGGCCACCGGCTGGACGTCGATCATGATCTGCCGCATCGCGCGCACCTCGGGCTGCGAGACGGTGACGAGGTCGCGGTTCATGTCGAAGCCGTTGGCGTTGGCGCGCGTGTTGGCGATGCGCCCGTCGGGGTTGGCCACGACGTTGAAGTACAGGCGCGCCGACTTCAGCAGCTTCACGACGGCGGGGTCGGTGCTGGTGGCCAGCTCCTCGATGACCCGCAGGGCGCCGTCGACGCCCTCGAACTCGTTGCCGTGGATGCTGGAGTTGTAGAAGACCGGGGCCTTGTAGCCGCGCGGCGGGCGGTGGCCCTCCTCGATGAGGCGGCGGCCGAGCTCCTGCTTCCAGTCGTCGGCGGCGCTCTCCGGCGCGGTCACGGTCACCAGGTAGAGGTCGCGGCCCCCGGCGCTGCGCCCGATGACCTCGGCGCTGACGCGGTCGCCGAGCGCCTGCAGGGCGTTGAGCTTGCCGGCGATGGCGTGGTAGGGCGTCAGGCCGAGCTTGATGGCGGCGTCGCCGGGGTTCTCCGGCGGGATGGGCAGCGTGGTCCTGCGCGGGTACCCGCGGTCGTGCCGGAGGGTGACCGCTCCCTGCGATGCGGCCCTCTCGGTCGCGGCGAGCGCGGACGCGGGCTCCTCGATCAGCGCGGCGATCTCGTTGCGTTCCGGGCCGTTGCCGGGCTCGCGGTGCTTGGGCGCGGGGTCGGCGGAGGCGGCGGTCGCGGGTGTCAGCAGCAATGCGGCGGATAACAGGGTGGTGAAGATGCGACGCATGGTCGAGAATCGCACGCATCGTCCGCCGCGTCCATCGGCCGCCTGCCGATCAAATTTCCTGTAAAATCAATAGGAAATAAAGGAAACAAGTCGAGCGGGAAGGCCTACTCTCACGCCATGCCGATCTCGAGATATCTGCCGTCGCCAGAACGCTCCACCGTGGCGGTCGCCCCCGCCGTGGCCGAGCCGGGGCACTGGGCGGGCGCGCCCAGTGCCGTCGCCACCGACGAGGCGATCTACCTCGCCTACCGCCTGCGCCGCCCGATCTCCCAGGGACGCGGGCACGCCGTCGTCGTCGCCCGCTCCGCCGACGGCGTGCGCTTCGAGCCGATCCTGACCGTCACCAGCGACCAGATGGACACCGAGTCGCTGGAGCGCCCCTGGTTGCTGCGCACCCCCGAGGGCCGGTGGCGGCTCTACCTGAGCTGCGCCACGTTCGGCACCAAGCACTGGCGGGTGGAGGTGCTGGAGGCCGGCTCGCCCGACGCCTTCGACCCCGCCCGCCGCCGGACCGTGCTGCCCGGCGACCCCAAGACCGGCGTCAAGGACCCGGTGATCGTACGGCGGGGCGGCACGTGGCACCTGTGGGCCTCCTGCCACCCGCTGACCGACCCCGAGGAGGCCGACCAGATGGTCTCCGACTACGCGACCAGCACGGACGGGCTCGCCTGGACCTGGCACGGCACCGCCCTCAGCGGACGGCCCGCCACGTGGGACTCGCGCGGCGCCCGGGTCAGCGCGGTGCGCTTCACGGAGGACGGCGTGCTCGCCTTCTACGACGGGCGGGCCAGCGCGGCGGAGAACTACGAGGAGCGCACGGGGGTCGCGCTGGGCACCGACCCGGCCTCGCTCACCCCGGTCGGCGACTCCCCCGCCGCCGCCTCGCCGCACGCGGGGGGCGGGTTGCGGTATCTGGACATCGTGGACCTGGCCGATGGCGGGGTGCGGTTGTACTACGAGTTCACGCGGCCCGACGGGGCCCACGAACTGCGCACGGAACTCCGCGCCTGACACACCGACGGCACCGGGGCCGGGTCGCGCCGCCCAGAGCTTCAGGTCGTCTCCTCCCCCAGGCGGCCGTTGCGGGCCTGGCGCTGGCCCGGCGGGCGGGCGCCGACCAGGCCGCCGGAGCGGGGCCTGGGCCGCACCCAGTCGCCGAACTCCTCCCCCGTCACCTCCTGCAGCACCTCGATGTCGGCCGCGAAGTACGGGATCAGCGCCCTCCGCTGCTCCCATGTCAGCGGACGCCGCGCCGGGCCGCTCCGCTGCAGCAGCGTCTCGATCCGCTCGGCCAGCCGCCCGCCCGCGCTCTCGGGCAGCACCCGCACCCCCGAGCGCAGGAGCGCCGACAGCACCCGGTGCCGCCCGCCCGCGACGGGATGCGCGGTCACGTTCTCCCTCGGCACCCCCTCCAGGAGCCCTTGCTCGACCCCGAGGAAGGCGCAGATGCGGTCCAGCGTCTCGGCGGGCCGGTCGATCAGGTCGCGGTAGCGGAAGACCAGCACCTGCTCGCGCGGGAAGAGGGTGAACAGGTGCCGGAGCTGCGCGCCGTACCGTCCGAGGCCGACGTAGTGCCAGAAGTGCGACCATCCCTCGGCCACCCGCTGGGGTTCGGCGGCGCAGGCCTTGACCACGTCGCCGATCGGCTCCAGCCCGGCCGACCACAGGTGGGTCCAGTTGGAGTGCGCCCGCTCGACGGGGTCGCGCAGCACGGCGATGAGCCTGGCTCCGGGGACGGCGGCGTGGATGCGTCGCTGGGCGTCGAGGTCGTAGAGGTAGAAGGGGGTGGCCTCCCCGGTCAGCGCTCCGGGCGGCGCGTCGTCGAAGAGGGCCTCGTAGTCGGCGCGCCGCCAGACGTGCTCGCGGTAGGTCTGGGCGTCTCCCGGCCCGCCGCGCACGGGCGGGGGCCCGTCGGTGAGGAAGTGCTTGGGTTCCTTGACCGGTGACAGGTGGAGCGCGGGGTGCCTGCTGAGGGCCGCGTGGAGGGCGGTCGTCCCCGACTTGGGGGCGCCGATCACCAGAAAGTTCGGCAGGGGCATGCGATCTCAATACCCCCATATTCCTACAGATTAACTAGGCAATATGAAGACGCCTAAGCTTGCCCCATGGCACGGGCTAACGAAGAGGCTGCGGCGGCGCTGCAGGAGTATTCCGAGCTGTTCGCGATCAACGGAGGCGACGCCTTCCGGGTGCGCAGCTACCAGAAGGCGGTCAAGGCGATCGCCGGCTTCCCCGAAGACATCGCCACCGTCAACGTGCGCACCGTCCCCGGTGTGGGCGAGGCGATCGCGCTGAAGATCGAGGAGTTCCTCGAGCGCGGCAGCTTCCGCCAGCTCGACGCGCTGCGCGAGAAGGTGCCCGCCGGGGTGCTGAGCCTCACCAAGGTGCCCACGCTGGGGCCGAAGACGGCGATCATGCTCTTCCAGGACTTCGGCATCGACTCCCCCACCGCCCTGGCCGAGGCGATCACCGCCGGGCGGCTCGACGGCGTCAAGGGGCTCGGGCCCAAGACGCTGGCCAACCTGGCCAAGGGCGTCGAGCAGCTGGAGCAGTCGGGCAGGCGCGTGCACATCGGCGTCGCGATGAAGCTGGCCGAGCAGGTCATGGCCTCGCTCGACGCCGAGCGCATCGGCTTCGCCGGGTCGCTGCGGCGCATGAAGGACACGATCGGCGACATCGACATCCTGGCCGTCGCCGATCCGGGGATCATGGAGCAGTTCCGCGCCCAGCCGTACGTCGCGGAGGTGATCGCGGCGGGCGACAAGAAGACCTCGATCCGCACCACCGCCGGGGTCCAGGTGGACCTGCGCGTGGTGCCCGCCGGCTCGTGGGGCGCGGCGATGCAGTACTTCACCGGCTCCAAGGAGCACAACGTCACCATCCGCGAGATGGCGGTCAAGAAGGGCTGGAAGCTCTCGGAGTACGGCCTGTTCGAGGGCGAGCGGGTGCTCGCGGCGGAGTCGGAGGAGGAGATCTACGCCGCGCTCGGCATGCAGTTCGTGCCGCCGCCCATGCGCGAGGACGGCGGCGAGGTGCAGGCGGCGCTGAAGGGCGAGCTCCCGGTGCTGGTCACCCTGGAGGACCTGAAGGGCGACCTGCACACCCACACCGACCTGACCGACGGCGTGGCCTCGCTCGAGGACATGGTCGCCGCCGCCCACGCCCTCGGTTACTCCTACTACGCGGTCACCGACCACGCGCCCGACCTGACCATGCAGCGCATGACGCTCGACAAGGCGCTGGACCAGCGGGCCAAGCTCGCCGACCTTCAGGCCAAATATCCGGACATGAGGCTGCTGCACGGCTCGGAGCTCAACATCGCCCCCGACGGCTCCGTCGACTGGCCCGCCCCGATCCTGACGGGCTTCGACGTCTGCGTGGCCAGCGTGCACTCCCACTTCACCCAGTCACGCGACGAGATGACCCGCCGCTTCATCGCCGCCTGCGAAAACCCGAACGTGCACATCATCGGCCACCCGACCACCCGCAAGATCGGCAAGCGCCCCATGGTCGACGCCGACTGGGAGGCGGTGTTCAAGGCCGCCGCCCGCACGGGCACCGCCCTGGAGATCGACTCCTACCCCGACCGCTCCGACCTGCCCTCCGACCTGGTCAGGCTGGCCAAGCACCACGGGGTCAAGTTCTCGATCGACAGCGACTCGCACGCCGTGCCCCACCTGGCCCACCAGCGCTACGGCATCGGCATCGCGCAGCGTGCTTGGCTGACCGGCGACGACGTGATCAACACCTGGCCGCTGGAGCGCCTGCTCGCTTTCCTTGGCCGTTCCTAGAGGATTACATGGTTCTCAGGTAGGGAATAGGTGGTACATGACCACCGTTGTGCGCACCGCCGTCAAGCCCCTGCCCGAGCACCTGTTCCGGCTCAACGAGACCGGTGCGGAGATGCGCTGGGAAGCGATGGCCGGCCAGGGTTACCACACCCCGGCCGAACGCTTCTTCGTGCGCAACCACACCTCCACGCCGCTGATCGACGCCTCGACGTGGCGGCTGCACCTGCACGGCGACGGGGTGAGCAGGCCGCTGCGGCTGACCTACGGCCAGATCCTGGCCATGGCCCCGCGCACCATCGACGCCGCCATCGAGTGCGCGGGCAACGGGCGGCGGTTCTACGCCGCCCAACAGCACGACCGCAGGCCGGGAGCGCAGTGGGGGCTCGGCGCCATCGGCGTGGCCCGGTGGCGCGGCGTGCCGCTGCGCGACCTGCTCCGCGCGGCGGGCCTGCGCCCGGAGGCCGTCGACGTGGTGGCGGCCGGGCTGGACGAGCCGTTCGAGCAGTACGGGCACGTACGACGGCCGCTGCCGGTCGGCAAGGCGCTCGACGACGTGCTGGTCGCCTACGAGATGAACGGCCGCCCGCTGCCCCCCGACCACGGTTTCCCCGTCCGGCTGGTGGTGCCGGGTTGGGCGGGAATCGCGTCGATCAAATGGCTGGGCGAGCTCCGGGTGAGCACCAAAAAGGTCGACACACCTTGGAATACAATCTTTTACCCGGATATCACGGAAATGCCGGTCAAGAGCGCCTTCGAGCTGGCCTGGGATGCCATTCTCCCCGCCGGACGGGCGCACATCCTGCACGGCCGATCCTGGTCGGGTGCGGGCCGGATCGTCCGGGTCGAGGTGAGCACCGACGGCGGCCGGACCTGGCGGCCGGCCGAGCACCGGGGCCGCCACCTGGCGGGAGCCTGGTTGCCGTGGCACATCACGTGGCTGCCCGAGCGGGCGGGCGCCCACGTCCTGATGGCCAGGGCCACCGACGAGACCGGCAGGACCCAGCCGGCCGTCAGCGCGGTGAACGCTTTCGGTTATCACTTCGACGCGGTGATCCGTCACCCGATTCGTGTGACCGAAGGATAGACAAGTCTCACCACTCCGCTGACCTGCGCCCTTTTCCTGACCATGGGAATTCACCTGTAAGAATTGCGCGGATACGCCGGCGAAACCGCACGGTGTGACGATGTCGGCAAGCCCACCAGAAGGAGAGGCGATGCCCCAGCTGACCGCGCTCGACGCCCAGTTCCTCCATTTCGAGTCCGCCACCACCGCAGCGCACGTGGCGGGGGTCGCGATCCTCGACCCGGAGGGCGGCACGGTCACCAGGGACGCCCTCGCGGACCTGCTCCGCGACCGCATGCACCTGTCGCCCGCCCTGACCCGGCGCCTGAAGTACCCGCCCTTCGGCCTCGACCACCCGTACTGGGTGGACGACCCCGGCATCGACCTCGACCACCACGTGTTCGAGAGCCGCCTGCCCGCGCCCGGCGACGAGCTGCGCCTGGCCGAGCACCTGTCGGCCATCCACGAGCGCCACCTCGACCGCGAGCGGCCGCTGTGGGAGATGCACCTGATCACGGGGCTGTCCCGCGGCCGGGTCGCCGTCTACACCAAGGTGCACCACGCCGCCATCGACGGCGTCTCCGGCGCCGAGACCCTGGCCGCCCTGCTCGACCTGACGCCGGAACCGCGCACCGTGGAGCCGGTGGAGCGCGCGCAGGCGGACGAACCCTCGCTGGCGGACATGCTGACGGGCGCGCTGGGCCGTACGGCCACGCAGGGAGCGCGCACGGTGCGCTCGCTGGTCAGGACGGCCGGCGAGCTCGACGCCATGCCGCTGGTGTCGTCGCTGCCCGGCTCCGGCCTGCTGTCGAGGACCGCCCGGTGGCTGGGCGGCGACCGGCGCTCCCATCCGGAGCTGCCCGCCCTGTCGGCGCCCCGCACGATGCTCAACGGCCCGATCACCGGCAGCAGGAGGCTCGCCTTCGGCTCCGTCCCGCTCAAGGACGTCAAGCGGGCCGCGCAGGCGTTCGGCGGCAGCGTCAACGACGTCGTCATGGCACTGTGCGCGGGCGCGCTGCGCTCGTGGCTGGAGGAGCGCGGCGCGCTGCCCGGCCGTCCGCTGGTGGCGGCCGTGCCGGTGGCGGTCCGTACGGCCAGCGCCATGGAGCAGGCGGGCAACCAGCTGGCCATGATGGCCGTGCCGCTGGCCACCGACGTCGCCGACCCGCTGGAGCGCCTGGCCGAGGTCAGGAAGGCGACCGGCGCGGCCAAGCGGAGGCTGGCGATGTCGTCGGCCAACTGGCTGGCCGAGTTGTGCGAGGTGCTGCCGGCGCCGCTCGCGGAACTGGCCACCCCCGCCGTCTCCCGCGCCGTCTCCGGCGCCTTCCCGCCGATCAACATCCTGATCAGCAACGTGCCCGGGCCGCAGTTCCCGCTCTACCTGTGCGGCGGCCGGGTGTTGTCGTACTTCCCCGTCTCGGTGCTGACCGACCTGAGCGGCGGCGTCAACATCACCTGCTTCTCCTACGACGGCATGCTCGACTTCGGCCTGGTGGCCTGCCCGTCGAAGGTGCCCGACGTGTGGGGGCTGCTGGGCCACCTGCAGAGTGCCATGAAGGAGCTGACGCGCCTAGAGGAGACCACCGGCGATGAGTTCCGCCACCGCGTCGGGATCGATCTGGTGTCCGGTTAGCTGGGTGAGCGTCTCCTGATACAGCAGCACGGCGGCGAAGGTGGCGGCGGCCACCTCCAGCCGTGCGCTCTCCCCGCGCGCCGTCGGCAGCGCCAGCTCCAGCGCGAAGCGTGAGCGCCGGATCAGCTCGCCGTTGAGGCGCCCGAGGCGCTCCTTCACCGAGACGTGGGTGTCGGCCTCGCGGAACAGGATGCGCCGCATCGCCGGGGAGGCGCGCAGGGGCATGCGCCTGGCCAGGCGCGAGAGCGTGCCCGCGGGGTCTCCGGGCACCGCGTCGACGCGGGTGTCCTCCTCGACCAGCGTGCGCTCGTCGACCAGCGCCACCAGGACGTCGATCTTGCGCGGGAAGTAGTGGAAGACCAGCCCCTTCGGCACCTGGGCCATTCTGGCGATCACCGAGGTCGGCGTCGCTTCGTACCCCCTGCCCGCAAACAACTCCTCGGCCGCGTCGAGGATGCGCGTGCGGGCGTCCCCGATTGCCACAGCTCGACGATAGCCGCGCGCGTCCCCGTCGTATAGTGTGAGACAATATTGTCGCAAATTAGACGTATTTGTCTTAGGAGGCCCGCGATGGCCGTGAGCCGTGAGCAGATCCTCGACGCCGCGATCAGGCATCTCAACGCCTCGCCGACGGCCTCGATGGCGCAGATCGCCGAGGCCGCCGGGATCAGCAGGGCCACCCTGCACCGCCACTTCAGCAGCCGCGACGACCTTGTGATCGAGCTCGGCCGGCGGGCCCTGGACCGCTGGGAGCGCGCACAGGACGAGGCGGGCATCGACGGGGCCGACGACGACCCAGCCCACCTGCGAGAGACGCTGATGGCCCTGATCGAGGGCGAGGTGGGCGTGGCGGAGGAACACGGGTTCACCCTGACCGTGGAGACCACGAGCGAGGAGCTGGTCGCCCGGTCCATGGAGCTGGAACGGCGCGAGCTGGCGCTGATCGAGGCCTGCCAGCGGGCCGGCGTGCTCCGCTCCGACCTGCCCGCCGTCTGGGTCAGCAGCACCGTCTACGGCCTGCTGGTGGCCCTGCGCGAGAGCCTGCGCCGGGGCGAGATCGCCCCGCGGGAGGCGACCCGGCTGATGGTCGAGAGCTTCCTTCGTGGAGCATCTAACAAGGGGGATCAGTCATGAAAGTTGTAGTCGCGCCACCGCACGCCAGGAGATGGGCGGCCCTGGCGGTGCTCTCCGCCAGCCTGCTCCTGGTGGTCATGGACATGACCATCCTGAACGTCGCGCTGCCGGAGATCTCCGCCGACCTGAAACCCGGCTCGATCGAGCTGCTGTGGATGGTCGACGTGTATTCGCTGGTGGTGGCCGGACTGCTGGTCACCGCGAGCAGCCTGGGCGACCGGTGGGGGCGCAAACGCATGCTGCTGACCGGCTTCGCCGTGTTCGGCGTCGCCTCGGTGGCGGTGTTGTGGGCCACGACCCCGGCGGCGGTGATCGCGGTGCGGGCGCTGCTCGGCGTCGGCGGTGCGATGATCATGCCGTCCACGCTGTCGATGATCCGCAACCTGTTCACCGACGCCCGGGAACGTGCCACGGCGCTCGGAGTCTGGGCGACCATGGCGGCCCTCGGCGGCGCGCTCGGCCCCATCGTCGGCGGCCTGCTGCTGGAGCACTTCAGCTGGCACGCCGCGTTCCTGGTCAACGTGCCGGTGATGGCCATCGCGATCATCGCCGGGCTGATCCTGCTGCCCGAGTCGCGCAACCCCAACCCCGGCCGCTGGGACGCCCTGGGCACGGTGTTGTCGATCGTCGGCATGGTGACCCTCGTCTACGCGATCAAGCACTTCGCCAAGGAGGGCCTGACCTTCCCGCCCGCGCTGGTCACCGCGGCCGTCGCCATCGTCACGCTGACCTGGTTCATCAGGCGCTGCCTGAACCGGCCCGACCCGCTCCTGGAACTGCGCCTGTTCCGCAGCGGCTCGTTCACCTCCGGCACCATCGCAGCGCTGACCACCTCCATCGCCATGGCCGCGATGATGCTGCTCCTGGCCCAGTGGATGCAGCTCGTCATGGGCTACTCGCCGCTGGAGACCGGCGTGCGCCTGCTGCCGATGGCCGTCGGCGCCGGCATCTTCTCACCGCTGGCCCCGGCCATCGCCGAACGCATCGGCGCGCGCACGGTGCTGGCGGGGGGCCTGGTCGTGGCCGGCCTGGGCTTCCTGACGTTGTGGGTGCTGCCGCTCGGCTACCCGAGCGTGGCGGTGTCGCTGCTGCTCATCGGCTCGGGCATGGGCTCGCTGGCCATCGCCTCCGCGGTCATCATGTCGGGCACGCCCGCCGAGAAGGCGGGCAGCGCGGCGGCCATCGAGGAGACCAGCTACGAGGTCGGGGGCACCCTCGGCGTGGCCGTCCTGGGCAGCATCGCCGCCACCGCCTACCGCTCGGAACTGCCCGCCGGCACCGCGCAGGCCGCGCGCGAGTCGCTCGGCGGCGCGCTGGAGACGGCCGGCGCCATGGGCCCCTCCGGCGCGGCGCTCGCCCAGCAGGCGCAGCAGGCCTTCAACGACTCCCTCGTGCTGACCTCGGCGTACGGCGGAGCACTCATGCTGGTGGCCGCCGCCGTGATCTGGTGGCTCACCCCCAAGGACCTCGACCTGGCCGAGGCCGAGCACTAACCCCGCCGCAGAGCCTCCAGCAGCATCGGGCGGGCACGGCGCAACTCGGCCTGCCAGGTCGCGTGGTCGTGCCCGCCCCGCCCGAAGTGGGTGCGCACCGGGATGTCCAGCTCGCGCAGCCTGCCCACGAAGTCACGCGCCGCCTCGCGCGCCAGGTTCTCGACCAGGTCACCCTCGCCCGCGGCGACGTAGAGCACGACGCCCCTGAGCCGGCCGGCCTGGTCGTAGGGATTGTGGGCGGCCCAGACCTCCCGCTGGTCGTCGGGGTCGCCCCAGATGCGCTTCCAGTCGGTGCCGGGGCAGGCCAGGCTCGTCGCGAGCATGACCGTCTGGGGCACTCCCGGCCGCAGGATGTGCAGCGCCCCGCTGAAGGAGGCGGCGGCGCGGAAGTGGCCCCGGGCGGCGTAGAGCATGGCGCCCTGGCCGCCCATCGAGTATCCGGCGACCGCCCGCCTGTCCGAGGCCCGGTAGCGCCGTTCCAGCAGGGGCAGCAGTTCCGTCAGGTGGTAGGTCTCCCACGCGGGGCCGTCGCGCCAGTCGGAGTAGCTGCCGCACCTGCCGCCGTCGGGCATCACCACGATGACGTCGTCGTCCCGCGTCAGGGCGGCGACGTCGGTCTTGGCGGTCCAGGAGGTGTAGCCGTCGAGGCCGCCGTGCAGGAGCCAGAGCGAGGGCCAGGTGCGCTCGGCGCCGGGCGACCACCCTTTCGGGAGCAGGAGCCGCACGCCGGTCTCCGCGCCGAGCGCGGGCGACCTCAGCCGCAGCTCCATGCGCCGCTCGTCGAGCCGCTTCTCCTCCAGCACCTCCAGCCCTGCGGACCTCGGAGGATCGTGGCGCTCGGAAGCACCGCCGGGCCACAGGAACAGCACCAGGGCGAACAGGAGCACGGCGGCCAGGCCGCCGAGCAGACACCCGCGCAGCCTCGCCGCCCGCCTTGTTGACACGGCGTATAATTACATACGCGTCAGCCGCACCACCAGACTCGCGTAGTCACCGCGCGGCAGCCGGTCCAGCGGCAGCCCGTGGGCCAGGAGCACGGCGCCCGAGTGCTCGGCGCCGGTGTCGTCGTCGCGGTAGCGGGCCTCGGGATCGAGCCCCCGAAGGCGCAGCGGCCAGGGCGCGTGGCCGAACCGGGTGTTCACCCGGTAGGCGAAGACCACCACCTGCTCCCCCAGGGAGTACTGCACGCCCACCACGGGAGCGTCGGGCGGGGTGAGCCGGTGCACCACGCCGTGCTGGACGACCGGGCGGATCAGCCTGTACTGCGCCACCAGATCGGCCGCCTCGGCCAGCTCCTCCTGGCTCCACCTGGTCAGGTTGCCGCCCAGGGCGAGCACACCCGCCATGGCCACGTGGAAGCGGAAACGCAGCGGCACCAGGCGGCGGGTCAGCGGGTTGGGGCTGTCGGTCACCCACGCGGCCATGGCCCTGACCGGATACACCTGCGTGAAGCCGTGCTGGATGGAGACGCGGTCGACCGCGTCGGTGTTGTCGGAGGTCCACACCTCGTCGACCCTGGCCAGCATGCCCAGGTCGACGCGGCCGCCGCCGCCCGAGCAGCCCTCGATGCGCAGGTGCGGATGGTCGGCGCGCAGGCGGTCGAGCAGCGCGTACAGGTTGCGCACGTGCGCGTCCCAGAGCCGGTCGGGGTCGCCGGAGTCCGGCCAGCCGCCCTCGGTGAACGAGCGGTTGAAGTCCCACTTGAGGAAGTCGATCTCGTGCTCGGAGACCAGCCGGTCGAGCCACTCGTGCGCCCAGGCGGCCACGTCGGGGCGGCCGAAGTTCAGCACCAGCTGGTTGCGCATGGTGGTGCGGGTGCGGTTGGGCATGTGGATCACCCAGTCCGGGTGGGCGCGGTACAGGTCGCTGTCGGGGTTGACCATCTCGGGCTCCACCCACAGGCCGAAGCGCATGCCGTACGCGTGCACGCCCTCGATCAGCTGGCCCAGGCCCTGCGGGAAACGGTCGCGGTTGACGGTCCAGTCGCCGAGCCCGGCCCAGTCGTTGACGCGGGCGCCGAACCAGCCGTCGTCGAGCACGAACAGCTCGGCTCCGGCCGAGGCGGCCAGCTTGGCCAGGGCCAGCTGGCCGTCGACGTTGACGTCGAACCAGGTCGCCTCCCAGGAGTTGTAGACGATCGGGCGCAGCTCCTGCGGATGCGGCAGGACGTGCTCCAGGACGTGGGCGTGCCAGGCGTGGCTGACGCCGCCGAATCCTGCCGTGCCGTACAGGCCGGAGAAGACCGGGCTCGTCCAGGTCTCGCCGGGCCCGAGGTGGGTGCGCAGGCCCTCGTGGCCCGCTCCGCCGGTGAAGACGACGCCGTCGAAGGGGGTGCGCTGCACGGTGATGCGCCAGCTGCCGCTCCAGGCCAGCGCCGCGCTCCAGACCTCGCCCTGCTCCTCGGTGGCGGTGCCGTCGTCGAGCATCAGCCACGGGTTGGCCTGGTGGCTGGTGGCGCCGCGGCGGCTGGTCAGGACGGTCTCGCCGACCGGCAGTTCCTCGCGTACGAGCTGGTTCTCCGCCGACCACGCGCCCACGACGTGGCTGAGGCGGGTGCCGCGCGGCGGGCTCCAGGAGGCCGAGTCGCAGCGCTGCACCTCGATCGGCTCGCCCTGGCCGGTGTGGCTCAGCTCGGTCCAGCGCTCGATCACGTCGCTGTCCTCGCGCACGCGGTAGTGCAGGGTGATCGCCAGGGGGTAGTGGCGGTCGGCGAGCCTGAGCCGCAGGTGGCCGCCATCGATCTCATGACCGTCGAAGCGCCACTCGACGCCGCCGGCGCCGTCGGCGAAGCGCACCTGCAACGAGGCGGGGCCGAACGACGCTCCCGTCTGGGCCGGCAGCTCGGGGTCGCTGGGGCCGCCGTGGAAGCTGCTGATGTCTCGCGGCGCGGGCGCGACGATCTCCGCCGCCTGCTCCAGGGTCAGCGGGGCGCCCCAGTGCACCGCGCGCGGGCAGTCGCCGTCGTCGAGGCGCAGCGCGTAGGACGAGTGGGGAGTGCGCAGCAGCCAGAGCCGTCGCTCGGCGTCGTGGAACACGCTCATCCAGGGAATCCTTAATTTATTGACAGCGTTAATAAATCCTAGGCACAGCCCCCCTGTCGGTCGCAAGAGGCGAGGGTGTCTAGCCTGATCGGATGACTATGATCGGTGACCTTTCGGTCTCTCCCCTGTGCCTGGGCACCAACGTCTTCGGCTGGACCGCCGACCGCGAGACCTCCTTCGCGGTCCTGGACGCCTTCGTGGGCGCGGGCGGCACCTTCATCGACACCGCCGACGTCTACCCCGTGTGGGCGACGGGCGAGTCGACCTCGGAGAAGATCATCGGCGAGTGGATGGCGTCGCGCGGCAACCGCGACTCCATCGTGCTGGCCACCAAGGTCGGGATGCTGGAAGGACTGCAGGGCCTGGCTCCCGCGGTCATCCGCACCGCCGTGGAGAACTCCCTGCGCCGCCTGCGCACCGACCACATCGACCTCTACTGGGCGCACGTCGACGACCACGACATCCCGCTGGTGGAGAGCCTGGCCACCTTCGACGAGCTGGTGCGCGAGGGCAAGGTGCGCCAGATCGGCGCCTCCAACCACGGGCCGGAGCGGCTCGCCGAGGCCCTGCGGATCTCCGCCGCGGAGGGCCTGGTCTCCTACGCCGCCCTGCAGCAGGAGTACAACCTCGTCGAGCGCGGCTACGAAGGCGCCCTGCGCGACGTCGTCTCCGCCCACGGCCTGGCCAGCACGCCGTACTTCGGCCTGGCCCGCGGCTTCCTGACCGGCAAGTACGCCCCCGGCGTGACCGTCGACAGCCCGCGCGCCGGCAAGGCCGCCGCCTACCTCGACACCCCGCGCGGCCCCCGCGTCCTCGAAGCCCTGGCCAAGGTCGCCGCCTCGCACGAGACCCGACCCGCCACCGTCGCCCTGGCCTGGCTCGCCGCGCAGCCCACCGTGGCCGCCCCCATCGCCAGCGCCCGCAACCTGGAGCAGCTCGGCCCGATCCTGGCCGCCGCCGACCTCACGCTCGGCGCCGACGAGCTCGCCCTGCTCGACGAGGCCTCCGCCTGAGCAACACCGCCGGGAGACCTGAGTAACGTGCTACTCAGGTCTCCTTTCTCATGCGGCACGACCATCTGAAGCGTGATCCCGCTGCTTCTGGCCACCCTTTGCGCCCTGGCGTACGGGGCCTCCGACTTCCTGGGCGGCCGGCCTGGCCGTACGGCAGGACAGCAGGACGGGCCGTGAGCCCGGACACGCGGAAGGCCCGGCGGGTGGGGGCCGGGCCTTCCGTTGGTGCGGACTCGATCAGTGCTTGGTCGCCTGCTCCGCGCCGATGCCGGTCAGGGAGCGGACCTCGATCTCGGCCCACTTGCCGGAGTTGTACTCCTTGCTGAGCACGGTGCCGAGCCAGCCGAAGAAGAATCCGAGCGGGATCGAGATGATGCCCGGGTTCGACAGGTTCCACAGGACGAAGTCGGCGTCCTTGAACAGCGCCGTCTTGCTGCCGGAGACGACCGGCGAGAAGATCACCATGATCAGGCAGGAGACCAGGCCGCCGTAGATGGCCGACACGGCGCCCGCGGTGTTGAACCTCTTCCAGAACAGGCTGTAGAGGATCGCGGGCAGGTTGCCCGAGGCCGCCACCGCGAAGGCGAGGGCCACCAGGAAGGCCACGTTCTGGCCCTGCGCGAGGATGCCGAGGGCGATCGCGACCGCGCCGATCACGAAGGCCGAGATCCTGGCCACCAGCACCTCTTCACGCTCGGTGGTGTTGCCGCGCTTGAAGACGTGGGCGTACAGGTCGTGGGCGAAGCTGGAGGAGGAGGCGAGCGTCAGGCCCGCGACCACCGCCAGGATCGTGGCGAAGGCGACCGCGCCGATGAGGGCGAGCAGGATGATGCCGCCGGTCTCACCGAGGAAGTCTGCGCCGATCGCCTCGGCCAGCTGTGGTGCGGCCGTGTTGCCCGAGGTGTCGGTGGCGGGGATCTTCACCAGGGCCGCGGCGCCGAAGCCCAGGATCAGGGTGAACAGGTAGAAGGTGCCGATGATGCCGATGCCCCACAGAACCGACTTCCTGGCGTCCTTCGCGGTGGGCACGGTGTAGAAGCGGATGAGGATGTGCGGCAGACCGGCCGTGCCCAGGACGAGTGCGAGTCCGAGGCTGATGAGGTCGATCTTGCCGATGAGCCCCTGGGCGTCGGTGCCGTACTTCAGGCCGGGCACCGAGAGCGCGTCGCCCTTGCCGGTGGCCGTGCCGGCCGCCTCGAGCAGCGCCGACAGGTTGAAGCCGTACTTGGCCAGCACCAGGATCGTGATCAGACCGGCGCCGCTCATGAGCAGCACGGCCTTGACGATCTGGACCCAGGTGGTGCCCTTCATGCCGCCGAAGACCACGTAGATGATCATCAGCACGCCCACGCCGACGAGCACCCAGTTCTTGCCCGCGGTGTCGGTGATGCCGAGCAGCAGGCCGACCAGCGCGCCCGCGCCGACCATCTGGGCGATCAGGTAGAAGATCGACACGGTGATGGTCGAGACGCCCGCGGCGGTGCGGACCGGGCGGGGGCTCATGCGGAAGGCCAGCACGTCGGCCATGGTGAACTTGCCGGAGTTCCGCATCAGCTCGGCGACCAGCAGCAGCGCCACCAGCCAGGCCACGAGGAAGCCGATGGAGTACAGGAACCCGTCGTAGCCCGACAGCGCGATCATGCCCGCGATGCCCAGGAACGACGCGGCAGACATGTAGTCGCCGCCGATCGCCAGGCCGTTCTGCACGCCGGTGAACGAGCGGCCGCCCGCGTAGTAGTCGGCGGCGGTCTTGGTGTTGCGGCTCGCCCAGAACGTGATGCCCAGCGTGAGCGCCACGAAGGCCAGAAACAGGACGGTCGCCAGGGTGTGGCCGCTCACTTGGACTCTTCCTCCACCTCGTGACGGATCTTGTCGGCAATCGGGTCGAGCTTCTTCTCGGCGTGCCTGGAGTAGGCCCACGCGATCCAGAAGGTCGAGACGAACTGGAGCAGCCCCAGGATGATGCCGACGTTGATCTCGCCGATGACGTCGATCGCCATGAAGTCACGGGCCCAGCCGGAGAGCACCACGTACAGCAGGTACCAGACCAGGAAGGCGACGGTCATGGGGAAGGTCCACTTGCGGAAGCGCTGCTTCAGTTCCTGAAACTCGCTGCTTTCCTGGACACGTTCGTAGACAGACGTGTCGTGTTCTCGGGTTGTCACCGGTTCCTCCCGCTATATGTGATGCAGGTCACGCACAAGGTAAGAGCGCAAGCTACCCTCCGTGGAGGGGAAGAGTCCGGCTCTTCGGCGAGTCGCCACCAAATGGCGGTCAGTTGGGGAGGAGATGCGATAAATGGTCGGAATTGTGCGACCAACGGCGGGCCGACCACATCAACGGTCTGTGACCGTCCGTTTCAGCCCGATACGGCCCCCCGAGGTCACGCTGCGCGATCGACAGCGCTGTCGTCACGCTAAGCGATGAAGATCTCCAGCGCCCGCGTCAGGTCGTCCACCAGCGTGTCGGCGGGCTCCAGGCCCACCGCCAGGCGCACCAGGCCGATCGGGATGCCCATGGTGGTGCGCACGCTCTCCTCGATGCTGAGCGCCGGGCCGATGGCCAGGCTCTCGAAGCCGCCCCAGGAGACCGCGATCCTGAAATGCCGCAGGTTGTCGAGAAATTTCGAGACCTGGTCGCGATCGTCGGTGTCCAGGACGAAACTGAACAGGCTGGAGTACCCCGACAGCTGCTTGGCCGCCAGGTCGTGGCCCGGGTGCGCGGGCAGGCCAGGATGGTTGACCGAGCGCACCGCGGGGTGCCCCTCCAGGAACCTCGCCACCGCCAGCCCTCGCTCCTGGTGGGCGGCCATCCGCACGGGCAGTGTGCGCAGCCCCTTGATCACCTTGGCCGCGTCGTGCGGCGACATCGCGGCGCCGTACAGCATGAACTCCGTGCGGGCGATCGGCCGCACCAGGCCGGCCGAGCCGCACACCACGCCGCCGACCAGGTCGCTGTGCCCGCCGATGTACTTCGACAACGAGTGCAGCACCAGGTCCACGCCCATGGTCAGCGGCTTCTGGAACAGCGGCGTGGACCACGTGTTGTCCATGACCGTGACGATGCCGCGCGAGCGTGCCCAGCTAGTCACGGCGGGGATGTCGAAGAGCTCGTAGGCCATGTACGACGGTGACTCGAAGTAGAGCAGGCGCGTGCTCGGCATGACAGCGCTGTCAGCAGCGGCGAGGTCGGCCACGTGCGTGTGCGTCACGCCGTACTTCTCCAGGTATCGCAGGAACTGGGTGGTCGGCCCGTAGATCGCGCCGAGCACCAGCACGTGGTCGCCCGCGGAGACCAGCGACGAGATCGTCGCCGAGATCGCCCCCATCCCCGAGCCGAAGCACTTGGCCCGCTCGGCCCGCTCCAGCGCGGCCAGCTTGCGCTGGGCCAGATCGACCGTGGGGTTGGTGCCGCGCCAGTAGATATAGTTCTCGTCTTCGTCCCTCAGCGCACCGGCCAGGTCGCCCACGGTCTCGAAGGAGAAGATCGAGTTCTCGAAGACGGGCGGGTTGACCGCCCCCATCAGCCACGGCTCGTCCTCACCGAGGCGGCCGCAGATCCAGTCGTCGTTCACAGGGGCACAGTATGACAGCCCGCAAGTCGACCATGTCCGACGTGGCACGCCATGCGAACGTGAGCCTCAAGACGGTCTCGCGCGTGGTCAACTCCGAGCCGCACGTCAGCGCCGAGATCCGGCAGCGCGTCCACGACTCCATCAACGCCCTCGGCTTCCGGCGCAACGAGGCCGCCGCCCGGCTGGCGCGGGGCTCGGGCATGCTGACCATCGGGCTGATCATGGAGAACATCTCCAACGAGTTCTACTCCCACCTGGCCAAGGCCGTGGAGTCGGCGGCGGCCGAGCACGACGCGCTGGTGGTGTTCGGCTCCTACACCGAGCGGGTCGAGCGCGAGCGGCTGCTGGTCGAGGCCATGTCGGCGCGCGGCGTCGACTCCCTGATCGTGGTGCCCTCCAGCGCCGACCACGGCTGGCTGGCCGAACATCCGGGACTGCGCACGGTCTTCGTCGACCGGGCTCCCCTCGGGGTGCCCGACCCCGACGTCGTGGTGATCGACAACCTGACCGGCGGGCGCATGGCCACCGAGCACCTCCTGGCCCGCGGCCACCGGCGCATCGCGCTGCTGTCGGACCAGCGCGAGGTCAGCGCCGTGCACGAGCGCGCCACCGGATACCGGCAGGCGCTCGGCTCCCACCTCGACGAGTCGCTGGTGGTGCACGGCGTGTTCGACCCTTGGCGGGCCTGCCACGAGGCCGCGCGGCTGCTCGGCGGCGACGATCCGCCCACCGCCTTCTTCGCCACCAACAACCGCGCCGCCGTGGGCGTGCTCATGGCCGGCCGCGACCTGCCGCGCCGGCCCGCGCTCGTCGGGTTCGACGACTTCGCCCTGGCCGAGGTCTTCAGCCCCGGGGTGAGCGTGATCCGCTACGACTTCGCCAAGCTGGCCAGGTCGGCGGTCGACCTGCTGCTGTCGGGCGCCGACGCGGGACGCCTGATCAAGGTCCCCGTCGAGCTCGTGGCGCGCGGGTCCGGCGAGCTCAGCCCCGCGGACGCCAGTCTCCGCGATCCAGCCTGAGGTTCTCCGGCGTGTGCAGGCGCACCATGATCGTGGCAACGCCCTTGGGCACCCTGCCGGGCGTGGCCAGCGACACCAGCACCATCACCAGGAAGGCGATCGGCACCGTCCACGCCGCCGGCTGGCTGACCAGCGCGCCCAGCAGCCCGCCGTACGGCCCGCCGAGGATCTGGGCCAGCACCGCCGCGCTCGCGAGCCCGCCCCCGGCGAACAGGCCGGCCAGCGCGCCCGTCGAGGTGAGCCGCCGCCACCAGATGCCCAGCACGAGCAGCGGGCAGAACGACGAGGCGGCGACCGCGAACGCCAGGCCCACCACGTCCGCGATCGCCAGCGCCCGCGCCCACAACGCCAGCGCGAGCGGCACCGACACCGCCATCAGCGTCGCGATCCTGAACTCCCTGACCCCGCCCTTGAGCAGGTCCTGGGCGATGACCCCCGCCACCGAGACGGTCAGCCCCGACGACGTCGACAGGAACGCCGCGAACGCCCCCGCCGTCACCAGGGCGGTGAGCAGGTCGCCGAGCGTGCCGCCGATCATCTCGCCGGGCAGCGTGAGCACCACCGTGTCGGGCCGGTCGAGTCCGGGCGTGTACAGCCGGCCCAGCCAGCCGTACACCGACGGGAGCAGGTAGAACGCGCCCAGCAGCCCCAGCACCATCAGCGTGGTACGGCGGGCCGCCCGGCCGTCGGGGTTGGTGTAGAACCGCACCAGCACGTGCGGCAGCCCCATGGTGCCCAGGAACGTCGCCAGGATCAGCGAATAGGTCGAATACAGCCCGTACTCGTCGTCGCCGGTCAGCGGCTGGGCCCACGCCGGGTCGAGCTCCGCCGGAGCGCCGCCGCCCTGCCAGGCGGCCAGCAGGAAGAAGACCGGCACGGCCAGCGCGGTCAGCTTCAGCCAGTACTGGAAGGCCTGGACGAACGTGATGGACCGCATGCCGCCCGACAGCACGTTGACCGCCACCACCAGCGCCACGACCAGCCCGCCCACCCAGACGGGCGCCCCGGTGATCGTGCGCAGCACCAGCCCCGCGCTCTGGAACTGCGGCATCAGGTACAGCCAGCCGATCAGCACCACCAGCACGCTGGCGCTGCGCCGTACCGACATCGACTCCAGCCTGGCCTCGGCGAAGTCGGGCAGCGTGTAGGCGCCCGAGCGCCGCAGCGGCGCCGAGACCAGCACCAGCAGCACCAGGTAGCCGCCGGTCCAGCCGACCGGCAGCCACAACATGTCGGCGCCGTGGGTGAGGATCAGCCCGGCGATGCCCAGGAACGAGGCGCCCGACAGGTACTCCCCGCCGATCGCCGAGGCGTTCCACAGCGGGCTGACCGAGCGCGAGGCCACGTAGAAGTCGGAGGTCGTACGGCTCAGCCGCAGGCCGAAGGCGCCGATCAGGATCGCCGCCACGATCACCAGCACGACGGCGGTCAGGTTCATCGGCGCTCGACCAGCTCGGCGAAGTGCCGCTCGTTGCGTTCCGCCTGCCTTACGTAGAGCCAGGCCCCGATGACGAGGGCGGGATAGATCAGCCCGGCGAGCAGCAGCCACGGCAGCGGGATCGCGCCCAGGCTGACCTCGCGCAGGTCGGGCAGGAGCAGGAACAGCAGCGGCAGCCCGCCCACCACGCAGGCCAGCACCGTGCAGACGAACATCGCCAGCCGGAACTGGGTGCGCAGCAGCGAGCGCATGTAGATCTCGCCCACGCGGGTCTGCTCGTCGATCTCGCGCGTGACGGGATAGCGGCGCCGGCGGGCGGCGGCCGTGCGCGGGCTGGTCACCGTGACCCTGGCCTTCGCGCCCGCGCTCCTGGCTGCGGCGCCCCTCGCCGCCTGCCCCTTCATCGGCGGGCCCGCCGCACCAGCAGGTCGCGCAGCTCGCGGGTGTGGCGGCGGCTGACGGGCAGCTCCGTGTCGCCCACCCGGACCGTGCAGCGGCCCGAGTCGATGTGCAGCTCCTCGATGTGCCGGACGGCCACCAGGTGGCTGCGGTGCACCCGGATGAACCCGGCGTTCGCCCAGCGTTCCTCCAGCGTGGCCAGCGGGATGCGCACCAGGTGGCTGCCCTGCGCGGTGTGCAGGCGGGCGTAGTCGCCCTGCGCCTCCACGTAGATCACGTCGCTGCTGGCCACGAACCGGGTCACCCCGCCCAGCTCGACCGGGATGGTGTCGGTCTCCTGGGAGTCCTCGGCGGGCACGTCGGCCGAGACGCACACGCGCCTGATCGCCTCGCGCAGCCGCTCGGGACGCACCGGCTTGAGCAGGTAGTCCTCCGCCTTCAGCTCGAAGGCGTCGACGGCGTGCTCCTCGTAGGCGGTGACGAACACGACGCGGGGCGGGTTGGCGAACTGCGACAGCAGCCGGCCCAGGACCACGCCGTCGAGGCCGCGCATGCGGATGTCGAGGAAGACGGCGTCGACCGGGCGGCCCTCGGCGATGCCCCGGTCGAGCAGGCGCAGCGCCGCCGCGCCGTCGCGGGCGGTGAGCACCTCGTCGATGCGGGGGTCGGCGCGCAGGAGGTACGACAGGTCTTCCAGAGCGGGAAGCTCATCGTCCACCGCGAGAACACGCAGGGCCATAGACATGGATGAAAGCGACATTATCCGCCCCGGTCAACGGGCCGAGACCCCTGGGTGATACTTCGGCAACCTCACGTTGACTTTCATCCCGGCGTGCTCGGCCGTCTCGATGACCAGGCCGTACTCGTCGCCGTACACCTGACGCAGGCGCTCGTCGACGTTGGCCAGGCCCACGCCCTCGCCCGGCTCGCCCGCCAGGATGCGCCGCAGCCGCTCCGGATCCATGCCGATGCCGTCGTCCTCCACGCTGATGCCGCACTCCGAGCCGGCGTCCTCCGCGACGATGGTGATGCGGCCGATGCCGTTCTTGCTCTCCAAGCCGTGCCGTACGGCGTTCTCCACCAGTGGCTGCAGGCACAGGAACGGCACCGCGACCGGCAGCACCTCGGGGGCGATGCGCAGCGTCACCTGGAGCTGGTCGCCGAAGCGGGCGCGCTCCAGGATCAGGTAGCGGTCGATCGAGCGCAGCTCCTCGGCCAGCGTGGTGAAGTCGCCGTGGCGGCGGAAGCTGTAGCGGGTGAAGTCGGCGAACTCCAGCAGCAGCTCGCGGGCTCGTTCGGGGTCGGTGCGCACGAACGAGGCGATGGTGGTGAGCGAGTTGTAGATGAAGTGCGGCGAGATCTGCGCCCTGAGCGCCCGCACCTCGGCCTCCATGAGCAGGGTGCGCGAGCGGTCGAGCTCGGCCAGCTCCAGCTGGGAGTCGACCCACCGGGCGACCTCCTCGGCCGCCCTGACCAGGCCCGCGGAGGAGTGCGGGCCGTAAGCGGCCAGCGCGCCCACGACCCGCTCGTCGGTGCTCAGCGGCACGACGACCACGTGACGGATCGGGCACTCCAGCAGCTCGCAGTCGACGGCCAGGACCTGGGTACGGCCGTCCTTCAGCGTCGACTCGGCGTGCTCGAAGGCGTCCTTCGCGTGGTGCTCGCCCTCGCCGTCGTAGACGAGCAGGCGCTCGGAGTCGGTGATCGCCACGGCGGCGGTGCCGAGCAGCTCGCGCAGGTGCCGCGAGGCCTTGAGCGCGCCGTCGTGGGTGAGGCCTGCGCGCAGGGGCGGCGCGGCCAGGGAGGCGGTGTGGAGCGTCTCGAAGGTCGCCCGCTCGGCCGGTCCGGCGCCCAGTTCGCGCCTGCCGCGCAACACCCGCCACCACACCAGCGCCGGCCCGCCGACGAGGAGGGCGAGCAGGAGCGCGACGACCACCGGCTCCATTACCGCGCCTTGCGGATGGCGGCGGCGTAG
Organism: Nonomuraea sp. NPDC050663; assembly: GCF_044456985.1. NCBI lineage: Bacteria > Bacillati > Actinomycetota > Actinomycetes > Streptosporangiales > Streptosporangiaceae > Nonomuraea > Nonomuraea sp. NPDC050663. The sequence goes on from NZ_JBITGL010000006.1 coordinate 370,636, forward strand.
GTCTCGGCCTCCTCGGTGGAGACGTACTTCGTGCGCGGCCAGAAGAAGCCGCGCAGGCCGTCCTTCTTGTTGCGGGGCACGACGTGCACGTGCAGGTGAGGCACGCTCTGGCTGATGCGGTTGTTCATCGCCACGAAGGTGCCGCCCGCCTCCAGGCCCTCCTCCACGGCGCTCGCCATCGCCTGGACCCGCTCGAAGAACGGGCCGACCTCCGGCAGGTCGGTCAGGGTCTCCACGTGCTCGCGCGGCACCACGAGCACGTGGCCCTTGAAGACGGGCCGGGTGTCGAGGAAGGAGAACGACACCTCGTCGGCGTGGACCACGTGGGCCTCGCGCTCCCCGGCGACGATCTCACAGAACAGACAGCTCACCAGCCGACCTTAACCGCTCCCTTGAGCAGTTCCCGAGCGATGACCATGCGCTGGACGTCGTTGGTGCCCTCGCCGATCGCCATGAGCGGCGCGTCACGGTAGAGGCGCTCGACCACGAACTCCTGCGAGTAGCCGTAGCCGCCGTGCACCCGCATCGCCTCCATGGTGGTCTTCAGCGCCACCTCCGAGGCGAAGTACTTGGCCATGGCGGCCTCGGCGTTGACCGCGCCCGTCTCGCTGCGCGACGCGGCCCAGTAGGTCATGAGCCTGGCCGCCTGGATCTCGGTGGCCATGTCGGCGAGCTTGAGCTGGATCGCCTGGAAGTCGCCGATCGGCCGCCCGAAGGCCTGGCGCTCGCGCGCGTAGCCCAGGGCGGCGTCGAAGGCGCACTGCGCGACCCCGACCGCCCGCGCGGCGATGTTGACCCGGCCCAGCTCCAGCGCCGACAGGGCCTGTTGCATGCCGCGGCCCTCGACGCCGCCGAGCAGCTGCGACCGGTGCACCCGCACGTCCTGCAGGGAGATCTCGCACGTCTCCGTGCCCTTGTAGCCGAGCTTGGGCAGGTCGCGGCTGACCACGTAGCCGGGCGTTCCGGCCTCCACCAGGATGATCGACATGCCGCGGTGGGCGGGCGTCTCCTGGGAGGTCTTGACCAGGACCGGCATCGGGTCGGCGTGCCGGGCGTTGGTGATCCAGGTCTTGGTGCCGTTGATCACGTAGTGGTCGCCGTCCAGTACGGCACGCGTCTGGATGCCCTGCAGGTCGGTGCCCGCTCCCGGCTCGGTCAGGGCGATGCCGGTGCGGCGGACCCCGGCGGCCAGGTCGGCAAGATACCTGTCCTTCTGCTCCTCGGTGCCGTGCTGGGCGATCATCCACGCCGACAGGGAGTGCGAGCCGAGCACGCCCGCCACGCCCATCCAGCCGCGCGCGATCTCCTCGAAGACCAGCGCGAAGGAGACCCGGTCGAGCTCGAGCCCGCCGTAGGAGGCGGGCACGGTCATGCCGAACAGCCCCATCTCCTTGAAGCGCTCGACGATCTCGGTGGGGTAGCGGCCCTCACGTTCCCATTCCGCGGCGACAGGGACGATCTCCTTGTCGACGAACTCCCTTACCGTGCGGCGGAACAGTTGCTGATCGTCGTTCAGCTCGAAGTCCATACCAGAACATTACTCGGTATCCTTCACCGTGACAGCGAAGATCGCCTCCCCGGATTCGGGGGTGGCCTGCGCCCTGTCCTTGCAGCGCCAGCAGTTGAACAGGCGCACCTCGGTCGTGCCCGGCCACTTGGCGTTGAAGACGAAGTAGCCGGTGCCGCCGGAGCCGGGCGCCTCGCCCTCGCTTTCGTACTCCTCGCTGATGTACGAGGCGACCTTGGGGTCGGGCAGCTCCACGAGCTCCCAGTTGTCGCCCACCGAGGCGTTGTCGGGCACGGCCAGCGAGAACCGCTGCCCCTTGGTCACCTCGACCCGCGTCGTGGTGCCGAGGGCGCCCTCGATGACCGTGCCGTAGTCGCTGACCGCCGAGCCCGCGCCGCATCCCGTCAGGCAGATGAGCAGGGCGAGGAGCGCACGTTTCACTCCGGCAGCGTATCCGGCTTGGGCGGGTCGCGCGGCACCGCGTACGGCTCGTGGTCGACGGGGTTGCCCATCGCCATGTTGCGCGCCCTGGCCAGCTCGGCGTCGAGCTCGGCGCCGAACAGGACCGCGAGGTTCGACAACCACAGCCACACCAGGAAGACCACGACCGTGGCCAGCGTGCCGTACGTCTTGTTGTAGGAGCCGAAGTTGGCGACGTAGAGGGCGAAGCCGACCGAGACGAGCACGAACAGCAGCACCGCCAGGATGCTTCCCGGGGTGATCCAGCGCACGCCCGGCTGGCGCACGTTCGGCGCCGCCCAGTACAGCACCATGATCAGCCCGGCGGCGATGAGGGCGATCACCGGCCACTTGACGATGTTCCACACCAGGACCAGCCCGTCGGACAGGCCCAGCATATCTCCGGCCACGTCGGCCAGATCGCCCGTGAGCGTCACCGCGATCACGCAGACCGCCAGCAGGATCATCACCAGCAGGGTCAGCCCGAGCCTGAGCGGGGTGAGCTTCCAGATCGGGCGGCCCTCGTCGATGTCGTAGATCGCGTTGGACGCGCGCACGAAGGCGGCGATGTAGCCGGAGGCCGACCACAGAGCCACCAGCAGACCGACGATCGCGAACACGCTGAGCGAGCCGGAGGCCTGCTCGATGCCCCGCACCGTCCCCGTCAGCAGATCCTGGACCTCCTTCGGGGCGATGATCGACAGCTGGCCCACCAGGTTCGAGATGTCGTCCTGGCCCAGCAGGCCCAGGAGCGAGACCAGCACGATCAGCGCGGGGAAGATCGACAGCACGCCGTAGTAGGTCAGTGCGGCGGCCCAGTCCTGGATCTTGTCGTTGCCCAGTTCCGCGAAGGTGCGCTTGATGACTCCCCACCACGCGCCACGCGGTAAGTCGGAGGGACGGCGCGGGGCCATGAGCGTTACTTCTTCCCTCGCCGCATCATCCGGCGCAGGACGACCATCGCCACCACGCCCGCGGCGGCGATCAGCAGCTTGGGCCGCTTCTTGGCCTCCTCGACGACCTTCTCGGGAGTGACCTCCTGCAGGCGGTGCTTGATGTCGGTCTTGTCGGCGAGCGCCGAGACGGTGGTGCCGACCTGCTCGCGCGTCTGCTGGACCTGCTCCCTGGCCAGGCGCTCCTCGGGCGTGACCGCGGGATCGGAAGTGGGACCGGTGCTCATGCTCTCCTCCTGGGAAACGGCGTGGGAAGGGGGTGGCTCGTCCATGCGGACGTCGTCGTTCGTCGAGCTCACGCTCCGGGGTGCCACCCGGACGTCCTCGTCCGTCGCTTTGACACCCTCGTCATCCGCGGGGATGCGCTCGTCGGGGCTGGGCGGCTCGGGGACGAACCTCTCCTCGCCCGTGCGCGCGGCCTGCGCCTCACGGGCGTTCTCCAGCGCCTCCGGCCTGGTCGGCGGGACGTTCACGGACATCTCGTCGGTCGGTTCCCCCACGGTGGCGCGATGGGCGCCGACATCGCCCGCATGCGTGCCTCCGGCCTGGGAACCACTGGTCTCGCTCATCGCCGTGCCCTCGCCTTCACCTCGTCGACGTCGGCCTTGACACTCTCGATCGTCTGCTCCGGCTTGAGCGGCGTCGCGCGCTCGACCTGCCGCTTGCCCGTCAGCCCGAGGATCGCGGCCACGACGAACAGCACGCCCGCCACCAGGCACGCGGCGGCCCACGCGGGCATCACCAGGGCGAGCGCCAGCACCAGCGCGGCGATCAGGGTGGCGCCGCCGAAGAAGGCGGCGAGCCCGGCCGCGCCGAAGAGCCCGGCGCCGAAGCCGGCGCGCCTGCCCTTCCTGGCCAGTTCGAGCGTGGCCAGCCGCATCTCGTCGCGCACCAGCTGCGTCAGCTGCTGCGACAGATCGCCGATCAGGTCGGCAGTGGTCTTGGCCTTGTCATTCACGCACCCCGACTACCCGGAGGACGCCGCCTCTATCACGCGGGGCGTCACTCGCCGGTGAGGTCGGACTGCACGGCGGCCTCGGCGGCCAGCGCCGGGTCGTTCTCGACCGCGTGCTTCCTGGCGGCGGCCTCCTCGTCGGCCCAGAGCACGTCCGTCACATCGCCGCCCTCCTGGGCGGGCACGAAGACGTCCTCGGGGGTGCGGGCGCGCTGGGCGTCCATCGCGTTCGCCTCGGCGCCCGGAAACACGGTGTACGGAACGTTCAGCGAGCCGTAGTCGGTGTCGGACCCCACGATCGCCTCGTGCGCGCCCACATAACCGGCCAGCTCGTTGACGAACTCGAAGTGCTCGGACTGCTCGGACCGCCCAGACATTCCAGGCCGCTCGGACATTCCGGTCTGTTCGGACTCGGCCATCGGTGCCCCCTCGATTTGCCTAGCCCTCTATGTCTAGCTTTTTCGCGATAAAGGGCCAGCAAAGCGAGGGGCAGGTCAGCGTCGTGAACTACGCAGGAGGAACCCGAGGACCTTCGTCAGCGACGAATCGGGCACCTCGCACCACTCGTCAGGCTTCTTCGGACTCTTGAACGGCGAGGGCAGCTCACACGACGGCTGCGTCGGCAACGGCCGCTGGCTGCACCATCCGTCTGTCGGTCGGCTGCTCATACCTCCAATGTAGCCAGCAGATGCGTCAACGCGGCGACCGATCTGTAAGGATCTGTCCGTCCGGCCAGCTCTTCGCAGGCCAGGAGCTCATCGAAATCCTCGGGCGGCTCCGCCGCGTCCGTCACATCCGTGAACACCCGCACCCCGTACCACTGCCCCACCTTCAGACCCCGTACGGCAAGGCGCTCGGTGAGCTCCTCACGCCGGTCCGCCCTGGCGGTCACACCCAGGCGGTTGAGATAGCCCTCACCGGAGAAGCCCCGCCTCGCCGCACCCCAGTCGTGCAGGAGCCCAGGACGCATGGCCAGCGCGTCACCGTTGCGCACCAGCAACGACAGCAGCCCGCCCGGCCTGAGCGCCCCCGCCATGGCCTCGATCAGCGGGCCGGGGTCGTCGAAGTACATGAGCACCCCATGACACAGCACCACATCGAATCCACCCGCCTCCACCAGCCCGGCCAGCTCCCCCGCGTCCCCTTGGACCGTGGTCACCCTCATCCCCGGCTCCACCGCCGCCTCCAACAGGTCGAGCAGCCTCCTCGACGAGTCGAACGCCGTGACGTCGTGCCCCGCCCGCGCCACCCTGAGCGCCTGGGTGCCCTGGCCGCAACCGACGTCCAGCACCCGCGCCGGACCCGGCGGCAGATGCGCCGCCAGCTGCCTGGTCACCAGCTCCTGCCTGACCACGTCGCGCAGCCTGCCCAGCTTGCCGATCCACTGCTCCTCGCCCGCCGCGAAACCCACCGCGCCCGCCCTCCGCCCGATCCGGTGTCCGGGCCATCCTGCCGGGGCGGGCGAACGATCAGGTCAGCGGGGTGGCGGAGCGGTCGGAGGCTGTCGGTCGAGCCCGGTAGCCTGCCGGGGTGCTGGTTGTGCATGGGGTCTGGACCACGACGGGGCTCGCCTTCTGGGGCGAATCCCCCACCACCGCACCCCAGGCACCCACCACCACCCCGACCCACCCCGTCACGGGCACCGACGCCATCTCCACCCACCCCGTCACCGTCCCGGCCGCCCACCCCTTCGCCAGTCCTGACGCCATCCCCACCCGCTCCCTCTCCGGCCTCGACGCCGCTCCCGCCCACCCGTTCGCCGCCTCCTCCGAGGACCTCCGCCTCGCCCTCGGCCTCGCCGACTCCGCCAGCTCCACCGCCGAGCACCTCACGCTCCTCCTGCCCGGCACCGCGCGCGGCCCGTCGCCCTCCCCCGAGACCGGCCTGCTGCCCACCACCTCCCGCCCCACCCTGCGCCGGTGGCAGGTGCCCGCGCTCCTCCCTCACCCCGCCGAGACGCTCCGCCTCCTCACCGAGACACTCCACCCGCCCGCCTCCACGGCCACCCTGCGCCACTGGCGGGCCGTCGCCGCCTTCGCCCACGACCTCGTACGGCGCGGCCGCGTGATCCCCCAGCTCACCGGCGAGCCCGCCCAGCAGCCAGACATGTGGTCCATCCCCGAGCCCACCGCCGAGGCCCGCTGGTTCCCCGTGCTGACCGGCGCCGACGCGACCCACTTCCGCGACCTGGCCACGGCCATGCCCCCCGCCTGCCGTACCGGAGCCGAGGAGCACCCCTCGTCCACGGTCCTCACCGCCGCCCTGGCCGCCCTCACCGACGCCGCCGTCCGCGCCCGCCTCACCGAACCGCTGGTCGCGCGCCCCAGGACCCTGGAAGACCGCTGGCTGGCCGCCCTCACGGGCCCCGACGCCGCCTGCCCCGACATCCCCGAGCTCCGCCGATCGCTGACCGCCTGGCGCGAGGCCGCGGGCGCCGAGGGCGCCACCCAGGTCTGCTTCCGCCTCAGCGAACCCCCGACACCCACCCAGCCTGCCACCCCGGATCCCGCCCTACACGCCGACACCACCACGGGCGCCGCCCCGGATCCCACCCCACAAGCGGCCACCACCACGGGCGCCGCCTCGGATCCCACCTCGCACGCGGACGCCGGCCCGGAGCCCTGGTGGCGTGTCGAGCTGGCTCTCCAGCCGCTCGACGACCCCAGCCTCCGCGTCCCCGCCGACCAGATCTGGTCGGGCTCCCCCATCCCCGGCCTCCCCCCGCGTGCCGACCACGAGCTCCTCGCCGGCCTGGGCCGGGCCCTGAGGCTCTACCCCGCCCTCGACCCGGCCCTCCGCACCGCCCACCCCACCGAGCTGCTCCTCGACACCGCGGGTGCCTTCACCTTCCTGCGCCAGGCGGCCCCCTTGCTCCACGCCGCCGGTTTCGTCGTCCAGCTCCCCCGCTGGGCGGGCCGCACCAAGCTCGGGCTCAAGCTCACCACCCGCACCAAGAAGCAGCAGGCCGCCACCAGCCAGGGCTTCGGCCTCCAGCAACTCGTCGACTTCAAGGTCGAACTGGCCGTCGGCGACGCCACCATCACCGAGGCCGAGCTCACCGAGCTGGCCCGCCTCAAGGTCCCCCTGGTGCGCGTGCGCGGCCAGTGGGTCGAGCTCGACGAACGCCAGCTCAAGGCGGCCCTGCGCGCCGTCGAGACCCGCCGCGAGGGCGAGCTGACCGCAGCCGAGATCCTCCAGCACGTCATCCAGGGCGACGAGGGCGAGCTCCCGCTGGTCGAGGTCGACGCCGACGGCGTCCTCGGCGACCTGCTCTCCGGCACCGCCGACCGCCGCCTGACCCCGATCCCCACCCCGCCGGGCATCGACGCCGTCCTGCGCCCCTACCAGGAGCGCGGCCTGGCCTGGCTCAGCTTCCTGTCGGAGCTGGGCCTGGGCGGCGTACTCGCCGACGATATGGGCCTTGGCAAGACGATATCCACCCTTTCGCTCCTTGTTCACGAGAAGTCCGGCAGGCCGACGCTGCTGGTGTGCCCGATGTCGTTGATCGGCAACTGGCAGCGAGAAGCCGCCAGGTTCGCCCCAGGGTTGCGGGTCCACGTGCACCACGGCGCCTCCCGCGACCCGGCCAAGCTGACCGGTGCCGATCTGGTGATCACCACGTACGGCACGGCGCAGCGTGATCTCGACACGCTGAAGCAGGTGGCGTGGCGGCGGGTGGTGTGCGACGAGGCGCAGGCGATCAAGAACTCGGGCACGCTCCAGGCCCAGGCGGTCAGGAGCATCACCGCCGAGACGCGCCTGGCGCTGACCGGCACCCCGGTGGAGAACCACCTGGCCGAGCTGTGGTCGATCATGGAGTTCTGCAATCCCGGCCTGCTGGGCTCGAAGCAGCGGTTCCGCACCCGGTTCCAGGAGCCGATCGAGGCACGGCAGGACGCGCAGGCGGAGCAGGCGTTGAAGCGGGCGACGGGGCCGTTCGTGCTGCGGCGGCTGAAGACCGACAAGTCGATCATCTCGGATCTGCCGGAGAAGCTGGAGGTCAAGGAGTGGTGCACGCTCACGCCCGAGCAGGCCTCGCTCTACCAGGCGGTGGTCGACGACATGATGGGGAAGATCGACGGCAGCGAGGGCATCGAACGGCGCGGGCTGGTGCTGGCGGCGATGGCCAAGCTGAAGCAGGTCTGCAACCATCCGGCGCACCTGCTGAAGGACGGCTCGCGGCTGGCGGGCCGCTCGGGCAAGCTGGCGCGAACCGAGGAGCTGGCCGCCGAGATCCTCGCGGAAGGGGAGAAGGGGCTGCTGTTCACGCAGTACTCCGAGTACGGCTCCATGCTCCAGCCGTACCTGGCGCAGCGCCTGGACCGGCCGGTGTTGTGGCTGCACGGCGGGCTGCCGAAGAAGACGCGTGACCGGCTGGTCGAGCGCTTCCAGCGTGACGACGAGCCGATGTTGTTCCTGCTGTCGTTGAAGGCGGCGGGCGTGGGGCTCAACCTGACGGCGGCCAACCATGTGATCCACCTCGACCGGTGGTGGAATCCCGCCGTGGAGGACCAGGCCACCGACCGGGCCTTCCGCATCGGGCAGCGCAAGAACGTCCAGGTGCGCAAGCTGATCTGCGCCGGCACGCTGGAGGAGCGGATCGACGAGATGATCGAGCGGAAGAAGGCCCTGGCGGAGCGCGTGGTCGGCACCGGGGAAGACTGGCTGACCGACCTGTCGACGGCGGAACTGCGCGAAGTGTTCCGCCTGGGCGCCGGGGCGGTGACGTGATGAAAGGCGGGCGCGCTGTTGTCGTGGCAGTGAGCCGAGGCGGTGCCGCGGTGGCAGGCGGTGGCCTGATGGCAGGCGGTGGCGTGATGGCGGGTGGGGGTGGTCGGGGTGCCGGTCGGTAAGGACGGGTGGTTCGAGGCGGGCAAGCCGCTGAAGGCCGACGGGCTGAGGGCTCGCACGCAGCGCGGCAGCATCGGCTCCACCTGGTGGTCGCGGCGCTTCATCGACATCCTGGAGCGGGTCTGCGACAAGGGCCGCCTGTCGCGCGGGCGCGCCTACGCCCGCGCCGGGCAGGTGCTCGACCTCGATCTCGCCCCCGGTCTGGTGACCGCGAGGGTGCAGGGTTCGCGGCGTGAGCCGTACCTGGTCGAGATCAGGGTCGAGGTGTACGGCGAGGCGGTCTGGAGCATGCTGGAGCGGGTGATCGCCGAGCAGGCGGTGCACCGGGCGCGGCTGCTGGCGGGAGAGATGCCCACCGAGATCGAGGAGCTGTTCGCCGCTCACGGCATCGACCTGTTCCCCCGCGATCTCGACCTCGACTGCTCGTGCCCCGACTGGAGCAGGCCGTGCAAGCACGTGTCGGCGGTGCTGTACCTCCTGGCGGAGTCGTTCGACGACGATCCGTTCCTGGTGCTGGCGTGGCGGGGCCGCAGCAGGGAGGAGTTGCTGGGGTCGCTGGAGGAGCCGGGCGCGCCCGTGGTCGAGGACGTGCCGTTCGGCGACCGGCTGGCCGACTTCTTCTCGCCGGGTGCGGGGGTGCCCCGGCCCGAGCTCCGGCCCGCGCCGCCGGCCGGCCTGCTGTTGCGGGTGCATCCGCCGCCCGGTGATCTGGCGCACCGGCTGCGGCCCGCGTACGAGGCGCTGGGTGGAAAAGCAGGTGAGGACGAGGCGGCGGAGCTGGTCTAATGCTTGACGTGGCGGCGGCCGCGGGGGCGCCGCTGCCGCTCGTGGACCGAGCGAGGAGTTGCTGAGATCGTGGTGGACTCCGAGTGGCTCCTGGACGACTTCGGGGTCGAGGTCGAGGATGCCGTTCCCGTCGAAACGGGCGCCGATGAGAACGCCCTGTTGTGGCGCGTTGTGGCGGGTGATGGGCGGGTTCATGCCGTCAAGCTGTCGCGGGCGGAGGGCATCGCTGGGCTGGTGCTCACCAGCCGGTTGGGGGTGCCCGGTGTGCCGCGGCCGCTGCTCGCGCGTGACGGCCGGCCGTGGAGTGTGCGGGAGGGGCGGCGGCTGTCGGTGGTGCCGTGGGTGTCCGACCGGCCGGCTTTCCGGTCGGGGCTGATGACGGCCGGGCGGTGGCGGGCTTATGGGCGCCTGCTCGCCGCCGTGCATGCCGCGCAGGAGCCGGTGGCCGTCGAGCTGCCGTGCATCGGTGACGGTCTGGCCGTGGTGACGGAGCTGGCCGGTGAGGTGCGGCCCGTCGACGGGCCGCTGCTCGACCTCTGGCGGCGGCGCGACGCCGCCGCGAAGGTCGGCGAGTTGCTGGGCGAGGCGGGCAGACTGGCCGCGGTGCTGCCGCCCGCTCCGCTGGTCGTCTCCCATGGCGACCCTCACCTGGGCAACGTCCTGCTCGACGACGCGGAGGGCGTCTGGCTCATCGACTGGGACGACGCCATGCGCGCGCCGCGCGAGTGGGATCTGATGCTGGTCCTGGACCTGGGCTTCTTCGGCGTCACCGAGCGGGAGCGTGCCTGGTTCCTCGACGGTTACGCGGCCGAGGTCGAGCTCGATCTGGAGCGGATGGCCTACTACCGGATCGTGCGCCATCTGGAGGACATCCTGCTCTTCGCCCGCCAGGTGATGCGCGGCCACGACGCCGACCAGGCGATGGGCATCCTGCGCGAGATCCTCTGAGCGGTCAGTCGCGCACGAGGCAGAAGGGGTGTCCCGCGGGGTCGGCGTAGATGCGCCAGCTCCGCTCGCCGTCGCCGTCGTCGAGGAGGGCGGCGCCGGCGGCCAGGGCTCGTTCGTGGGCGTGGTCCAGGTCGGTGACCCCGATGTCGAGGTGCAGTTGCTGGGGGCGGCCGGGGTCGCCCCACTGGGGCGGGCGGTGGTCGGGCACACCCTGGAAGCACAGGACGAGGCCGGTGCCGGTGTGCAGGGTGGCCCAGCCGTCGCTGAGCGACCAGCGACGGTCGGGGCGGTTGACCTCGCCGCCGAGCAGTGCGCGGTAGAAGCGGGCCAGGGCCAGGGGGTCGGGGCCGTCGAGGACGATGGTCTGCAAGCGGCCCACGGCTTCCGCGTCTTCGTCGATCATGCCCGCATTCTCCCCGATCTCCGCCTCCGCATGACGATCATTACCGCGGTTCCCGCGACCAGCAGCGCCGCGATCCCGCCCAGGATCCACGGCCAGCGGCTCGGGGCGGGCTGGAGCAGGGTGGTGGCGGTGGCCGACTCGGTGCCCGGGTCGGGGTCGAACAGCGTCGCCGGCAGGATGACCCTGACGTGTTCGACGAGCGTCGCCGGGTGGTCGATTCTCGCGGGCGCGGTGGCGGCGAGTGTCCAGGTGCGGCTCTGCCGTACGGACAGGTTGTGGATGGGGCAGGTGAGCAGGTGGGCCGCGAGCTCGCAGCCGTTGGCGGGCGTGAGGACGAGCTGGGCGGGCGCGAGATCGGTGAGGGTGAGCCCGGTGGCGGCGGAGGGCCCGTGGTTGGTGACGGTGATGGTGCGGATGACCTGCTGGCCTGGACCCAGCCGGGCGGGCCGGGCGGAGACCGCGACGACCACGTGGGCCTCGGGTCGTACACGGGTGCGTGAGGTGACGCGCACGGGCTTGCCGCAGTCGGCGCAGCCGGCGTGGACGGTGTCGGCGACGCTCCCGGCGGGCAGGGCGGGGTCGGCGGAGGCGGTGAGCCGGAGTGTCCTGCTCTCGCCCGCTTGGAGGGTGCCGAGTCGGCGGTCCTCGGCGTCGTCGCCGCGGAGCCCGCGCGGCAGCAGGTCGCGCACCCACACCTCGCGCGCGGGCGAGGGCCCCTGGTTGCTCACCTCGATGACGTAGTGGAACGGCTCGCCCGGCGTGATCGTGGCGGCTCCGGTGGTGACCTGGAGCGACAGCCGGGCGTCGTCGCGGATCTCGGACTCGACGAAGGTGGAGGCGCCCGCCGGGTCGGGGTCGGGCGTGGCGGCCACGGCGGTGGCGGAGACCGTCACCTCGCGGGTGGCGCCGACGTCGTCGGGCGCGGTGACGACCAGCTGGAAGGTGTGCTGCCCGCCCGCCGCGAGCACCGGAAGGCGGCATGCGCACGGAGAGAGCGCCCGCAGCGGCGCGGGGATGCGTTCCTGGACGCGCACGTCGCGGCTGTCGGAGGGCCCGTTGTTGGCGACGGTCAGCGTGTAGGTCGCCCGCCCGCCGGCGTCGATGACGGCGGGTCCGTCGAGGTCGAGGGCGAGGTCGGCCCGCGGGGCGACCGGCAGCTGCCCGGTGGCGGGCAGCGGCGAGCCGCACTCGTCACAGCTCGTGATCATGGTCAGGGAGAGCCCGTCGGCGGAGAAGGAGGGTGCGAGGTCCAGCTCGACGACCGCGGCGGCGTTCTGGCCTGGGTCGAGGTCGCCGAAATCGCAGACCAGGCCGGGGCTCTGCTCCTGGCAGATGTCGCTACCGGCGAAGTGGGTGCCGTCGGGCAGGGCCCCGGCGGCCACCACGCCGGTCGCGCCGTCGCCGGTGGAGACCTCGATGGAGAAGGTGGTGCTCGTGCCGGGTACGGCCTGGGCGGCGCCGGCGGTGACGGCCGTGCGGACCGGCGTGTCCTGGCCGGGCACGGGGGTCAGGGTGAGCATCAGGGCCAGTACGGCCAGGCGGATCGGCACATGCTGGGGCTGCCCGCCAAACGGTGATCGTTAGCCCAAGACTTCTCCTGGTGATGGGCGAGGCACTCCTGCGCGCGCCGCAGGGCGCGGGCGCGCAGCTCGGTGTCGGAGGTCAGCTGCCGGCTGCGCATGAAGTGTTCCCGCGCCTCCTCGACCCGGCCCTGCGCCAGGCACAGGTCGCCGAGCGTGCAGGCGGTCAGCGCCTGGCCGTAGCCGTCGCCCGCCCTGGCGAACAGGTCCTGGCAGTGGTCCAGCATCACCCAGGCCTCCTCGTGCCGCCCGAGGACGGCGTAGGCCTCGCCGAGCCTGCGCATGGTGATCTGCACGCCGGGTCCCCAGCCCAGTTCCCGGCTGAGGGCGATGCTGTCCTCGTAGTGGCCGATCGCCTCTTCGACCTGCCCCATCGTGTAGAGGGAGATGCCGAGGTTGCGGTGGAGGCGGGCGGCGTAGTCGCCGAGGCCGCGCGTGGTGGCGGCGGCCAGGCCGCGCCGGCAGGTGGCGATGGCCTGGCGGTGCTCGGCCGCGGCGACGTGCACGCTCGCGGCGGTGTTGAGGGCGTTGACCAGCCCGTGGATGTCGCCGGCCGCCTCGAAGCCCGCGATGGCCCGGCCGAGCAGGGGGCGGGTGTGCTCCAGGTCGCCGTCGATGAGGTGGCAGCCGGCCAGCACGGTCATGGCGTAGAGGGCGTGGTGCGTGCTGCCGGGATCGGTGAGGATCGCCTGGGCGATCGTCCTGGCCTCGTCGGTCCGGCGGTGCTCCAGGGCGATGTCGGCCAGCAGCAGCCCGGTCGACTGCCGCTGGGCGGGGGCGCGGCGGGCCACGTCGTCGAGCAGGGCGACGGCCTCGTCGGCGAAGCCGCTCACGACCAGGAACGGCGACAGGTGGTGCGCGAGCTCGGCGGCGACCGGGGGCCGGGCGACCGTGGCCGCGACCATCAGGGTCTCCCGCTCCGCGTGCAGCCAGGCGGCGTCGGCCCTTCCGGTGGGGGTCGAGGAGGCGGGCGGGATCATGGCGGGCGGGTGGTCCTGGGCGGCGTCGCGCAGCCTGGACAGGCTCGTGCGGACGAAACGCTCCACCGCCTCGGCCTGCCGTGCCCGGTCTTCCTCGGCGTGGGCGCGTTCGCGGGCGTAGGCCAGGAGCAGGTCGTGCACGCGGTAGCGGCCGTTGTCCTCGGCGGAGACCAGGCCGGCCAGGGTGAGGGTCTCCAGCGCCTGCTCGGCCTCCGTGTCGGGGCAGTCCATCAGCGCCGCGACCGCCCACTCGGCGGTGCCGCGCAGCCCGCTGAGGCCCAGCAGCCTGAAGGCCCGGCGCGCGTTCTCGGGCAGCGCCTCGTAGCTGACGGCGAAGTGCGCCCTGACGTCGTGGCCGCCCAGGGCGAGCTCGTCGAGGGTGCGGGTCGAGGTCAGGCGGTCGGCCAGGGTGGCCAGCGGCCAGGCGGGCCGCGTGGCCAGGCGCGCCCCCGCGACCCTGATCGCCAGCGGGAGCGCGCCGCACGAGCCCACGATCTCCGCCGCGGCCCCGGGCTCGGCGCGGACCCGTTCCGGGCCCGCGATGCGCTCCAGCAGGGCCATCGCCTCGTCGGGCGAGGGTACGGCCAGCCGTACGACCCGGGCGCCCGGCAGGGCGGGCAGCGGCCCGCGGCTGGTCACCAGGACGGCGCAGCGCGGAGTGCCCGGCACGAGCGGGATGACCTGGCGCTCGTCGGCGGCGTCGTCGAGCACGACCAGCATCGCCCGGTCGGCCACGAGCGAGCGGTAGAGCGTGGCACGCTCCCCGGCGGAGTCGGGAATGGAGGGGGCGCCGAGCGCCCGCAGCAGTTCGGCCAGGAGCGCTGCGGGATCCCGTGGAGTCGCGCCGCCGAGCTGCAGGTAGAGCTGGCCGTCGGGGAAGGCGTCGTGCTGCCGGTGCGCCGCGGTGACGGCCAGGGTGCTCTTGCCCACCCCCGGAGGCCCGGTCAGGATGACGACGGGCGGCGCGTGCTCGCCCGTGGAGCACAGGGCGACGATCCGCTCCAGCTCGTTCTCGCGGCCGATGAAGTCGGCGATCGCCGCGGGGAGCTGGCGGATCGGGCGGCGGGACGGCGGCGGCTCCAGGCCTCCGGAGAGCACGGCCGAGTGCAGCGCCCGCAGCGCCGGACCCGGCTCGACGCCCAGCTCCGCGACGAGCGTGGTGCGGGCCTCGCGGTAGGCGGCCAGGGCCTCGGCCCGGCGGCCCGCCTGCGAGAGCGCCATGATGAGCAGCTCCCACGCCCGCTCCCGCATCGGGTGCTCGGCGACGAACGCGCGTAACTCGCCGACCACCTCGGCGTGCAGGCCCAGGGCGAGCCTGGCCTGGGCCCAGTCGAACCGGGCCTCGGCCAGCTGCTCCTCAAGCTCGGCCAGGTGCGCCGTCATCGTTGCGGACAGCGGGGCGTCCTCGGCGGGGCGGCCGCGCCACAGGTCGATCGCCTGACGTAATCGCTCGGCCCTGGCGGCCGGGTCGGCCTCGTCGCGTGCCTGGCCGATCCGCTCGCGGAAGGCCAGCAGGTCGACCTCGTCGGCTCCGGCCTTCAGCTGGTAGCCCGATCCCACGGTGACCAGGCGTGCGGCCACCGGGGCGATCCTGCGCAGCTGCGCGATGTAGGTCTGCAGGTTGGCCACGGCCGAGGGCGGAGGATCGTCCCACACGGCGGCTTCCAGTCGGTCGCGGGGAACGACGGCGCCCGCCTGGAGCGACAACATCGCGAGCACGGCTCGCTGCCTGCCGCTGAGCCGCGCGTATCCCCCGTCGTCCAGGCGCACCAGGACAGGGCCCAGCACTCCAAACGTATGGCGCATCTGTTCTGACTCTAGGGCAAGCCGGGCGTCAGAGTGATCGAAATATGGCGTCTGTATGGCCGGGTCTGCCTAGCCTCCTGGCTGTCACCTGACTCGGGAGGTTCACATGCGGAAGTTCTCACGTGCGACGTTGACGGCGGGCGCGGCTCTGGGAGTCCTCGCCCTGCTGGCCGGTCCGGCCCACGCGCACGCTTACGATCACAAGGACCCCTACGCGACGAACTGCGACGAGGGAGCGACCGTGTCCCGCACGGCCTCCATCAAGAACTCCGGCGGCGATGTGCTGGGGACGATCTACCTGTACTGGTCGTCGAAGTGCAAGACCAACTGGACGCAGATCAAGGTGTCGACGCGTGCCCATGGCACGATCCGTCTCTACACCGACGGCGCGGACGACTCCTTCAGCTACAGCGCCGGCAACAACGGCTACCACTGGGGCAACATGATCTACGCACCGAGCGTCTGCGCCTGGGGACAGGCCACGGTCAACCAGGGCTCGGGCTCCGCCAACCAGGGCACGGGCACCACGAGCAAGGCCTGCGGCTAGCACCACGAGAAGGGGGTTCACCGTCACCGGTGGACCCCCTTCTCAGTTGTCCTCGAACGTCGACGGCACCATGACCCGCACCCCGTTGGGCACCACGCGCAGGGTCAGCGGGGTGCGCAGCCGTACCTCGCCGTCGACGTCGGCCGCCATCGGCGGGTCGGTCTCCAGCAGCATCTCGCGCCCCGTCACGAACGGCCCGCCGGCGAGGCTGCGCCAGCGCCCGGTGGTGGCGCGGGCCAGGGTCTCGCCCAGCAGCCGCAGCTTCTTGCCCGAGCCGAGCTGGTAGGCCACCAGCTTGCCGTTGTCGATACTGATGTCCTTGGCCACCTGCCAGCCGCCGTGGAAGCGCCCGTTGGCGATGTTGAGCTGGTGGGTGAGCAGCTCGTGGCGCTTGCCGTCGACGGTGATGTAGGCGCGGAAGGGTGTGTGGCCCGGCAGGATCGTCAGCGCGGTCAGGGGGTAGGCGGGGCGGCCGATGATGCGCTTGAGCCACGGCTTGACCTTGCCGGCGACCTCGACGGAGACGCCGAAGGAGGCGAGGTTGGCGAAGGGCCGGTCGCCCGCCATGCCCAGGTCGATGTCGGCGACCTTGCCCTCGGCGAAGACCTTGATGGCTCCGGCGAGGTCGAGGGGCAGGCCCAGGCTGCGGGCGAAGTTGTTGGTGGTGCCGAGGGGCAGCACGCCGAGGGCGACGTCGCGGTGGGCGACGTGGCGCACGGCCGACGACAGGGTGCCGTCGCCGCCGCCGACGATCAGCAGGTCGGGCTGGAGGTCGAGAGCCTTGTCGAGGTGGGCGCGCAGTCGTTTGGGGTTGACGACCGAGTATTCGGCCAGTGGTTCGAAGCCCAGGCCGTGGATCTGGTCGAGCACCTCGAAGTAGTGCTTTCGACCGCGGCGCGAGCGCGTGTTGATGACCACCGCGACCCGGCGGTCGCGGTGGATGGCCTCGGTGTGCTCGGCCTTGGTTCTCATGAAAACCCATCGTAGGGCCGCCGCCGCCCTGCACATCGAGCGGCGGCGGCCGAAGATCCTTACTGCGGGGCGGCGGCCGGGGTGACGTCGACGATCACGCCGAGGTTGCCGGGGAGCGGCGCCACGAGCTTGATCTGGACGCCGTTCTGCACGCCCGCGTCACCGGGGTTGCCGGTGCCCAGGACGTGACCGCCGGACAGCTGCCTGCCGTACTGCTCGGTGGCCGGGCTGCCGTCGGCGTTGACCACGCGGGTGGTGTAGGGCAGGTGGTCGCGCGAGGGCACGGCCACCGAGGCGTCGCGGTCGCGGAAGTACAGCGAGCCGTCGCGCACCTCGATGCCCGGGTACCAGGTCTTGGCGTCGGTGAACTGCTGGACGCCGCGCTGGGCCGCGAAGGTGTTGCAGTAGAGCGTGAAGACGTCGGCGCCGTTGGTGCACGACTTCAGCGGCAGCGTCTTGGCGAACCCGAAGGCGGCGTTCGACGGCTGCAGCCACGCGTTGAGGTTCTTCTGCAACGTCGGGTGGTGGTCGGCGGCCTCGCCGGAGTAGCGCAGCGGCTCGAAGTGCGAGTCGACGGCCAGCAGCGAGCCCTTGGAGCCGATCGAGGGCTGATCGAACTGCGAGGCGTCGACGTCGTTGACGTCGTAGACGTGGTTGCGCAGCGTGATCAGCAGGCCGGGGGCGTTGTAGCGCACCCGCTCGACGTTCCAGGCGTTGTCGGTGAACCAGTTGGTGTCGTAGGCCCAGTGCAGGCCCTTGTCGAAGCCGTCGGCGGTGCGCCACTCGGCCAGGTAGTACTGCTGGACGTGGGCGACGCCGTCACCCTGCTGCCAGCCCTTGCCGGTGGTGCGCTCGCTGTGGCTGGTGACCAGCGGGGTCCAGCCGTTGAGCCCCTGCTCGACGTCGTCGCTCCACACGGTCGTGGCGCCGGAGGTGAGCGAGAGGTCGTCGACGAACCAGCCGTTCTCCATGAACAGCTCGTCGGTCATGTAGCGCAGGCGCAGCTGGACGGTCTTGCCTGCGAAGGCGGCCAGGTCGACGTAGTCGTGACGCCAGGCCTGCTGGGAGCCGGTCAGGCCGTACTTCTTGCCGCCGAGGCGGGCCAGCGAGCCGTTGGGGTCGGCGTAGCCGTCGTCGGTGGAGACGAGCGCGCCGCCCTCGGTGTAGATCTTCTGCTCGGCCCAGGTGGCGCCGTTGTCCGTGGAGACCTCGACGAAGCCGAAGTCCCACTCGGCCTCGATCGCGTAGCTGTTCCACATCCAGAATTTCGCCTCGGCGGGCACCTGGATCGTGCGGGTGATGCGCACGTCGGCGTTGGGCTGGTCGTTGCCCGACTGCCAGACCTTGGCGCCGCTGTGCGGGGTGGTCTGGGGGCGGCTGAGGCCGGGCAGGTTGACCCGGATGCCGTCCTCGGTCAGCCTCGGGGTGCGCGAGGCCTGGCCGACGGTGACCAGTTGCCTGCGGTCGCCGGGGTCGATCACCTTGGGGTTGGCCCAGCCGAGGATCCACTTGTCCCACAGGCCCATGTGGGTGGGCATGGACTGGAAGATCGGGCCGCTGTGCGAGCCGTTGGCCATGAGGTCCCAGAAGGCGATGTCGGAGTCGCCGCCGGAGCCCGAGTTGTCGTAGAGGTCGGGCAGCCCGAGGTCGTGGCCGTACTCATGGGCGAACACGCCCACGCCCGCGTCCTCGCCCTGGAGGATGTAGTTGGAGATGCGCTTGTCGCTGCCGGGGATGGTCGAGCCGCCGGCGACGTCGGAGGAGTGCGCCCACAGGGCGTAGCTGCCCTGCGCGCCGCCGCCGCCCGACTTGTCGGCGCCGGCGTGGACCAGCACGAGGTGGTCGATGACGCCGTCGGGCTCGTTGTAGTTGCCGTCGCCGTCGGCGTCGGTGATGTCCTCGACGTCGTAGTCGGCCCACGGGAAGTCCGGCTGCTGCTGGGCGAGGGTGGCGACCGCGTCGATGGGCAGCTGCTCGTTGCCGTTGGGGAAGCGCGGGTTGCTCGGGTGTCCCGACATGTCCTGCACGCGCTCGCCGCAGCGGGCGGCGCCGTAGTAGCCCTCGGAGTGCGGGACCTTGATCCAGCCGACGGCCTCGCCGGTGACGGTGTAGGCGCCCTTGGACATCTCCTCGTACATCTTCTTCATGGAGTGGCCGGAGATGTCCACGCCCGGCTTGCCGTCGCGCGGGTCCTTCAGGTCGGGGCGCACGCGGGTGGTGATGCCCTTGTCCGAGTACAACATGTCGTTGTAGTGCTTGGGCGAGAAGTCCGGCACCCACATCGAGAAGTTGTCCTTGCCGCTGGCCGCCGGGTTGGGCAGCTGGTTGTGCAGCGGACCGTTGAGCAGCGTGCCGGCCGGCTCGGTGACGCACGTGGCCGGGTCGAGGAAGTCCTGGCGCTGCACGCCGGAGAAGTCGTCGTTGGCCGTGTCGCTGAACTCCACCAGCAGCGTCAGCAGGCGGGCTTCCTGCTTCTGGGGACGCTTCTTGTAGATGAACTCGAAGGGGTTCTTGCCGGTGCGCAGCGCCTCGGCCTCGCGCGCGGCCAGGATGCGGGCCGCGACGGGGTTGCCGTCGCGGTGCTTGTTGTCCACCTGTTCGGCACGCAGGCGGGCCTGGGGGTTGGCCAGTGCCGACTTGTCGTCCTCGGCCGCGACCTTCGGCTCGACGTAGTTGATGTAGTGGTCATCCGCCGACGGGATGTAGCGCGCGACGGTGGTGTCGGCGTGCGCACCGGTGCCTGGCACGGTCAGCCCGGCGGCGGTTAACCCGATCGCGAGGAGGAGCGTTCCTCTCCTGGACAAAGCGCCTCTCTTTCAGCATGTGACATGAGTCAGGAGAGACCGTAAGTTAAACTCGTTATAAAAGAGAAGCACGGTACGAAACTGTGACTATTTCCCCGATGGGGTGATTCTCACCAGGGCCGTGTTCGCCAGGAGCGGCCCCAGCAGCTGAACCCGCACCCCGAAGGCGAGCGAGCCGGGATCGCCCGTGCCGAGCTTGTGACCGTTGCCCAGGTCGGTGCCGTAGAACTCCTTGGCGGGGCTGCCGTCGGGCTTGACCACCCGCGTGCCGTACTGCCCGCGGGCGGGGAGCACGACCGAGGCGTCGAGGTCGCGGTAGTGGAGCAGCCCGTCGCGGGCCTCGAAGCCGGGATACCAGGTCTTGGCGTCGGTGAAGGTGGTGACGCCGTTCTTGCCGGTGGTGAAGGCCGCGTTGCCGACCTGCACGCGCCCCGGCAGGTTGGCGCCGTCGGCGCCGCGCAGGGGCTCGAAGTGGGAGTCGACCAGCAGCAGCGCGCCCTTGGGCCCGATGCTGGGCAGGCGGTCGAGCGTGGGGATGAGCACGTTGCCGGTGTGGGCGGAGTCGCGCAGCCACACCAGCAGGCCGGGGGCGTTGTAGCGGAAGCGCTCCACCTGCCAGCCGGCGGAGTCCTTGGTGGTGTAGGCGTAGCGCAGGCCGGGGTCGGTGCGCCATTCGGCCAGGTACATGCGCTGGATCTCGCGGGTGCCGTCGTTGAGGCTCCATCGGCCACGGCCCGCGGGGGTCCAGGTGGAGCCGGACTCGACGTCGTCGCTCCAGACCGTGCTCTGGCCGGAGGTGACGCTGAAGTCGTCGACGTGCCAGCCGCGCTGGGTGTCGGCGCCGTCGGTGACGTAGACCAGGCGGACCTTGACCGTACGGCCGGCGTAGGGGGCCAGGTCGACGTAGTGGTGCTGCCAGTCGAAGCTCTGCCCGGTCAGCGCCAGGTCGTAGGTGACCTCCTCGCCCTCGGAGTCGAACACGCGCTGGCGGGTCCAGCTCGCCCCGCCGTCGGTGGAGACCTCGACGTAGCCGTGGTCGCGCCCGAAGTCGATCTCGTAGTTGTTCCACATCCACAATCGCGGCGCCTGGGCGGGCACCGAGATCTGGCGGGTGAGCGTGGCCTCGGCCCAGTCCTGGCCCTGCCCTGACCACCAGGTCCTCTTGCCGCTGTGCGGGGTGACCATGGCCTGCTTCTCGGCGGGCAGGTCGATCCGCATGCCCTGGCGGCCGAGCACGTGCAGGCCCTGCCTGACGCCCGGCTCGAAGGTCTTGGGCCTGGCCCAGCCCAGCACCCACCGGCACCACAGGCTGAGCCGGGTGGGCATCGACTGGTAGAGCGGCCCGGTGTGGGAGCCGCTGGCCATCAGGTCCCAGAACTCCACGGACGCGGTGGTGGTGTTGGTGGTGTCGTACAGGTCGGGCAGCCCGAGGTCGTGGCCGTACTCATGGGCGAACAGGCCGACTCCGGCGTCCTCGGGCACCATCATGTAGGTCGAGACGCGCTTGCCCGCGCCGGGGATCTCGAAGCCGCCCGCGACGGTGCTGGAGTGCGCCCACAGCGCGTAGGTGCCCTCGGCTCCCCCGCCGGTGGACTTGTCGCGGCCCGCGTGCACGATCGTCAGGTGGTCGATCACGCCGTCGGGCTCGGCGAAGTTCTGGTCGCCGTCGGCGTCGGTGACGTCCTCCAGGTCGTAGTTCTTCCAGGGGAAGGTCGGGCCGAGCGCGGTGATGGCGTCGATGACGAGCTGGGCGGGGCCGCGCGGGTTGTCGGGGTGGCCGGCGTTGTCCTGGGCGGGGCGGCCGCAGGCGCCGGCGCCGTACCAGGCCTCCGAGTGCGGGGCCCTGACCCAGCCGGCCACGTCGCCGGTGATGGAGTAGGCGCCGCCCGACACGTCCTCGTAGTAGCGCCGCAGGCTGCCGCGCACGTCGATGCCCTTGCGCCCGTCGCGCGGGTCGCGCAGGTCGGGGCGCACGCGCTGGGTCAGTCCCGTGGTGCTGAACAGCTGCTGGCGGTAGTGCTGGGGGCTGAAGTCCTTCACCCAGAAGGAGTTGTTGTCCCTGCCGGTGGCGGCCGGGTCGGGGATGCGGTTGTGCAGGGGGCCGTTCTTGACGGTGCCCGCGGGCTCGGTGACGCAGTCCCAGGGCTCGGAGCCGGCGGAGCGCGGTCGCTCGAACCCCGAGAAGTCGTCCTGGGCGCTCTGATTGAACTCGACCAGGATCGTGAGCAGCTTGCCGCGTTGGGGGCGCTTCACCTTGAGCTGGGCGGGGTCGCGCCCGGTGCGCAGCGCCTCCTGCTCGTGCGCGGCGAGCACCCTGGCCGCCGCCGGGCTCCCGGTCGACGGGGAGGAGTCCTCCCGCTGGGGCACGGGTTTGTCCGTCGTCTTCGGCTCGTCTCGCGGCGGCGAGTAGTTCAGGTAGTGGTCCGAGGCGGCGGGCCGGTAGTCCGCGGCGGCCGCCTGCTGCACCGGAACGACAAATGCCGCAATGAGGGATAAGAGTAGAAAAAGGCGCACAAGATCGGACACTAAGCGGCTGATCCCATGCCGTGCCGGTATAAGACCCGTTCGCTATGAAGCCCGCTCTTGTGCGCACCTGAGCGGTGGGTTAGGCGTCGTGGCCTAGATGTATTTGGCCGAGGTCTTGGTGACACATGGCCGCAGCTAGCTGATCACATAGAAGACCTCCGGGCTTAGTGGAGTTAGCCGCTTCACCAAACACACGGAGGTCTTCATGGCACACGCTAACGCCCGACTGACGTTCCACGGCCGATGCCTGCTGGTCCGCCGTGTCGTGCAGGAAGGCCGCCCCGTCGCCCATGTCGCCGCCGAGCTGGGCGTATCACGACAGTGCGGACACCGCTGGGTCGCTCGATTTCGCCAGGAAGGCTGGGAAGGCCTGCGAGAACGGCGCAGCGGCCCGCGCTCCTCGCCCCGCCGTACCCCACCCGAAACCGAGCAGCGGGTGCTGGCCGCCCGCGCCGACCTGCGCGCCGGACCTGACCGGCTCGCAGCCGTGACCGGCGTGCCGGCCCGCACCATCACCCGCATCCTGCGCCGCCACGGCGTGCCCGTGCTGGCCGCCTGCGACCCGCTGACCGGCACCCCGATCCGCGCCGTACGCCACAGCGCCAACCGCTACGAACACCCCGCACCAGGCGACCTGATCCACCTGGACGTCAAGAAACTCGGCCGCATCCCCGACGGCGGCGGCCACCGCGCGCACGGCCGCGACCAAGCCGCCCGCGGCCGCGGCATCGGCTACGACTACCTGCACACCGCCATCGACGACCACACCCGCCTGGCCTACATCGAGATTCTGACCGACGAGAAAGGCCAGACCTGCGCCGCCTTCCTCACCCGCGCCGCCGCCTTCTTCCACGCCCACGGCATCACCCGGATCGAACGGATCCTGACCGACAACGCCAAGAACTACCGCATCAGCCACGCCTTCCAGCAAGCCTGCGCCGCCCTCGGCGCCCGCCAGAAGTTCACCCGCCCACACTGCCCATGGACCAACGGCAAAGCCGAACGCCTCAACCGCACCCTGACCACCGAATGGGCCTACCGCCAGCCGTATGACAGCAACCAGCACCGCACCGACGCCCTCGGCCCCTGGTGACCTACTACAACACCCAGCGACCCCACTCAGCCCTCGCCGGCCAGCCACCCATCAGCCGACTGACACCAAGTCCATGACCAAGTACACCTAGAAGAGCAGCACGGCCGTCAACACCCCTCCCGCCAGCGCTCCGCCGTAACAGACGACCGCGAGCAGCAGGTCGATCCTGGCGAGGTTGAGCAGTTCCTCGCTGGTGAAACGGATGCGGTGCGCGGCGTGGAAGAGGCACAGGGTGAAGATCACCACGATGGCGAGCCGTACGACCACGTTCCCCGTCAGCGCCGCCACGTCGGGCCGGCCGACCACGCCCAGGGGCATGAGCACCCCGAACAGCAGGATCAGCACCGGCAGGAAGAACGCGGCGGCGACCCCTCCCCCGCTGAACAACAGCCACAGGTACGGCTCGGCGGTGCGCTTGCGCTGCATCACACCCCCTTGAGGACGAGGAAGGCGATGATCCCCGAGACCACCAGCCACGCCGAGTGGTTGCCGCCCTGGATCATGAAGGCGGGCACCCGCCAGCCGTCCAGCCGGACGACCGTGGCCTTGGGCGCGAGGTTGAGGAAGGTGATCGCGTGGAAGGCGGTCGCGGCGAAGGCGACGACGTTGATCGCGATCATCCAGGGCTCGCCGGCGAACGACGGCGGGCCTCCCGCGTCGATCACGAGCATCAGGTAGACGATCGTCCAGGCCACGAAGACGCTCGTCAGCTCGCGGGCGACGAAGACGGTGTAGTTGCGGTTGCGCAGGAACCACAGGTGGTCGCGCTTGGCGTGGTAGGTCGTCATCCCCTGCTCCACGGCAGGATGGAGCGGATGGCCGCGGTCAGCTTGTACCGCTGGATCGCCTCGGCCGGATCGACGTGCTTGGGGCAGACCTTGGTGCACTCCCCCACGAACGTGCAGCCCCACACCGCCTCGTCCAGGTTGAGCAGGTCGAAGCGGTCGCCCTGGTCACGCGAGTCGAGGTTGTAGCGCTGGGCCAGCGCGATCGCCGCCGGGCCGAGGAAGTCGGGATCCAGCACGTAGACCGGGCAGGCCGAATAGCACAGCAGGCAGTTGATGCACATGGAGTACTGCTTGTAGGCCTCCAGCTGCTCAGGCGTCTGGGCGTACTCCGCGGTCAGCGGCAGCTCCTCGCCCTCGCGGATCAGCCATGGCTTGACGTGCTGGAGCTTGACCAGGAAGTCGTCGATGTCGACCACCAGGTCGCGGATGACGGGGAAGCCCTTCAGCGGCTCGATCCTGATCGGGCCCTCGCCGTACTCCGTGAAGAACGTGCCGCAGGTCAGCCTCGGCTCGCCGTTGACGTTCATGCCGCACGAGCCGCAGATGCCCATCCGGCACGACCACCGGAACGACAGCGTGCCGTCGAGGCGGTCCTTGACGTAGTTGAGCCCGTCGAGTACCGCCCAGTCGTCCATGAGGGGCACGTCGTAGCTCTGGAAGACCGGCTCGCCGTCCTGCTCCGGCCGGTACCTGGCCACCTCCAGCCTGATCGTCCTGGCGGCGGCCTGCTGCCGTATCGTCTCCGCGGTGTCCGTCATCGTCCGTAAACCCTTTCGCCAGGAGGCCAGCGGGTGATCGTCACGGGGAGCAGGCCGACCGATGGCGAGCCGTCGGGCGCGCGGTGCACCAGGGAGTGGGCCAGGAACCCGGAGTCGTCGCGCTGCTCGAAGTCGGTGCGCTGGTGGGCGCCGCGCGACTCGGTGCGGTTGAGCGCGCAGGCCACGACGGTCTCGGCGATGTCGAGCATGCAGCCGAGCTCCAGCCAGTTCAGCAACTCGGTGTTGAAGGCGGTGCTGGAGTCGTCGAGCCTGGCCTCCGACGCGCGCTGCCTGAGCTCGGCGAGGCTGTCGACGGCCTTGGCCAGCACGTCGCCGGTGCGGTAGATCCCGGCCGCGCCCTCCAGGGTGTGCTGCATCTCCTCGCGCAGGTCGGCGATCCGCTCGCCCTTCTTCGTGCCGCCGCGCAGGTGGGTCAGCCGCCGCTCCTCGTCACGGCCCTGCGCCCGTACGGCAGGCGCCTCGGCCTCCCGGTGGCTCCTGGCGAACTCGGCGGCCGCCGCGCCCGCCCGCCTGCCGAAGACGAGGATCTCCGGCAGCGAGTTGGAGCCCAGCCGGTTGGCGCCGTTGATGCTGACGCAGGCGGTCTCCCCCGCCGCGTACAGCCCGGCGATCGGCGTCGCGCCGTCGAGGTCGGTGTGGATGCCGCCCATCATGTAGTGCACCACCGGCCGGACCGGGATGAGGTCGGTGGCCGGATCGAGGTTCTGGTAGCTGCGGCACAGCTCGCGCACGAACGGGATCCTGGCGTCGATCCTGGCCTCGCCCAGGTGCCGCAGATCGAGGTAGACGACCGGGCCGTACGGGGTCTCGACGGTGCGGCCCCGCCGCTGCTCGTGCACGAACGCCTGCGAGAGGCGGTCGCGCGGGCCGAGCTCCATGCTGCGCAGCTGCGGCGTCGGAGTGGGCGTGCCGAGGTCGTAGTCCTGCAGGTAGCGGTAGCCGTCCTTGTTGATCAGCCAGCCGCCCTCGGCCCTGGCGGCCTCGGTGATCAGGATGCCGGTGAACGGCAGGCCCGTGGGGTGGTACTGCACGAACTCCATGTCCTTCAGCGGCGCGCCCGCCCGGTAGGCCAGCGCCATGCCGTCGCCGGTCTTGATCGAGGCGTTGGTCGTGAAGGGGAAGACCTTGCCGCAGCCGCCGGTGGCCAGGATGACCGTGCGGGCGGGGATGGTCTCGATGCGGCCGGTCCTGATCTCGACGGCGACCGCGCCGTACACCCGGCCGTCGTCCACGACGAGCTGGGTGACGTACCACTCGTCGTACCGCTTGATCTCGCCGTACTTCAGCGTCGTCTGGAAGAGCGTGTGCAGCAGGTGGAAGCCGGTCTTGTCGGCCGCGTACCAGGTGCGTTCCTTCTTCATGCCGCCGAACGGGCGCACCGCCACCCGGCCGTCCGGCTCGCGCGACCACGGGCAGCCCCAGTGCTCCAGCTGGATGAGCTCCTTGGGCGCCTCGGCGATGAACATCTCCACCGCGTCCTGGTCGCACAGCCAGTCGCCGCCGGAGATGGTGTCGTAGCAGTGCTCGTCGAGGGTGTCGTCGATGCCGATCACGCCGGCCGCTCCGCCTTCCGCCGAGACGGTGTGGCTGCGCATGGGGTAGACCTTCGAGACGACCGCCACCTCCAGGGTGGGATCGCACTCGGCGACGGCGATGGCGGCACGCAGCCCGGCGCCACCGCCCCCGACGATGAGCACGTCGATCATGTGTCAGCTCCCGTGGTCGGCTTCGGAGTGGCTGTCCTTGACCCGTTTGCCGTCGTGCCGGATCGCGGCGATGTGGATGCTGCCGTCGTGGTACTCGTGGCGGATGCGGCGGCAGCCGCACTCGAAGAACTGGTCGCGGATCAGCAGGCCGTACCCGTCGTCGTCGAGCAGGCGTTCACCGCCGAACTTCTTGCCGCAGGGGGCGGTCTCCGGGCTGAAGGGCGTTTTTGTGCCTGTCATGTACCGCCTCCACTACGTGCTTTTGTCGGGTACCGGGCCCTTGGTGTCGTCGTCGGGCGCGTCGACCTGGCGGGGCTGCGCCTGGCTCGCCTCCCGCGGATAGTGCAGGTCGAAGGCGGGACGCTCCGAGCGGATCGGCGGGATGCTGGTGAAGTTGTGGCGCGGCGGCGGGCAGGAGGTCGCCCACTCCAGCGAGTTGGCGTAGCCCCACGGGTCGTCGAGGGTCACCTTGGGCGCGCGCTTGGCCGTCCTCCAGACGTTGTAGAGGAAGGGCAGCGTCGAGGCGCCGAGCAGGAAGGCCCCGATCGAGGAGACCAGGTTGAGCGTGGAGAAGCCGTCGGCGGCGCTGAAGTCGGCGTAGCGCCGCGGGAAGCCGGCGTTGCCCAGCCAGTGCTGCACGAGGAAGGTGGTGTGGAAGCCGATGAACAGCGTCCAGAAGTGCACCTTGCCGAGCCGGTCGTCGAGCATGCGGCCGGTCATCTTGGGCCACCAGAAGTAGAAGCCGGCGAACATCGCGAAGACCACGGTGCCGAACACCACGTAGTGGAAGTGGGCGACGACGAAGTAGGTGTCGCTGAGGTGGAAGTCGAGCGGGGGGCTGGCCAGGATGATGCCGGTCAGGCCGCCGAGCAGGAAGGTGATGAGGAAGCCGACGCAGAACAGCATCGGCGTCTCGAAGCTCAGATGGCCTCGCCACATCGTGCCGATCCAGTTGAAGAACTTCACCCCCGTCGGCACCGCGATGAGGAACGTCATGAACGCGAAGAACGGCAGCAGCACCTGGCCGGTGGCGAACATGTGGTGCGCCCACACCGTCATCGACAGGCCCGCGATCGCGATGGTCGCGCCGACCAGGCCGATGTAGCCGAAGATGGGCTTCCGGCTGAAGACGGGGATGACCTCGGTGATGATGCCGAAGAACGGCAGAGCGATGATGTAGACCTCGGGATGGCCGAAGAACCAGAACAGGTGCTGCCAGAGCATCGCCCCGCCGTTCTCCGAGGCGAACACCTGCGTGCCGAGCTTGCGGTCCGACTCCAGCACCAGCAGCGCGGCGGCCAGCACCGGGAAGGCCATCAGCACCAGCATGCTGGTGAGCAGGACGTTCCAGGTGAACAGCGGCATGCGGAACATCGTCATGCCCGGGCAGCGCATGCCGATGATCGTGGTGATGAAGTTGACGGCGCCCAGGATCGTGCCCAGTCCGCTCATGGCCAGGCCCATGATCCATAGATCGCCGCCGACGCCGGGCGAGTAGACCTGCGACGACAGGGGCGTGTAGGCGAACCAGCCGAAGTCGGCGGCGCCTCCCGGCGTGATGAAGCCCGCCAGCACCATCAGGCCGCCGAACAGGAACAGCCAGTAGGCCACCGCGTTGAGCCGGGGGAAGGCCACGTCGGGCGCGCCGATCTGCAGCGGCATCACGACGTTGGCGAAGCCGGCGAACAGCGGCGTCGCGAACAGCAGCAGCATGATCGTGCCGTGCATGGTGAACAGCGCGTTGTACTGCTGCTGGCTGACCACCTGCATGCCCGGCTGGGCCAGTTCGAGCCTGATGAACATCGCCATCAGCCCTGCCACGAGGAAGAAGCCGAAGCTCGTGATCAGGTAGAGGTAGCCGATGACCTTGTGATCCGTGGTCGACAGCCAGGAGGCGATCACCGTGCCCGTGCGCCGCCGCCTGAGCTGGTCGAACGAGGTGTCACGAACCGTCGTCACGGCTGCTCCCTCCATGCTCGCCGATGTGCTGGAGTACGCCCCGATCTCCCCATTTGACGCCAACCGGTTCGCGCTGAAAACCCGTATCGCGGGAAATCTCTGGATCTGCCCACCCCTAGGAGCTGTTTACTAGGCTTTGACCGTTTCGCCGAGCGAGCACGGGGGCGCCCATGGCCAGGACCACAGCAGGCGGCTGTGCTCAGCTGGTCGCCCTTCTTGTGGTTCTCGTGGTCATCGGCAACATCGCGGCGGCGTTCGGGTCCCCGATGTTCGCGCTCCTTTCCATAGCGGTCGGCGCGCCGTTGTTCGCTTTCAAGGCCGGGAAGGTGCACCGCGAGCACCACGAACGGCTCGCGCGCGCCAGGGCGCTGGTCATGGAGGCGCTCGACGTCGTCTTCGACCCCGCGCTTCCCGAGCGCGACCGGACGCGGATCCTCGACGCGCTCGGCCGCGGCAGGTCACCCGCGGCCCACCGGTTCGTCCTGGCCGCGAAGCTGCCGACGGAGTCGCGCGCCTACGTGACGCGGGCCCGCGCGGCCTGCGAGACCGTGACCGGGTCCCGCGTCAACGGGATGGGGCTGCTCGACCCGCTGGCCAACGAACTCGTCCTGCCCCAGCAGATCTGGGAGATCGCCAGGCTCGTGCGCACGCAGGCGGAGCTGGAGGCCGAGCAGCGGCAGGCCAGGCGCGGCGTGGTGACGCAGGAGCTCGAAGCCGTGCTCGGACCGCAGCAGGAGGCGCTCCAGCGCTCGATCGGCAGCGTGGCGGAGCGGGTGCGGGCGATGGAGGGCTACGCGCGCAAGGTCGAGGAGGCCGACGCGGCGCTGCGGGCTCGCGACGCCCTGCGCAACAACGACAAGTACCTGGCGTTGCTGGCCCAGACCGACGACGCCGACGGCCTGGCCGCGCTCCGCCTCCAGGCCGCCTCCGCCGCGGACGTGCTGGCGGCCAGCGTCAAGGAGGCCGTCGAGGCGGGACGCACGCTCAGCCTCGAGTGAGCAGGTCGCGCAGGGCCTCCTCCAGCCGCGGGTGCCGGAACTCGAAGCCCGCCTCCAGCAGCCTGCCCGGCACGCAGCGGCGCCCGGTCAGCCCGAGAGCCGGATCGGTGCGCAGCACCCGGGCGCCCAGCTTCACCAGGAACTCCGGGGTCGGCGGCGACGGCGGCCTGCCGAGCACCCGCCGGAACGTCGCCATCAGCTCGGCGTTGCGCACCGGGTGCGGGCTGGTGAGATGGACGACGCCCGACAGGTCCTGCGCGTCGATGAGGAAGCGCACCGCGGCCAGGAAGTCGGCGACGTGCAGCCAGCTCACCCACTGCCGCCCGGAACCCACCCGGCCGCCGAGACCCCAGCGGGTCAGGCTCACCAGCCGCTGCAGAGCGGGCGTGCCGGGCTCGAACACGACCGCCGTGCGCAGGATCACCTGCCTCTCGCAGGGCGCGCCCCGGGCCGCCCGCTCCCACGCACCGGCCACTCCCGCCATCTGAGGCGGCCCGTCGGCGGGCTTCGCGCTCTCGTCGAGCACCGGCTCGCCCGCGTCGCCGTACAGGGCCAGGGTGCTGAGCTGCAGCCACAACGCGGGCGGATGCGCGGCGGCGGCCTCGGCCAGCGCGCGGGTCGGCTCGACCCGCGAGCGGGTCAGCAGCTCCACGTTGGCCGGGGTGGGCGGCCGGTCGACGATCTCGCCCGCGAGGTTGACCAGCACAGATCCCCGCAGCTCCGGCGCCCAGTCTCCGGCCGTGCGGCCGTCCCACAGTAGGGCGCCCGCCGACGGGCGCCTCGACAACACCACGATCTCGTGGCCGTGCGCGGTCAGGTCCGCCGCGAGACTGCGCCCGAGCGCCCCCGAGCCCCCGGCGAGAACGATCTTCACATCGGTCAAGTCTAGGTGACACGCGTTCCAGGCTGGGCAGGCGGGCGGGATGAGGCACCACACCATCGACATCGACGGCATCGACACCTTCTACCGCGAGGAAGGGCCGGCCGACGCGCCCGTCCTGCTGCTCCCCCACGGCTACCCGAGCTCGTCCTTCCAGTTCCGCCACTTCATGCCCGCCCTGGCCGACCGCTGGCGCACGATCGCGCCCGACCTGCCGGGATTCGGCTACAGCGGCACTCCGGACCCGGACGACTTCGCCTACTCCTTCGCGGGATACGCCGACTTCCTCGACCGTTTCGCCGCCCGGCTCGGCCTTTCGTCGTTCGCCCTCTACCTGCACGACTACGGCTCCCAGATCGGATTGCGGCTGGCCATGAAGGACCCGGGGCGCATCACGGCCCTGATCATCCAGAACGGCGACATCTACGAGGACCAGCTCGGACCCAAGTACGGCACGCTGCGCGAACACTGGAAGCACCCCACACCCGACAGCAGGCGGGCGCTGGCCGACGCGGTCAGCGAGGAGGGCTTCCGCCACGAGTTCGTGGGCGAGGTCGACGAGCGCCTGGTGGAACTGATCAGCCCCGACCTGTGGAAGCTGTCGTGGCCGCTGATCGACCGGCCCGTGCGCAGGCAGGTGATGGTGGGCCTGATGGAAGGGCTGAAGGAGAACCTGGAGTGGTTCCCCCGCTACCAGGCCTACCTGCGCGAACACCAGCCGCCGGCGCTGATCGTGTGGGGGCCGCAGGACGGCTACATGCCCGAGGGCGCCGCCCGCGCCTACCTGCGCGACCTGCCCAAGGCCGAACTGCACCTGCTGGACGGAGGCCACTGGGCCCTGGAGACGAACCTCACCGAGATCGTCGGGCTGACCCGCGACTTCCTCGACAGGAACGTGTCGTGAGCCCCCGCCCGTGCCGCCGGAGGTCAGATCCAGTCCGTGCAGCCCAGCCTGACCCAGTTGCCCTTGACCGTCTGATGCTCGACACAGGCAAGCGCCTCGGCGACGGGCGCGTAGACCTGCGGGGTGCGGATGCGCAGGGCCGGGATCGCCTCCTCGCTCACGGTGCGCTCCTCGACGTAACCGGTCTCCTCGTAGTCGTCGACCGGCTCGCGGACGATCGTCACCCGATAGCCGCCGGGCCTGCTGGGGGTGAATCTGGCCCAGTTGGTCTTGCACGCGGGGCCGTAGAACATGCGCAGCGTGCCGCGCGAGGTCCGCACGACGGCGGTGCCGGACTTGGTGGGGGTGTAGGAGCCGGCGTAGCAGCCGGTCCTCGAAGCGTAGGTGCCGTCGCAGGAGTACCCGGAGCAGAGGGCGGAGGCCGCCGCGGCGGACGACGGGGCGATGGACGTGAGCCCGGCGGCGGCCACCAGGATCGCCGCGGTGCGAGCGAGAGATCGTTTCATGCCGATCAGTGTCGGCGGACGGCCAGGCGGGTGACAGTCGGGAAATAGAGGGGGATTCAAAGCGGGACACGGAGCTCCACCAGCGTGCCCTCGCCGGGACCCGACTCGACGCAGGCGCTGCCGCCCGCGTCGGCGACGCGGCCCTCGATGGAGCCGCTCAGCCCCACCCCCCGCCTCAGGCCCGCCGGGTCGAACCCGACGCCGTGATCCAGCACCCCGACCACCGCGTGACCGTCGTGCACCCGCGCCCTGACGACCGCGTGCCCGGTGCCCGCGTGCTTACGCACGTTCGTCAGCGCCTCGCGCACCGCCCCCGACACCGCCTCGACCGTCTCCACCGGCAGCACGGCTCCGGCGGCGCGCAGCCCCGCCGCGTTGAGGTCGACCGTCAGGCCCGCGCGGATGGCCTGCTCGACGACCTCCTCCAGCGCGGCCGTGAGGTTGCTGCCCGAGCTGTCGTGGTCACCGCGCACGTAGCCGCGCAACCACCGCGCCTCCGCGGCGACGTGGCCGCGCACCCGCTCGTCGGCCAGCCAGCCGTCGCGGACCAGCGCCTCCATCGTCTGCAGCACCCGGTCGTGCAGGATGCGCCCGTTGCGGGTGCGCTCCTGCTCGGCGGCCAGGCGGGCGACCTGCTCGCGGGTCTCGTCGAGCTCGGTGGCGTTGCGGCGCAGCAGCGCGGCGATGAACCAGGCGATGCCCGAGTCGACCCAGAAGCCGATGCTGTGCGGCACGGCGCCCAGCCAGGAGAAGCCGCTCCAGGCCTGCATGTACAGGTAGGCGACGACGAGCGGGAGAGTGGCCACCAGGGCGGCGGGCAGGGTGCGGAAGGCCATGCCGATGCCGATGGAGACCAGCAGCATGTAGGGCAGCATGAAGTCGGGGCCGGAGTCCTTGATCGCCGTGCCCGCGATCAGCGTCATGGCCATCGCCGTCGCCGCGGTCAGCAGCGCGTCGGCGGTGATCAGCCAGGCCGGTGGGACCCTCCTGCGGCGCCACGCGAGCGCGACCACGATCGCGCTCTCGACGCCGAGCACGGCCAGAGCCGGAGCGAAGCCGGGCACCTGCCGTCGCAGGCCGCTGTCGCCGACGTAGTTCAGGGCGATGACCTCGGCGAAGGCGCCGGCGCGGAAGAGGATGACGGTCCAGGCGAGCGCCGTTTCGATGCGCCCGCGCGCCTCACCGTCCTGCCGGTTCGTCAGCGCGGCCCCCTGGTTCACCTGCCGGTGTCCGCTTGGGCCCGCCTGGTTCACCTGCCGCGCTCGATCCGCCGCAGGGCGGCGGCGATCAGCTGGGCCTTGTTGTCGACCTGGAGCTTGCGCCGGATGCGCTCGATGTGGGTGTCGACGGTCGACTTCTTGATCCCCATCCGACGCGCGATCTGGTCGTAGGTGAAACCCTGCGCGATGTAGGCGAGCGTCTCCTCCTCGCGGGGCGCGAGCCGTACCTCTGGGCCGGGGTCCGGCGCCGGGACGGCCAGCCGGGCGTGCAGGATGTCGGCCAGTCCCGCCGACAGGTAGAAGCCACGCGCGGCCACCGTGCGCAGCGCGGTGGCCATGAGCTCGGCGGGGTCGCTCTTGGTCACGTAGCCGCGCGCCCCCGCCCTAATCGCCCTGACCAGGTCGTCGGGCTTGGCGGAGGCGGAGATCACCAGCACGTTGCACAACGGCGACAGTTCGGCGATGGCGGTCAGGCACGGCTCGTCGACGCCGAGGTAGAGATCGAGGATGAGCACGTCGGGCTCGGCCCTGCCGTCCAGCACGCTCACGTCGCGCCCGCTGGCGACCACCTCGAACTCGCCGGTGCCGCGCAGGATGTGCTCCAGGCCGTGCCGGATGAGATCGTGATCGTCGACGACCGCGATCTTGATCATGTCCCACTCCCGCATGAGCCAGCCTGACCCGCTAGATGATCTCATGACTAGTCCCCTTTTATGGGGACACAGCTGGTGTCCACACTCCGGAATGGTCTGAGGCGATGCGCTTAATCTCCTATCCTCTGCTGCATGACTGCATCGCGTGACTACGAGGCCCTCGTCCAGCGTGGCCTGAAGCTCGACCTGACCCGTGGCAAGCCCTCGGCCCAGCAGCTCGACCTGTCGAACGCGATGCTCGAACTCCCCACGACCACCACGACGGGCGCCGGGATCGACGCCCGCAACTACGGCGACCTCCAGGGACTGAAGGAGACCAGGGAGCTGTTCTCCGCGGCGCTGCAGGTGCCCGCCGGCCAGCTGGTCGTGGGCGGCAACTCCAGCCTGGCCGTCATGCACGACACGATCGTCTTCGCGCTGCTCGGCACGGTGCCCGGCGCCGAGAGGCGGTGGGCCGAGCAGGAGGTCACGTTCCTGTGCCCGGTGCCCGGCTACGACCGGCACTTCGCCATCTGCGAGCGCTACGGCATCAAGATGGTCGCCGTCCCGATGACCGCCGAGGGCCCCGACATGGACGTGGTCGAGCGCCTGGCCGCCGACGACCCGGCCGTCAAGGGCATCTGGTGCGTGCCGAAGTACAGCAACCCGTCGGGCATCACCTACAGCGACGACGTGGTGCGCCGCCTGGCCGCCATGCCGGCCGCCGCGGCCGACTTCCGCGTCTTCTGGGACAACGCCTACGCCGTCCACCACCTGAGCGACCAGCACGACCAGCTCGCCGACCTGCTCGCGCTCTGCGAGGAGTACGGCAACGCCGACCGTGCCTTCGTCTTCGGCTCCACCTCGAAGGTGACGCTCGCCGGCAGCGGCATCTCCTTCTTCGGCTCCTCGCCCGCCAACGTGGAGTGGTTCCTGTCGCACACGGTCAAGCAGTCCATCGGGCCCGACAAGCTCAACCAGCTGCGCCACGTGGAGTTCCTGCGCGACGCCGACGGCATCGCGGCCCACATGCGCGGCCACGCCGCGATCGTGGCGCCCAAGTTCGAGCTGGTCGACCAGATCCTGCGCAAGGAGCTGGGCGACCTGGCCACCTGGACCGCGCCCAACGGCGGCTACTTCATCACGCTGGAGGTGCCCAACGCCGCCGACGTGGTGGCCAGGGCCAAGGCGGCGGGCATCGCGCTGACCCCGGCGGGGGCGACCCACCCCTACGGCCAGGACCCCGACGACCGGTTCATCCGCATCGCCCCCACCTTCCCCGACCTGGAGGAGCTGGAGCAGGCGATCTACGGACTGACCGTGTGCGTGCGGGCGGCCAACGCCTGACGGCCCGGCTGTGCGGCGCCGGGCCACCGGCGCCGTCAGCAGTAGTCGATGTACTGAATGGCCAGGATGTTGGCCTTGACCCGGTCGCGGTAGTACTTGGCCGAGTCCGAGGTGTCCGCGCTGGCGTACACGGCGTAGGCGGTCGGGCGGAAGCCCAGGCTGCTGGTGTCACCCGTCGGGAAGAAGGTGACGAACACCTGGACGCTGCTGTTGGAGGCGGCGAAGGTGTACTTCGTGCGCCACCACTCGTTCAGTCCCGCCTTGGTCGCCGCGCCCTTGACGTCGTTGACGACGTTCTTCCAGCAGCTGGGGTCGTTGAAGGTGGTCACCGCCGCGCCGGGCTTGGCCACCGACTCCGAGCCCGCGCCCGCTGTCGCCGAGGGGACGGCCACGGTCAGCAGGGCCGCGGCGGCCGCCGGGGCCAGGACGTAGCGCTTGATCGACTGTCTCATGCTCACTCCTCCGGGATTGCGCCTGCGTCCTCACGATGAGTCGCGTCCCGGGCGTGCGCATGAGTAGGTGGGTGCTCAATTCACCGGCGGAAGCCGAAGATGTACTGCCGCGTCTCGCTGGGGTGGAAGGTCACCCCCACGCCCGGTTCGTAGACGAGGTTGTCGCGGCGGCAGTAGTGCAGGCTCTCCCAGACCTCGATGGCCCTCTCGCGGGCGGGCGCCTCGGCCAGGTCACGCTTTTGCGCGCCGTACGAGCCGATCACGAACAGCAGCCCGAGGCCCCAGAAGACGCCGGTCAGGCAGAAGGGGGCCAGGAGCACCTCGCCCCAGCTCGACTCGCGCGCCATGGCCAGCACCAGCGAGGTGACCAGGTGCACGAGGGCGGCGACGCCGAGCATGATGTAGCCCTGGTTGCGCGCCCACGGCGTGTAGTGGCGTTGCGGGAACGACAGCCAGATCGCCAGCTGCGTGCGGCTCATCACGTGTTTGCGCGTGACGGGTACGGCGGGCAGGTCGGCGACCTCGCGGTCGCGTGGCATGCGGACACGACCGATCTTGAACGTGGTCCCCGCGGCGACGACGCCAGGCACGGCTGCTACCTGGTCGTCCCCCTTACACACCGGGCAGCTCGTATCCACCCGGGCAAGTCTGGTCTGATCGGACTGTCCACGCAAACCGTAAAGTTGCTCCCGTGAGCTCACTTGACGCACTTGCCGAAAATCTTCCAGAGGGACGGTTGCTGACCGATCCCGATGTGATCGATTCCTACGCCCGTGACAGGACGTTCCTGGAACCCGGCAAGGCTCTGGCCGTCGTGCTGGCTCGCACCCGCGACGACGTGGTGACCACGATGCGGTGGGCGAGCGAGCACCGGGTGCCGGTGGTGCCGCGCGGCGCGGGCACCGGGCTGGCCGGGGGCGCGACGGCCTCCGAGGGCTCGGTCATCCTGTCGCTGGCCCGGATGACCGCGATCACGGAACTGTCGCCCGCCGACGAGATCGCCGTCGTGGAACCCGGAGTGATCACCGCTGATCTGGACAGGGCCGCGCGTGAGCATGGGCTGATGTATGCCCCGGATCCCTCCTCCTATGAGATTTCCACCATCGGCGGAAATCTGGCGACCAACGCCGGGGGCCTGCGCTGCGTGAAGTACGGCGTGACCCGCGACTCCGCGCTCGGCCTGGAGGTCGTCCTGGCCGACGGGCGGGTGCTCAACACCGGGCGCCGCACCATGAAGGGCGTGACCGGCTACGACCTGACCGGCCTGTTCGTCGGCTCGGAAGGCACGCTCGGCGTGATCACGTCGGCGACCGTACGGCTGCGCCGCGCGCCCGCGGCGCCTCCCGCGACGTTCGCGGCCGAGTTCGGCTCCCTGCGCGACGCCGCCGCCGCCGTCTCGGCGATCATGGCGGCCGGATGCCAGCCGTCGCTGATGGAGATGCTGGACCGTGCCACGCTGAAGGCCATCGACGACTGGCGCAACATCGGCCTGGAGGACTCCACCCAGGCGATGCTGATCGGCCAGTCCGACGCCGCCGACAGCCAGGCGGCGATCACCAGGATGGGGCAGCTGTGCGGGGCCGGCGGCGCCTCCTTCGTCGCCGTGTCGTCGACGCCCGCCGAGGCCGAGGAGCTCATCGCCGTGCGCCGCATGGCCTACCAGGCCAAGGAGCGCCTGGGCGCCTGCCTCGTCGAGGACGTCTGCGTGCCGCGCTCGGCGCTGCCCGACATGATCTCGGCCATCGAGGCCGCCGCCGCCCGCCACGGCGTGATGATCTGCACCGTCGCGCACGCCGGCGACGGCAACCTGCACCCCGTCTTCGTCTTCGACCACGGTACGGCCGAGCCGCCCGCCCAGGTGTGGGCGGCGGCTGACGAGGTGTTCACCAAGGCGCTCGAATTCGGCGGCACCCTCACCGGCGAGCACGGGGTGGGCGTGCTGAAGCGTCGCTGGCTTTCTCTTGAATCCGGTCCCGTGGCCGCTGACGTGCAGCAAGGCATCAAGGCGGTGTTCGATCCGCTCGGCATTCTCAATCCGGGCAAAGCCATCTGATCGTCACTCTGGTAGCGTTTTGCCCCACTTTTACGAGAGGGGTCAGGGGTGACGCAGTACCAGCCGCTGTCGGCGGACGATCCACGGCGGCTGGGCGCCTACGACGTCGTCGCCCGCCTGGGCGAGGGCGGACAGGGCGTCGTCTACCTCGGCCGGGGAGCCACCGGCGAACAGGTGGCGATCAAGCTGCTGCACCGGGCCCTGGTCGCCGACCCCGAGGCACGCGGGCGATTCCTGCGCGAGGTCGCCGTCGCCCAGCGGGTGGCACGCTTCTCCACGGCCCCGGTGCTGCACGCCGACCTCGACGGCTCCCGGCCGTACATCGTGAGCGAATACGTGCCAGGACCCTCCCTGCGGGAGCTGGTGCAGAACGAGGGGCCACGGCGCGGCGCCTCCCTGGAGCGCATCGCGATCAGCACCGCCACCGCGCTCGCCGCCATCCACCGGGCCGGGATCCTGCACCGCGACTTCAAGCCCGCCAACGTGCTCATGGGCCCCGAAGGACCCGTCGTCATCGACTTCGGGGTCGCGCGGGCCCTGGACTCGCCGGGGACGACCGCCACCGGGATGAGCGTCGGCACCCCCGCCTACCTCGCCCCCGAGCAGCTCAGCGGGCACCCCGTCTCCGAGGCGGCGGACGTGTTCGCGTGGGGCATCACGATGGTGTTCGCGGCGACGGGGAAACCCGCGTTCGGGTCGGACACCATTCCGGCGGTGATGAACCGGATCCTGCACCAGGAGCCCGCGCTGGAGGGGCTCGACGGGGCGCTGCTGGGGCTGGTGGCCGAGTGCCTGTCCAAGGATCCCGCCCAGCGACCCACGGCGGACCGGCTGGTACTGCGGCTCACGGGCCAGCCCATCCCAGCCTCGGCCATCGAGCCGGTGGCGGCGCCATCGGCCCCCGCGGCGTCGTCTGTGCCGCCGGCGTCCCCCGCGCCGCCGTTCCCCTTGCCATCGGACTCCCCGGCGCAACCAGCCTCCGCGCAACCAGCCTCCGCGCAACCAGCCTCCGCGCAACCAACCTCCGCGCCGTCGGCCGGTCGGCAGGGGCCCTCGGCGCCCGCCTCCCGTGGCGCCGGGTCGGTGGGAAGCGGCGCCACGGAGCCCGGCGCCCGTCACGGCGCGCAACACGGCCACGTCCCCCCGCCCGGCGTCCCATCACCGGGCGCCGAGGCACCGGGCGTCCAGGCATCGGGTGTCCCATCACCCGGCCCCCAGGCACCGGGCCCCGTCCCCCCGTCCAGCCCCGTCCCTCCCGCGGTTCCCGACCGTGACCAGGTGCGCGGCGGGCTCACCCGCGCGTCCTCCCGCCGGCGCCAGGCCCAGCCCCAGCGCCGGGGCCTCATGGTCGCTCTGTCCAGCGCGGCGGCTCTGGCCATCGCCGTCGGGGCCGGGATCGTGATCACCCAGGCGGGCCAGACCTCCCAGGCGGCGGGCCTCGTCGCCGCCGGAGGCCCCACTGCGGAGGGCGGCGCCGCCGGAGGCAACCCCGGCGGCCAGCACCCCGGCGACCCCAACGGCACCGACCCCAGCGGCCCCAACGGCTCCGCCGACCCCACGGACCCGAACTCCGCCGCGGTCTCCCCCGAGCCGTCGGGAACCATCACCCTGGCCCCGCCGAAGCCCACCAAGCGAGCCGTCACCCCGCCCAGCGCCAGGCCCACCGCCCGCCCGACCGCCAAGCCGAGTACCAAGCCGACGCCGACCCGCAAGCCGACGCCGTCCAGGACACCTTCCAAGACGCCCTCGAAGTCCCCCTCCAAGTCCCCCAGCCCGACGCCCTCCAAGTCGCCGACCAAGAGCTCTACGCCCACGCCGTCCAAGACGCCGACGGTCAAGCCGACTCCCACCCCCACCAAGACCACGGCCGCCCCCAAGCCGAACCCCCACACGGCGACGGGGGTGTGCGGCTCCGGATTCCGGGTGGTCGACTCACGCGCTCTGGGCACCGTCGCGACCGTCTACCTGCTGTACAACGGCACCAAGAACTGCGTGGTGACGCTGTCGAAGTACGTCTCGACGACCAAGGTGTCGGCCAGCGCCACGCTGCAGGTCAAGGGCGGCGCCACCGCCACCGACTCGGGCTCGTTCACGGTCTACGCGGGCCCGGTACGGCTCGCGGCGGCCAAGACGTGCGTCATCTGGGGCGGCTCCTGGGCAGGCAAGAGCTTCAAGAGCGGCTGGAGCCACTGCGGCTGACCGGCCGAGGCCGTGGCGGGCCCGGCTCAGCCCCGAGGTCGCGCACCACGTTGTCGAGGCGGTGGGCCAGGAGGTCCAGGCGCTCGTCGGTGAGGTCGCCCGCGGGCATCAGGCGGGCGAGCTCCTCCCGGCTTCCCACGATCAGGCCGCGATGGGCCTCGTCGATCTCGCCCGCCGGGAGGACCAGGCACTCTCCGCGTACGAACACCAGGGTCGCGTCGGGGTCGGACGATTCCATCAGCCGCCGTACACACTCGCGGTCGACCAGCGGCCTGAGCGCCTCCTTCTGGTCCTGGTCCGCGATCGGGGCCGCCTACCCGGGGCTGCGGGCAGCAGACCGAGTGGCCGTTTGCCCGGTGGAGGCCGGGTAGGAATCCGGAGAGGTGAGCGACCGTGAACCGATCCGACCGGATGTGGGGGTGGCTGTCCCCGACCGGGGAGCGCCCGCGTAGCGCGCTGGGGTTGCGCCTGGTGCTGGCGGCGTTCGGCCTGGTGATCACCGGCGTGTGCGCGGTGATCGCGGCGAGCAACGGCTGGGTGGCGGCGGCGATTCTTTCCGTGGTG
Source organism: Nonomuraea sp. NPDC050663 (assembly GCF_044456985.1). Taxonomy (NCBI): domain Bacteria; kingdom Bacillati; phylum Actinomycetota; class Actinomycetes; order Streptosporangiales; family Streptosporangiaceae; genus Nonomuraea; species Nonomuraea sp. NPDC050663. Next base: position 410,793 of record NZ_JBITGL010000006.1, read on the forward strand.
CTGGCGCTGGTGGCGGCGGTTGACCTGGTCGTCGTGCTCCGCCGTAGGCGATCAGAACGGCTTTGACACGACAAGCCTGAGACGGGTCAACAGTCACACTGGTACCGTTTTGCCCCAACTGTGTGCGGGGTCAGGGGGTACCGGTGAGTCAGTTCCAGCCGTTGTCGGCCGGCGATCCGCGGCGCCTGGGCGCCTACGACGTGGTCGCCCGGTTGGGCGAGGGCGGGCAGGGTGTCGTCTACCTCGGCCGCGGCGTCTCCGGTGAGCAGGTGGCGATCAAGCTCCTCCACCAGGCGCTCGTCGCCGACCCCGAGGCCCGTACACGCTTCCTGCGCGAGGTCGCCGTCGCCCAGCGGGTGGCGCGATTCTCCACGGCCCCGGTGCTGCACGCCGACCTCGACGGCTCGCGGCCGTACATCGTGAGCGAATACGTGCCAGGGCCCTCGCTGCGGGAGCTGGTGCAGAACGAGGGGCCGCGCCGTGGCGCGGCACTCGAACGGATCGCGATCAGTACGGCTACTGCGCTGGCCGCCATCCACCGGGCCGGAATCCTGCACCGCGACTTCAAGCCCGCCAACGTGCTCATGGGCCCCGAAGGGCCCGTCGTGATCGACTTCGGGGTGGCGCGGCAGCTCGACTCGCCGGGCGGCACCGCCACCGGGCTGGCCATGGGCACGCCCGCCTACCTCGCCCCCGAGCAGCTCACCGGGGCGCCGGTCTCCGAGGTCGCCGACGTGTTCGCGTGGGGCGTGACGATGACGTTCGCCGCCACGGGGCAGGCGGCGTTCGGATCGGACAGCATTCCTGCGGTGATGAACCGGATCCTGCATCAGGAGCCCGCGCTGGAGGGGATGGAGGGGGCGCTGCGGGAGCTCGTGGCGGTGTGCCTGTCGAAGGACCCGTCGCAGCGGCCTACGGCTGATCAGCTGGTGTTGAGGTTGACGGGGCAGCCGATCCCGGCCGCCGCCATCGAGCCGGTGGCGCCGCCGTCGTCGGGGCTGGGGAGCGGCGCGCCGGCGCCGTTCAGGCTCAGCGACCCGGCGCCGGTGTTGCGCCCGGTCCCGCCCGTGGCGTCCTCGGCCACACCGCCGCCGCCCACCGCGGCCCAGGGCCCTGGCCAGGGACAGGGACACGGCCAGGGAGCTGCCCAGGGGCCGGGGCACGGGCAGATGCCGGGGCACGGGCAGGGCCCCTCGCACGGGCCGGAGCATGGGCAGATGCCGGGGTTCGGGCAGATGCCAGGGCATGGGTACGGGCCAGGGCCGGGGCAGGGACACGGCCAGGGACACGGGCAGGGAGGCGGGCCAGCGCAAGGGCACGGCCAGGGTTCGGGCCCGTCGCCGTGGGCTGGGCCGCAGCCGTTCTCCGCGCCCCAGCCGATGACGGGCCCCCACGGCGCCGGACCGCACGGCGGCGGACCCCACGGCGGTGGGCCGCAGGCGGCCAATCCCTTCTCCCCCGAAGCCTCCCGCCCCACCCCCCTGAACCCCCAGGACGCCGCCCCCGTCCCGCCGCCCGTGCCGAGCCGGGGCCTGACGCGGGCCGCAACCGCCCGCTCGCGGGCCGGGAAACCCCGCCGCACCCTCGTCCTGACGCTGTCCGCCGTGGCCGCCACCGTGGTCCTGGCGACGGCGGGCACGCTGGTGTTCCTCCGCCTGAACGCCCCCGACACCACGGCCCGCCTGGTGGCCTCGCAGAACACGGCGTCGGCCGAGCCGGTGGCCGAGGAGGAGCCGACGCCCACGCCGACGCCCACCAAGACGATCGTCATCCGCCCGACCAAGACCAAGAAGCCGACGAAGACGCCGACGGTCACGGTGGCGCCCACCTACCGCCCCCGGCCGACGCAGAAGCCGACCACGGCCAAGCCGTCGCCCACGCCGACGAAGAAGAAAAAGAAGGACATGATCGACCCGGATTCCGGCCCGACGGGGTCGCCGAGTCCGAGCCCGAGTCCCAGCCCGAGCACCACCAAGAGGTGACTTCCCCGGGCGCCGCCCCGGGGCTAGATTGTTGACGTGATCGTCAGATCGGAGGAGGCGCTGACCGCCCGCGGCAGGCGGACCAGGTCGGCGCTCATCCAGGCGGGCCGGGCGGCCTTCGAGGAGCAGGGTTTCGACGCCGTGCGCGTCGATGACGTGTGCGCGCGGGCGGGGGTGTCGCATGGCACGTTCTACACCTACTTCTCCGGCAAGGAGGCGCTGTTCACCGAGGTGACGAGCGCCGTGATGGGGGAGATGTTCGCCGCGAACGTCGTCGGTTCGCTGGCGCCGGGTGATCCGCAGGCGCGCATCGAGGCGGCCAACCGCCTCTATCTGCGCGCCTGGGCGGCCAATTCGCGCATGGTGCGGATGCTGGAGCAGGCGGCCGCGGGCGACGACAGGTTTCGTGCGCTGCTGCTGGAGGTGCGCGAGGTGTTCGTGCGGCGCGGCGCGGACGGGCTGCGGCGGCTGCAGGAGCAGGGTCTGGCCGATCCGTCGCTGGACCCGAGGCTGACCGCGATCATGCTGGGCGGCATGGTGGAGCATTTCGCTCATGTCTGGCTGGATCTGGGCGAGCAGGCCGATGAGGAGACCGCGGTGGCGTTGCTGACGAAGCTCTGGGCGCGGGCCATCGGGTTGACGCCCACGTCAAGTACGGAGGTGACGCCGTGAGCAATCGGGAGGCGATGCTCGCCAAGCTGGCCGAGCTCTCGGACGAGCTGGCCAAGGCCACGCAGGGCGGCGGGCCGAAGTACGTCGAACGGCACCGCAAGCGCGGCAAGCTGCTCGCGCGCGAGCGCATCGAGCTGCTGATCGACCCCGACTCCCCGTTCCTGGAGTTGTCGCCGCTGGCGGCCTGGGGCAGTGACTTCCCGGTGGGAGCCAGCGTCGTGACGGGCATCGGCGTGATCGAGGGCGTCGAGTGCCTCATCACCGCCAACGACCCGACCGTGCGCGGCGGCGCGTCGAATCCGTGGACGCTCAAGAAGACCCTGCGCGCCGCCGACATCGCCCTGCAGAACCGCCTGCCGTACGTGAACCTGGTCGAGTCGGGCGGCGCGGACCTGCCCACCCAGAAGGAGATCTTCATCCCGGGCGGCCGGATCTTCCGCGATCTGACCAGGCTCAGCGCGGCGGGCATCCCGACGATCGCCCTCGTCTTCGGCAACTCGACGGCGGGCGGCGCCTACGTGCCCGGCATGAGCGATCACGTCGTGATGGTCAAGGAGCGCGCGAAGGTGTTCCTCGGCGGGCCGCCGCTGGTCAAGATGGCCACGGGCGAGGAGTCCGACGACGAGTCGCTGGGCGGGGCGGAGATGCACGCGCGGGTGAGCGGCCTGGCCGACCACCTGGCCGCCGACGAGCACGACGCGCTGCGCATCGGGCGCTCCATCGTCAGGTCGCTCAACTGGCGCAAGCTGGGCTCGCGGCCGCGTGCCGTACGCGAGCCGGTACTGCCCGTCGACGACCTGCTCGACATCGTGCCCGAGGACCTGCGACGGCCGTTCGACCCGCGCGAGGTGATCCTGTGCATCACCGACGGCAGCGAGTTCGAGGAGTTCAAGCCGCTGTACGGCAGCAGCCTGGTGACCGGGTGGGCGTCGATCCACGGTTTCCCGGTCGGCATCCTGGCCAACGCGCGCGGCGTGCTGTTCAGCGAGGAGTCGCAGAAGGCCACCCAGTTCATCCAGCTGGCCAACCAGACCCGCACCCCGCTGCTGTTCCTGCAGAACACCACCGGCTACATGGTCGGCAAGGACTACGAGCAGCGCGGCATCATCAAGCACGGCGCGATGATGATCAACGCGGTGTCGAACTCGACCGTGCCGCATCTGACCGTGGTGATGGGGGCGTCGTACGGCGCGGGCAACTACGGCATGTGCGGGCGCGCCTACGATCCGCGTTTCCTGTTCTCGTGGCCCAGCGCCAAGTCGGCGGTCATGGGGCCCGCCCAGCTGGCCGGGGTGTTGTCGATCGTGGGCCGCGCCGCCGCCGAGGCGCGCGGGCAGGTCTACGACGAGGAGGCCGACGCGGCGATGCGGGCCATGGTCGAGGCGCAGATCGAGGCCGAGTCGCTGCCGTTCTTCCTGTCGGGACGCCTCTACGACGATGGCGTCATCGACCCGCGCGACACGCGGACCGTGCTCGGGATCTGCCTGTCGGCGGTCAACAGCGCCCCGCTTCCCGCGCCTTCCGGGTTTGGAGTGTTCCGGCCATGATCACCCGTTTGCTGGTCGCCAACCGGGGCGAGATCGCCCGGCGTGTCTTCCGCACCTGCCGTTCGCTCGGCGTCGAGACGGTGGCGGTCTTCTCCGACGCCGACGCGGACGCGCCGCACGTGGCCGAGGCCGGCCATGCCGTACGGCTCGGCGGCCCCTCCCCCTACCTGTCGATCGAGGAGATCCTGCGGGCCTGCCGCGATTCCGGATGCGACGCCGTGCACCCGGGATACGGGTTCCTGTCGGAGAACGCGGCCTTCGCGCAGGCGGTCATCGACGCCGGGCTCACCTGGGTCGGGCCGTCGCCCGAGGCCATCGCCGCGATGGGCGACAAGGTGGCGGCCAAGCGGCTCATGCAGGAGGCGGGCGTCCCGGTGCTGACCGCCGACGGGCGGACCTTCCCCCTGCTGGTCAAGGCGGCCAAGGGCGGCGGCGGCCGGGGCATGCGGATCGTGCGCGAGGCGCGGGAGCTCGACGAGGCGATGGCCGCCGCGTCGCGGGAGGCGCAGGCGGCCTTCGGCGACGGCGCGGTCTTCGCCGAGCCGCTCCTGGAGCGCGCCAGGCACATCGAGGTGCAGGTCCTGGCCGACGGGCACGGCACGGTGTGGACCCTGGGCGAGCGGGAGTGCTCGATCCAGCGCCGCCACCAGAAGGTCGTCGAGGAGGCGCCCTCCCCCGGCATCACCGACGCCGTCAGGGAGCGGTTGTTCGAGGCGGCGGACCGGGCCGCGAGGAAGATCGGCTACGTGGGCGCGGGCACGGTGGAGTTCCTGGTGAAGGACGACACGATCGCCTTCCTGGAGATGAACACCCGCCTGCAGGTGGAGCACCCGGTGACCGAGCTGGTCTACGGGGTGGACCTGGTCGCGCTCCAGCTCGAGATCGCCGAGGGCGCGCACCTGCCGGAGGCCGCGCCGTCCCCCTCCGGGCACGCCGTCGAGGTGCGCCTGTACGCCGAGGACCGCGACTTCCTGCCGCAGAGCGGGCCGCTGCACCGTTTCGAGATCCCGGGTGACGTGCGGGTCGACGCGGGCGTCGAGTCTGGCTCGGTGGTGACGACGTTCTACGACCCGATGCTCGCCAAGGTCATCGCCCACGGCTCCAGCCGTACGGCGGCCGTGAGAAGGCTCGCCAGGGCCCTCAGGGACGCCAGGCTGCACGGGATCACGACGAACCGCGACCTCCTGGTCGATGTCCTGGAGAGCGAGGCGTTCCTCGCGGGCGACACCCACACCGGCTTCCTCGATCAGCACCTGCCTCCGAAGGACCCGCCCACCGAGCTGTCCGCCCTGGCCGCGGCGCTGGCGGGGGCGGCGGCCAACCGCGCGGGGGCGACGGTCCTGCGGAGCGTCCCGGCGGGCTGGCGCAACGTGCGCTCCCAGCCGCGCACGGCCCGCTTCGCCGAGGCGGAGGCGGTCTACGACCCGCTGCCCGAGGGCGTCACGGTGATCAGCGCCACGCCGACCCGGGTGACCTTGGAAAGCGGGAGCCTGCGGCACACTTTCCACGTGGCCACCTACGGCGACACCGTGCACGTCGACTCGTCGCTGGGATCCGTGCGGCTCACCGCCCTGCCCCGGCTGCCGCGGCCGGTCGTCGAGGTGGCCCCCGGCTCCCTGCTGGCCCCGATGCCCGGTAGCGTGCTGCGCGTCGACGTCGGGCCGGGCGATCACGTGAACGCGGGTCAGGTGGTGGTCGTGCTCGAGGCGATGAAGATGGAGCATCAGATCGTGGCCCCCGCCTCCGGCGTGGTGTCCGAGGTAGCGGTGGAGAAGGGCCGGCAGGTCGAGGCGGGAGCCGTGCTGGCCGTCATCTCCCCAAGCGTCTCCGAAGGGGAGAGGGCATGACACGCCTGGTTCACAAGCAGCTCGACGGCGGGATCGCCACGATCACCCTCGACTCGCCCCCCAACCGCAACGCGCTGTCGGTGCGGCTGCTCACCGACCTCGAGGACCGGCTGAACTGGGCGCTGGCCGAGCCCGCCGTCCGCGTGATCATCCTGACCGGCACGGGCCGGGTGTTCTGCTCAGGCGCCGACCTGAAGGAGCAGCGGGTCGAGCCGGCGCGCGGCGCCGCGGACGCGCCGGTCACCGCGTCCTTCCCGGAGATCATGTCGCTGATCTGGGAGTCGCCCAAGCCGGTCATCTGCCGGATGAACGGCACCGCCCGCGCGGGCGGCCTGGGGCTGGTGGCCTCCTGCGACTTCGCGATCGCCCCGCTGACCGCCTCGTTCGCCTTCTCCGAGGTACGGCTCGGCGTCGTGCCCGCGATGATCTCCGTCCCCGTGCTGCGCCGCCTGGACGCCAGGTCCGCCTCCGAATACCTGATGACCGGCGAGGTCTTCGACGCCTCGCGCGCCCAGGAGATCGGGCTGATCAACCGGGCCGTCCCCGAGGAGGAGCTCGACGCCACCGTGCAGCACTACGCCGAGATGCTGGTCAAGGGCGGTCCCGAGGCGCTGGCGATCACCAAGCGGCTGCTGCGCGAGCTCCCGTCGGTCTCCTTCGACGAGGGCATGAGGCAGATGGCCGCGTTGTCGGCGCAGCGGTTCACCTCCGACGAAGGCCAGGAGGGCATCGCCGCCTTCATGGAGAAGAGGCCGCCGAAATGGACCCTCTGATCATCGCCAACTGCAGCGGCTTCTACGGCGACCGCCTGTCGGCCGCCCGCGAGATGGTCGAGGGCGGCCCCATCGACGTGCTGACCGGCGACTGGCTGGCCGAGCTGACCATGCTGATCCTGGCGGGCAACCGGCTGAAGGGCCGTCCCGGCTACGCGCCCACGTTCGTCAAGCAGATGGAGCAGGTGCTCGGCACCTGCCTGGAGCGCGGCATCAAGGTCGTCTCCAACGCGGGCGGCCTCGACCCGGCGGGCTGCGCCGAGGCGGTCGCCAAGCTGGGCCTCGGCGCCAGGATCGCCTGCGTCACGGGCGACGACCTGACGGGGCGCGACCTCGACCTCACCAACGCCGACACCGGCGAGCCGCTCGACGCCGCCCCCCTGACCGCCAACGCCTACCTCAGCGGCCGTCCCATCGCGGCGGCGCTGGAGGCGGGCGCCGACGTCGTCATCACCGGCCGCGTCACCGACGCCGCCCTGGTCACCGGGCCGGGCATCTGGCGGTACGGCTGGCAGCCCGGCGATCTCGACGCGCTGGCCGGATCGGTGGTCGCCGGGCACATCCTCGAGTGCGGCTGCCAGGCGACCGGCGGCAACTACTCGTTCTTCACCGAGGTCCCCGACCTGGCGCACTGCGGCTTCCCCATCGCCGAGCTGCACGCCGACGGGTCGAGCGTGATCACCAAGCACCCCGGCACCGGGGGCCGCGTCTCCGTCGGCACCGTCACCGCCCAGCTCCTGTACGAGATCGGCTCGCCCCGCTACCTCGGCCCCGACGTGGTCGCCCGCTTCGACACCATCGAGCTCGCCGAGGAGGGGCCCGACCGGGTGCGCGTCTCCGGCGTGCGCGGCGAGGCCCCGCCCGACACGCTGAAGGTCGCCGTCAACCACCTGGGCGGCTACCGCAACACCATGACGCTCATGGTCACCGGGCTCGATCAGGAGGCCAAGGCCCGGCTGGCCGAGGAGGCGATCTGGGCGCGGGTGCCGCGCGAGTCGTTCGAGCGGGTGGACGTCTCGTTCGATCCGCCGCTGCTGCGCATCACGGTGATGTCGCCGGACAAGGCGGTGGCGGGGCGGCGCTTCTCCAGCGCGGTCGTCGAGACCGGCCTGGCCTCCTTCCCGGGCTTCTACGGCCTCACGCCGCCGGGCGACGCCTCGCCGTACGGGATCTACTGGCCGGTGCTGGTCCCGGCCGCCGAGGTGCGGCCGGTGATCCACCTCGACGGCGTCGCGGTCCCCTACGAGCAGCCCGCGCGGCCGCCCTCCGGCGAAGCGCGGGGCCCCGTGCCCGCGCCCGTGCCCGGCGGCGCTCCGCCGACGGTCAGGGCCGCGCTCGGCACCGTGATCGGCGCCCGCTCCGGCGACAAGGGCGGCAACGCCAACCTCGGCGTGTGGGTGCGGCGGCCCGCCCATTACGGCTGGCTGGCGCAGGCCCTCACCGTGGAGGGCCTCAAGCGGCTGCTCCCCCACCTGGAGCCGTACCGCATCGACCGCTACGAGCTGCCCAACCTGCTTGCCGTCAACTTCGTCGTCCACGGCCTGCTCGGCCGCGGCGTGGCCGCCAGCCCGCGCCTCGATCCGCAGGCCAAGGCCCTGGGCGAGGAACTGCGCGCCCAGGTCGCCGACGTGCCGGCCCCCTGACGGCGCCGGTTTCAGACGGCCCGCCACCGCGGCTGGTCCTCACCGGCCTTGAGCGTGCAGCGCATCAGCGTGCCCTTGGCCGTCTTGCCGTACGCGCCCTCCGGCTTGCAGAACGCGCCGGGGTGCACGTCGGAGTAGGGGTTGTCGATGCTGCCCAGGGGCGCCGCACCCGGGTCCTGCGTCGGCGTCGGGGTGGGCTTCGGCTTGGCCTTGCAGTCGGTCCACGGGCTGCGCCCGTCGGGCCTGACCGACCACGAGCAACCGGCGACCGTTCTGCCCGCGGCGTCGCGCAGCGAGGCGACGTCGGTGTCGTTGTTCCAGACGTACCACTTGCGTCCCCAGTAGCGGGTGGTGCCCTTGTCGGTGCCCTGCCCGCTGTTGATCCGCAGGCTGGCGCCGGCGCGCAGGACTGTGCCGTCGGCGAAGCGGTACTTGTAGCCCGCCTTGTCGCGCAGGATCCAGCCCGTCAGCTCCAACGGCTCCTTGGAGACGTTCTTGATGACGGCGTACTCGGCGTTGAGCGTCTTGTTGTCGCGCCGGTCGGGGCCGGGGCTGTCGTAGAAGACCTTGGTGAAGATCACCGTGGGCGCCGCCGCGGCGCTGGAGGCCGCGGGGACGCATAACAGGCCGGCGGCCACGACCAGGGACATCAAGATGACGCGCACGGGGGTTCCTTTCGATGGGGAATGGCCCAACGTCGCGCCCTGGGGCAGGTGGTGTCAACGGTGACGGGGTGTCCTCATGTGGTCACGGCGGAGGTGTAACGCCAGCCCAGGAGCCCGGCGCCGAGCAGCCCCGCGCGGGTGCCGAGGGCGGAGGCCGCCAGCTCGGGCGCGGCGCGGAAGGCCAGGCGCGCGGCGAGCCGCTCGCGCAGCGGGGCGAGCAGGTGTTCGCCGGCCAGCGACAGGCCGCCGCCGATCACGATCCTGCGCGGGTCGAGCATCAGCGTGTAGGTGGCCAGGGCGACGGCCAGCGCCTCGACGGCCTGTTCCCAGACGCGTACGGCACGCGGCTCGCCCTGCGCCGCCGCATCGACGACCTGTGCGGCCGACTCCACCCCGTAGGCCCGCGCGACGGCCGACGCGGAGGCGTAGGCGCCCAGGCATCCCCGCTGGCCGCAGGAGCAGGGCAGCCCGTCCGGCCAGACCGGGATGTGGCCGATCTGCCCCGCCCAGCCGCCCGCTCCGCCGTACGGCACGCCGCCCAGGACCACCGCGCCCGCGATGCCCGTGCCGATCGGAAGGTACAGCACCTCGCCGTCGCCGCCGCCGAAGGTCAGCTCCGCGTCCCCCGCCGCGCGCACGTCGTGGCCCAGCGCCACGGGCAGCTCCGTGTCGGTGAAGGCGGCCTTCGGCACGTCGCGCCAGCCGATGGCCGCGGAGTAGACCGCGTGCGTGGCGGTGACCAGGCCGGGCACGGCCAGGCCGACGGCGACGGGTGAGGCGGCGAGCGCCTGGAGGTCGGCGGCGAACCGGGAGATCTCGGCGACGACCCGCTCCGGGCCGTCGGCGCGCGGGGTGGGCCGTCGTTCCTCGTGCAGGAGCCGCCCGTCCTCGGCGACGAGGCCGCCCTTCATCGTCGTGCCACCCACGTCGATGGCGATCACGCTCTTCATCCGGTCGAGGGTAGCTCGTAGACGCCGACGACGATCGCGTGGCGGGGGGCGGAGGGCTCGGTCTCCTCCAGGGCGACCACCTCCTTGATCGTCTCGGTCAGCCGCTCCAGCTGGGCGGCGCTCAGCCGCACGTGCCTCATCACGACGAAGGGGTCGGACGGGGAGGCGGCCGCCCCGTCGGCCAGGACCTGCAGGGTCTTGACGATCTGGCCGGTGGCCGCGGGGCCGGTGAAGTGGAAACGCCGGGCGGCGCGCTCGAAGTACTGCTCGGTGCCGCCGCGCACGCGCCGGGTCTGGCCCGGGCGCACCAGCCCGGCTTCCCGCAGGACCTTCAGGTGGTGGGCGACGCTGCCCTTCTGGCAGTCCAGGGCGCCGGCCAGCTGGCTGATGGTCGCCGGGTCCTGCCCGAGCGCGAACAGGATCTTCTGCCTGAGTGGGTGCCCGAAGGCGTGGTACTGCACCGCGTCGGCGATCTCCAGCTCCTCATCCATGAGTAAAGAGTAAACGACTCTTGACGCTTAATCCAGCCTGATGCTCTACTGCTCCCATGACACCGATCACGCGCCTGAGCGAGCTCCTCACCGAGCACTACGTCTTCCCCGAGATCGCCTCCCAGATCTGCGCCACGCTCGCCAAGCGCGAGGCCGAGGGCGCCTACGCCGGGTTGGACGACGAGGAACTGGCCGGCCTGGTCACCCTCGACCTGCAATCGGTCAACGGCGACAAGCACCTGCGGCTCGTGCACCACGCCGAGCCGCTGGAGGACAGGCACGACGACGAGGACGTCCAGGCCGCACAGATGCGGGCCTGGGCCCGCACCACCGCCAACGGCATCGCCACGGTCGAGCGCCTCGACGGCAACATCGGCCTGCTCGCGATCAAGCCGGTGATCTTCCCCGCCTTCATCGCGGGCGACGCCTACGCCGCCGCGATGACGCTGCTCTCCGATGCCGACTCCCTGATCATCGACCTGCGCGAGTGCCTGGGCGGCGAGCCGGGGATGGTGACGTTGTTCCTGAGCTACCTGTTCGGCGACGAGCCCGTCGAGGTCAGCGGCATCTACGAGCGCAAGACCGACAGGATCAGGCAGGCGTGGACGCTGTCCCACGTCGCCGGCCGCAAGATCGCCCCCGGCGTCCCGGTCTACGTGCTGACCAGTTCCAAGACCTTCTCCGGCGGCGAGGCGACCGCCTACGACCTCAAGCACTCGGGGAGGGCGACCCTGGTGGGCGAGACGACGCGCGGCGGCGCCAACCCGCGCGACTCCTTCAGGGTCGGCGACCACCTGGAGGCGACCATCCCCGTCGGCGCCTCGGTAAACCCGGTCACCGGCGGCAACTGGGAGGGCACCGGCGTCGAGCCGCACGTCGCCGCCCCCGCCGGCCAGGCGCTGCAGGTCGCGCTCGAAGCACTGCGACGTGCATAAACGATTTGGCTTTCGCCGCCGCGAGCAACCACCATGGGACCCATGCAGATGGACCGCCTGACCTCCTCCGACCTCGACGAGTGCGTGAGCCTGGCCAAGAGCCGCGACTGGTCGCCCGAGCGGCTCAAGTGGGAGTTGCTGTTCGAGGTGGGCGAGGTGTACGGCCTGCGCATCGGCGGGCGCCTGGTCTCCACGGTGGTCCTGACGAACTACGGCGACCGCTACGGGGTGATCAGCATGGTACTGACCGCCCCGGACCAGGCCAGAAAGGGCCTGGCCAGAGCCCTGACCCAGCACGTGCTGGAGCAGGCGGGCGAGCGGGTGCTGTCGCTCACGGCCACGCCCAACGGCAGGCCGCTCTACGAACAGCTGGGCTTCGAGACCGTCGGCGAGGTGGGTTCCCACGCCGGCGAGTTCACCGGTGAGCCCAGCGGCCGGTCGCGTCCGGCCACCCCGCGCGATCTGGAGCGTGTCCTGGCGCTCGACGCCAAGCTCTTCGAGGCCGACCGCTCCGTCCTGCTCGCGAAGCTGCCGGGCATGCGCGTGATCGAGGACGACGGGGAGATCGCCGCCTACGGCACCGCGTGGGACACCGGCGACAGCTGGGTCGGCGGGCCGATCGTCGCCCACTCCCCCGGGCACGCCCAGACGCTGATCGCCGATCTGGCCCAGGGCAAACGGGTGCGGCTCGACCTCGACACCCGGCAGGAGGAGATGTCGCGGTGGGCGGCGGCCCACGGGGTCACGCCGTTCTTCGCGACCAAGCTGATGGTGCGCGGCGGTCCGCTGCCCGGCGACCGCGGCCGGCTGGTGACCTCCGCCAACGTGGCGCTGGGTTGACCGGAAGCCCGGCGTCGCCCTAGATTCTGTCCCGAACAGAACATCGTTCTGGAACGCGAGAGCAGGCCATGACCGCGCAGCACATCGACGTCGAGGCGATCGACCTCGCCGCCCTGGGCACCTGGATGGACGGGCAGGGCCTGCCCAGAGGCCCCATCGAGAAGGCCGAGCCCGTGCTCGGCGGCACCCAGAACGTCATGGTGCGCTTCGAACGGGCCGGCGTGCCGTACATTCTCCGGCGGCCGCCGCTGCACGTGCGGGCCAAGAGCAACGAGGTGCTGCGCCGCGAGACGCGGATCCTGGCCGCCCTGGAGGGCACCGGGGTGCCCGCGCCCCGGCTGATCGCCGCGCAGACCGATACGGAACCGGTCTTCTACCTCATGGAACCGGTCGACGGCTTCAACGCCTCGACCGGCCTGCCCGAGCGCCACCGCGACGATCCGGCCATCCGCTACCGCATGGGCCTGGAGGCCACCTCGGCGCTGGCGAGCCTGGGGCGGGTCGATCCCGAGCGACTGCCCGGCTTCGGCCGGCCTGAAGGGTTCCTCGAGCGGCAGGTGCCGCGGTGGATGGGCGAGCTGGAGTCGTACGGCAGGCTCGACGGCTATCCGGGCCCCGACATCCCGCACCTGCACGAGACCGCACGATGGCTGGAGGCCAACCGGCCCAGGAGCTTCACTCCCGGGATCATGCACGGCGACTACCACCTGGCGAACCTGATGTTCGCCCACGACGGCCCGAGGGTGGCGGCGATCGTCGACTGGGAGATGTGCACCATCGGCGACCCCCTGCTCGACCTGGGCTGGCTGGTGGCCACCTGGCCCTCCTCGCAGCTGCAGATCCCCGGCCTGCCGGAGGCGGAGGAGCTGATCGCCTGCTACACCTCCCTGTCCGACCGCGACCACTCGAGCATCGCCTGGTACGTCGTGATGGCCTGCTTCAAGCTCGGGATCGTCCTGGAGGGCACCCACGCCCGAGCGTTCGCGGGCAAGGCGCCCAAGGACATCGGCGACCTGCTCCATCAGACCACCCTCGACCTGTTCGCCCGGGCGAAAGCATGGCAAAACTGATCATCCCTCCCTACAATTGCGAGCAATTGCGGACACTTGTCGGGGAGGTCCCCCATGCGTATGAAATTTCTCGGCTCCACTTCCGAAGCCGGAGCCTGTCCCACCCTCTATGAGACCGACCGCGGGACGATCGTCGTGCAGGGCTTGCACGTCACCGATCCCGAGGCGCTCGCGGACCTGCGTGACGTGCTTGAGGGCGAGGTCGCCGTCGAAGTCCCCCGCGAACTCCTCGTGGATATAGCACGCAGGGTGCTGTAAGGATCACAATTGCGCGAACACCCCTGGCATGATCGTCGCCAGGGGGTTTAGCCTCTTGGCTCGTGAGCTCCTTCCAGCAGGCCCGGCTCGAGCTGGGCGCCCAGTTGCGGCAATTGCGCGAGGCTGCCGGAATGTCCGGCAAGGAGCTCGCCGAGAGGCTCGGCTGGCAACCCTCGAAGATCTCCAGACTCGAGAACGGCCGCCAGAGCGCGACCGAGGTCGACGTGCTCGCGTGGACCGGCGCCGTGGGCGCCGCGCCCGAGACGCTGACCGAACTGCGCCGCCGGGCGGGCGAGGTCGAGTCGAAACGGGCCGACTGGCGCCACTGGTCCACCGGCGGCATGGCCGCGACCCAGGAGGACGTGCGCGAACGCGAGGCCAGGACCCAGGTCTTCCGCGTCTTCGAGCCCGGCGTGGTCATCGGCCTGCTCCAGGCGGCCGAATACGCCCGCCACATCTTCATGAGCGTCAAGCGGGAGTTCGGCGCCACCGGCGAGATCGACGCCGCGGTGAGGGTGCGTATGCAACGGCAGGAGATCCTCTACGACCGCTCGCGCTCCTTCCGCTTCGTCATGCCGGAGGCGGCGCTGCGCACCAAGCTCGCCCCCGCCGACGTGATGCAGGCCCAGATGGACCGGCTGCTGGCCGTCAGCACGCTGCCGACCATGGAGCTGGGCATCATCCCGTTCGAGAACCAGCTTCCCTCGGTGCCGCTGACCGGGTTCTGGATCTTCGACGAGCGCATGATCATGGTGCCCACCCGCTCCAAGGAGATCAGCTCCACCGAGCGCGCCGACCTGGACTTCTACGGCAAGGTCTTCGAGGAGTACCACAAGGCCGCCGTCTTCGGAGAAGAAGCACGTTCTGTCATCATGCGCGTGAATCACGCCTACGCCAAACAATCCACAAATTAACGCCCCGCAATTGCTTGCCCTACCCAGCAAGATCGTGCAATTCTCTGAACCGCGAGATGTTGCGGAGGTGACGCACGATGCTGGACACCACGATCTGCCTCGAGCGGTTCGCGTGGCACGCTAGCCGGCACGCCGACCTGCGGATTCAGAGCCTTGCCCTGGCGAGCGAGCCCGCCTACGTGTCGGTGCGCAACCGCTTCTCGACGACCCTCGCCGAGACGGTGACCTGCTCGCCCGAGGGCAACTTCGTCACCTCGTGGGGATACCGGCTGGGCGACACGGGCGACGTCGAGTCCGCCGCCGCCCGCCTGGCCTACCTGCTCGCCGCGCTGCCCGCCTGACTCAGCGCCTCGGGGTCGACCCCCACCTCACGGGCCGCCGCCATACGCGCGTGCTCCAGCAACCGCTCCTGCGACAACACGTTCGGGTGCAACGTGTAGCGGATCACCAGGCCGTCGAGCATCGCGTCGATCCGCTCGGCCGCCCCGGCGGGATCGGGGCAGACGAACTCCTCGGCCGCCACCCCGTCGCGAATGACACGTTCCAGGGCGTACAGCCAGGTCTGCTCCACCTGCGAGGCGATCTCCCGCACGGCGGGCTCGCGCAGGGCGGTGTTCCACACGTCGAGCCAGAGCAGCCAGCTCTGGTCGGAGCGTGACTCGGGGATGTAGTAGTGGAGCACCCGGTCGAGCCGCGCGACCGCGGCGGTGGGGGCGTTGACCACATCGTCGAGGGCGGCGTTCTCGATGTCGAGCGTCGCCCGCAGCATGGCGGTGATCAGCTCGTCCTTGGTGGCGAAATGGTAGTGGATCAGCCCACCGCTCACGTTGACGGCTTTGGCGATGTCGGCCACACGGGTGTTGGCCAGTCCCCGTTCGAGGACGATACGACGGGTGGCCTCCAGAAGCTCTGCCCGGCGGTTGTCGGCCTGATCGGCCCGGCTGTTTCGCACGGGCAAAGACTATCTCGGACGAACCTCATCAAGCTTTCGGGCGGCGGTTCCGCTTGGGGTTGAAAACCCATACCCGAAGCAACATGAATCGGACCGCCGTCGCGGTCGCGTTCGCGCCCACCACCGCGGCCAGCTCGACCGCCAGCGACGTGCCCGCGGGGATGAGCGCCAGGCTGACCGTGCTCAGCGTCAGCCCCACCAGGAAGGCGATGGCGCCCTCCAGCTGGTGGCGCAGGGCGCCCGCCGAGCCGGTCACGCGGAAGGTGAAGCGCCGGTTGGCGGCGGTGTTGCCGATCGCCGTGATCACCAGGCACAGGGCGTTGGCCGCGAACGGCGTCATCGCGCCGCGCAGCACCCAGTAGAGCAGGGAGTAGCTCAGGGCGCTGCAGATCCCCACCAGGGCGAAGCGGGGCAGCTGGTAGGCCATGCCCTCGGGCAGTTGCGCCTGCCGTACGGAGGCCGGGATGGGCAGGCCGGTCGCGTCGGAGAAGGTCCTGCGGATCACCCGCAGCAGGCCGCGCAGGTCGTCGCGGGCGGTTCTGACGATGTCGACCCGGCTGTCGGGGTCGTCGATCCAGTCGACCGGCACCTCGTGGATGCGCAGGCCGTTGCGCTCGGCCAGCAGGAGCAACTCGGTGTCGAAGAACCACTCCTCGTCCTCGACCGCGGGCAGCAGCGCCTTGGCGACCTCGGTGCGCACCGCCTTGAAGCCGCACTGCGCGTCGGAGAAGCCGGCGCCGAGCAGGTGCAGCAGCAGGTTGTAGGAGCGGGAGACGAACTCGCGCTTGGGGCCGCGCACCACCCGCGAGCTCCTGGCCAGCCGGGTGCCGATCGCCAGGTCGCTGTGGCCCGACAGCAGCGGGGCCACGAGAGGCAGGAAGGCGTCGAGGTCGGTCGACAGGTCGACGTCCATGTAGCTGACGACGTCGGCGTCGCTGGCCGCCCAGACGCGCCGCAGGGCCCGGCCGCGGCCCTTCTCGTCGAGGTGGACGGCGTGCACGTGCGGCAGCTCGCGCGAGAGCTGGGTGGCCAGCTCCCAGGTGCCGTCGGTGCTGGCGTTGTCGGCGATCGTGATGCGGAAGCCGTACGGGAAACGATCGGACAGGTAGGCGTGCAGGCGCCGGATGCTGCCGGGCAGCGCCCGTTCCTCGTTGTAGACCGGGACGACCACCTCGACCAGCCGCGTCGTGGTGACGGTCTGCGTGGGATCCAACGGTGCTCCCCGGTCGTGAACAGCGGCAGAACAGAGTTCAACCACATTCGGGCGGGCTCTGTGGGCCATTTTGCCCGATCCTGACCGGTGTTTAGGACCCTGGCAACTTGATCGTCGCGATGGCCCCGCCGCCGTCGGCGTTTCCGAGGCTCACCTGCCCCCCTGCCTCCTCCACCGCCTGGGCCACGATCGCCAGGCCGAGGCCCGAGCCGGGCAGGCCGCGAGCGGCGGGCGAGCGCCAGAACCGCTCGAAGACGTGCGGCAGGTCCTCCTCGGGGATGCCGGGACCGTGATCGCGAACGGTCAGCACCCCGTCGCGCAGGGCCACCTCGACCCGGCCGCCGGGGCTGAACTTGGCGGCGTTGTCGAGCAGGTTGACCACCGCTCGCTCCAACGACGCCGCGTTGCCCACGACCTGCCACGGCCGCAGGTCAGCCTCGATCTCGGCGCCACGCAGCCTGGCCCGCTCGATGGCCGCCTCGACCACGTCGTGGAAGGCCAGCTTGACGTGCGGCTCGTGGTCGGTCTCACCGCGAGAGAGCATCAGCAGGTCGCCGACGAGCGTGGACAGCTCGGCGAACTGCGCCTTGACGTTGACGAGCAGGCGCTGCTTGGCTCCGGGATCCAGCGCCCTGCCGGTCTGCTCGCTGCGCAGCAGCAGGTCGATGTTGGTGCGCAGGGTCGTCAGCGGAGTGCGCAGCTCGTGGCCCGCGTCGGCGACCAGCTGGCGCTGGCGGTCGCGCGAGCCCGCCAGGGCGGCGGTCATGGCGTTGAAGGAACGGCTCAGGCGGGCGATCTCGTCGTCGCCCTGGACGGGGATGGTGGTGTCGAGGTCCTGCGTCTCGGCGATGTGCTCGACCGCCTCCGTGAGGCGGCCGACCGGACGCAGGGCCGTACGGGAGATGAGCAGGCCCACGGTGGTGGCGCCGCCCACGCCGACCAGGGCCACCAGCCCGAGGATCAGGGCCAGCTGGCGCAGGGTGCCGTAGATCTCGCCGGTGGGCATGCCCACGACCACCGCCGCGCCCACGCCCTGCTCGCTCTTGCCGATGCTGGTGGCCATCACCTTGAGCGGCATGCCGTTGTCGGTCCTGCCGTCGCGGTAGGGCCCCTGCGCGCCCATGGGCTGCTTGGCCACGGCGACGTCGGCCGGGTCCGCCTTGATGGCCTGCCCGCCGGCCACGCAGCGGGTGCCGTTGTCGAGGACCAGTTCCCAGACGACGGGCACGGAGTGCGGGCCGGGCTTCTCGCCGCCCGTGTAGGGCACCGGGTCGGCCTGGCAGTGCTCGCCGACGGCGTTGATCTCGTACTTGCGCGGCATGAAGCCGTCGAGCTGGCGGTCGAGCTGCTCGTTGAGCTCGCGTCGCACCAGCAGCCAGGCCGCCGCGGCGCTCGCCGCGATGGCCAGGGCGACCGCCGCCGCCACCAGCAGCGTCAGCCGCGAACGCAGACTGCGGCGTTTCACCGGGGCGCCTTCAGGGCGTACCCGACGCCTCGCACGGTGTGGATGAGGCGCGGCTGGCCGTCGATCTCGGTCTTGCGCCGCAGGTACATGACGTAGACGTCGAGCGAGTTGGAGGTGGGCTCGAAGTCGAAGCCCCACACGTGCCCGAGGATCTGCTCGCGGGTGAGCACCTGGCGCGGGTGCATGAGGAACAGCTCCAGCAGGAGATACTCGGTGCGCGTCAGGTCGAGCACCTGGTCGGCGCGGGTGACCTCGCGGGTGACCGGGTCCATGCGGAGGTTGTCGAAGGTGAGCGCGTCGGTGTCGGCGCCGGGGCCGGAGCCGAGCGCGCTGCGCCGCAGCAGCGCCCGCACCCTGGCCAGCAGCTCGTCGAGCTCGAACGGCTTGACCAGGTAGTCGTCGGCGCCCGCGTCGAGGCCGGAGACGCGGTCGCCGACCGCGTCGCGCGCGGTGAGCATGAGGACCGGCACGTGGTTGCCGCCCGCCCGCAGCCTGCGGCAGGCGGTGAGCCCGTCGAGACGCGGCATCATCACGTCGAGCAGCACCGCGTCGTAACTTTGCCGGCCCAGCTCGTCGAGCGCCGCCTGGCCGTCGCTCGCGGTCGTGACCTGGTACCCCTCGAACTCCAGGCTGGACTGCAGGGCCTCGCGGAGTGCGGGCTCGTCGTCCACCACCAGCAAACGTGCGCTCATGACATCACACGTTAGGCGCACTTCATGAGAAGGCCATGAACCTAGCCTCTGAGAAGCTTCATGGCGGCGTTGTGGCCCGGGATGCCGCTCACGCCGCCTCCGCGCGGCGCCCCGGCGCCGCACAGCAGGATGCGCTCGTGCTCGGTCTCCACGCCCCATCCGGCGCCGTACGGCCAGGCCAGGTCGCGGTGGAAGATGTGCCCGCCGGGCAGTCCCGCCTCGTTCTCCAGGTCGACCGGGGACTTCGCCTCGACGCACCGTCCCTCGGGGCCCCGCAGCAGGCAGTCCTCGATCGGTTCCGCCAGCACCGAGTCGACCGAACGCAGCGTCGCCTCCAGCGCGGCCTGCCTGGCCTTGACCGGATCGTCCCTGAAGAGCCTGGCGGGCATGTGCAGGCCGAAGAGCGTCATCGTCTCGCCCTCGACGCCGAGGATGGAGCGGTCGGTGAGCGAGTGGCAGTACACCTCCGCGGGCGGCAGCTCGGGGATGCGCCCCCGGGCCGCCTCGCCGTATGCCTTGGCCAGCTGGTCGCGTCCCTCGTTGATGTGGAAGGTCCCGCTGAAGGCCGCGCGCGGGTCGACGCGGGGGTCCTTGAGCCTGGGCAGCCTCGACAGGACCATGTTGACCTTGAGCTGGGCGCCTTCCGGCCGCTGCGGCTCGCGGCCGGTGAGCCGGTCCAGTACGGCGGGCGGCAGGTTCACCAGGACGTGCCTCCCGGTGACCGCGTGCTCGCCCGACTCGTCGCGGAAGGTGACCTCGCCCGAGGGGTCGATGGCGACGATCTCGGCGCCTGTCCTGATCTCGGCGCCCGCCCGCCTGGCGGCCCGCTCCAGGGCTCCGGAGACGGCTCCCATGCCGCCCACCGGCACGTTCCACTCGCCGGTGCCGTTGCCGATCACGTGGTAGAGGAAGCAGCGGTTGGCCAGCAGGTCGGTGTCGGGGTCGGCGAAGGTGCCGATGAGCGCGTCGGTGAGCACGACGCCGCGGACCGTGTCGTCGGCGAACCGGGCGGCGACGACCTCGCCGATGGGGGTCTCGAACAGCTCGCGCCAGGCCTGCCCGCCCACCAGCGCGCGCAGCTCCTCGCGGCCGGGCAGCGGCTCCAGCAGGGTCGGCGCGACCTTCTCGGCGACGTGGGCGGTCATGGCGTAGAACTCGCGCCAGGCGCGGTGGTCGTGATCGCCGCCGGTGACCTCGCGGAAGGAGGCGGCGGTGCGCTCCTCGTCGTCGTTGTCGACGAGGAGGCCGGTGTCGCCGACCGGGGTGTAGGAGGCGTAGCGGCGGCGGCGCAGGGTGATGTCCAGGCCCAGGTCGTCGACGATCTTCGTGGGGAGGAGGCTGACCAGGTAGGAGTAGCGCGAGAGGCGGGCGTCGACGCCGGGGAAGGCCTGGGCCGAGATGGCCAGGCCGCCGACGTGGTCCTGGCGCTCCAGGACGAGCACCCGGCGGCCCGCGCCGGCCAGGTAGGCGGCGGCGACGAGACCGTTGTGACCGGCTCCGGCGATGACGGCGTCATATGACATTACGGAAAAATACCCCGAACTGGTTGAGATGTGCGAGGAGGGGGAGACAAGGTCGTCAGGGGCGGGAGGCGATGGCCAGGAGGGTCGCCGCCGGGCCGGTGAGCGCGCGTCCGCGCCGCCACACGGCCCGCAGGGCGCGCACCAGGTTCACCCCCGTCAGCGGCACCTCCACCAGCCGCCCTGTCGCCAGCTCCGCCTCCACCGCGTAGGTGCTCAGCACCGCGGGGGCCGCCCCCGCCTGGGCGGCGCCCTTGACCGCCGAGTTGGAGCCCAGTTCGAGCCGCGGGCTGGCCTGGTGGAAGCCATTGAACGCCCGGTCCAGGGTGTCCCTCGTGCCGGAGCCCCGCTCGCGCACGACCAGCGGCGTGGCCGCCAGCTCGACGCCGCGCAGCGCCGTACGGCGGCGCGTCCACGGATGCCCCTCGGCCACGACCACCGCCAGCCGGTCGGTGCCCACGACCCGGCTGGTCAGCCCCTCGGGCACGCTCGGACCCTCCACGAAGCCCAGCTCGACCTCGCCGGCCAGCACCCTGGCGATCACCTCGGCCGAGTTGGCCACGTCGAGCCCGACCTGCACGTCGGGTTCCCGCTCCTGGAACTCGGCCAGCCACCGGGGCACCAGATACTCCGCGACCGTCATGCTGGCCGCCACCCGCAGGTGGGCGGCCTCGCCGTGCCGTACGGCCGCCGCGCCGCGCATGAGCTCGCGGGCCGCCGCCAGCACCGAGGAGGCCCAGCCCGCGACCATGCGCCCTTCGGCGGTCAGCGTGGAGCCGCGCGGGGTGCGCTCCAGCAGGGGCAGGCCGAGCCGCCGTTCCAGCCGGGCCAGGCGCTTGCTCGCCGACGGCTGGGCGATGCCCGCGGCCCGCGCCGCCTGGCCCAGGCTGCCGAGCTCGCCGACGTCGACCAGGAGCTTCAGAGAGTCGAGGTCCGGCCATTCACTCATAGCCAGAGGCTATGACCTGCCAGGCAGTGCATGGCTACTGACCGGTCACTTTCCGCCCGAGACTCGGATCATGGCCTCCATCGCGCTCAGCCGTACCCGCATCCACCTGCCAGGAATCGTGGCGGCGGGTGCGGCGGTGATCCTGGCGACGGCGCTCAGCCGGCTGGTGCCCGCGCTCAGCCCGGCGGTGATCGCGGTGACCGCGGGGGCCACGCTGTCCAACCTGGGATGGCTGCCCGGCGCGGTGCGCCCGGGTCTGCAGTTCGTCGCCAAGCGGGTTTTGCGGATCGCGATCGTGCTGCTCGGGCTACAGATCGCGCTGCCGGAGGTGCTCCGCCTGGGAGCGGGCACGCTGGGGATCGTCGCGGCGGCGACCGGGACGACGTTCGTGCTCACCCCGCTGATCGCCCGCCGCCTGGGCCTGTCGCCCGGCACCGGTCTGCTCGTCGGGACCGGCGTGTCGATCTGCGGGGCCGCCGCGATCGCGGCCATGCGGTCGGCGACCGACACCGACGACGACGAGGCGGCGGGGGCGCTCAGCGTGGTGGTCCTGTACGGCAGCGCGGCGATCGTCGTCGTCCCGCTGCTGGCGGGCTGGCTGGGGTTGTCGGCGCAGCAGCTCGGCGTGTGGACGGGGGCGTCGGTCCACGAGGTGGCGCAAGTGGCCGCGATCGGGGCGGCCTCGGGGGCCTCCGTGCTGACGATCGCGGTGACGGTCAAGCTCGCGCGGGTGGTGCTGCTGGCGCCGATGGTCGCGATCACCTCGTTCCGGCTCGCCCTGGGCCGTCAGGCGGCCCAGGAAGGCCCGGGGGGCACGCGCCAGGCGCCGCCGGTCATGCCCCTGTTCGTGGTGGGGTTCCTGGCGATGGTGGCGCTGCGCAGCCTCGGCTGGGTGCCCGCCCCGGTGGTCGAGGCGGCCCCGCAGGTCACCGCACTGCTGCTGGCGGCGTCGTTGTTCGGCCTGGGCGCGGGCATCGACCTGCGCCGCCTGGCCACCGGCGGCCGGCCACTGCTCCTGCTGGGCGCGATCTCCACGGCGCTCATCATGGCGATATCCCTGGTCGGGGTGACCCTGGCCGCGTAGACAAACAGGGAACAAATCATGTCAAAATGCTCGTTCTCGAAGTGCGAGACCAGCTAGCGAGAAACGAGACATACGTGACGCACCACAGCATTCTCCAGCCGTCTGACGAGGTTGCCGCCGCACTGGCCGCGGGCGAGCCGGTCGTGGCCCTGGAGTCCACGATCATCTCGCACGGCCTGCCCCGGCCGCGCAACCTCGAAGTCGCACGGGAGTTGGAGGGCGTCGTCCGCGCCGCGGGAGCCGTACCGGCCACGATCGCGGTCCTCGACGGCGTCGCCAAGGTCGGCCTCACCGAGACCGAGCTGGAGCGCATCGCGATGGAGGACGGGCTGCGCAAGCTCGGCCAGCGCGATCTGCCGGTCGCCGCCGCCCTCAAGGCCAGCGGCGCCACCACGGTCAGCGCGACGAGCTTCCTGGCCGCCCGTGCGGGCGTGCGCGTCTTCGCCACCGGCGGCCTGGGCGGCGTGCACCGCGGCTGGACCGTCGACCAGGACGAGTCCGCCGACCTCGACACGCTGGCCAACACCCGGCTGACCATCGTCTGCGCCGGCGTCAAGTCGATCCTCGACGTGCCCGCCACCCTGCAGCGCCTGGAGACCCGCGAGGTCACCGTGGCCGGCTACCGCACCGACACCTTCCCGGGCTTCTACCTGAACTCCTCCGGCCTGCCGATCGACTGGCGGGTGGAGACGCCCGAGGAGATCGCCACGATCATGCGCGGCCAGGACGCGCTCGGCGGACCCGAGACCGCGCTGGTGGTCGCCAACCCGGTCCCCGTCGACCAGCAGCTCGACCCCGCCCTGCACGACCGGGTGCTGGCCGAGGCGCTGGCCGCCGCCGACCGCGACGGCGTCAAGGGACAGGCCATCACGCCGTTCCTGCTCGGTTACCTGGTCAACGGCACCGGCGGCGCGTCCCTGGAGGCCAACCTGGCCGCCGTCCGGGGCAACACCGCGCTGGCCGCCCAGATCGCCGTCGCCTGGGCCAAGTCGTGAGCCGCGCGGGCAGCCGTCGCCCGGGCCGGGTCGGCGCGGACCGCCGTCGCCCGGGCCAGGTCATGAGCCGCGCGGGCAGCCGTGGCCGGGGCCTTGTGCTGAGCCGTCCGTCCTCGGTCGCGGGGGCGCGGCGATGAGCGCCGGTCTGCTGGTGGTCGGCGACATCGTCACCGACGTCGTCGCCCTGCACAGCGGGCCGGTCGCCTCCGGCACCGACACCGACGCCGACATCTCGCTGCGTCCTGGCGGGTCGGGGGCCAACACGGCCGCGTGGGCCGCCCACTTCGGCGCCGACGTGCGGCTGCTGGCGCGGGCCGGCTACGACAGCAGCGGCTGGCACATCTCCGAGCTGGTCAAGACGGGCGTGCACCCGCTGGTCACGGTCGACGCCGACCATCCCACCGCCGTGGTGATCGCGATGGTCGACCTGACCGGCGAGCGCTCCATGCTCACCAACCGCGGCGCGGGCGGGCGCCTGTCGCCCGACGACTGGTCGCCCGAGATCCTCGACGGCGTCGCCCACCTGCACCTGTCGGCCTACACCTTCTTCGCCGAGCCCGGCCTGATGCTGGCCAGGCGCGCGATGGCCGACGCCGTCGAGCGCGGCATCACCGTCAGCGTCGACCCTGCCTCGACCGGACCCCTGGAGAGCTTCGGCATCGACCGGTTCCTGTCGGAGAGTTCGCCCGCGGGCCTGATCATCCCCAATCAGGACGAGGCGCGGCTCCTGACCGGTTCCGACGACCCCGAGCACGCGGCCCTGGAGCTGAGCGAGAGGTACGGCACGGCGGTGGTCAAGCTCGGCGCCCGCGGCGCCCTCGTGGCGTCGGCCGGGCGTGTAGTCGCGCGAGCCGCGGGTATGGCAGGCGAAGTCGTGGATTCCACGGGCGCGGGTGACGCGTTCGCCGCCGGATACCTCACCGCGCGCCTGAAAGGTGCCGGCGACCAGCGGGCGGTCGAGTCAGGAGTGGCCGCGGGAGCCGAGTGCGTGGCGCTGGTTGGTGGCCGGCCACGGTACGGTTTGACCACCAAGCACCTTTACCCTATTCACACCGATTGATAGCTTGCGTCATAAGTTGCACCACTAGCCACACGTGCACCACTGGGGAGGGTACGGTCCGCAATGGACGTCGAGTCATCGATCTGCCTGAGCGATCTGGTTCCGGCCCTGCGCTGGAGCCGCCCGCAACAGGTGGCCGAGGCCCTCACCGACCCACGACTGCCCGCCGGCTGGTGGAGCTCACTGGCGTTGTCCCGCGCGCTGGGCACGACCGGCATGGACTGGATCTGCGAGCGGCTGGCCAGGCTGGCCGCCTCGCGCTGGGACCACCTGCCGCTCGCTGACGTCCTGCCCGCGCTGCAGGTCCACCACGTGGACCCGGCGCTGACCGGATGGCCGGAACCGGTGCGCACGGCCATCACCGGGCTCGGCGGCTGGAACCGGCTCAAACGCCTCAGCGCCGCCGACCTGGCCGGATCCGAGCAGGTCATCGGCTCGCTGTTCCGCGAGGTGCTCAACCGGGTGCCCGCGGCCTCCCCGGCCGCCCAGGCCCAGCCGCACGCGCAGGCCCAGCCGCAAGTCGCTTCGTCCGCCGCCGCGCCCGCCGCGGCCTCGGTGCCCGCCCCGCAGGGGACGCCGCACCCCACCTCCCAGCAGCCCGCTGCCCAGTCGGCCGCTGCCCAGCAGCCCGCTGCCCAGCCGGCCGCCGACGAGCCCGTCGTCCTCGGACCCGAGCACATCATGACGCGCGTCGTCGACGGGCTCTTCCAGTCGTTCGACCGCCTGGAGCTGGCCGTCGCGGTCCACCGCCTCTTCGCCGAGGACCCCGTGAGTCTTCGCGAGCTGGCCCACCGGCTGCTCGTCGACCGCGACGCCCTCTCCATCGCCCAGCGCACCGCCGAAGAGCGCGTGCTGCTCTGGCTGCGCTCCTCGGAGTCCGCCCCCGTCACCGGCCACATGTTCCGCCTGACCGAATGGCTCGGCGCGGCCGCCACCGAAGAACAGCTCGTCGGCGCCGACCCCGAACACCCGGTGATGGTGCCCTCGCTGCGCACCCCGCTCTGGCGTGTCCTGGTCACCCTCATGCCCGACCGGCGGCTGCAGGACGGCTGGCTCGTCGTCGGCGACCTGCGCGGGCTGCAGCAGCGCACCCGCCAGCTGCTCGCCTCCGCGCCGCGTGACGCCGACTACGCCGAGCTCCTCGGCGAACTCGGCGTCCGGCTCCACTCCGCCAAGGCCTGGCTCGAGGCGCTGCCGCCCGAAAGCTCGTCCGGCTCCGGCTTCGCCCAGGCTCCCTCCGCCGAAGCCCTCGGCTCGCTGCCCCGCCGTACTCCCGGGGCCAACGGTCACCACCACCGCGGCGGCCAGCCCATCCCGCAGGCGCCCGCGATCGACCCGTCGGCCGCGCTGGCCGCGCTGTCGGCCCTGTCCGGCGGCGGACGCAACGGCTCGGGCGAGAACGGCATGCCCGCCAACGGGATGCCTGCCAACGGCCTGCCCGAGCGTCGGCCCGGCGCCAACGGGAACGGCTACAACGGCTACGGCGGCCCCGCCAACGGCGCGCCCAATGGTGTCCCCAACGGCATGCCCAGCGGTGCGTCCAACGGGGCCTCGAACGGCGGCGGACTCGGCGGGTTCGGCGGCATGTCGAGCGCGCTCGCGGGTCTGCCCGGCATGTCGGGCGGGCCCAGCACCCCGCCGCCCAGCCCGACCTCCGACCCGCGCCGCTGGCAGCGCATCGACGTCACCACCGAGCACCTGCGCGGCGGCCCCGTGACCGTGCCCGAGGGCTACGCCGCCCAGCTCGGCATGCGTCCCGGCACCCTGCTGTCGGTGACCGGGCCGGGCAACAACGCGGTCGTGCTCGTGTGGCCGGGCGACCGGCAGCCGGTGTTCGACTCGCTGCAGCCGGTGCTGATGAAGCTCAACGCGCGCCCCGGCGACCAGGTGTACGTCACGGTCGACGGCTACCGCCTGGAGGCCCAGCTCACCGGCTGAGGTAGTACTGGCTCATCCGCTGCCCAGCTCACCCGCTGCCCAGCTCAGCACTGCTCGGCTCAGCGGATACCGGCCCAGCCGCTACCCAGGCTCCGCGTGCGGCCGCTTGGGGCCTTCAGCGGGCGTCGCTCTCCTCGAACAGACCCAGGCGGTGGGCCGTCGCCGCCGCCTCGCCGCGTGAGGCGGCGCCCAGCTTGGCCAGGATGTTCGAGACGTGCACGCTGACCGTCTTCACCGAGATGAACAGCTCGGCGCCGATCTCGCGGTTGCTGCGGCCGGTCGTCAGGAGCTGCAGCACCTCCAGCTCGCGTGCGGTCAGGCCTGCCCGCGGGTCGTGGGCGGACGCCGTCACCTGCTCCTGGCCGCCGACCGCCAGCCTGGCCCTCCTGGCCAAGGTGTCGATCTCCGCGAGCAGCGGGGCGGCGCCCAGGCGCTCGGCCAGCTCGCGGGCGCGGCTCAGGCGCTCGGCCGCCTCCTGACGGGCTCCCACGCCGACCGCCACGTGCGCGCCGCCGACCCGGCAGCGCGCCTCACCGTACGGCTGGCCCAGAGCCTTCCAGGCCTCCGCGGCGGCATCCCAGTCGTCCAGGCCGATCGGGGGGCCACCGGCTTCAGCAGGTCGGCCGGAGACGCCAGGGGCGCCTGCCGAGCTGGTCGCGCCCGCGGAACCGGAGCCGCCCGTGCCGGAGCCGCGTGCCGTACCGGGCCCGCCTGCCCTACCCGCGGCCCCGTCTGTCACGCCGCGGGAGGACGGCTCGAAGGCCGACGGCTCGTCGCCGAGGACCCGCCACCTGAACAGGCCCGCGCCCTCCGGGTTCCGCGGGGCCTCCGACGACCCCGACGGGCCGTCGGGCACGACGCCCCACACGCCGGAGCCGACCCCGGAGCCCGCCGCCCGCTCCCCCGTGATCGCCACGAAGGTGAGCCGGAGCGCCTCCTGCAGATCACCGTCGACCGGCATGCGCCTGGCCACTTCCAGCGCCTCGGGCGGCGGCTCGCCGCCGATGCGCGCGACGGCCACCAGCAGCGGCCAGGCGTATCGCGGGCTGTCCTCGGGGGCCAGCTCGCGCAGCGCCCACACGGCGCGCGCCCTGGCCAGGTCGGTGCGTCCCTGGGCGGTGAGCAGCGCCACCTCCCTGCGGGCGTGCGGCAGCACGATCTGGTCGCGGAAGCTGCCGTTGGACAGCGCCCGGGTGGAGGCCTTCACCTGTGCCTCGGCCTGCGCGACGTCGCCGCGGGCCAGGGCGATGTCGCCCAGCCAGCCCTGCAGGCTGGAGCGGGTGAGCGCGGGCGGCATGAGGTCGAGGGCGTGCTCGATCACTTCGGACGCTTCGTCCCAGCGGCCCAGCGAGACGAGCGGCTCGGCGAGGTTCATCGCCAGGAAGGTGCCGGTGGCGCGGGCCAGGCCGTGGGCCTCGGCGGCCGACATGTTGCGGCGCGCGACCTTGGCGGCCTGCTCGTGGCGTCCGGCGCCCTCCAGGACGTCGGACTCGGAGATGGCGCTGCGCATCATGGCGTAGAACGCGCCGACCTCCGCGGCCAGCTCGCTGGCCTGCTGGAAGCCGTCGAGGTGGCGCTCGACGTCGGTGTAGAAGGCGGTCGACCAGGTGAGGGTGGCCAGGGCGTGCGCCTCGGTGCGCTTGTCTCCGGCCTTCCTGGCCAGCTCCAGGGCCTCGCGGGCCACGGCGACCTTCTCCTGCCACACGTCGCGGCTGTTGAGCGCCGAGGCGAGGTTGTGGTGGACCTGGGCGCGCAGCGACAGCGAGCCGTCGGGCGGCACCAGCGCGGCGGCGCGGCGCATGTCTTCCGTGGCGCCGTTCCTGCCCTGGCTGTAGCGCAGCATGCCGCGATACATCAGCAGGCGGGCGGCCCGCTCGGGGTCGGGGTCGAGGGAGAGCGCCTCGGTGGCGAAGGCGATGCCCCGGTCGTTCTCGCCGACGATGCGCGCCACGATGACGGCCTGCTGGAGCACGTCGATCTGGTCGGCGCCGATGCGCTCGGCGGCGTCGGGCACCTGGTCCCACAACTCCAGGACGCGGGAGAGCATGCCGAGCTGCTCGTCGTAGGCGACGGCGGTGCGGGCCACGGCAGCGGCGCGCCAGGCGCTGATCAGCGCCCAGGTGCTGTTGTGGGCGGCGTGCCAGTGGTGGGCGAGCTCGATCGCGCCGCGCGGGGCGGGCAGGATCGTCAGGTCGGCCTCCAGCGCCTCGGCGAAGCGGGTGTGCAGGCGCGAGCGCTCGCCGGGCAGCAGGTCTTCGTGGAGCGCCTCGCGGATGAGGGCGTGGCGGAAGGCGTACTCCTCGCCGTCGACGACGAGGACGTTGCCAGCGACGGCCGGGCGCAGCGCGCCGGAGAAGGTGGTGTCGTCGAGCCCGGCGACCGCGGAGAACAGGTCGTGCTCGATGCGCGCGCCGCCCGCGCAGGCCACCCGCAGCAGCTCCTGGGTCTCCTCCGGCAGCCGCTGCACGGAGGCCAGGAGCAGGTCGCGCAGGGATTCGGGGATCGCCTCCCCCTCGCCTGCCTCGCTGATGAGCGCCTCGACGAACAGCGGGTTGCCCTCGCTGCGGGTGTAGATCAGCTCCAGGTCGGCCGCCGACGGCCGGCGCTCCAGGATGCCGGTGGCCTGCTCGACCACCTCGCGGCGGCTGAGGCGGTGCAGCTCCACGCGTCGCACCCAGGCGACCCTGCCCAGCTCGGCCAGCAGGGGCCGCAGGGGGTGGGTGCGGTGCAGCTCGTCGGAGCGGTAGGTCACCACGATCAGCAGCGGCACGTCGGAACGCTGGTAGCGCACCAGGAACGACAGCAGGTCGCGGGTGGAGCGGTCGGCCCAGTGGGCGTCCTCGATGATCAGGACGACGGGCCCGCGGTCGGCCAGCCGCTCGAGCACGCCGAGGACCTGCTCGAACAGCCGGGCCCTGGCCTCCGCGCCGCCGGAGTCAGGCTCGCCGAACTCGGGCAGCAGCCGGGCCAGCCCGCCGGTGTCGCCGCCGGGGACCAGCGCCGCCACCGCGTCGCGGCCCATCTCCCTGACCAGGCTGCGCACGACCGCGGTGAAGGGGGCGTACGGCAGGCCTTCGGTGCCGAGCTCGAGGCAGCCGCCGATTAGCACGCGCGCGGGCTCGGCCCGCCGGGTGAACTCCTTGATCAGCCGGGTCTTGCCGACTCCCGCCTCACCGCCCACCAAAACCGTGGCAGCAGCCCCCGCGCGTGCGTCAGCGAGCGCCCGCTCCAGGGCGGCCAGCTCTTTCACGCGCCCCACGAAGCGGGGGCTCACTGTATGCACGCTCACGCCTCACAGCATGCCATCGCCCACCGACAGCCTTGCGCACCGTTCACATGGCGGACATTTCCTACCGAAGCACTTTTCGGTAGAACGTCGCCGAATCCTCATAGCCGAGCGCCCGGTAGAACTCGGGCGCACGACGGGTCGCCATGGCCACGTAGCCGGCCTGACGCGAGCGTGCCCACTCCTCGAAGTCCACCAGCAACGACCGCCCGATGCCCTGGCGGCGCGCGCCCGACTGCACCATGGCCTCCTCCACCCAGGCCACCGGGCCGTTGGCGAACAACGTCAGGTGCACGAACCCGAGCAGGTATCCGTGCACCCTGCCGTCGACCACGGCCGCCAGCAGGAGGGCGTCGGGATTGTCGAGCAGCTGGGGCAGCGCGACGTCGAACGCCTCCCGTTCGGGACGGAAGGTCAGCCCGAACTCGCGCGCCAGAGCGAAGATCTCGTCGGCGTCGCCCTTGACGGCCCTCCTGATGTGCAGGGTCTCGGTGGTCATGGAGACGACCTTAACCGGTGTTTCAGAGGTCACCGAGCCCCAGCTGGCGGGCGATGAGCATGCGCTGCACCTCGCTCGTGCCCTCGCCGATCTCCAGAATCTTCGCGTCGCGGTAGAAACGCCCCACGGGGAACTCGTTCATGAAGCCGTAGCCGCCGAAGATCTGCGTGGCGTCACGCGCGTTGTCCATCGCGGCGTTGGAGGCCACCAGCTTGGCGATGGCCGCCTCCTTCTTGAACGGCATGCCCTTGAGCAGGCGCTCGGCGGCGTGGTAGTAGGCCAGGCGGGCGGTGTGCGCCCTGACCTCCATGTCGGCGATCTTGAACTGCATCGCCTGGTAGTGGCCGATGGGGTGGCCGAAGGCCCGGCGCTCGCGCACGTACTTCAGGCACTCGTCGACGCAGCCCTGCGCCAGGCCGACGCTCAGCGCCGCGATCGCCACGCGGCCCTCGTCGAGCGTCTGCAGGAACTGCGCGTAGCCGCGACCGCGCTCGCCCAGGAGGTTCTCCCTCGGCACCCGCACGTCCGCGAAGGACAGCTCGCGGGTGTCGGAGGCGTTCCACCCGACCTTGGAGTACTTCTTCGACACGGTGAAGCCCGGCGTGCCGCTGGGCACCAGGATGGTCGAGATCTCCCGCTCGCCCGTCAGGGCCGCCACGCCCACCACGCCGGTGATGTCGGTGCCGGAGTTGGTGATGAACGCCTTGGTGCCGTTGATCACCCACTCGTCGCCGTCGAGCACGGCCGTGGTGCGCATGCCGCCCGGCACGTCCGTGCCGCCGCCGGGCTCGGTCAGGCCGAAGGCGCCCAGCATCTCCCCGGCGGCGAGCTTCGGCAGCCAGTGGGCCTTCTGCTCCGCCGTACCGAAACGGTAGATCGGCATGGCGCCCAGGGAGACGGCGGCCTCCAGCGTGATCGACACGCTCGAGTCGACCCGCGCGAGCTCCTCCAGGGCCAGGCACAGGGCGAAGTAGTCGCCGCCCATGCCGCCGTGCTCCTCGGGGATGGGCAGGCCGAACAGGCCCATGGCGGCCATCTGGCGCACGATGTCGTAGGGGAACTCCTCGCGCTCGTAGTAGTCGCCGATCACTGGCGCCACCACCTCGCGGGCGAAGGCCTCGACGGTCTTGCGCAGCTCCTCGTACTCATCGTTCAGCATCGGGGATGTCCTTGTCTGCGAGAGCTTGCACGACGCGCGACGGGCTCGGTCGGCCCAGCCGCTCGGCCAGCCAGACGCTCGTGGCGACCAGCTTGTCCAGGTCGAGGCCGGTCTCGATGCCCAAGCCGTGGAGCATCCAGACCAGGTCCTCGGTGGCGAGGTTGCCCGTGGCCGACTCGGCGTAGGGGCAGCCTCCGATGCCTCCTGTCGAGGCGTCGATCACGGTGACACCCGCCTGGAGCGCGGCCAGGGTGTTGGCCAGCGCCTGGCCGTAGGTGTCGTGGAAGTGCACGGCCAGCCGGGCCGGGTCGGGGAAGGCGCCTATCAGGTCGGCGGCCTGTCCTGGCGTGCCCACGCCGATCGTGTCGCCGAGCGACAGCTCGTGGCAGCCCAGGTCGAGCAGCCTCGTGCCGACGCGCACCACCTGCTCGACCGGCGTGCGGCCCTCCCAGGGGTCGCCGAAGATCATCGAGACATAGGCCCTGACCTTGACGTCGTGCTCCAGCGCCCTGGCCACGACCGGCTCGAACATCTCGAACTGGCCGTCCAGGGTGCGGTTGAGGTTCCTGTTCGCGAACGTCTCGGTGGCGCTCGCGAAGATCGCGATCTCGTCGACCCCGTTGGCCAGGGCGCGGTCGAGCCCGCGATCGTTCGGGACGAGCACCGGGTAGCGGATGCCCGGCTTCCTGGTGATCGCCGTCAGGAGCTGCTCGGCGTCGGCGAGCTGCGGCACCCACTTCGGGTGCACGAAGCTCGTCGCCTCGATCACCCGGTGGCCGGCGTCCTCCAGCCGCTCGATGAACTCCGCCTTGACCTCGACCGGGACGATCGCCTTCTCGTTCTGCAGGCCGTCCCTGGGTCCCACCTCGTAGACCGTCACGCGCTCCGGCAGCTTCACGGCTCGACCACCGCCAGCACGGCGTCCATGTCGACCGACTGGCCCGCCTTGACCGGGATGTCCTTGACCGTTCCCGCGTGCGGGGCGGTCACGGTGTGCTCCATCTTCATCGCCTCCACGATCACGAGCGCCTGGCCCGCGTCGACCTCGTCACCCGGCTGCGCCTTCACCAGCAGCACCGTGCCGGGCATGGGGCTGCGGACCACGCCGTCGGCGGCCTGGCCCGCGCCCGGCCGGTCGCCCGGGTCGCCGATGCGGTGGCGCCTGACCTGCCAGGCGGCGCCCTTCCTGCCCAGCCACAGGGTGTCGCCGTCGCGGGCCGTCTCGAAGCGCGTGGCGCGGCCGTCGACGGTGAGGACGAGCTCGGTGCCGGTACGGCGGGCGGACGCGGTCAGTTCGGCGCCGCCGTCGACCGTCACGACAGAGCCGCGCACCAGGACCCGGTGCACGCCCTGACGCGACTCCAGCCGCCAGGTCGTCCAGGCCGCCTCGCCCAGCCGCCAGCCGTCGCCCGACGCCCAGGGATCCCCGTCGCCGACCGCCTCCGCCTGGAAGTACAGGGCGGCCGCTACGAGCGCCTCCTGGGCGCCCTCTGACTCGGTGAGCTCCGGCAGCAGGCGCTCGACCAGTCCCGTGTCGAGCTCGCCCGCCCGCACCTGCGGGTGCGTGGTCAGGGCGCGCAGGAAGGGGATGTTCGTCGTCAGGCCGAGGATCGTCGTCTCGGCCAGCGCCCTGTCGAGTGCCTGGAGCGCGCCCTCACGCGTCTCGTCCCACACGATCACCTTCGACAACATCGGGTCGAAGCTGCTGCCGACCACGACGCCCTCCTCGATGCCCGAGTCGACCCGGGCCTCGAAGGGCTCGCGCAGCAGCAGGACCCGGCCACCGGTGGGCAGGAAACCGCGCGCGGGATCCTCGGCGTACACGCGGGCCTCGACGGAGTGCCCCTTCAGCCGCACGGAGTCCTGGGTGAGGCCGAGCGGCTCGCCCGCCGCCGCCAGGAGCTGGAGCTTGACCAGGTCGAGGCGGGTGACCTCCTCGGTGACCGGGTGCTCGACCTGCAGGCGGGTGTTCATCTCCATGAAGTGGAAGGAGCCGGTGCGGCCGTCGACGATGAACTCGATGGTGCCCGCGCCCACGTAGCCGACCGACCTGGCGGCCTCGACGGCCGCTCTGCCCATCTCCTCGCGCATCTCGGGCGTGACGAAGGGCGAGGGGGCCTCTTCGATGATCTTCTGGTGGCGGCGCTGCAGGCTGCACTCGCGTTCGCCCAGGTGCACGACGTCGCCGTGGGTGTCGGCCATGACCTGGATCTCGATGTGCCGGGGGCTGTCGATGTAGCGCTCGATCAGCAGGGTGCCGTCGCCGAAGGCCGCCTGCGCCGTACGGCGGGCGGACTCCAGGGCGGCGGGCAGCTCGCCGGCGGAGCGCACCACGACCATGCCCTTGCCGCCGCCACCGGCGGACGGCTTGATGAGCGCGGGGAACTCCGACCACGTGAGCAGGTCGTCGCCGGGTTCGGCGGCCCCCGGCACGACGGGGACGCCCGCGGCGGCGACGGTGGCCTTGGCGCGGATCTTGTCGCCCATCGCCTCGATGGCGGCGGGGGGCGGGCCGATGAAGACGATGCCCTCGTCGGCGCAGCGCCGGGCGAACTCGGCGTTCTCGGCGAGGAAGCCGTAGCCGGGGTGGACGGCCTGGGCGCCGGAGTCGCGGGCGGCGGCCAAGATCGCATCCATGTCCAGATATTTCGGTATCTGGTAGGCGCGGTCGGCCCCCGCGACGTGCGCGAGGTCACCCTGGGTGTACACGGCGACGGCGGCGATGCCGAGCTCGTCGAGGGTCTCCATCACGCGGATGGCGATCTCACCCCGGTTGGCGACCAGAACAGTGCGGAACACGATCATCACATCCGGAAGACGCCGTAGCCGATGGGGTCGAGCGGCGCGTTGGCGGCCGCCGAGAGCGCCAGACCCAGGACCTTGCGCGTGTCGATCGGGTCGATCACGCCGTCGTCCCAGAGCCTGGCGGTGGAGTAGTACGGGTTGCCCTGGTGTTCGTACTGCGCCCGGATCGC
Source organism: Nonomuraea sp. NPDC050663 (assembly GCF_044456985.1). Classification (NCBI taxonomy): domain Bacteria; kingdom Bacillati; phylum Actinomycetota; class Actinomycetes; order Streptosporangiales; family Streptosporangiaceae; genus Nonomuraea; species Nonomuraea sp. NPDC050663. The sequence continues at coordinate 445,167 of NZ_JBITGL010000006.1, forward strand.
GTCGGCGTCGGCGTTGCCGACCGTGGTGAGCACGTTGGCCGCCTGCTCACCGCCCATGACCGAGATGCGGGCGTTGGGCCACATCCACAGGAAACGCGGCGAATACGCGCGCCCGGCCATGGCGTAGTTGCCCGCGCCGAACGAGCCGCCGATCACGACGGTGAACTTGGGGACCCTGGCGCACGACACCGCGGTGACCATCTTCGCGCCGTGCTTGGCGATGCCGCCCGCCTCGTAGGCCTTGCCGACCATGAAGCCGGAGATGTTCTGCAGGAACACCAGCGGGATCTGGCGGCGGTCGCACAGCTCGATGAAGTGGGCGCCCTTGAGCGCCGACTCGCTGAACAGGATGCCGTTGTTGGCGATGATCCCGACCGGGTGCCCGTGGATGTGGGCGAATCCGGTCACGAGTGTCATGCCGTACTCCGCCTTGAACTCCAGGAAGCGCGAGCCGTCGACGACGTGCGCGATGACCTGCCGCACGTCGTAGGGGGTGCGCGTGTCGGGCGGCACGATGCCGTACAGGTCGCGCGGGTCGTGCAGGGGCTCTTGCGGTACGGCACGCGTCCACGGGCTGTCCGGGCGCGGCGCGAGGGTGGAGACGATGTCGCGCACGATGGCCAGCGCGTGGGCGTCGTCCTCGGCCAGGTGGTCGGTCACCCCGCTGACGCGCGAGTGCAGGTCGCCGCCGCCGAGCTCCTCCGCGGTGACCTCCTCGCCGGTGGCCGCCTTCACCAGGGGCGGCCCGCCGAGGAAGATCGTGCCCTGGCCGCGCACGATCACGGCCTCGTCGCTCATCGCCGGCACGTAGGCGCCGCCCGCCGTGCAGGAGCCCAGGACCGCCGCGATCTGCGGGATGCCGCGCGCGGACATGGTGGCCTGGTTGTAGAAGATGCGCCCGAAGTGCTCGCGGTCGGGGAAGACCTCGTCCTGCTTGGGCAGGAACGCCCCGCCCGAGTCGACGAGGTAGATGCACGGCAGGCGGTTGTGCAGCGCCACCTCCTGGGCGCGCAGGTGCTTCTTGACCGTCATCGGGTAGTACGTGCCGCCCTTGACCGTCGCGTCGTTGGCGACGATCACGCACTCCCTGCCCGACACGCGGCCGACGCCGGTGATGATGCCGGCGGCGGGCGCCTGGTCGTCGTACAGGCCGGTGGCCGCGAGCGGCGAGAGCTCCAGGAAGGGCGAGCCGGGGTCGAGGAGGCTGTCGACGCGCTCGCGGGGCAGCAGCTTGCCGCGCTCGACGTGCCGCTGGCGGGAACGCTCGGGACCGCCGAGCGCCGCGGCGGTCAGCTTCTCGCGCAGCTCCCGCGCCAGGCGCTCGTTGACCTCGGCGTAGCTGTCCGAACCCCCGCCGGCTTTCAGGACGGGCCAGTCACTCATGTTCGAGATGTTAGTCATCATTAACTCGGGCGTCTACTATGTGAGACATGCGCGAGCAGCCGGACACCACCCGCGTGAGCACCCCTACCCGCAATCGGCGGATGGAGATCCTGCACGCCGCCGCGGAGCTGTTCGCGGCACGCGGCTTCCACGGAGCCTCCCTCGAGGACATCGGCGGCGCCGTCGGCGTCTCGGGCCCGGCGATCTACCGGCACTTTCCCGGCAAGGAGGCGCTGCTGGCCGAGATGCTGCTGGCCATCAGCTCCGACCTGCGTGAAGCCGCGGTCACCGTCGTCACCGCCGCCTCAGGGCCGCAGGACGCCCTCGACCGGCTGCTCGACACCCAGATCACCTTCGCGCTCGAACAACCGGCGCTGATCACCGTGCACGACAGGGAGCTCGACAACGTGCCGGAGCCGGCGCGGCGGCAGATCAGGCGCCTGCAGCGGCTCTACGTCGAGGAGTGGGTGACGGTGCTCGCCGAGCTGCATCCCGGATGCCCGCCGCCCCGGCTGCGAGCGGCGACGCACGCCCTGTTCGGGCTGCTCAACTCCACACCGCACAGCGCGGGCGAGCTGGAGCCCGAGGCCATGCGGGGGCTGCTGCGCGGGATGGCGCTGTCGGCGCTGGTTAATATCGCTTAACTTTCTGAACGGCCGTTGTTGTCCGACACTTCTAGATATATCTTTGCGATATCTCGATAGTTGAGGAGAGCATGCCATGCACGCACCGAATGTGCGGCGCGGCGACGTGCGCGCCGCACTGCTGTCCCTCCTGGCCGAGGAGCCGAAGAACGGCTACCAGATGATCCAGGACATCGCCGCACGCAGCCGCGGGATCTGGCGCCCCAGCCCCGGATCCGTTTACCCGGCGCTCCAGCAGCTGGAGGACGAGGAACTCGTCGTCGCCGAGGAGTACGGTGGCAGCCGTACCTACCGGCTCACCGACAAGGGCCGGGCCGAGCACCAGCGCCGCGCCGGCCAGAGCGCCCCCTGGGACGAAGTGGCCAGCACCGTGCCAGAAGACCGGCACGAGCTACGGCTGCTGTGGGGCCAGCTCGGCGAGGCGTTCCTGCACCTGACCCGCTCGGCCAACGACCGGCAGGTCGCCGAGGCCAAGGAACTCCTCAGGTCGACGCGCCGATCGATGTTCAAGATTCTGGCGGAGGACTAGATGACGACCCCAGCTGTGGCCGTACAGGGTCTGAAGAAGACCTACGGCAAGGTCGAAGCGGTCAAAGGCGTCAGTTTCGAGGTGGCGCCCGGCGAGGTCTTCGGCTTCCTCGGGCCCAACGGCGCCGGCAAGACCACCACGATCAGCATGCTGTGCACGCTGGTCCACCCCACCGGCGGCCAGGCCCGGGTGGCCGGCCACGACATCGTCGGAGAGCGCGACCAGGTCCGCGCCAACATCGGCTTAGTCTTCCAGGACCCGACACTCGACAGCTACCTGACCGCCGAGCAGAACCTGCGCTTCCACGCCGAGCTGTACGGTGTGCCCAAGAGCCTCGTCGGCGAGCGCCTGCGCCAGGTCATGGAGATGGTCGCGCTGTGGGACCGCAAGGACGCCAAGGTGATGACCTTCTCCGGCGGCATGAAACGGCGCCTGGAGATCGCGCGAGGGCTGCTGCACTCCCCACGCGTGCTCTTCCTCGACGAGCCCACCGTCGGGCTCGACCCGCAGACCCGCTCGGCCATCTGGGGATACATCAACAAACTGCGTCACCGCGAGGACATCACGATCTTCATGACGACGCACTACATGGACGAGGCCGAGTACTGCGACCGCATCGCCATCATGGACCACGGCGAGATCGTGGTGGTCGACTCGCCCGAGGCACTCAAGGCCAGCGTGGGCAAGGACCGGGTGCAGATCCACACGCCCGACGAAGGGGCGGCCATCCTCGCCCTGCGCGAGCGCTTCGGGCTCGAGGCGGCCGTGCACGAGGGAGCGGTGACCTTCGCGGTCGCCTCCGGGGAGGAGTTCGTTCCACGGCTGTTCGCCGAGCTCGGGCTGCCGATCCAGTCGGTCAGCGTGTCACGGCCCTCGCTGGACGACGTGTTCATGAGCTACACCGGGTCGACCATCCGCGACGCCGAGGAGTCCGGGGCGGGGAACCAGTGGATGAAAGCGATGGCCCGCCGATGACTGCCCGATGCGCCGAAGACCGCCACGCGGCGGCCACCCTCACGGAAGCGGAGGCCAGCCGATGACCGCAGAAGCGATCGCCGTACGCGTGCCCGGCCGCTCCTTCGGCCACGACCTGCGCGCCGTCAAGGTGGTGCTGCACCGCGAGCTGCTGCGGTTCGTCAACGACCGCACCCGCATGCTGTCGATGCTCCTGCAGCCCGTGCTGTGGCTCTTCGTCATGGGCACCGGCCTGGGAAGCCTGGTCCAGGGCGCCATCCCCGGCATCGACTACCGCACCTTCATGTACCCCGGCATGATCTCCATGACCGTGATCATGACGGGCATGTTCTCCGCCGGTTCCATCGTCTGGGACCGCGAGTTCGGCTTCCTGCGCGAGATGCTCGTCGCCCCCGTGTCACGCGGCGCCATCGTCATCGGCAAATGCCTCGGCGGCGCCGTCGTCGCCGTCGGCCAGGGCATCGTCATCCTCGCCATGGCCGGCCTCGTCGGCGTGCCGTACTCCCCGTCGCTGATGCTCACCCTCCTGTTCGAGATGTTCCTCGCCGCCTTCACGATCACCGCCTTCGGCGTCACCCTCGCGGCGCGCATGAAGAACATGCAGACGTTCTTCGGGCTCATGCAGATGGCGATCATGCCGATGATCTTCCTGTCGGGCGCCATGTTCCCCCTGGCCAACCTGCCGTCATGGCTGCACGCGCTGACCACGGTCAACCCGCTGACATACGCGGTGGACCCGATGCGGCAGGCGGTCTTCGCCTCCGTGTCCGTGCCACCGGAGGTGGACGCGATGCTCAACCCGGGCGTGCAGTGGTTCGGCTGGCAGGTGCCGATCCCGGTCGAGCTCGGACTGGTGGCGGCGATCGGGGCGGCGCTGCTGGGGGTGGCGATCGCGCAGTTCAGGAGAGCCGACTGAGGCTTATCGGCTTTCGCCGGGCAGGGGTGGATCTTTGGTGATTCTCCGACGCAGAGCGTTCGCGGAGGGTAACTTTCCTGATCGTTCCCAGTTCCTTCCCTCCGAGGAGCGCTCATGAATGTGAAAGCGGAGATCGACAACCTGAAGGGCCGGGTGACCGTGCTCGAAGCAGTTACCATCAGTGGTGTGCCGGGAGTGAGCCTTGCGGAGCGATTCGATCTCGTCCACCTGCGGGTCGACAACGTCGCGCAGAACCTGCGCGACCATGTCACGTCCGAGGTGAACCGACTCGAGGCGGCGATGGATCGTCGCTTCGGCCAGATCGATGCGTGGCGCACCACGGTCGACGCGCGATTCGAGGGGATCGACGCGCAGTTCGCGCAGATCGATGCCCGCTTCGCGCAAATCGATGCCCGCTTCGCGCAGATCGACGAGCGGTTCGCGCAGATCGACGAGCGGTTCGACGGAATCGACGCCCGATTCGCGCAGGTCGACGCGCGATTTGAGAAGATCGATGCCCGATTCGAGAAGATCGACGGCGACCTGACGGAGATCAAATCCCTCCTCGTCGCCCTGGTCGCCGGCAAGCGGTGACCCAACCCTGAAGAGGCCCTCCCTGGGAGGGCCTCTTTCCCTACGCCCAATGCCCAACCCGTCCCCCGATCCTCCAAATGGAGGATGCCCATCGGCCGCAACGGGCGATGCCGTACGGCAAGCCGCACCGCCACCCTTGGGGCATGGCAGCAATCGAGGTCAACGACCTCACCAAGTCCTACGGCGAGATGGTCGCCGTAGACGGAGTCACGTTCACCGTGACCCCCGGCGAGATCTTCGGCCTGATAGGCCCCAACGGCGCCGGCAAGACGACAACCGTGGAGTGCATCCTCGGCCTGCGCTCCCCCAGCGGCGGCTCCGTGCGCGTGCTCGGCCTCGACCCGAGCCGCAAACGCCGCGCGCTCGCCCAACGCGTGGGGGCGCAGCTGCAGGAGAGCGCCCTGCCCGACCGTATGAAGGTGGGCGAGGCGATGCGCCTGTTCGCCGCCTTCTACTCCCGCCCGGCCGACTGGCGGCAGGTGCTCCAGCGCTGGGGCCTGGAGCCACTGCGAGGCAAGGCGTTCGGCGATCTGTCGGGCGGCCAACGCCAGCGCCTGCTCCTGGCACTGGCCCTGGTGGGCGACCCGGAGGTGGTCGTGCTCGACGAACTGACCACCGGCCTCGACCCTCTGGCCAGACGGGAGACGTGGGCACTGATCGGAGAGCTCAAGGCGTCAGGCGTGACCGCGGTCCTGGTCAGCCACTTCATGGACGAGGCCGAGCACCTGTGCGATCGGGTGGCGATGCTCCGCGGAGGCCGCATCGCCGCGATGGGGACCCCCACCGAACTGATCTCCCGCGCGGGCGCCGCGTCCCTGGAGGAGGCCTACCTGAGCGAGGTCGAACGATGAAGGCCCTGGCCAGACTGTCGGCCAGCGAGATCGTGCTCCTGGCGCGCGACCCCGGCAGCCTCTTCTTCATGCTCGCCTTCCCGATCATGCTCCTGGTCCTCAACAGCGGCAACGACAGCCTGGAGATCCTCTTCCCCAGCTACCTGGCGATGATCCTGGCCATCGGCGGCATCGCCGCCCTGCCCGGCATCCTGGCCTCCTACCGCGAGCGCAAGGTGCTGCGCAGGCTGGCGATCACCCCGGTCTCCCCCGTCACCCTGCTGCTGGCCCAGGTCGGCGCCCAGGTCCTGATGGGCCTGATCGGATCGGTCCTCCTGTTCACCGTCGGCCTGGTCGCCTTCGACGTCGACCTTCCCGCCCACCCCCTGCCGCTCGCCCTGGCCTTCGTCGCCTGCTCCCTCATGACCTGCTCGATCGGCTTCGTCATCGCCTCATTCGCCCCGAACGACCGGGCAGCCAACCTGATCGGCATGGTCGTCATGTTCCCCATGATCTTCCTGAGCGGCGCCGCCGTCCCACCCGAAGCCCTCAACTCCACCCTGCGCCGCATCGGCGACTGGCTCCCCCTCACCCAGGGAGTCCAGGCACTACGCGATGGCTGGTTCGGCACACCCGAAGCGTTCCCGCTCCTCGTGATGGCCGGGATAATCGCAGTGTGCATGGCGATCGCGGGCGCGCTGTTCCGATGGGACTGACCCCGCGCCCCTCCCCCGACCGCTGGATCGTCGCCTTCCACGGCCTCTACTACGGATGCCTGGCGCTCGGCGTGACCATCGACGTCCTCGGGGGCTTCGACCCCCTGGCGCTGGCCACGGCGGGCGCGGCGGCGGCCTGGCACTACGCCTTCGTCTACCGCCGCCCCGACCTGCTGGAGCGGGTGCACCCGATGCTCTGGCACTTCATCGTGCTGTGCTCACTGGCCGTCGTGCTCATGAGCCGCGACATCTCCTACCAGACGGTGATGTTCGGCATGTGCCCCCTGCCTTACCTCATGCTTCCGGGCAAGTGGGCGTACGGCATGGCGGTCACGATGGGCCTCAGCCTGTTCGCCGGCGCCGGATGGCTCCAGCAGATCGGCACCGAACCGCGCCTCCTGGGCGCCGCCGTGGCCAACCTCGGCATGTTGGTGCTCGTCGGGCTCTTCGTGAACTACCTGGTCAGAATGGGCGAACAGAACCGGGCGCTGGGCGTGCTGGAGGAGCGTGCGCGCCTGGCCAGGGAGATCCACGACACCCTCGCCCAGGGCTTCAGCGGCGTCATCACCCAACTGGAGGCGGCCGAACAGGCCCTGGACGCGCTCGCCACGAGTGACGACAGCGGTGTTAGGAGCACCGGCACCGGCGGTGGCGAGGCGCGGGGTAGCGCCCACCCCACCGACGAAGACCCGACACGTCAGACCCCCGAAGCCGTCGTGAGCCAACACGCCGTCGTCAATGTGCACGAGCCCACCGGTAGCGTCGCGAGCAAACGCGCAAAAGGCGATGCGCACGAGCGGACCGAACGCGACGTCCGCGAGCGCATAACGACGGCCAAGTCCCTGGCCAGAGCAAGCCTGGCTGAAGCACGCCGTTCCGTGCACGCGCTGCGCCCGGGCCCTCTCGACTCCGATCGTCTCGACGAGGCGGTGCGAGCCGAAGCCGAGCGATGGTCACGACGGAGCGGGGTGCCGGTCACCGCAATGGTCAACGGGCCACCGCGACCGCTGAGCCCCGACGTCGAGATGACCGTGCTGCGGGCCGTACAGGAGGGCCTGGCCAACGTGGCCCGGCATGCGCGAGCGGGGCGGGCGGTGGTCACGCTGTCGTACATGGGCGAGGGGGTGACCTTGGACGTGGTGGACGACGGCCGCGGCTTCGATCAGGCCAGCAGGCAGGGCGTCGGGCTGGCCGGGATGCGGGAGCGAGCGGCGGCGGTCGGTGGCAGCGTGACGGTGGAGTCGGCCCCAGGCGAGGGGACGGCGTTGTGCCTGAGCATCCCGCGCGGATGACGCGGATGACGCGGATGACGCGGATGAGGAGACGGGCTGGTGCCTGGTCATGGTCCACGCTCGAGAAGGACTGTGTCACCGGGAGGACAGAGTGTCTGAGCAATCCGCGCGCCTGAGACTGATGATCGTCGACGATCATCCAGTGGTTCGCGACGGCCTGCGTGGGATGTTCGCCGGCGTGAGCGACATCGAGGTGGTCGCCGAGGCGGGCGACGGCCTGGAAGCACTCGCGCAGGCGCGGGCATGCCGACCTGACGTGGTGCTGATGGATCTGCGCATGCCCAACCTCGACGGGGTGGGCGCCATCGTCCGGCTGCGCGAGCATCACCCCGACATCCGGGTGATCGTGCTGACCACGTACGACACCGACAGCCACATCGCCCGGGCAATGGCTGCCGGGGTCTCGGGCTACCTGCTTAAGGACGCCCCGCGAGAGGAGCTGCACCGCGCGGTCCGTACGGCGGCGCAGGGCGGGGCGGTGCTGGCCCCGTCGGTGGCGGCGGCGTTGATCAACCTCGAGCGGGCGGGCCCGAGCGGACGGGAGATGGAGGTGCTGCGGCTGGTCGCCAAGGGGCTGGCCAACAAGGAGATCGCCCGCTGTCTGCTGATCAGCGAGACGACTGTGAAGACGCATCTGAAGCATGTCTTCGCCAAGCTGGGCGTCGACACGAGAGCGGCGGCCGTGGCAGTGGCACTGGAGCGTGGGCTGCTGTAGTCGACTCGGCGGTCTGACTCCAGGCGCCGTCAGGGCCTGACGCGTGAGCCCGGCCCAGGGTCTCGCGCGCAGGAGGCAGACGTGCGAGGCCGCCCACGGCAGCGGAGGCTCGTCCGACCGCACACGCCCGACCGCACACGCCCGACCACGCACGCCCGACCACGCACGCCCGACCACGCACGCCCGACCACGCACGCCCGACCACGCACGCCCGACCACGCACGCCCGACCACGCACGCCTGACCGCGCACGGGGCGAATACCACGCGGAAGGGCCCTCCCCCGCGAACGGGAGAGGGCCCTCGGTCGAGCAGGAGTTACCGCTTGACCTTCACGTAGTCCTTGCGGCTGCTGTCGCTCTTGGCCTCCGCGTCACCGCGGAAGTAGAACTTCCAGTAACCCGACTTCACGGCCTTGACCTTGGTGTGCAGGTAGCCGTTGTCGTTGGACCAGGTGGTCTTGACGAAGCGCCACTTGCCCTTCGACCAGTAGTACAGGCCGACCTGGGCCTCGTAGCCCTCCCAGCGACCGTCGTGGACGAGCAGGCGGCCCTTGAAGTGCAGCCACTTGCCCTTCTTGACGGGCTCGGGGTAGGCGTTGAAGCTGACGATCGAGCTGCTCATCTTCGAGGGAGGCGGCGGAGGCGTCGGGCGCTTGACCGTCACCCAGTCGGGTGCGCTGGCCGAGCCCTCGACACCGGAGGCGCCGGCGAAGACGGCACGCCACCAGCCGGAGGCCACGGCGGTCGCGCGGGCCCAGTAGCGCCCGTCACGGCCGGTGACCGCGGTGGTCACGTGCTCCCAGCGGTCGGAGCCCGAGCGCTTGAACTGGATGGCGACGCGGTGGCCGGAGTCGCCGTCCCAGCCGCCCTTGCCGAAGATCTGCAGGGCGCCCTTGAAGTTGAGCCGGTCACCCTTGTCGACAGGCTCGGGGTAGGCGTCGAAGCTCAGCCGGCTCGGGGCGTCGGCTTCCTTGACGGCCACGCCGTCGCTGTCGCTGGTCGAGGCGTTGGCGCCGGAGTTGCCCGCGAAGTGGGCACGCCAGTAGCCGGTGGCCTCGGCCTTGACGGCGGCCTTGAAGTGGCCGTTGCCGCCGGTGGTGGCCGTGGTCACGTCGGCGTAGGCGTCGGTGCCCTTGGCGCGGAACTGGATCTTCACGGGCTGGCCCTCGTAGCCCTTCCAGCCGCTGCGCTCGCGCAGCAACTGGCCGGTCACGGTGAGGGTGGCGCCCTTGGCGACCACGTCGGGGTCGGCGTCGAAGTCGACGATCTTCGTGTCGAGCTTCGACTTCAGCGCGATCGTGAAGGTCGCGGTGTTGGTGTTGTTGCCGTCGGAGTTGGCGGCGGTGGCCGCGACGGTCCAGTTGCCGGCGTTGTCGGCGTCGAAGACCGCGGTGGCGCGCCAGAACTCCTTGCCGCCGCTCTCGTTGACCTTGTACGGCCCGCGCACGTCGGACGGGCTGCCGGGTCCGGTGAGCTTGAGTGAGGGGGTGCCCTTCGCTCCGGTCGTGTCGAAGTTGACCGTGACCTTGACCGGCGCCGCCGTGACGTCGATCGGTGAGGCGGGGCTGACGGCCAGCTTGGACATGTCGGGTGGTGCCGTGGTGGTGGCGTTCGCGGCTGGTGCCAGGGCTAAGGCCCCGGCGGCCATGGCGGCTGCCACAACTACGGCCCGGATGCGGTGAAACATTCGGGTTCCGTCCTTCCCTAGGGATGATCCCGTGGGTTGAACGCGGCATTGAGGGTGCCACGCTTATCTTCAGTAGACGCCTGAGAAGCCGGATTGGTTGAAAGGTCTGACAACCTGTTATTAATTCCTGTCAAACCAAGCCGGGCACAACATGTCACCTCGCAAGTACCCTCAGGGCATGCATAATCGGGCATGTGGCGCGCGACACTGTTGAGACTCAGTTCATCCAGGCGGTTGAGGCGCTGAGCGCGGGCGTGTCCCGTGGCGCCCGTGAGCCGGTCCGCGAAGGCACGACGCTCACCGGCGAGGAGGCCCGCAGACTCTTCCAGTTCCAGCTCGGCAGCCGGCTGCTCGATGTGGCGGCGCGGTGGTTGCGCGAGCAGAACGAGGGCTTCTACACCATCGGCTCCTCCGGGCACGAGGGCAACGCGGCGGTGGCCGCGGCCCTGCGGGTGAGCGATCCCGCCCTGCTGCACTACCGGTCGGGGGCCTTCTACCTGACCCGTTCGGCGATGGCCGACCGCCTGCCCGAGCAGGGGTTGCGCGATGTGCTGCTGGGAATGGTGGCCTCGTCCAAGGAGCCTGTCTCCGGCGGCAGGCACAAGGTTTTCGGGCATCCCGATCTGGCGGTCATCCCGCAGACCTCGACCATCGCCAGCCATCTGCCCCGGGCGGTGGGTGTCGCCTTCGCCATCGAGCGGGCCCGCGCGCTCGGCCTGCAGTCGCCGTGGCCGGCCGACGCCATCGCGGCGTGCAGCTTCGGCGACGCCTCGCTCAACCACGCGACCGCCCAGACGGGGCTGAACACCGCTTCCTACGCGACCTATCAGGGTCAGGCGGTGCCGATCCTGTTCGTCTGCGAGGACAACGGCATCGGCATCAGCGTCAAGACGCCCAGGGGCTGGGTGGAGGCCGCCGCCCAACGGCCGGGGATCACCTACATCCAGGCCGACGGCTGCGATCTGGCCGCCGCCTACGACGCCGCCCGGCGTGCCGTACGACACGTGCGTGAGCAGCGCGCGCCGGTCTTCCTGCACTTGTCGACGGTCCGGCTGATGGGTCACGCGGGCTCGGACGTGGAGTCGGCCTACCGTACGGCTCGCGAGATCCGTTCCGATCTGGAGCGCGACCCGCTGGTGGCGACGGCCAGGCTCCTCGTCGAGTCGGGGCAGGCGACCGCCGACGAGCTGGTCAAGTTGTACGAGTCGGAGCGCGAGCTGGTGCTGCGCATGGCGCTCGAGGCCGCTCGCAGCCCGCGGCTGGGTTCGGCCCGCGAGGTGATGGAGCCGCTCGCGCCGCGCAAGGCCGATCTCATCGCCAAGATCGCGCCGGTGTCGGCGGAGCCGGCGGCGCGCGAGCGCACGTTCGGCGGGGCGCTGCCCGAGCGCGGCAAGTCCGTGACGCTCGCGCAGGCGATCAACCACACGCTGGCCGACACCCTGTCGGTCTATCCCGAGATGATGATCTTCGGGGAGGACGTCGCCAAGAAGGGCGGCGTCTACGGCATCACCCGCGGGCTGCAGAAACGTTTCGGCCCCGGCCGGGTCTTCGACACCCACCTCGACGAGCAGGCCATCCTCGGCCTGGGGCTCGGCGCCGGGGTGGCGGGGCTGCTGCCGGTCCCGGAGATCCAGTACCTGGCCTACCTGCACAACGCGCTCGACCAGATCCGCGGCGAGGCGGCCACGTTGTCGTTCTTCTCGAACGGCGCGTACGTCAACCCGATGGTCGTCCGGGTGGCCGGGCTCGCCTACCAGAAGGGATTCGGCGGGCACTTCCACAACGACAACGCCATCGGGGCACTGCGCGACATCCCGGGCGTCGTGATCGCGGCGCCCGCCCGTCCCGACGACGCCGCGGCCATGCTGCGCACCTGCCTGGCCGCCGCGCGCACCGCGGGCTCGGTCTGCGTCTTCCTGGAGCCGATCGCGCTCTACCACACCCGCGATCTCTTCGACGAGGGCGACGGCGGCTGGCTCGCGCCGTACGTGCCGCCGAACCGGTGGGCCGAGACCCACGTGCCGATCGGGCGGGCGCGCTCCTACGGCGACGGGCGCGACCTGACCATCGTGACCTACGGCAACGGGCTGCGCATGAGCCTGCGCGCTGCCGTACGGCTGACGCAGGAGGGTTACAGCTGCCGCGTGCTCGACCTGCGCTGGCTGGCGCCGCTCCCGATCGAGGACCTGATGCGTTCGGCCGAGCTCACCGGCAAGGTGCTCATCGCCGACGAGACGCGGCGCAGCGGCGGCGTGGCCGAGGGCATCGTGGCCGAGATGCTCGACGCCGGCTTCACGGGTGCGATCGCGCGGGTGACCTCGTCCGACAGCTTCATCCCGCTGGGCGACGCCGCCGCGCACGTGCTGCTGTCGGAGGAGGAGATCGAGCGGGCCGCGCGCAAGCTGTTGACGTAGGGATCAGTAGGGGCTGGCCGCGCCGAACATCTCGGTGACGCGGGACGCCAGCGTCATGTCCCCCTTGATCCTGATTTTTCCCGACATGAGGAGGCCGGCGGGGTTCGTCGTCCCGGCGATGATCCGCAGGAAGTCAGCGGCCCGCAACTCCAACCGCAAGGCCGGCGACCGGGTGGCGCCGCGGAAGGCCCGCGCCCGCGAGCCCCTGACCATCAGGGTCCACGTCTCGGCGGGCTGCAGCGCGAACTCGATCGCCCCCTGGAAGCCCGCCGACCTCGACTCGTCGAAGGACCTGGCCATCAGCGCGAACATCACCCGCTGCTGGCGCGGCCCGAACCACCGCTCCAGGTCGGTGTCCTCCCGCCCCGACACGAGCCTGGCCAGCGCGTTCTGCCCGCCGCGCCTGGCCCGCTTGCGGGCGCCCGACCACACCTCGCGCGGATGCGGCGCCCCCCGGTGTCGGATGCGCGCCGTCTCGGCCGTCTCGTCGATCAGGTACGGCGAGGCGAGCGTCCTGGCCGGTGAGCGCCTGGCCATGGCCGCCTCGATCGCCGGGGCGAGCCGCTCGGCCTTGGCCCGCTCCTTCGCCTCACGCTCCTCGGCGAAGACGGGCAGCACCTTCTTGCCGAACAGCTCCAGGCTCTCGCAGATGTGCTCGTGCCGGTTGGGTCCCGCCTGCAGCACGAAGATCATCTGGTCGACGCCGGCTTCCTCGTAGCGCCTGATCAGCTCCACGAGCTGGGCGGGGCTGCCGAGCGCCCCGGCGAGGGGGTCGGTGCCGCGCGCCCCGAGATGGGGCCGGTCCCGGGAGAAGTCGTCCCAGATGCTCCCGTGTCCGGGCGCGTGCTCACCCTGCCCGTAGTAGTGGGCCAGGGCGTAGGCGAAGAACCCGGCGCCGAGCCCGCCTCGCTCGCGGGCGACCGCGGGGTCCTCGTGGCACATCATCGGCAGCACGCAGGCCAGATTGGGGTTGACCGCGAAGCCCGCGGGCACGCACTCCTCGGATTCGAGCAGCCGGTAGTACTCCTGCGACCACTGCCGCGCCTCCTCGGGGTGCACGAAGGCGAACGACAACGCCCCGATCCCGTTGCGGGCGGCCAGCAGGATGGTCTCGCGCCGCGAACACGCCACCCAGAGCGGAGGGTGCGGCTTCTGCACCGTCTTCGGGATCACGTTGCGCGGCGGCATCTTCAGATGCGGCGAGTCCCAGCCCGCGAAGGGCTCCTCCACGAACATGCGGGTGATCGCGTCGAGCGCGTCGTGCCACATCTCCCGCTTGCGGTCACGAGGCACCCCGAACCCGCCCAGCTCGGCCGCGGCGCTGCCCTCCCCCGTCCCGAAGTCGACGCGCCCACCGGAGACCAGATCGAGCGTCGCCACCCGCTCGGCCACCCTCGCGGGATGGTTGACCGGCGGCGGGATCTGCACGATGCCGTGGCCGAGGCGGATGTTGCTGGTGCGCTGGGAGGCGGCGGCCAGGAAGACCTCGGGCGCCGAGGAGTGGGAGTACTCCTCCAGGAAGTGGTGCTCGACCTCCCAGACGTAGTCGAACCCCATCCGGTCGGCCAGCTCGACCTGGTCGAGCGCGTCGGCGTAGAGCCGCTGCTCGGTGCCGCCATCCCAGGGGCGCGGTAACTGGTGCTCGTAGAAGATTCCGAACCGCACCTCAGGCCTCCCGGACTAGGTCAAGGTCCACGGCTCGACCGTCTCCCGAACTGGATTCGACGTCAATAGACCGCCACCAGAGGGTTGTCAGGCGGCACCTTACGCCGCTAGTCTCGTCAGGCATCCCCTGACATCCAATCGCAAAAGAGGCACCCGTGTGGCGTAACCGCGACTTCCGGCTGGTCTGGGTCGGGCACACGCTCTCCGACTTCGGCAGCGGCGTCTCCCAGCTGGCCTTCCCGCTTCTTGCGCTGGCACTGACCGGCTCCCCCGTCGTCGCGGGCCTGGTGGGGGCCGCGCGTGCAATGCCGTACCTGCTCCTGGGGCTGATCGCGGGTGCGCTCGTGGATCGCTGGGACCGCAAGCGGGTGATGATCGTCTGCGACCTGTGCCGCGCGGTCAACATCGCCACGATCCCGCTGGCGTTGTGGCTGGGCGAGCTGGGGGTCGCGCACCTGGTGCTCACGGCCTTCCTGGGCGGCGTCTTCTACGTGTTCTTCAGCGCGGCCGAGGAGAGCTGCCTGCCGAACGTCGTCGGCAAGGAGCAGCTCACCGCGGCGGTCTCCGCTCGCGAGACCGCCTCCTCCACGGTGAACGTGGTCGCGCCCACGCTCGGGGGCGCCTTGTTCGCGCTCGGGCGCGGGTTGCCGTTCGTCGCCGACGCGCTGTCCTACCTGGCCTCGGCCCTGTGCCTGTCGTTCGTGCGCGCCCCGTTCCGGCGCGACGACGCGCCCCCGGCCGCGGGCGGCGACCTGCGCGCGGAGATCCTCGACGGCCTGCGCTGGTTGTGGAACCACTCCGCGCTGCGCCTGATCGCGGTCACGGGCGCGGGCCTGCAGGTCGCCATCTCCGGCATCGGCCTCGTGGTGATCGTCTCGGCCCGGCAGGCCGGGGCCTCTCCGGCGGCGATCGGGGTGATGTTCACCGCCATCGGCGTCGGCGGCGTGGCCGGCGCCGTCGTCGCACCCTGGGTGAAGAAGCGCCTGGGCCTCGGCGGGATGTTGCTGTCGGTTCTGTGGGCGCAGGCCGCGTTGTGGGTCCTCATGGCCTTCTCCACCCATCTCGTGGTGATCGCGGTGATTCTCGGGCTCTTCACGGTCTCCATGCCGCTGTTCGGCATCGCCGTCCTCAGTTACCGGCTCGAGGTCACCCCCGACCATCTCCTCGGGCGGGTGGGCACCGCCTTCAGCATGCTGATCTGGGGCGCCACGCCGATCGGCACCGTCCTGGCGGGCTGGCTGCTCGATCGGCTCACCCCGATGACGACCTCGCTCGTGTTCGCCGGATGGGTGGTGGCGCTCTCCGCCGTCGCGAGTCTCGGCAGGGGCCTGCGCAGTCTCGGGCAGCGGGTGGACGACGCCGCCACGGGTTAGGCACGGCGACGACAGGCCCGTCAGCCGAGGTCGGCCGGAGAGGCGATTACCACCGTCACGTCGGCGGCCCAGGCGGCGGTGCGGTAGGCGTGGGGTGCGTCGCCCGCGAACGCCAGCATGTCCCCCGCCTCCAGGTCTCGCAGATCCTGCGCCGGTCCGGCCCGCAGCGTGCCCGAGGCGACCAGCAGGTGCTCGACCGTCCCCGGCGCGTGGGGCACGCCTTCGACGGTCGTATCCGCGGGCAGGCGCAGGCGCCACAGTTCGAGGCTGTGGCCGCCGCTGATGCGCCGCAGCAGCTCGCGCGTCGGCTCGTCGGGCGCGGCGGGGGTGGCGCGCAGGTGGACGGTGCCCGGCGGGCCGTCGCGGGTGAGCAGGTCGGCCAGGGGGATGGCGAGGGCGACGGCGATCGAGTCGAGCGTGTCGATCGTGGGGTTGGCCGTGCCCGCTTCGAGCTGGGAGAGGGTGGCCTTGCTCAGCCCGGTGCGCCTGGCCAGTTCGGCCTGGCTCATGCCGCGCTGCTGCCTGCGCTGCCGTACCTGGGCCCCGGCCGCGGCGGCGGCGCTGCTGCGGTTCGTCATCACGACGTCTCGGGCGAGGCGTGCGCGGCGGTGTAGGCGTGCGCGGCGGTGTAGGAGACCCGGGTGCGGCCCTTCCTGGCCTTGACGGCGGTGATGCGCACCCCGGCCAAGTCGCCCAGGCTGCCGACGTGGGTGCCGCCGCAGGGCGCGGCGTGCAGGTCGCCGAGCCGTACGATGCGGTGCCCGTCGCCGGACAGGTCGGCCGCGACCTTGAGGTCGTCGGCGATCGCCCGGTCGACGAACTCCTGCAGGCTCTCGGGGGCGGCGGCTTCGACGAGGGCGAACTCGACCTTGGCCTGGCCGGGGAAGTGGTTGCTTGCGGCCATGGTCCAGCCTTCGGCGCGGCCCGCCGCCTCGACGAGGTGACCGGCGGTGTGCAGGGCGGCGTGCAGGAGGCGCAGGTCGCGGTCGACGCGGGCGCGCACCCGCCGTCCGACGGCGAAGGCCCCGTCGACGACGACCAGGCCGCTGTCGTGGTCTTTGACGGGTCGCACCTCCTGCTCGCCCAGCCAGGCGCGGTCTGCGGGCTGGCCGCCGCCCTGGGGGTGGAAGATGTTGTCGCGCGTGGCCGCCCAGGTGCGGCCGTCGGAGGCGACGATCTCGGTGTCCAGCTCCGTGAGGTAGGTGTCATCGAGATACAGATTGTGCTGAACCATACGTTCACTATAACGAACGGTCACCCCTCGCCCAAGAGCGGGTCATGCCATGGCCTAGCGTGATCCGCATGAAGGCGGCCTTCCGGTATCTGTGCTGGCTGGCCTGGTCCCAGAAGGGCCGTGTCGCGCTCGGGGCGACACTGGGCTCGCTCTGGATGGTCGGGCTGACCCTCCCTCCGTACCTCCTCTCGCGGGCCATCGACGACGGCCTGGCCGCGGGCGACGCGAGCGCGCTGACCGCGTGGACCGGGGCGCTGCTGGCCACCGGCGTGGCCACCGCCTGGCTGGCGGGCATGCGGCACCGCACGATGACGAAGATCCGGATGGACGCCAACTTCCGCACCGTCGGCCGCCTGGTCGAGCAGGTGAACCGCCTGGGGGCCACGTTGCCGGGACGGCTGTCGGCCGGGGAGGTCGTGACGATCGGGATCGGCGACGTCATCACCATCGCGGCGTCGCTGACCGTCACCGGTCCCGGCGTCGGCGCGGTGATCAGCTGCGTGGTCGTGGCGATCCTGCTCCTGCAGGTCTCGGTGCCGCTGGCCGTGGTGGTGCTGGTCGGGGTGCCGGTGCTGGTCGTCACCGTCGGCCCGCTGCTCAGGGGGCACCTGCGGGTGCAGGGCGACTACCGCGACAGCCAGGGCGCGCTGGCCGGCCGCCTGGTCGACGTGATCGAGGGGCTGCGCGTGCTCAACGCCTTCGGCGGCAAGCAGGCCTACGCGGAACGTTTCCGTCACGACTCGGCTGGGCTGCGCGAGCAGGGCTACCGAGTGGCGGCGCTGACCAGCTGGATCAGCGCGCTGGGCACCGGGCTCCCCGCGCTGTTCCTGGCGGCGGTCACCTGGATGGCGGCCAGGCTCGCCGCCGAGGGCACGATCACCGTCGGCGAGCTGGTCGCCGTCTACGGCTACATCGCCATGCTGATCGTCCCGCTGTCGTTCTTCATCGAGGGCGGCTACCAGATCTCCCACGGCCTGGTGTCCGCCCGCCAGGTGACCCGTTTCCTCGCCCTCGAACCGGCCGCGCCGGGCACCGCGCCCGCCCCGGCGCAGCCCGCCTCCCTGCACGACCCGCTCTCGGGCCTGCGGGTCGCGCCGGGACGGTTGACCGGCCTGGTCAGCGCCCGTCCCGAGGAGTCGGCCGCGGTGCTGGAACGCCTCGGCGGGTTCGAGCCCGCCGCCACCTGGGACGGCACGCCGGTCGGCGACATCGCCGGGGTGCGCGCCCGCGTCCTGGTCGCCGACCACGACGCCGCCATCTTCACGGGAACGTTGCGCGAGGTGCTCAGCGGCCGTGACGATCACGACGACGAGAGCCTGCGCGCGGCCCTGCACGCCGCCGCCGCGCAGGACGTCGCCCACCACGGGCTCGACTCGGTGATCGAGGCGGGCGGGCGCAACCTGTCGGGAGGCCAGCGCCAGCGTGTACGGCTGGCGCGGGCGCTGCTGTCCGGCCCCGACGTCCTGCTGGCCGCCGAGCCCACCTCCGCGCTGGACGCCACCACCGAGGCCCTGGTGGCAGAAAGGCTCCGTACGGCACGCGCCGGACGCACCACGGTCGTCGCCACCACCTCCCGGCTCCTGCTCGCCCAGGCCGACACCGTGTGCCTGCTGCGCGACGGGCGTGTGGCCGAGACCGGCACCCACGACGACCTGCTCGGCTCCAGCCCCGCCTACCGGGCGGTGCTGGCATGAGCGAGAGCCTGCCCGTCGCCGGGCGCGAGCAGGTCAGGCGCGCAGCGGTGCGCCTGGTCAGGCAGGACCTGCGCGGCTTCCTCACCACGCTGGTGCTCAACGCCCTGGCGGCCGGGGCGGCGCTGGTCAGCCCGTGGCTGCTGGGCCGGATCGTCGACCACGTGCGCGCCGGGCAGCCTGTCGACGCGCTGGCGGCCTGCATCGTGGCGGCGGCGCTGGCCCGGCTGCTGCTGTCGCGCTGGGCCGAGCTGGCGGGCACCCGCTTCAGCGAGCGGGTGCAGGAGCGGGTGCGCGGGCAGTTCCTCGACCGCGTGCTCGCCCTGCCGTACGCGACCGTGGAGCACGTGCGCACCGGCGACCTGGCGGCCCGCGGCACCGCCGACGTGGCCCTGGTCGGACGGACGCTGCGCGACGCCGCCCCGGCCGTGCTCGTCTCGTCGTTGCAGGCGCTCTTCCTGGTGGCGGCGGTCTTCCTCGTCAACCCCCTGCTGGGCGCCTGCGGCCTGGCGGGGATGGCCGGGATGGTGCTGGCCTCGCGCTGGTATCTGCGCCGGGCCAGAGCCGCCTATCTGGAGGAGGGCGCCGCCCGATCGGCCCTGGCCGAGCAGCTGGCGGCCAACGCCGCGGGCGCCCGCACGATCGAGGCGCTCGGCCTGCAGGAGCGGCGGGCCGCCGGCGCCGCGCAGGCGGTGGAGCACAGCAGGCGTACCCAGCACCGCACGCTGTTCCTGCGCAACGTGCTCTTCCCCGCGGTGGACGTGTCGCAGGTGCTCCCGGTGGTGCTGGTCCTGCTCCTGGGCGGGCTGCTGCTGTCGGGCGGGCAGGTGAGCCTGGGCGCGGTCGTGTCGTGCGCGCTCTACCTGCTCCAGCTCAGCCAGCCGCTGGAGACGATCCTCATCTGGATGGAGCAGCTGCAGAGCAGCGGCGCCGCGTTCGCCCGCGTCGAGGGCGTGGCCGTACGCTCACCCGCGACGGTCGGCGCGCGGCTGCCGCAGGACGACCGGATCGTCGTGCGCGACGCGCACTACGCCTACGACGGCGACGACGTGGTGGCCGGGGTGGACCTGACGGTACGGCCGGGCGAGCACCTGGCGATCGTGGGCCCTTCAGGCGCGGGCAAGACCACGCTGGGCAAGCTCCTGGCGGGTATCGACCGCCCCCGCCTGGGCACGGTCACGGTCGGCTCGGTGCCGGTGGCGGACCTGCCGCCCGACGTGCTGCGCGAGCAGGTCGTCCTGGTCACTCAGGAGCAGCACCTGTTCCTGGGCAGCATCCGCGACAACCTGCTGCTGGCCGACCCGGCGGCCGACGACGCCCGCCTGGACAAGGCGCTGGCGACCGTCGGGGCCGACTGGGTGGAGTCGCTCGACGCGCAGGCGGGCCCGCTGGAGGGGGCCAGGCTGCAGCAGCTGGCGCTGGCCCGCGTCGTGCTGGCCGACCCGCACACGGTGATCCTCGACGAGGCGACCGCCCTGCTCGACCCCGGTACGGCACGGCGCGCCGAGCAGGCGCTCGCCGCGGTGCTGGAGGGCAGGACCGTCATCGCCATCGCCCACCGCCTGCACACCGCCCGCGACGCCGACCGGGTCGCGGTGATGGACGCGGGCCGCCTGGTGGAGGTGGGCACCCACGACGAACTGGTCACGGCGGGCGGCGTCTACGAGCGGTTGTGGACCTCCTGGGAGGGTGGTCAGAGCCAGTCGCGGCGTTTGAAGACGAAGTAGAGGATCACGCAGACGGCCCCCATGAGCATGACCGCGAAGGGATAGCCCAGGACCCAGTGGGTCTCGGGCATGAAGTCGAAGTTCATGCCGTAGATGGTGCCGACGAGGGTCGGCGCGAAGAGGATGGCCGCCCAGGCGGAGATCTTCTTGACCTCCTCGCCCTGCGAGATGCTGGCCTCGGTCATCTTGGCCATCTCGGCGTTCTGCGCCTGGGTGACGAGGGTGGCGTTGACGGTGAGGATGTCGTTGAGGTTCTGGCGGAAGTCGGCCACGCGCTCGGAGACGGTGATCGCGTGGTCGCTCACGTCGCGCAGGTAGGAGCGCAGGTCTTCTTCCGCGCCGTACTTGCCCGCGCCCGCGATGAGTCCCTCGATCATGGGGACCAGGGGGCGGGTGGCCCGCTGGAACTCGATGACCTCCTGCGACAGCTCGTACACGCGCCGGGAGACCGCGGGGTCGCCGCCGAACACCTGGACCTCGATCTCGTCGATGTCCTTCTGCAGACCGGCGACGACGGGCGCGTAGCCGTCGACGACGGCGTCGAGGATGGCGTACAGCACCGCCTGGGCGCCCTGTCGCAGCAGCTCGGGGTCGGACTCCATGCGGCGGCGGACCACGCCGAGGTCGGGCGACTCGGCGTGCCGTACGGTGATCACGTAGTTGGGGCCGACGAAGGCGTGGACCTCGCCGAACGCGACCTCCTCCTCCTCGTCGATGTAGCGGGCGGCGCGCAGCACGACGAAGAGGGTGTCGCCGTAGCGGTCGGCCTTGGGCCGCTGGTGGCCCACGATGGCGTCTTCGAGCGCCAGCTCGTGCAGGTCGAACTCCTCGGCGACCTTGGCCAGCTCCCAGTCCTTGGGGCGGTAGAGGCCGATCCAGGCCATGCTGCCGGGGGTGTTCTTGAGCGCGGCGAAGGCGTCGGCGAGGGAGCCGGGCGTGTCGATGCGGTAGCCGTCGACGTAGAGGGCGTTGTCGATCACGCTGGGGCGGTACGGGAGCTCGTCCTCCTCGCCGCGGGGGTCCATCGACTCCTCGGGGGCCTGCTCGCGCTGGCTGCCACGGAGGAAGCGGCTCACCCTTGCCATGCCACCTCCTCCAGAGCCTGCCTGGCCCTGTCACGGATGGTCTTGCGGAAGCCGGGGGTCCAGCCGAGGATCAGCCCCGCCGGCTTGCCCAGGGCGCTGCGCGACCAGTGCTTGAAGTCGAAGTCGTCGTGGTGGCGGATGATCTGCTCGTCCTCGAAGCGGAAGAAGGTCTCGATGGGGTTGTCGACCTCGCGGCCGGTGCCGGTGAAGGTGTAGTGGGCACGCCAGCGCGCGGTGGCGGAGCGGTCGTCGGCCGTCACGTCGTCGAACTCGGCGCGCAGCCCGCCGCGGCCCCCGAGCTGGAGCCGCCACATCGCCATCACCTTGTCGCGCCCCTCGACCTCCTGGAAGATCGGGTCGCCGAAGCTGACCTCGGGGTGGTACAGGGCTGCCATGGCGTCGAGGTCGCCACGGCTGAGTGCGTCGAAGAAAGCGCGTACGAGCGCCACATGCCGGTCGTTCACGTTCCTATCAGATCATGTCCGCACCATTGTCCCAGCACACGGCCCTCACCCAAGCCTCTCCGAGGTCGAGCCGGTCAAGGGCGTGCAACTGGTGGGCATACGGGTGAGGAATGTTCGGGAAATCGCTGCCGAGCACCACCTTCCCCGCCAGGCCGAGCTCAAGCAGTCGCGGGCGGAGCGCGGCCGGGAAGGGCATGCCGAGCTGGGCGAAGTCGGTGAAGGCCATGGTCGTGTCGAGGGCGACCCGGTCGAAGCGCCCGGCGAGGTCGAAGAACTCGGCGTACTCGGGCATGCCGAGATGGGCGATGACCACGCGCAGGCGGGGGTGCCGCTCCAGGACGGCGGCGATGGGCGACAGGCCGACGAATCCCCCCGGCACCGGCACCGAGCTGGCGTGCACGACCACCGGATGGCCGAGGTCGGACAGGAGCCCCCAGACGGGGTCGAGCTCGGGCAGGGCGGGGTCGAAGGCGCCCACCTGCAGATGGATCTTCCAGACGCGCGCGCCCTCGTCGAGCGCCTGCCGTACATAGGACAGCACGCCCGGCTCGGGATAGAAAGTCGCCGACGGCAGGCACTCCGGCACCTCACGGGCGAAGGCGAGGCTCCAGGCGTTGAGGTCGGCGGCCATGCCGGGCTTGTGGGCGTACGGCAGGGCGGTGAAGTGGCGCACCCCCATCGAGCGCAGCAGCGCGACCCGCTCCTCGACCGGCCACTGGTATGTCACCTTCCAGCCGTTCCCCATGAGCGGTCCGCCATGGTGGAAGTGATGCCAGACGCGGCGTTCCATCCGCTCGGGGAGGAAATGGGTGTGCAGGTCGATCAGTCCCGGCAGGCCGAGCGAACGCCACCAGGCCGGCACATCAGAATCATGTTCTAGGGCCACGACACGGACTTTACCGGGATAAGGTCATTTCTCGATGGACGAGCTCTGGGGCCACCTCACCGCGACACAAGACCCGCCCGCCGCCTGGGTCGGGCTCGTCGCGGCCCTGGCCGCGCTGCTGATCGTGGGCCTGCGGATCACCTGGCCGCTGTCGCGCGGGCTGATCACGATCGCCCACGAGGGCGGTCACGCCCTGGCGGCCCTTCTGACGCGGCGCAAGCTGCAGGGCATCAGGCTGCACTCCGACACCTCGGGCGTCACCCTGACCAGGGGCAGGCCCAACGGCCCCGGCATGGTCCTGACCGCCCTGGCCGGCTACGTCGCACCGTCGCTGCTCGGCCTGGCCGCCGCCTGGCTCGTCGCCGACGGCAGGATCACCCTGCTGTTCTGGGCGATCCTGCTGTTCCTGTTCTGCATGCTGCTGCTGATCAGGAACCTGTACGGCGGGCTGATCCTGCTGGTGACCGGGGGCGCGGTCTTCGCCCTGGCGACCTACCTCCCCGAGAACGGCCAGCAGTTCGCGGCGCACCTGGCCGTCTGGTTCCTGCTGTTCGGCGGGGTGCGGCCGATCATCGAGCTGCAGCGCAAACGACGCCGCAGGCAGGCGCCCGACTCCGACGCCGACCAGCTCGCCCGGCTGACGATCCTGCCGGGCGCCTTCTACGTCTTCTTCTTCCTGCTGGTCTCCACCGCCTCCGTCGCGGCGGGCGCCTGGCTCATGATCCTCCCAGCACTTGGCGTCCCTTCTCCGTGAGGTTGCCCTGAAGGTCGACCAGACCCTGCTCCAGGCGCTCCTTGAGCTGCTTGAGCGCGGTGACCGGGTCGTCGGAGTACTCCACCTTGTCCGGGTCGTAGACGCCTGACTGGCGCAGGCGCTGCAGCTCCTGCTGGGCCTGGTCGCGGCTCTCGGTGAGCTTGATCTTCAGGTTCTCGACCGCCTGACTGGCCGCGGCGGTGGCCGACGCGCGCAGTTCGGAGGCACGGGCCGACGCGGAGGCGGCCACGTCGGCGCCCTGCGACCTGAGCTCGGAGGCCCTGGCGGTGAGGCTGTCGAGGGCCGACGGCAGAGCGCTGGCCCCCTGACTGGCCCTGGCCTCGATCCCCTGCTGCTGCCCGGCCGTGCACGCCGCGGACAGGAGCCCGGCGACGGCCAGCGACAGCACGAACGTCTTGCGCATGAGTTATCCCCCCGAATAACCGCTGGTCAGATCCCAAAAACACCTATGCCCCCTCGTTTCCCACTAAAATCCCCCAGGGGCAGGGGGAGCACAGGGGGAACATCGAGTGCAGCCAGTCGACCACGCGCCCGGATACCGGGTGCTCGACGAGGCCGGGCGCGGCGGATTCGCCGTCGTCTACCGGGCCTACCAGGAGAGCCTCGACCGGGTCGTCGCGCTCAAAGTGCTGTCGGTCGACCGGGTCGACCAGCGCACCATGCGCAGGTTCCAGCGCGAGCTGCAGCTCACGGGACGGCTGACCGGCCACCCGAACGTCGTCACGGTCTTCGACACCGGCATGACCCGCTCGGGCAAGCCGTACATCGCGATGGACTACTTCGAGAACGGCTCGCTGCGCGACCGGGTCTCACGCGAGGGCGCGTTACCGGTCGCCGACGTGCTGCGGGCCGGGGTGAAGCTGGCCGGGGCGCTGGCCGCCGTGCACGAGGCGGGCGTGCTCCACGGCGACATCAAGCCGCAGAACATCCTCATCTCGCGCTACGGCGAGCCGGCGATCGCGGACTTCGGCGTCGCCAGGGTCGTCGACTCCTCCGAGGTCACCGCGTCGGGCAACGCCTTCACGCCGCTGCACGCCGCGCCCGAGGTGCTCAGCGGGCAGCCGCACACCGCCTCCACCGACCTGTACTCCCTCGGCTCGACCCTCTACCACCTGCTCGCCGGGCAGCCCGCCTTCCACAACCCGACGGACGGGTCGATCGCGCCGCTGATGTTCAGGGTGCTCAGCAACGAGCCGCCGCCGATCGCCAGGGCCGACGTGCCCGCGGCGGCCGTGCAGGCGGTGGTGCGGGCGATGGCCAAGAAGCCGCACGAGAGGTACGGCACGGCGCGCGCGTTCGCGCGGCGGCTGCAGGAGGTCCAGGCGGAGCTGGGGCTGCCGGTGACGGACCTCATCGGGTCCGAGCCCATGCCGGGCAGCGCCACCGTCCCCCGCCCGGCCGCCCCTGCCCCGGCGCCCGAACCGGCGCCCGAACCGGCGCCCGAACCGTTGGGCGGTCCGGTGCCGGGCGCGCCGCCGCGTTCCTTCGGGGCGGCCTCGGCGTGGTCCCCGGAGGCGTCCCAGGCACGCGGCACGTCCAGCCCGCCCCCCGCAGCGCCCGCCGCCCCCGCGCCCTTCCCGGCCCCGGTGAGCCCTCCGGTGTCGGCGAGCCCGGCGGCCCAGGGTCCCGCGCCCGCTCCTGCCCCGGTCCTCGATCCCATCCGTGCTCCCCTGCCGCACGCCCCGGTCCCGCCGACCGTGCCCCCGCGTTCCTCCCTGAGCAGGGCGGCCGCCGGCAGCCCGAGCGCTCCCGGCTCCAGACTGAAGGTGATCATCGGCGCCACCCTGACCGTCACGGTCGTCGGCGGCGCGGCCCTGGCCTTCCTCCTCACCCGAGACCCCGAGGCCCCGCCCAGGCAGCACCAGACCGCCCCCACCACGCCCGCCGCGACCACGAAGCCGGACCCGACGGTCGACGCCAAGGCCCTCGACGCCCTGCGCCCCCGCCGGGTGGCGGTCGTCGCCGACAACGGCGTGGCGGTCCAGCTCAGGTGGACGCTGCCGGCCAACGCCCGCTCCTACCCCGTCGTGGTGCAGCGCGCTCCCGCCGAGGACGGTCCCGCGCTGACCGCGCTGGAGCAGGGCGCCACGAGCACCCGGCTGTCGGGCCTGACCAAGGACGTGGGCTACTGCTTCCAGGTGGGCGTGGCGCTGCAGATCTCCGAGGAGAGCAAGGTCGCCTGGTCCAAGCCGGCCTGCATCAGGGGCGCCATCCCGCAGTGACGCCTCACCGCCCGGGCACCCGCCTGGGCAGGACGAGCACCGCCATCACGCCGAGCAGCACGATCACGAGCATGCCCAAGAAGACGTTGTGCACCGCCTCGGCCAGCGCCTGCCGTACCTGCTCCAGGCCCTCGCCGCCGCGTTGCAGCGCGCGGGCGGCCTCGTCGACCGAGCCGTGGCCGGCCAGGGTGGAGTTGGCGACGCCGGCCAGGACGGCGGTGCCGAGCGCGCCGCCGCCGATGCGGAAGAAGATCACGCTGCCGGTGACGACGCCGCGCCGTTCCCAGCCGACCTGGTTCTGCGCGCCGAGCAGCATCGAGACCGACAGCAGGCCGAGCCCCGCGCCGTTGACGAAGGAGCACACGCCGGCGTAGAGCACGCTGGGCCGCATGAAGACGAACATGATCGCGGAGATGAGGATCAGCGCCAGCCCGCACAAGGCGGTGTCGCGGAAGCCGATGCGCATGTAGAGCCTGCTCGACAGGGCCACCGAGATCGGCCAGCCGATCGACTGCACGGCCAGCGCGAAGCCGGCGGCGATGACGCCGGCGCCGAGCACGCCCTGCGCGTAGGTCGGCAGGTAGATGGTGGGCCCGACGAGCACCATGCCGACGACGGCGCTGCCGAGGAAGGAGCCGAGCAGGCCCCTGTCGCGCCAGACCCAGAGCGGGATGAGCGGTTCCTTGGCGTGCCGTTCCCACCAGCCGAACCCGGCCAGGACGGCCACGCCCGCCGCGACCAGCCACCAGGCGCCGTCCTGCAGCCCGAGCATGAGCGCGACCACCCCGGCGGCCAGCAGCAGGGCTCCGGTGACGTCGATGCGGGCGGGGCGGCGTTCGAAGTCCTCGGTGAGGAAGACGACGATCGCGGCGATGGCGGCGGCGCCGACGGGCAGGTTGGCCAGGAAGATCCAGCGCCAGGAGGCCAGTTCGGCCAGCACGCCCCCGACGGCGGGGCCGACGAGGGCGCTGACGCCCCACACCGAGGAGAGCAGCCCGCTGATCTTGCCGCGCTCCTCCAGGGGGTAGAGGTCGGCGGCGATGGTCTGGACGATCGACTGGATGGCTCCGGCGCCCACGCCCTGGACCACCCGGGCGACGATCAGGACGGGCATGCTCCAGGCGAGGCCGGCCAGCAGGGAGCCGACGAGGAAGATGACCATCCCGGTGGCGATCATGGGTTTGCGCCCGAACTGGTCGGCGAGCCCGCCGTAGATCGGCGTGCAGACGGCCTGGGCGAGCATGTAGCCGGCGATGACCCACGGGAAGAGGGAGAACTGGCCGAGGTCGCGGACGATCGAGGGCACCGCGGTGGCCACGATCGTGCCGTCGATGGCGGCCAGCGCCATGGACAGCATGAGCCCGGCCGCGACCGGCCCCCGCCTGGTGGTCATCCGTATCGTCAATTCCTTCCCGCGACACCACCAAGATCTCATATCCGAAGCCGCCCGTTTCATGACATCGGGTACGGCTTGGTCGTGAATGCCGACGTGCTGGTCGCCGATCTGCGCACCACCTTCAACCGCGGGCGCACCAAGCCGGTGACCTGGCGCGTGGAGCAGCTCAGGGCGCTGAACCGGCTGCTCAAACAGGAATCGGCGGCGCTGGAGCGCGCCCTCAGGGCCGATCTGGGCAAGAGTGCCGCCGAGATCTCCACGACCGAGACCGGCTTCGTGGCCAACGAGATCGGCCACGCGCTCAGGAACCTCAACACGTGGCTCAGGCCCGAGCGCTCGGGCGTGCCGGCCTTCATGCTGCCCGCCAAGGCCCGCGTGGTCCGCGAGCCGCTGGGCGTGACGCTGATCATCGGCGCGTGGAACTACCCGGTCCAGCTGACGCTCGCGCCGCTGGTCGGCGCGCTGGCGGGCGGCAACTGCGCGGTCGTCAAGCCGAGCGAGTTGTCGGAGCAGACCTCGGCGGCGCTGGCCCGCCTGCTGCCGAAGTACCTGGACCCCGAGGCGGTCAAGGTCGTCGAGGGCGGCGTGCCGGAGACCACCGCGCTGCTGGAGCAGCGTTTCGACCACATCTTCTTCACCGGGAGCGCGCCCGTCGGCGTGATCGTGATGACCGCCGCCGCCAAGCACCTGACGCCGGTGACGCTGGAGCTGGGCGGCAAGAACCCGTGCATCGTCGAGCCCGGCGTCGACCTGGCCGTCGCGGCCCGGCGCATCGTGTGGGGCAAGTTCCTCAACGCCGGCCAGACCTGCGTCGCGCCCGACTACCTGCTGGCCGTCGGCGAGGCCGCCACCGGACTGGAATCCCACCTGGCGGGCGCCATCAGGGAGATGTACGGTCCCGACCCGGCGGCCAGCCCCGACTACGGCAGGATCGTCAACGAGCGTCACTTCGACCGCGTCGCCGCTTTCCTGCGCGACGGCCGCGTGGTCACCGGGGGCCAGGCCGACAGGGGGAGCCGCTACATCGCGCCGACCGTGCTGGCCGAGGTCGATCCCGGCGCGCCGGTCATGCGGGAGGAGATCTTCGGGCCGGTGCTGCCGATCGTCGCGGTGCCCGACCTGAGCTCGGCCATCGCGTTCGTCAACGAGCGCGACAAGCCGCTGTCGTTGTACGCCTTCACCGATTCCGAGCAGTCGCGCCGCAGGCTGCTGGCCGAGACCTCGTCGGGCTCGGTGGGCTTCGGCCTGCCCGCCGCGCACCTGGCCGTGCCGGGCCTGCCGTTCGGCGGGGTCGGCGCCAGCGGGCAGGGCGCCTACCACGGGAAGTACTCGATCGACACCTTCACCCACGCCAAGGCCGTGCTCGACAAGCCGCTCAGCCCCGACACCTGGCGGCTGGCCTACCCGCCCATGGGTCACCTCAAGGAGCGGATGCTGCGCTTCCTGTGAGGAAGCGCCGCACGTCGGCCAGCTCGTCGTCGAGCGGCGGCAGCTCGGTGAAGGCGTTGACCTCGCCCGACCTGGTCCAGGTGCCCTGGATGACGCCGCCGACGAGGATCACCGCGCGGAGCATGCCGCCGCCGGGGAAGACCTGCTTGACGTGCTGCGGGGCCAGGATGCTGTCGCGGTCGCGCCAGCCCATCAGGTATTCGTCGAAGGCGGGCGCGAGGCGCACGGGGACCTCGGGGCCTTCCGCCGGCTCGCCGGAGGGCGGCCACGCCTTGCGCGCCTGGCCCAGCGGCAGGCCCGCCCAGGCCGCCAGGTCGTGCGGCTCGGCGGGCACGTGGGCGCGGCGGTAGCGCACGCCCAGCTCGGCCAGCGCGCGGTCGCGGTCGGGCTCGAAGGCGATGGGCGCGCCCAGCCAGTCGGCGGCGTGCACATAGGTGGGCTTGCCGTCGCGCGGCGGCCCGTGCACGGCCAGGCCGTGGGAGGCGGCCAGGCCCACGAGGTGCACGATGCCCTGACCGGTGGCCCGCCCGCCGAGCCGCGTCTCCAGCTCGGCCTTGGTCAGCGGGCCCTGGCCTTCGAGCGCGCGCTCGATGAGCGGCAGCAGGTCGTCGCCGGTGACGCCCTCCTGGCCCAGCCGCCGCATCGTGGAGGCGCGGCGGGTCGTGGTCAGGGACAGCAGCCAGGGCAGGTCGTCACGGTGAATGTAGTGGAGGGTGCCGCGCGGGCCCCAGGCGCGCACGATCTCGCGGCGCTCCACCGCCCGATCGACGTCGGCGACCGTCACCGTGGCCGAGCGGGCGCGGAAGGCCAGGTGGGCCGAGGGGAGGTCCTGCGCCTGGACGGCCAGCAGGTGGCGCACGATCTCGCCGGCGCCCAGGCCGTCGGGGCGATGCAGGAGCTGCGCTGCCGTGCGTTGTCTCACGCGGCCATCATTTCAGGAGCAGCCGACGTTTCAGCCGGGCCTTGAGCGGGGTGCTCCTGCGTACGGCACGGCGCACCGCGTCGCTGTGACGCCAGGCCTCGTCGGCCGCCGCGCCCGCCATGTCGTCGGGAGCGTAGCGCGCCACGTTCGACAGGTCCGCCAGCGGCTTGAGGTGGCGGGAGATCTGGCCGGGCTGCCGGGCGACGACCTCCTCGGCCGTCAGCGCGCGCTGCTGCCGTACGCCCAGGTCGTCGCAGGTCTGCTGCCAGGCGCCGAGCACCCTGCCCTCGGCGTCGGCGGCGGCCCTGCGCCGCCGCCTGCGCCACCGGGGCAGCGCCAGCGCGACCAGCCCGTAGAGCGCCGCCAGGGCGACCGGGACCGGCACCCACCACGGGCCGCCGTCTCCCGGCGTGGTCTCGGTGCTGTCGGCGCCGCCCTTGCTCTGCTTGGGCTTGTCTGTCGTGCCCTGAGTGAACTCCCCCTCCAGTTGCTGGCTCTCCTCGATCGCCTGGGAGACCACGTCGTGGTCGTCCTTGGCGCCGCTCTTGCCGGGTGTGGGGTAGAACGGGCGCCAGCCCAGGCCCTCGAACTTGATCTCCGCCCAGGCGACGACGTCTCCCGACATCACGTGAAACCTGCCGTCGCGCAGCTCGCCGGGGCGGAAGCCGACCACCACCCGCGAAGGCAGTCCCAGCGTCCTGGCCATCAGCGCGAACACCGACGCGAACTGCTCGGAGGTGCCGCGATGGGTGGTCTCCAGGAAGAACTCCAGGCCCTTGAGCGAGTGTCCCGGCGGCGCGGTCAGGTCGTTCTTGGCGTTCTCCCTGAGGTACTTCTGCAGCCGGTAGGCCTGCTTGATGGGCGCGTCGGCGCCCTCGGTGGCGCGCTGGGCCAGCCGGCGGAAGAGCTGCTCCTGCGGCCCCGGCGGGAACAGCAGCAGCTCGGGCTCGGCGGCCGGGCGGGCGTCGAGCAGGTCCTGCCTGCCCGGCTTGGCCAGGCGCGAGGTGACGCGGTAGGTGAAGCCCCTGGCGGGCTGCTCCGAGGCCAGCAGGGCCCCGCTGTCCGGGTCCACGATCAGGCCGGGCACCCCGTCGACCTCGCTGGGGCGTTCCACGGCGGGCAGCCAGGCGCCGGGCAGCCCGTCGAAGACGATCTCCTGGCGCACCGTCTCCGTCGCCCCGCCCCACTCGCCCTGCGGCACCCTGCCACCGGTCGGCTGGAAGCGGGCGCCCGAGGTCCAGCGCACGCCGTCGTACCTGTCGAGCACGGCCAGGCGCCAGTTCTGCGGCCGGTCGGCCTTGACGGTGAACAGCGGCCTGGTGGGCACCTGGAGCCAGGCCGAGACGCGGTCGAGCGGGCTGACGCCGTCGACGCGTTTCGGCGGCGGCAACTCGGCGTGCGTCCTGGGGTTGTACGGCTCGGCGGCGATGGGCAGCAGCGGGCCGGTCGCGTAGGCGGCCAGCGCGATCACCGGGATGAGGGCCAGGAGCCAGCTCACCGGGCGCTCGTCGCGGATCGTGGCCAGCAGCGCGCAGAGCACCAGCAGGGCCGCGCCCGTCGTCAGGTTCTCGCCCTCGCCGTCGACGCCCAGCAGCACCGCGACGCCGTACACGACGACAGCGGGGACGGCCGGGACGAGCCTGGCGCGGGTGCGGACGAGGATCTCGGCCGCGATCGTGGAGGCTACCCAGACCAGGGTGTGCACCAGCACCAGCAGCCGGGGCTCCGGCTGGGCGGGCAGCAGCGTGGTCAGCAGCGCCTGCCAGGAGTCGGCCAGGTCGCCCGGCAGGCCGAGCGGCAGGGCGCGATAGAGCGGGACCGTCGCGGCGAACCACAGGACCACGCCGCCGAGCAGCGACAACCACAGCGGGCGGCTCCTGAGCAGCAACGCCAGGAGCGGCGGCACCACGGCGGCGGGCGCGACCACGAGGAGCAGGTCGGGGGCGGGGAAGACCCGATGGAAGGCCCATCCCGCCGCCGCCGACAGCAGGGTGACGACCAGCAGGCCCAGCGGTGTCCTCATCGCTGCCTCCACAGGCCGGGCAGCTCCTCAAGGGAGGTCAGCGGCATCGTCGTCACGCCTGGCGCGCTCACCCGCTCCGCGCCGAGGACGACGCAGATCACCCGGTCGAAACGGCGGCGCACCCCGGCCAGGCGCGCGGCCTCGGCGGGATCGGCGGTGACGAGCACGAGCGAGCCTCCGCCGCGCGCCAGCCGTACGGTCTCGGCCACCGCCTTGTCCCCCGCCGTCACCAGCGCGAGCCGGTCCAGCACCAGGTCGGCGTCGGTCTTGGTCTCGGCGAGCGGTCCCTCGCCCGTCAGCAGGCGCACGGGGAAACCCGCGCGCGCCGCCGCCAGCGCGACCGAGGCCGCCACGTCGACGGCCGTCTCCTGCAGGGAGCGGGTGTCGAGCACGACGGTGGTCGTCGGCAGGCTCGCGTCGATGAGCTGGCGGACCATCAGCGTGCCGGTGCGGGCGCTCGACCGCCAGTGGATGTGCCGCAGGTCGTCGCCTACGACGTATTCACGCAGCGTGTGGAAGGTGACCGTGCCCGCAGGGGCGTTGTCACTGGTCGGGCCCTCCAGGTGGTGGGCGCGGCCCGAGGGGGCGACGGGCAGGGCGACCGTGCGGGGGCGCACCAGCAGCGTGGCCGCCGTGCCGTACTCACGCACCCGCCTGGTCAGGCCGAACGGGTCGGCGCGCACCAGGCGCAGCGGCCCGACCGGGATCTCGCCGCGCCGGTCGGTGGGCAGCGGATAAGTGATCACCTTGGGCGTGTTGCGCGGCAGGCGCGGCAGGTCCACGCCGTGCTCGACGTCGCCGAAACGGTCGTGGGCGCGCAGGCCGCTCAGCGCGAACCTGCCCACGTTGCGCACGTGCAGCACCGCCACCGCCGCCTCCCCGCGCGGCACCTTCAGCGGGGTGACCTCGCGGCGCACCTCCAGCCGGGGCCTGGGCGCGCTCCAGACCAGCGCCCCGGCCAGCGCGAGCAGGCCGCCGGTGGCCAGGACCGACAACTCGGGGTAGCCGAGCGCCGCGGCCAGCGTGTAGAGGAGGGCGGAGGCGGCCAGCGTGCCCCAGCCGAGCGGGGTCAGCATCTAGGCCGCCTGCGGCACCGGCACCCCGGCGAGGATCTCCCCCAGCACGTCAGGAGCCGTGCGGTCGTTCAGCTCCGCGTCGGGGGTCAGCAGGAGGCGATGGGCGATCACCGGGACCGCCAGCGCCTTGATGTCCTCGGGGATGACGAAGTGGCGCCCCGCCGCGGCCGCCTTCACCCTGGCCGCCCGCAGCAGCGCCAGGCTGGCGCGAGGGCTCGCGCCGAGCTTGGTGTGCGGGCTGTGCCGGGTCGCGGCCACGATCGCCACGATGTAGTCGTAGACCGGGTCGGCCACGAAGATCCGGGTCGCGAAGTCGATCATCCCGGCCACGTCGGCCGCCCTGGCCACCACCGGCAACTGCTCCACGGGCGGCCCCGACGGCATGCCCTTGAGCACCTCGACCTCGTGCTGGTGATCGGGGTAACCGACCGAGATCTTCATCAGGAACCGGTCGAGCTGCGCCTCGGGCAGCGGATAGGTGCCGTCCATGTCGACCGGGTTCTGCGTCGCGACCACCAGGAACGGCCGGGGTACGGCATGCGGCTCGGCGTCGACCGTCACCCGGCGCTCCTCCATGACCTCCAGCAGCGCCGCCTGCGTCTTCGGCGAGGCCCGGTTGATCTCGTCGCCGAGCACGATGTTGGCGAAGACCGGGCCCTGGTGGAACTCGAACTTCT
Source organism: Nonomuraea sp. NPDC050663 (assembly GCF_044456985.1). Classification (NCBI taxonomy): domain Bacteria; kingdom Bacillati; phylum Actinomycetota; class Actinomycetes; order Streptosporangiales; family Streptosporangiaceae; genus Nonomuraea; species Nonomuraea sp. NPDC050663. The sequence goes on from NZ_JBITGL010000006.1 coordinate 478,527, forward strand.
GGTGCGCCTGGTTGAAGATCGACACTCCGGTGATGTCGCTGGGCAGCAGGTCGGGAGTGAACTGGATGCGGCGGTAGAGGGCGTCCACACTGGCGGCCAGGCTCCTGGCGAGCGTCGTCTTGCCGGTGCCCGGCACGTCCTCGATGAGCAGGTGCCCCTCGGCGAACAGGCAGGTCAGGGCGAGTTCGACGGCCTCGTGCTTGCCTCGGATGACACGCTCGATGTTCTGCGCCAGGTGCTGGAAACGCTGGGCGAAATGGGCCGCCAGCTCCTGCTGCTGGTAGGCATGGCTGGTCTGCTCGCCGTACTGGATGGACAAGGCTCTCCTAGTCGGTGCACTCGAACAGCGGGGCGGCGGGGAAGCCGCCTCTGGGCGTGCGCATCAGGGTGTCGCTGATGTACGCCGTGCCGCCGTTCCACTCGATGCGGTCCCAGATGTCGCTGGTCTCACCGGACTGGCTCTCGCTCACGGACTTGCCCCGGGCCTGGCAGATGACGGTGATCGACAGGTAGGTGCCCACGGGGATGCTGCCGCAGTCGCCCGATCCCGACGGGCTGCACCTGATCAGCGAGTTCGTCTGGTCGTTGTACGCGTTGGAGTAGGCGTTGCGTGGATAGGCGAGGTCGGCTGTCGCCGTGGCCGCCTCGGGGCTCTCCCCCGCCTCGTTCCTGGCCTTCAGCTTGAACTCGTACTGCTTGTTGTTGGCCAGCTCCCCCACGCTGAACGAGGTCTCCTTCAGCTCCTTGGACGCCGCCCCCGACAGCACGTAGGTCACGTCGTTGCCCGCGTTCGCCGGAGCCGACCAGCTCAGGTCCGCCCCCCGGTTCTTGGCCGTCGCCTTGAAGCCCGACGGCGCGCCGGGCGCGACGCAGGGACGCGCGCCCGCGCTCGGGTCGGACTCGATCTCGCCGCCCTCCCAGTGGGCGACCACGACGAACGTGTACTCCTTGGCGCAGTCGCCGCCCTTGACCTCGAACTGGAACGGCCCGTCGGCGTCGACCGACGAGGGCGTGACGTCGCCGCCCGCTCCCTTGAGCGTGTACTTGGTGACCTTGCCGCCGGTCGACGGGCTGAAGTTCACATCGATCCTGCCCGGTCCCGACCTGGCGCTCACCGAACCCGGTTTCCCCGGCGGCGTGGGTGTGGGGCTGGGGCTCGGTGACGGGCTCTGCGTCGGGGTGGGCGACTCGGTGGGCGTGGGAGTGGGGGTCGGCGACTCCGTCGGGGTCGGCGTGGCCGTGGGCGTCGGCTTCTTGGGCTTCTTCGACGGCTCGCCCTCGTCGTCCTCGGCCTTCTTGATCGGGTCGGGGCGGCCGGTCGGGTTCTGGTCGTGGTTGTCGCGCGTCGGTTCCGGCTTGGGCGTCGGCGTCGGCTTGGGGGTGTTCGTGGGCCCCGGGACGTCGGTGTCATCCTTGTCGATGGCGTGCTTGCGCCCCTCGGGGTCGATCACGACGGCCCGGTCGCCGCCCTGGTCGTTGGCCCACAACAGGCCGTCCTTGACGAAGACGTCCAGGGGACCCGGCTGGTCGGCCACCTGCAGCGTGGTGGGCGCGCCCTTGGCGGCGCTGTCCCACACGATGAGCCCGCCGGTGCTGGAGTCGGGCACGTAGATGCGGCTGCCGAGCACCTGCGGCACGCCCAGCTCCAGCGGGTCCGCGGCGGGGAGCTTGGTGGTCAGCACCGCGTTCGACATGGTGTCGATGACGACCAGCAGGCCGTCGGGCCCTGGCGACAGGAGCGGCACCAGGCTGCCCTCGGTGGTGGCGGGGGCCAGCACGCCGCCCTTGGCCGCCTGGGCGACTTCCTTGGGCAGGGCGATTTCGCCCGCTCCGCCGTCGGCGCCGATGACGACCGCCGTCGCGGCGCGGGTGTTGACGATCACGGGCAGGCCGCCGGCGATCGTGATCGACAGCTCCTCGCCCGGCTCGCCGACCTTGACCGGGCGCTCGGCCACGCCCGCGCTCACCGGTACGGCCTCGCCCTTGGCCGTGACGGGCACCCACAGGCGTCCGCCGCCGTCGATGCGGGCGGCTCCCAGCGGCCCCGGCAACGCGACCGGCGTGCCGACGGAGTTGAGCGTCAGCGGGTCGATCTGCTGGACCGTGCCCGACGGGTTGACCGCGTAGGCGCTCGGCCCTGACAGCACGAGCTGCAGTCCCGCCGCGCCGAAGTTGCGGGTCTGGGCGACGTTGAGCTGGCTGGGCTCGATGCGGCTGACGAACCCGGTGGACTCGTCGACGAGCAGCACGTTGCCGCCGTCCTGGACGACCTTGAGCTGTTTGCCCGCCTTGTGGTCGATGTAGCCGTCGACCTCACCGGACAGGCCGTTGACGTGCACGACCTTGCCGCGCAGCTGCGTCCATAACCAGGCGCCCACGTCGGCGAGCTTGGGGTTGGCGCTGGAGACGCCCACACCGAAGATCGCTGCTGCGACGACCAAGCCCGCGACGACTACGGCGGCGATCGTGGCCGTCGCTCTGTCCCCGCGGAGCGCACGGATCCCCATCCGTCACCCACCCCGTCAATATGCCGATTTGTCCCCCAAACAACGGAGGAAACGATAGCGGTCAGTTGTAGTGCAGGCCGCTATGTTTTCCCTATCGGGTCAACGGCGTCTGAGATTGTCGGACGCAGGCCGTACCTTAGAGCCCGTGCCTGAGGAGCTGCTGACCCTCGACGCCGCCCTGTCCGACGAGGCGGTCCTGTCGACCTATCGCCGCATGTTCGCCGCGCTGGCCCGCGACAGCGGCGCCGTCGTCGACGACCCCGCCCTGGTCGACATCGCCGAGACCCTGTTCGCGGCGTTCGCCGAGGCCGGCGAGGAGTGGCTGACCCACGAGCAGATGCGCGCCGTGTGCCGCGCCTACCCCTCCGAGCAGTTCGAGAACCGCCTGCGCGTGCTGCGCTCGCTCGGCGCCATCCGCGAGGTCTTCCCCAAGCCCAACCAGCTGCGCTACCGCGCCTCCTTCACCAGCGTCGTCGGGCTGATGTTCATCAGGCGCATGATGGACGACGGCGGCCAGTCCGAGATGCACCGGCTGCTGGCCCTCGAAGACCTCAACGTTGCCGATCCCCGCACCACCATGGAGGAAGCGCGGCAGTCGGCCGCCAACCTCACCCGCGCCTTCCGGCTGTGGGCGCTGGAGCTCATCACCCTGACCACGGGCACCATCGAGGAGCTGCGCGAGCAGGCGCCCAAGCTCTGGGGCACCGAAGAGATCGCCCAGCGCGCCCAGGGGCTCCACGGCACCATCCTCACCCGATGGCCCGCGCTCGACCGCGTCTGCACCGAACTGCGCGCCGCGATCTACTCCTACAGCGACGCCTCCCGCCGCGCCGCCGGACGCCTGGCTGACTCCGCGGGCACCACCCGCAACCTCACGCTGCTGCCCACCGAGACCTGGCGCACCTTCGCCCAGACCGCGTCCCGTTCCGCGCTCGCGGGCGTGCTCGACGGGTTCGTGTTCGACGCCCCGGCGCCTTGGCACGATCCAGCGGCCATCGCCCGCGCCGTCGACGAGGCCCCGCGCCCCGCACCCGCCCAGCCCACTCCCCCGCGCTCCGCCCTGCCCGACCCGGGCCCCTCCTCGGACCTGGCCGATCCGCCGGGCAACGAACGGCTCATCACCCTGGCCGAGACGCTGCTGGGATCGTCGCCGAAGGTGGCGCTGGCCGACGTCATCGGCGCCGACTGGCCGTCTGTCCGACGGCTGCTCGCCGACCTGACCACGATCGACCTGCGGCCCGAGCTGCCCTACCGGCTGGTGTGGACCGACACGCTGTCGGTGCGGCCCGAAGGCGAACCCACGTGGTTGTCGCACGGCTTCCTCGAGAGGGAGGCCTCATGACCACCGACGTTCCCCCGCCGGGCCGCCGCCCCTCAGGTGCCGATGACGTCACGCACGCGCACGTCCTGATCCGCTCCGGCGGCCCCCTGCGCCTCGCCGCCGGCACCCCCGCCCCCGCGGGCACCCTGCGGCTGTCGCACCCCGACTCCACGGGCCTGGCCCTCAGCGTGTGGCCCGACGGCGCGACCCCCTCCGTGCTGGAGGAGCACCAGATCCCCGCCATGCCCGTCGAACGCTCGGGCGAGACCCGGCGGGTGCTGGCGGCCTGCCTCAAGTGCTGCTGGGGCGACCTGTCCGTCGACCCGTGGCCGGGCCTGCCCGCACCGGCCGAGCTCGTGCTCGACACCTACCGGGCCCTGATCGGGCGATCCGACGACCTGATGCGCAACTGGGCGATCGGCGCGCTGCGGCGATTGCACGATTCGGCGTGGGTGGTGTTCGCGGACGGGGTGGTCATGCTGGGGCCGCGCTGCGCGACGTGGCCGGTGGAGTCGCATGCGCAGCTGAAGGAACTCGTCCGCCGCCTACCGGAACCCCAGCCTCTGGCGGGCGCCCTGCCGTACTCCGCGGCCGAGGAGCCGCCGCCGGCGACGGAACCCCCGGCGGCCACCGCCGCGCCGGCCACCGAACCGACGGGCACGGCCGATCCCGCACTCCCTACCGCCACCGAGCCCACCGAGCCCACCGAGCCCGCCACCGTCACCGAGCCCACCGAGCCCGCCACCGTCACCGGGGCCACCGGGCCCACCGGGCCCACCGAACCCACCATCGTCACCGGGCCCGCCACCGAGCCCACCATCGTCACCGGGCCCGCCGCCCCCACTGGGCCTGCCGCCGAGCCCACCATCGTCGCTGAGCCCTCGGGGGAGCCCACCCACCTGCCTTCGCCCCCACCTGGCGCCGCGTCGGCGAGTCGTGACACGGCGGAGCCCGGCGCCCATAACGCCGCCCAACCCACCGCTGAACCCACCGCTGAACCCACCGCTGAACCCACCGCTGAACCCACCGCTGAACCCACCGCTGAACCCACCGCTGAGCCCGCCGAGGCAGCCCCCTCCCCGCCCCCCACTTCCTTCATCGGCGGCCGAGTCGAGGGTGGCGAGTCGGCGGCCTTCGACGACATCCTCGACTCCTACGACGAGCGCAGCCGCGCCGAACTCGTCGCCGCCTTCATGGCCGTCGAGAACGCCGCGGAACCCGTCCAGGAAGCCCGCTTCGCCGCCCTGCGCGACCCGGCGCTCCGTAAGGCGCTCTCCGACATGCTCGCCCGCCGGGGCCGCGTCCTCATCCCGCAGCGCGAACGCTGGACCACCGGCTACGACGACCGCTGGAGCGCGACCACGCTGGGCGAGAGCGAGCGTGCCGTCCTGACGCTGGTGCTCGTGCACTCGGTGGCCATCCCGCGTGCCGAAGGGGTGCTGCCGGAGGACACCTGGCTCTCCCCTCACCCCACCCCGGCCGAGGAACTGCGCCGCCACACGCAGGTCCCGATCGGCGAGCTGGAGTCGGCCCTGCGCACGCTGCGGCATGCCGGTCTGCTCGCCACGGTGAAGTCCGGCGAGGAGGCGGGCGGTTACGTGCCAGGACCGCAGTTCCACCGCCTCACCCCGGCCGCGCGGCGGCGGCTGCAGGAGGAGCTGATCCTGGCCGCGGGACCGCAGACCCCGCTGGCCGCGGCAGTACGGGCGAGACGGGCGGCGGCCAGGTGACCGGACACCACGTCGGCCCGGCGCGGCCAGGCGACCAGACCGGCGACGGCCTCCCGGCGCGGCCGGGCGACCGGGCACATGGCGGCGGCCCGGTGCTGCCGAGTGCATGGGCGGAGATGGCGGCCTTGCGCGGCCAGGTGACCGGACAGCCAGCGGCCTCCCGGCACGACCAGGTGACCGGACACACGACGGGCTCCCGGCACGACCAGGTGGCCGGGCAGACGGCGGTGGTCCGGTGTGGCCGGGCGATGACGACTTGGCCGGCTGCGAGACGCCGGTGTGACGGGTGGAAAGGCAACGGGGGTAAGCGGTGACGCAGACGGAGAACATCGTCGGTGACAGGGTGCTGATCGCCGTGCAGGCGGTCAACATCTCGCGTCTGTCCACGCACCCCGTCCCCACCGTGCCCGGCACTCTCATCGTGGTCGCCGGGGCCGGGCCGAAGGACTCCAACGGCGCGGGCAAGTCGTCCTTCATCGCGTCGATCACGGCGCTGCTGGGCGACGAGCAGTGGCGGTTCGCGTCGGGTGCGAAGGCGGTGTCGGAGCTGCTGTTCAACGCCGAGCTGGCGAGCGGCGCGGGCGGCAGGCAGTGGGCGAGCGCGAACCACGGCTACATCGTCGGCGTGTTCGGCCATCCGCAGCACGGCGTCCCGGTGTCTCAGGAGGCTGGGCCGGTGCCGCAGGGGGCCGAGCAGGTGGCTGGGCCGGTGCCGCAGGGGGTCGAGCGGGTGGCCGGGGCGGTGCCGGACGAGGGCGAGGCGACCGGCGAGGGTGGGGTGCTGTTCGAGCAGGAGTCCGCCGAGGCGGTCACGGTGTGGTTGAAGGTCAGCCAGGAGGCGCCGCACCTGGAGATCCGGTGGAGGGACGGGGTGCACCTGGCCGCGGCGCATTCCGAGGCGGAGCGGGTGGCGCGGGCCGACGAGTTGTGGGCGTCGTTGCCGCGCTCGGCGGGGCGGCGCGACGTGGTGGCGCGCGATCTGACGAAGGTCCTGTACGGCGACCGCGTGCGCTGCGTGTCGTTCCTGTCGACGTCGGTGCGCAGCAAGGTGGCCACGAACCTGCTGTCGCAGCCGCTCAACGAGATCTCCCCCGAGCGGGTGTTCGAGGCGATCGCGGCGCTGACGGGGCTCGACTCGGAGCTGGAGCTGGAGCGCGAGGCCCGGCGCGACGAGCATGCCAGGCGGGTCAAGGCCGCGGAGGCGGGCGATCGGCTGGCGGAGTTCGAGGCGGAGTCGCGGGCGCTGGTGGCGACGTTCGACCGGCGTGACCAGGCGCGCGTACGGCTGGCGGAGGCGTTGCGGTGCTGGCGGGGCCGTCAGACGCGGCGGCTGGCCGACGCGGCCGACCGTGACGAGCACCTGGCCGCGCAGCTGGAGGGGCATCGTGCCGCCGAGGAGCGGGCGGTCGAGGCGATCGCCCTGGTCAAGGCGGAGATCGCGACGCTGAAGGACGACACCATGGACCGGCGGCTGGTCGACGCGCGCCGGGAGCTGGCGGCGTCGCAGGCGCGGGTGGCGAAGATGGAGTCGGATCGGGCGGTGGCGGAGAACTCCGCCGACGAGCTGCGCGGCCTGATCCCCGGGCTGGAGGAGACGCGGCGGCTGGCCGACGGCCGCGATGTGCCGGCGGCCGAGCGTGAGCTGGGTGAGGCGCGGCGGCGGCTGAACGACGCGTTGAAGGCGCTGGGGGTCGCCGATCGTGAGGTGGCCTCGGCTCAGGCGGCGCTCGACGACGCCGAGGGTGGTCCGGCGGCGGCCCAGCTCAACGCTTTGGTGGCGGCGGGGCTCTCCGCGACGGGGCTGCTCGACGCGCTGGACGTGGCCGAGCATGCCCGCGACGACGCCCGCGAGTCAGGCGCAGGCGGTGGCAGGACCGCCGCCGGTGATGGGGCCGGCGAGTCAGGTGCGACCGCGGCTGGTGGCGCCACCGGCACCTCAGGCACGATCGTCGGTGACGGCTTCGCGGGCCTTGATCTCAAGGGGCTGCGCGGCTGGCCGACCGAGCATGCCGTCATCGTCGACGCCTCCGATCTCGAGGGGGCGGCCAAGGCTCTGGCCGGGTTGCCCGGTTCCGTCCTGGTGAGCTCGGCCGGGGTGAGCGTCGTCGGGGCGTTCGACGGCGTGGCCACCGGCCGGGAGGCGCGCATCAAGGCGGCCGAGCTCCGCCTCCACCGCGCCAAGGACACCCAGGAGGAGGCCGCGCAAGCCGTACGGCAGGCGGAGGAGTCGGTCGCGGAGGGCCAGCAGCGGCTGGAGGGCGCCAAGGCCGGGGTGCGGCTGGCGGAGCTCGAGGGCAGGCTGGCCGAGCGGCGCGCCAAGCTGGCCGAGCTGACCGAGGCGCTCAACGAGCTGGTCCCACAGGTGGCGACGGCCGAGCAGGAGACGAGCACGCTCGACTTCCGCGCCCGCACCCGCGACATGGAGATCGAGCGCCTGGAGGGCCGCCGCCACCGTCACGAGGGCGAGCGCAACCAGGCCCGCGACCAGGCCGCGCAGGTGGGCAGGGAGCGCGAGGGGCTGAAGCTGGAGGAGCTGGTCCACGACTGGAACGGCTCCGTCGAGGGCGCCAGGGAGTGGATCGCGGCGCTGCCGGAGGAGGAGCGCCCGCGCACCTCCGACGAGTGGTGGCGCATCGCCGAACGGCACTTCGACCAGGCCTTCCGCGACACGTTCGGCGGCGACGACGAGGTGCCGGAGGAGCTGGCGTTCCTGATGTCGGAGCGGGCCGGGCGCACCTCGCGCGAGCAGGCGACGTTCGCGGCGGTCTGCGGGGCGCTGGCGTCGTACCTTCGCGGTCAGGAGGAGTACGAAAAGCATCAGCGCCGCCAGATCGAGACGCAGCTGTCGACCAGGCAGCGTGACCTGGCGGCGGCGACGAAGGGCGCGGAGGAGGCGGCGCAGTCGACGGCCGTGCACCGGGCGGCGCTGACGGCGGCGATCAAGGCCAGGCTGGTGCGGGTGGCGGAGGAGTTCGAGAAGCTCGACACCTCGTACGGCGGCTACGGCGCGACCCTGGAGTTCCCGGTGCCGCCCGCGCCCGCCGATCCCGAGCAGCGCTGGCAGTGGCGGGTCACGCCGAAGTGGAAGCGCGGCGAGGGCCAGGGCTTCGTGCCGTACAACCGGCGCGCCAACACGGCTCTCATGGACGAGAAGGCGGTCAAGCTGGTGTGCGCGGCGGCGATCGCCTCGTCGGGCGGCGGGCATCTGTGCCTGGTCCTCGACGAGCTCGGCCGCAACCTCGGCAAGGAGCACCGGCGGGAGGCGGTGGCGCTGTTCAGGCGCATCGGCGAGACTTACGGCATCACCGTGATCGGGGCGCTGCAGGACGACATGGAGCCGTACGCGATCGACGCGTGCGGGCAGTACATCAAGCTGCGCCGTTCCAGCGACGCCATGCCGTACAACGAGCCGCCGATCATCGTCGGGCACGATCAGCACGCCGAGCGGGTGAAGGCGCTGGCGGCGTACGTGGACAGGAGCGCGTAGCCGGGCCGAAGCTCCAATTCTTCGCCAAACGCCCGCGTTGCACCCATAGCGACCGGGATGTTGCCGCGAGGCTGGACGCGTGTACGCCGCTTCGGAAGCCGAGGGGCATCGCGCCATGGCCCTGGCGCTGAAGGTCGGCGAGCTGCTGCTGGGCAGCGGCGAGGCGACGGAGCGGGTGGGCGACGCGATGCGCCGCATCACCGAGACGTACGGCCTGCGCAACGTCGAGGTCGACGTCAACCTCTCGGCGCTCACGCTGTCGCAGGTCCCGGAGGACGGGCGCGCTGCCACGACGGCCGAGCGGCGGGTCAGGCGGCGCCAGCCCGACTACGACCGCCTGATCGCGGTCCACGACCTGGTCGGCGAGATCGTCTCGAGGCAGCTGACGCTGGCCGAGACCCACGAGCGGCTCAGGGAGATCACCCGCCGCACGCCGGTCTACCCGGGCTGGGCGGTCACCGTCTCCCTGGCGCTCATCTCGGCCTCGGCGGCGGTGCTGATCGGCGGCGGCGTGGTGGTGGCGATGGCGGCGTTCGTCGCGACCGTGCTGGGCGACCGGGCGAGTGCGTGGCTGTCGCGCCGCGGCGTGGCCGAGTTCTTCGGCCTGGCGACCGCGGCCGCGCTCGGCGCGCTGGTCGCGGTGCTGCTGATCTGGCAGGAGGTCAACGTGCAGGCCTCGGCTGTCGTGGTCGGCGCGGTGATCGCCCTGCTGCCGGGCCGTCCGCTGGTGGCGTGCGTGCAGGACGGCATCGCGGGCGAGTACGTGACCGCGACGGCGCGGCTGTCCGAGATCGTGTTCATCGTGGCGGCGGTGATCTCCGGGATCAGCACGACGCTCGTGGTGGCGGTGAAGCTGGGCGTGCCGATCACGATCGACAACGTGCCCACGGCGCCGCTCTCGGCGGCCTTCCCGCAGCTGGCGGGTGCGCTCGGGGTGAGCCTGACGTTCGCGGTCGCGTTGCTGGTGCCGCCGCGCCACCTGCTGGGCGGCGCGCTGGGCGGGCTCCTGATCTGGGTGGGTTTCGTCTTTCTGTCCCACCACGGATTCCCGTCGCTGGTGTCCACGACGATCTCGTCGGCGCTGGTCGGCGTGATCGGCACCGCCTACGCGCGGCGGGTGAACGTGCCGTCGATGGTGTTCGTGATCCCGGCCATCGGCCCGCTGCTGCCGGGAAGCATGTTGTACCGGGGCATGCTGGAGATGAGCCTGGGCGAGCTGTCGAACGGCACGCTGCACCTGATCGAGGCGCTGTCGATCGCGTTGTCGCTCGGCGCGGGGGTGATCCTGGGCGCGGAGATCCTGCGGGCCTTCCGCGGGCGCGACCTGGCCAGGCGCATCCGGCCCGCATCGCGCCGCACCCGCGGTTACTGAACCGCGGTTGGTGAGCTGCGGCTACTGAGCTGCGGTTGGTGAGCCGCGGTTACTGAGCCGCGCCCGGGTGCCGGCCGGTGTAGACGGCGCGCGGTCTCAGGAGCGTACGGCCGGCGTACTCCTCCATGGCGTGAGCCAGCCAGCCCGCGGTCCTGGCGACGGCGAAGATCGCTTCACCGGATCCCGGTGTCATGCCGCCGACCGCGACCAGCGTCGCCAGGGCGAAGTCGACGTTGGGAGCGGGCAGGCGCCTGCGGCGCAGCTCGTCCATCACGGCCCGGGCGCACAGCAGGCGCTCGTGGCCGGGGGCGGCCTGCTCGATGAGTTCCATGAGCACGCTCGCGCGGGCGTCGCCGTGCTTGTAGACGGTGTGGCCGAAGCCGGGGATGCGCTCGCCCCGCCGTACCCGCTCGGCGATCACGCGGGCGGCGCGGCCGGGGTGGTCGACCTCGGCGAGCAGGCGTTCGGCGGCGTAGGAGGCGCCGCCGTGCAGGGGGCCGCTGAGCACGCCGAGGCCGGTGAGGACGACGGCGTAGGGATCGGCCCTGGCGGAGGCGGCCACGCGGGCGGCGAGGGTGGAGGCGGCCAGTTCGTGATCGGCGAGCAGGACGAGGGCCGCCTGGAGGGCGGTCAGCAGGCGGGGCTCGGCGGGCCACGGGCCCAGGCCCCGCCAGAGCCGCCCGGCGACGGACGCCGTCCCGGCACACCCGGGCGAATCGCCATCCTCGAACCCGGGCGGGACGCTGTCTTCGAACCCAGGCGAATCGCCGCCCTCGAACCCCGGCGGATCGCCGCCCTCGGACCTGGGCGGGACGTCGGCGGGAGCGGATGACGGGCCGGCGGCGTGTGCTGGGCCGAGGGCGTCGACGAGGCCGGCGATGAGGCGGTGGCCGGTGGCGGCGACCGAGGCCGGGTCGAGGTGGAAGCGCAGCGAGTCGGTGGCCCCCAGCACGGTGGTGATCACCTGGAGCCGCTCGATCGGCAGCAGATGCTCGGGCACCGCCTGCCGCGCGGCCGCGACCGCCTCCGGCACGCTCTCCCACGTCCCCGGCGCCCCCCACAACCAGCCGGCAACCTCCTCGAAGGTGCACTCCCGGGCCAGCTCCAGGGCGTCGCGACCGCGATAGTAGGGCCGGTCCTCCCCCAGCAGCGTGATCGACGACTCGATGACCAGCTCCGACGGGCTGGGCGGCCGCCGGGGACGCCCCTTCCTGGCCAGCTCCTCGACCTCGGCGGGATCGAACAGGCTCCGCTTGCCGTCGTCGTCGCGCCGCCGCCTGAGCACTCCCCGGCTGACATAGGCGTACAGGGTCGCCTGCTTCACCCCGAGCCGCTCCGCCGCCGCGGCGGCATCGATCCACTCCACAAGACATTGATTATAATCAACATTGATCCACATTGAGAAGTGCTGTCAACGTGGAAGGCATGCCACGTATCCATTTCCTTGACGTCACCAACCGCGACGGCGTGCAGACCGCCAGGACGGGCCTGTCCAAGTTCGGCAAGACGATGGTCAACGTCTACCTGGCCAGGCTCGGCGTCGCCCAGTCGGAGATCGGCTTTCCCTTCCTGTTCCACGAGCAGCCCTACGTGCGCGCCCAGGTGGCGCTGGCGCAGGCGGGCGCGCTGGGCGATCTGCGGTTGTCCGGGTGGTGCCGGGGGGTGCGGGAGGACGTCGGCAAGGCCCTCCCCTTGGGCCTGAAGCACTACAACCTGTCCATCTCGACGTCCGATTACATGATCCAGAACAAGTTCAAGGGCAGGCTCGACCGCAAGGCGATCATCGCCGAGATGACCGCGGCGGTCCGCGCGGCCAAGGACGGCGGCGCCGAGACGGTGGGTGTCAACGCCGAGGACGGCTCACGCACCGACGAGGGATTCCTGCTGGAGTTCGCGCTGGCCGCCAGGGAGGCGGGCGCCGACCGGGTGCGCTACTGCGACACCATCGGCGGCGAGAGCCCCGGCCACATCCGCGAGCGGTTCGCCAGGCTGGCCAGCGCCACCGGCCTGCCCATCGAGACGCACTGCCACAACGACCTGGGCATGGCCGTGGCCAACTCCGTCGCCGGCGCGCTGGGCGATCTCGAGGCGGGTCAGGACGCGTGGATCAACACCTGTGTCAACGGGATCGGCGAACGGGCGGGCAACGCCGACCTGCTCTCGACGATCCTGGCCTTCCAGCACGGCTTCGGCCTGGAGAAGACCGAGATCGGCGACGCGCTCGACCTGTCGTGGGCGCGCAGGTTCGCGTTGTGGGCGAGCTACGCCTTCGGCCAGCCTCTGCCGTACAACCAGGTCGGGGTGGGGCGCAACGCCTTCGCCCACGAGTCGGGCATCCACGCCGACGGGGCGCTGAAGGATCACGGCAACTACGAGCTGTTCGACGAGGCGGCGCTCGGGCCGTTCCCGGCCGACTGGCACGGCCGGGAGGGGCGGGTGGTGCTGACCGGGGAGTACGGCGGCAAGGCCGGGTTCCGGCACGTCATGGAGGGGCTCGGTGCCGAGGTCGCCGACGAGGAACTGGCCTTCCAGCTGGTGCAGCTGTGCAATGCGATGACCGGCCGGCCCCTCACCGACGACGAGCTGCGCCTCATCGCGGCGTACCCGCGGGAGCTGGCGCTGCTGTTTCCAGGGCAGCTCTGAAGTCGTCGCCCGCGTGCTCGATGCCGCTCAGCTGGACGGCCTCGCGGCGGAAGAGCATCGCCAGGGTCCAGTTGCCCAGCACCTTGGCCTTGTGGCTGAAGGTGGGCACCCAGCCGAGGTGGTAGGCGCGGTGCGCCAGCCAGCCGAGGAAGCCGGTGAGCTTGACGCCGTAGACCTGGGCGACGCCCTGGTGGTGGCCGAGGCCGGCGACCGAGCCGAGGTAGGCGTGCCGGTACGGCTTGAGCTCCCTGCCCCTGACGTAGGCGGCCAGGTTCCTGGCCAGGTGCTTGGCCTGCCGTACGGCATGCTGGGCGTTGGGGGCGGTGAACTGGCCGGGCTTGGTCAGGTCGGGCACGGCGGCCCCGTCACCGGCGGTGAACGCGTCGGGCACGCCCTCGACGGTCAGGTACTCCGTGGCCTTGATGCGCCCCGCGCGGTCGAGAGGCAGGTCGCTGGCCTGGGCGAGGGGGTTGGGCTTGACGCCCGCCGCCCACACCAGGGTCCCGGCCTGCAGGCGGGTGCCGTCGGCCAGGACGACCAGGCCGCCCTCCGCCGAGGTGAGCGTGGTGTTGAGGTGCACCTCGACGCCGCGCCTGGTGAGCGCCTCGACGGTCCACTCGCCCAGCGTGCCGTCGAGCTCGGGCAGGATCCTGCCGGTCGCCTCGACGAGCAGCCAGCGCGGCTTCAGCTCCGGGTGACGGCGCACCGCGTCGTCGGCCATGGCCTGCAGCTCGGCGAGCGCCTCCACCCCGGCGAACCCGCCGCCGACCACGACGAACGAGAGCGCCTCGTCGCGCACGGCCGGGTCGTCGGTCGAGGCGGCCAGCGCGATCCGCTCCAGCACGTGGTTGCGCAGGTGCACCGCCTCGCCCAGGGTCTTGAAGGCCACCGCGTGCTCGGCCAGTCCGGGGATCGGCATCGGCCGGCTGACCGAACCGGCCGCCATCACCAGGATGTCGTAGCCGACCACCCTGGCCGGGCCCTGCGCGGGCTGGAACTCCACGCTGCGGGTGAAGTGGTCGACGCGGGTCACCCGGCCGGTCAGCACCCTGGCGTGCTTGAGCACCCGCTCCAGCGGGGCGGCGACGTGGCGCGGCTCGATCGCGCCGCCCGCCGCCTCCGCGAGGAAGGGCTGGTAGGTCATGTAGCCACGGGGGTCGATCACCGTGACCGTGGCCTCGCCCCTGCGCACCAGCCGGCGCAGTCCGAGTGCCGTGTACATGCCGACGTATCCGCCACCGACGATCAAAATGTTCTTCATGCCAGGTAGACGGGGCAGCGTCCGGCTTTGTGACATCACAGGCGCACTTTTCTCGTCTCCGGCAGCATCAGCACGCTACCCAGGCTCAACGCCGCCATCGCCGACACGTAACCGCCGATCGCGAGCGAGCCGAGACCGCTCGCCTGCATCTGGGTGGCCACCAGCGGCGGCACCGCCCCGCCGACCACGCCGCCGAGGCTGTAGGCGAGGGAGGCGCCGCTGTAGCGGTACTCCGTGCGGAACAACTCGGGCAGGTAGGCGCCCATCGGGCCGTACACCAGTCCCATGACGAACAGCGCGCCCGCCATCGCCATCGCGACCGCCGCCGTCGACCTGGTGTCCATCAGCGGGAACATCACCGGCCCCCACACCACCGCGGCCAGCGAGCCGGCGATGAGCGTACGGCGACGCCCGATCCTGTCGGAGATCAGGGCGGACATGACGGTGCCCGCACCCATGAACACCACGCCGAACAACAAGACCGCCAGCATGGTGTCGCGCTCGATGCCCAGCGTCCTGGTGCCGTAGGCCAGGCCGTACGTCGTGGAGGTGTAGAACAGGGTGTAGCCGATCACCATCGCGCCCGCGCCGAGCAGCACCCGCCCGCCCTGGGCGCGCAGCAGCGCGGCGACCGGCACCCTCGCGATGCGGCCCTGCTCGACGGCCTCGCGGAAGACCGGCGTCTCGGCGATCCGCACCCGGATGTAGAGGCCGACGACCACCAGCAGCAGGCTCGCGACGAACGGCACGCGCCAGTGCTCGGTGCCCGCCAGCATGAACGCCACGGTCGCGCCGACGAAACCCACCGACGGGCCGAGCTGCGGGAAGATCGCATAGCGGCCGCGCTCGCCGGGCGGCGCGTGCTCGGTGGCCAGCAGCGCCGCCCCGCCCCACTCGCCGCCCAGGCCGATGCCCTGCAGGAACCGCAGCGCCACCAGCAGCGCCGGCGCGGCCACCCCGATCGCCGCGTAGTCGGGCAGCAGGCCGATCGCCACCGTCGACAGCCCCATCAGCAGCAGCGAGACGACCAGCACCGAGGTGCGGCCGACCCGGTCGCCCCAGTGGCCGAAGATCGCCGAGCCGAGGGGGCGGGCGACGAAGGCCACCGCGAACGTCGAGAACGCGGCCAGCGTGCCGGTCAGCGGGTCCAACTGGGGGAAGAAGGCCTCGTTGAACACCAGGGCAGCGGCGGTGCCGTAGATGAAGAAGTCGTAGAACTCGATCGCCGTGCCGGCCAGGCTGGCGATCGCGATCCTGGCGGTGCTGGGGCGGGCTGCGGCGGGGGCTTGGATCATGCCCCCATCATTACCCTATGCATTCGCCCAGGCACCCTCTGTTCACCCCGGAGTGGTCACCGACACCGTCGAGCCGCTGCGGGTCTTGGAGACCCTCAACTGGGCCGGGATGCGCGTGCGCAGCTCGGCCACGTGGCTGACGATCCCCACCGCCCTGCCGCCGTCACGCAGGCCGTCGAGGATGTCGAGCACCCCGTCGAGCGTGTCTTCGTCGAGCGTGCCGAAACCCTCGTCGACGAACAGGGTGCCGATCTCGGCGCCGCCCGACTCGGCGGCGACCACGTCGGCCAGTCCGAGCGCCAGGGCGAGAGAGGTGATGAAGCTCTCGCCGCCCGACAACGTCGCCGGGTCACGGTCGACGCCCGTCCAGCCGTCGGCCACCCGCAACCCCAGGCCGCCGCCCGCCCTGCCGCGGGCCCCCGCCGTCTTCCGCAGGTCGTGCTGCAGCTGGTAGCGGCTGCCCGACATGTGGTCGAGCCGCTCGTTGGCCGCCTCGACCACCTGCCGCAGGCGCTCGCCCAGCACGAACGACGACAGGCTCATGCTCCACTGGTTGTCGCCGCTGGTGCCGCTCGCCAGCGCCGCCAGCCGCTCGGCCAGCCGGTGGCGCTCGGCCGCCGGAGCCCAGGCGGCCAGGCAGGCGGCCAGCTCGTCGTGCAGCGTCGCCAGGCGGCGCTCCCGGCTCACCGCGCGGTCGCGGGCCGAGGCGCGGGCGGTGTGGTCGCGCTCGCGCTCCTCCAGCTCGGCGTGCAGCGCCCGCAGGTCGGGCACCGGCTGCGCGGCGGCCGCCACCAGCTGGGGGTCGGCCAGCGTGCTGGTGACCGCGGCGTGCTGGGCGTCGAGCTCGCGCAGCCGCCCGGCCCTCGCCTCCCGCTCGGCCGGGGTACGCGCGGCGTCCTGCGCGTCGGCCGCGCTGTCGAAGCCCGCCTCGGTGGCTGCGGTCTCGGCCTCCTCGACGGCCTTGAGGTGCTCGGCCACGGCCGCGCTCGCGTCCTGGATCGCGTCGAGCGCCTCGCGAAGCAGCTCGGCCTCGTCGCCCAGCCGGGACAGGCGCGCGGTCAGCGTGGGGTCGTCGCCCCTGGCGCTGTCGAGACGGGCCGTCAGGCGCCCGGCGTCGGCGCTCAGCTCTTCACGGCGGGTACGGCAGGCGGCCAGGCGGGCGGTGACGCGCTTGGAGTCGTCGTCGAGGTGGAGCTGCTGCGTGCGCAGCCGCTCGGCCTCGGCGGCCAGGGCGTCGAGGCGCGCGGCCGAGTGGCGGAGACGCGCCAGGTCCTGCTCGGCATCGGCCAGCAACCGGCGCCCTTCGCCATCGGCTTGGTGCGGCCCCTCGACGGTCGTCGTCCGGGCCGGGTCGGGCGTCTCCTTTCCGCGAGCCGGGTCGGGCGACGGCGCGCTGGACTCACCAGGCTCAGCGTCGGGGGACGGCTCAGCGGACGGCGCGACGCGCGACGACGCGACGGGCGACGACGCGATGCCGTTCGGCGAGTCCGTGCAGTGCGACGAGTCCGTGCCGTTCAGCGAGTCCGTGCCGTGGGGCGGCTCCACGACGTGCGGCGGCTGCGTCGTGGCGGGTGGTGGAGTCGTGAGGCGGGTCAGGAGGCGGGAGCGTTCGGCCTGGAGCTGGGTGCGGTGGGTGCGATGGGCGGCCAGGGCCTCGCCGACGGCGCGGGCCTGCTCGCGCACGCGCTCCCGCTCCGCCTCCACCCGATCCAGCTCCCCGAGCAGCGACGGCTCCTGGTCGGCCACGGACTCCAGCCGGTCGAGCTCCTCCTGCGCCAGGATGAGCGCCTGCTCGGCCTCCTCCGGGTCGAGGTCGCCCGCCGCCTCGGCCAGGCGTGAGCGCAGGGCGGCCACCGCCACCTCGGCGGCCTCGCGTTCGGCGTGCGCCTCCTCGTGGGCCGACTCGGCCGCGTGCTCGTCGTCGGCCGACGGCGCGCTGGGGGCGGGGGCGGCGGGGCTCGGGTGGTCCTCCGAGCCGCACACCGCGCACGGGTCGCCCTCGGCCAGGTCGCGGGCCAGCTCGGCGGCCATGCCCTCGATGCGGGCCTGGCGGATGTCGAGCCAGCGTTCGCGCGACTCCTGGGCGCGGTCGACCAGCTCCTGCAGCGCGCCGGACGCCGACTCCAGTTCGGCGGTCAGGATCTCTCTGCGCCTGGCCGACTCGAGGGCGGACGTCGCCGAGTCCACTGCGGCGCGGGCGGAGGGTACGGCGGCGGCCTGGGCGCGGACCTCGGCCAGGCGGGCGGTGATGTCTGCCATCCGGTCGGGCAGTTCGGCGTCGAGCGCGGACACCTCGGCCTCGCGCTCGGAGAGGGTTTCCAGTTCGGCGGCCAGGTGGAGCAGGTCTCGCTCGACGGCGATCAGGTCGCGGGCGGCGGCGACGACGGCTTCGACGGCGGGGATGCGGGCGGCGTCGAGCCTGGCCTCGGCGAGGGCGGTCTCGACCTCGCGCAGGCGTTGCGGGAGGGCTGCCAGGCGGGTGGCGATGGTCTCGTCGGCGGTGGTGAGCTCGGCGAGCTCGGCTTCGGTGCGGCCCAGGTCGCGGCGGACCACGAGGAGTCTGGCTTCCTCGGTGAGGAGCTCGGAGAGCCTGGCCATCTCGCGCTGCCGTTCACGCTCGAGCTGGGCCAGCTGCTGTGCGAGATCCTCGGCGGCGTGCTCGGTTTGATGCCCGGCCGGATGGGCGGCTCCGTGGTCGGCGTGGTGCCCGGAGTCGGGGCGCGGCTGGGGGGCCTGGCCGTCCGGGTGGCGTGGCAGGAGTTGGCGGGCTCTGGCGACGGCGTCGGCGGCGAGGGTGCGGGTCTTGCGCACCGCCTCCGCGCGCTGGCGGGCTCCGGCGATCAACGGGAGCACCCGGTCGGCTCTGGCCGCGTCGTCGAGGATGGCGACCAGGTCGGCGCGTTCGTCGGCGCGCTCGTCGAGGGTGCGGCGCAGGGTGAGCGCCTCGGCGTGCCTGCGCTGGCGGTCGGCGAGGGTGGTGGCTTGGTCGAAGGAGAGCCTGGCGGCGCGCAGGGCGCCCTCGGCGGCGGTGGCGGCCTCGGTCGCTCGGGTGGCGGCGGCTCCGGCCTCGGCGTGGACGGCTCGGGACCAGGGCAGCTCTTCACCGGGCGCGCCTGCCGTACCGGCGGAGGCACGCGGTCCGGCGGGCGCGGAACCGGGGACGGCGGAGGCCGAAGCGGAGAGGGCCGACGCAGAGGAGGCCGACGCAGAGGAGACCGACGCAGAGGAGACCGACGCAGAGGACACCGCAGCAGAGGACACCGCAGCAGCCGAAGACACCGCCGTGAGAAGAGCCTCCCCCGCTGCCTCCTCGATCCGGTGCACCGCGAAGTCGACCTGCTGCCGCAGCTCCTGCTGCCCCCGCCAGGTGAGCTTGCGCTGCTCCGCCAGCCACGCCTCCGCCTGCGTGAACACCTTCACCGTGAACAGCCGCTCCAGCAGCCGCCGCCGTTCGTCGCCGTCGGCCCGCAGGAACCGCGCGAAGTCGCCCTGCGGCAGCATGGCGACCTGGCAGAACTGGTCGCAGTTCATCCCGAGCAGCCCGCCGACCAGGTCGCCGGCCTCGTCGGCCCGGGTGGTGAGGCCGTTCCACGAGGTCTCCCCCGCCCGCTCGGAGACGACGACCTTGGCTTTCTCCTCGGTGAATCCGCTCCCCCGCAGTTTGGGGCGCTGCCAGGCGGGTGAGCGCTCGATGCGCAGGCGGCGTCCCCTGATGGTGACGTCGAGCACGACCGAGGGTCCGACGCCGGCGGGCGCGTGGTCGCAGCGCAGCGAGCGGGCGCTGTTGCGCTGCCCCGGCACCTGCCCGTAGAGGGCGTAGCACAGGGCGTCGAGGATGGTGGTCTTGCCCGCCCCGGTGGGTCCGTGGACGAGGAAGAGCCCGGCTTCGGCCAGGGCGTCGAAGTCGACCCGCTCGGTGCCGGGGAAGGAGCCGAAGGCGGTCAGGGTGAGCAGGTGGGGCCGCACTAGGAGTTTGCCTCCTTGAGCCGGGAAGCCTCGATGGCCGCACGCAGCAGCGCCTCCTCGTCGGGCGAGGCGGCCTCGCCGCGCACCTCTCGCACGAAGTCGAGGGCGACCTCGCTCTCCGGCCGCCCGGCGAGGCGGGGCAGCGGGACGGCCGGGGAGGCCCCGACCGGGTCGAAGGAGAGCGCGAGGGTGTGCGGGAAGCGAGCGCGCAGGCGGTCCATCGCCGCCTTGGGGCGGACCGGGTCGGTGAGGGTCACCTGCAGCCAGTGGCTTTCGTGGTCGGAATAGCGGGACGAGGTGAGCAGGTCGTCGAGCATGCCGCGCAGCCGCCCGACGGGGCGGGGCACGGGCGCGGCGACGAAGCCGGCCGAGGCGAATCCGGAGGAGTCGATGTCGACCAGCCAGCAGCCCTTGACCTGGTTGGCCTCCGAGAAGGAGTAGGCCAGGGGCGAGCCGGAGTAGCGCACGGACGTCGACATCTGCTGCCGCCCGTGCAGGTGGCCCAGCGCCACGTAGGAGACGCCGTCGAAGGCCGTCAGCGGCACGTGGGCGACGCCGCCGACGCTGATGTCGCGTTCGCTGTCGCTGGCCTCGCCCCCGGTGACGAAGGCGTGGGCGAGCACCACGGAGGGTCCGCCGTGCCGTACGAGGTCGGCCCTGACCTTGTCCATGGCGTGGCCGAGCGCGGCGGTGTGGGTGCGTGACTCGAGCTCCCACGGGCCGCGCACCAGCTCGGGTTCGAGGTAGGGGATGCCGTAGAAGGCGACGCCGTCGATGTCGATCGGCTCCCAGGAGCGTGACGGGTCGGTGCGCAGGTGCACCCCTGCCGCGTCGATCAGGTCGGAGCCGAAGCCGAGGCGACGGGCGGAGTCGTGGTTGCCGCTGATGATCACGACGCGGACGCGCTCGGCGACCAGGCGCCGCAGGGCCTCGTTGCACAGGGCGACCGCGTCGACGGGCGGCAGGGCCCGGTCGTAGACGTCTCCGGAGATCGCCACCACCTCGACCCGCTCGGCCCTTACCGTCTCGACCAGGTGGTCGACGAAGGCGGCCTGCGCCTCGAGGAGGCTCTCCCGATGGAAGGAGCGTCCGAGGTGCCAGTCGGAGGTATGCAGCACGCGCATGTCCCAGGAAGCTAACAGGTCCCACTGACAAAGGTGGTCCCAGCGACACGCCACGCGGGAGTAGCCTTGAAGATCAGCGGGCAAAACAATACACATGGGGAGGCCGATGGGCGCCGGTCGTGGCACCTTGGGCGTGGCCGCCGGACTGGTACTCCTGGCTCTGGCGACTCTGGGTTACGCCTTGCCTCCTGCCTTCGACCCGCCTCCCCTCCAGGTGGACGCGGCTTTCCAGTCTCTGCCCGCGCAGCCGGAGTACGAACGCAGGCCGGTGGTGGCGGCCGATCCCTACCGCACCGAGAAGATCACGATACCGGCCGTCGGCCAGCAGCTCCAGGCGACCGTGCGCGCGCCCGCGACGCCGGGACGCCATCCGGCCATGGTCTTCATCTCCGGCTCGGGCAACGGCTCGCAGGAGGAGTTCGTGCCGCAGGCCGAGTTCCTCGCCGCCGCCGGGGTGGTGACGCTGGCCTTCGACAAGCGCACGGTCGGCTACAACTTCCGCGACCGCGACTTCTCGCTCCTCGCCGACGACGCCCTGCGCATGATCAAGTATCTGCGCAGCCGTCCCGACGTCGACCCGAACCTGGCCGGGATCTGGGCCGTCAGTGAAGGCGGCTGGGTGGCCCCGATCGCCGCCGCCGACCCCGACGTGGGCTTCGTGGTCCTGATCTC
Source organism: Nonomuraea sp. NPDC050663 (assembly GCF_044456985.1). Taxonomy (NCBI): domain Bacteria; kingdom Bacillati; phylum Actinomycetota; class Actinomycetes; order Streptosporangiales; family Streptosporangiaceae; genus Nonomuraea; species Nonomuraea sp. NPDC050663. Next base: position 499,905 of record NZ_JBITGL010000006.1, read on the forward strand.
CTCGCCCAACGTCTCGCCGCTGAGCCAGGTCGCCTGGGCGCTCAACGAGCAGCTGCTGCGCCTGCGGGCGCCTGCGGGCGTGCGCGACCTGCTGACCAGGGCGATGGGCAACTTCGGCTTCGACTTCCTGCGCCACGACGCGGTGCCCGCGCTGCGGCAGATGCGCCAGCCGGTCCTGGCCCTGTACGGCACGACGGACCCGTCGATCCCCTTCGTCGAGAGCACCCAGGCGCTCACCAAGGCCCTCACCGAGACGGGCAACGACAAGTTCACCATCCGCTTCCTCGACCAGGCCGACCACGCCATGCGCATCGCCGGAGGCCCGTTCGCCCCGGGCTACCTGGAGACGCTCGCCAACTGGATCAAGGCCCTGCCCGGCGCCGCCAAGCCCACGCTGCCCATCGCCGGGGCCACCCCCACGCAACGTTTCCAGGCCAGCGACGTGCCCGCCGCCCCCTGGTACGCCGGCGGCACCATGCTGGGGCTGACGATCTGCCTGGCCGCCGTCGGCTACGTAGCGGGGCCGTTCGCCGAGCTGGTCGTACGGCTGCGCGGCCGCCCCCTGACGGCGGCGGTGCACAACGCGGAGTTGTGGGCGCCGATCCGGCGCAGGCTGCGCCGCATGGCCTGGACCGGGCTGGGGCTGCTCGCCTCGGTCATCGCGTTCATCACGCTGCTGGTGATGTTCTCGGTCAACCAGGCGGGCGCCTGGCCGGCGGTGCTGTCGGGGTGGCTGATCGTGCGCGTGCTCGCCGTACTGATGCTCCTGCAGGAGGTCACGGCGGTGGCGACGGTCGTGTCGGCCCTGCGTGACGGCATGCGGCCCACGCGCGGCCAGCACGTCGCGATCGCCGGCGTGCTGGGCGGCACCGGCCTGCTGCTGGTCGCGGCCGCCTACTACGGGCTGTTCTCGTTCCCCTGGTAGGAGATGTAGGCCGACATCCAGCGGTCGACCTCGGCGAAGACCTGCTTGCGCACCGGCTCGGCCGACAGGACCAGGTCGTGCACGCCGTCCTGGACGCGCACGCACGTCACGTGCGGGCCGAGGCAGGGCGCCCAGCGGGCGATCTGGCGCGGGTCGAGCACGATGTCGGCGCTGCGCGCCTCGGGCACGAAGTCGCGCACCCGCAGCCCCGTCGAGGAGCTGAGCACCAGGACCGGCACGTCGATCGCCAGGCCGCCGTGCAGCCGCCGCTGCGCCCGTCGGATCGCCGCCAGCCACATGGCGTGCACGGCGAAGCCGCCGTGGGGCTTCATCTCCAGGTCGTAGTCCCATTCGCCGCCGTGGTCGCGGTGCAGGCTGTAGCCGTACGCCATGCTGACGCCGAGGGGCAGCGCCCTGACGGAGTACGACAGCGGCCCCCTGAGCACGTCGGCGGCCAGCCGCAGCGGCACGGGCACGTTGAGGTCGAAGAAGGGGCTGTTGAGCACCAGGCCGTCGACGAGCCCCCTGCCGCGCACCCGGTCGGCCCACAGGGCGGCGGTCAGGCCGCCGGTGGAGTGGGCGTTGACGGTCAGCTCGTCGTGGTCCTGCCGGATGATCCGGACCGCCTCGTCGATCTCCGGGAAGTAGTCCGTGATGCTCTTGATCAGCCCGCGGGTCTGGTGCGGCAGCAGCGAGCGGCCGTACTTGCGCAGGTCGAGCGCGTAGAAGTCGATACCTTGGGCGAGATAGTGCTCGGCCAGGTGGTCTTGGAAGAAGTAGTCGGTGAAGCCGTGGATGTACAGAACCGCCCGCCGCGACCCGGTCCGCCGGGAGATGAGGGTGGCGACGACCTCACCCTCGAAATCCGCGGGCATGCGCAAAACGGTGATCTCGTACATGGGACACACGCTATTCCACGGAAGCTGGGCGCATGATGGAGGGGGAGGCGCTTCAATACTGGGGACCGGCGTTCGCCGGATGTTAACTCTCCCCTTAGCTCACATTTGAGGGTATTTCCGTATGCTCCTGGACGGAAAACGGGCCTACGGTAAAACGTACGGGGCAGCAGGGAAGGCGTGATGATGACCTCTGGGGCAGTTCTGGGGTGGACACTGCTCTCGATCGTCGCGCCCGGAGCCGCGCACCTGCGGGCGGGATGGCGCAAGACCGGGCTCACCCTGCTCTCCATCTACTTCGCCGGAATCCTCGCCCTGCTGGCCCTCGCCCTCTTCCAGGGCGTCGACCTCGCCGGGAGCATCGCCGCCAGCAGCTCGCTGCTCATCGCCGTCACGGTGGGCGCCGCCATCCTCGGCATGGCCTGGTTCGCGCTCGTCGTGCACTCCTTCATCGTCCTGAAGCCCAGCAAGCTGCCCCAGAACGGCCAGATCCTCGCCGGAACCGTCGCCGGGCTGATGGCCGTCCTCGTCATCGCCCCCTTCGGGCTGACCGCCCAGTCGTTGTGGGTGGGCAACGACACGCTGAACGACATCTTCACCGGCCCCGGCTCCTCCAGCGGCCAGGAGGCCGCCCCTGTCAGACGCGAGGACCCGTGGGCGGGCCGCACCCGCGTCAACATCCTCGTCCTCGGCGGCGACGCCGACGACCACCGCTCCGGCGTGCGCACCGACAGCATGCACCTGGCCAGCATCGACGTGAAGACCGGCAACACGGTGCTGTTCAGCCTGCCGCGCAACCTCGAGTTCGTGCCCTTCAAGCCCGGCACCCCCATGGCCGAGCAGTTCCCCGACGGCTTCCAGCTCCCCGGCGCCAGCCGCGCCACCGACGACCTGCTCAACAGCGTGTGGGAGTACTCCGACGCCCACCCCGAGATCTTCGGCGGGCGCAAGCACATGGGCCCGCAGGTCCTCAAGGAGACCATCGGCCACATCCTCGGCGTCGACATCGACTGGTACGTCCTGGCCAACATGTGGGGCTTCGCCCGCCTCATCGACGCCATCGGCGGCGTCACCCTCACCGTCGAGACCGACGTCGTGTTCGGCCGCTACAACGAGGGCCTGGTCAAGGCCGGCACGCGCAAGCTCAAGGGCGCCGACGCCATGTGGTACGCCCGCTCGCGCACCAACAGCGACGACTACACCCGCATGCGCCGCCAGCGCTGCGTCATCGGCGCCCTCCTCGGCCAGGCCGACCCCGCCACCGTCCTGTCCCGCTTCACCGCCGTCGCCAAGGCCACCAAGCAGCTCATCAGGACCGACATCCCGCGCGCCTGGCTGGAGCACCTGGTGCCGCTGGCATTGAAGGTCAAGGGAGCGAAGGTGCGCAGCGTGCAGTTCGTGCCGCCGCTGATCAAGACGTACTCGCCCGACTGGGAGAAGATCCGGACGATCGCGGCGAAGGCCCTCAAGGAGTCCGCCACGCCACGCCCGGTCGCCGCCATGGGCAGCCCGTCGCCGACCCCTTCCGCGTCCCCGTCGAAGAGCACCGGCAAGCCGAGCCCGACGGCCACGCCCACACGGACGAACCCGGCCACGGACCTGACCGAGGGGTGCGGGGGGATCTAGAGCTCGTACGGCAGGCCGTTCTCGATCTTGACGGCCAGCTCGTGGAGGTCGATCGTGTCGCCGCCGGGGCCGACGAGCTCGCGGAGCCTGTAGGGGTGGGGTGAGGTGTAGCCGCGCTTACGGAGGGAGTGGTCCAGGAGGGGGACCAGGACGCAGACGCCGGGGGTCGGATGAGGGCAGACGACATCGCGGTACGGCCAGGCCAGGTCGCCGCCCCGCCCAGCGGCGACGAGGTCGAGCACGTCCTGGGGGGTGGCCTCTCTACCGAGCAATTCGGTGGCGGCCTGGGTCACCTGGGCGGCCATATGACTCGCGTCGGGCTGCCCCTCCTCATCGAGGCGATAGGCATACGACGGCGGCCGGCCCTTCAGATCCGGATCTTGCGCCCAGTGGACGGCGGATCGGATCACCCGGTTCTCGACCTTCTCAGTGAGCCGGAAGAACACCGTCGGACCCGGTGTGCTCACAATCGGACCCTCCGGCCATCCCAGCTCGCGCATCAGGCCATAGGCGGCCGGTGAGCGGCTCGGCTCCCCGACCCGGTCCAGCAACCGGTCATGCTCGACCTTCCAGCGAAAGAGCCTGAACAGATCCGTCGGATAGGAATCATGGGCGCCGAATCGCGACAGGCACCATACGAACGCCGCCTCGACCTGCCAGCGCCGTCGCAGGCTCACACCGAGATTGTCACCGCCGACGATCTCCGCCGCGGCCTGCCAGTGCGGCCGCCGCAGGCGCTGGACGGCGTGAGCGGCCCGCTCGTCCTGTGTGACCAGCCATACGTGCGTCAGGCACATGTCGAGCCAGCCACGCCGCCCCCACAAGAACTCCATGACGAGCAGCGTGCGGAGATCGTCGCGCGACAGCCCCACCAGGAGGGGCATCCCGAGGATGACCCACCCCCTCGACGCGCTCAGCATCGACAGGCCGGACAACCTCATCTCCCGCACCGCGCTCACTCCGGCCAGCGCTGCGGCCTCCGAGACCACGGCAGCCAGTTCGGGGTGCTCGGCGGGAATCAGGACCGGGTAGCGCCACCGATACCCGGTTCGCCACACGTTCGCGATCAGGCCGAGAGCGGCCAGGCCCATCAGCCCCATGAGAACGCCGCCGACCGGCTCCACGACCAGCAAACCCGCGGCCCCGACCGGGACGATCACCAGCAACGCTGCCGACCGGAGCAGCCAATCCGGCAACAACACGCTGGGCTTGACCCGCAGGATGATCTTCAATATCTGCCATCGCGACACGCGGCACACCATGGCACAAACAGATCAAACCCGGAAAGCCTCCCGGGCCAGTTTCCGGGCCTTCACCTCGTCGATGTCATGTCCCAGCCCCGGCTGCGTGAACGGCACCGCGACCACGCCGCCCGCGGCGCCCACCGCGGGGTCCACGATCTGCGCCTGCTTGGGCGGTTGTGTCACGTCGCACGGCAGGGTGCACCCCGGCAGGCTGCCGATGGCGACGGCGGCGGCGCGGGCGAGGCCGGTGCCGCGGCCGCCGGCGCAGACGATGTCCCAGCCGTTGGCCGCCGCCCTGTCGTGGGCGCGGCGGGCGTCGCTGAGGGTGGGGTAGGCGGCCGGGCGCAGGATGAGGGCTCGGGCGGCGCGCAGGGTGAGGTAGTCCTCCAGGAGCGGCCCCTCGACCGCGACCTTGGCGGCCACCTGGTCCTGGAGGGCGGCGTGGGAGCCGACGTCCTCCAGGGGGAAGGGCCGCTCGATGACCTCGATGCCGTAGGAGTCGAGGGCGACCAGCTGCTCGTCGGTGGTGTAGCTGGAGTTGCAGTCGACGGCCAGGGTGAGGGCGGGGAAGGCGTGCCGTACGGCTCGGACGGGTTCGATGTCCCAGCCGGGCCGGATGTCGAGCGTCACGTGCGTGTAGCCGCCGCAGACCTGCTGGTTGACCTGGGTGACCAGGTGTTCGGGCGTGGGGTTGAGCCCGAGGCGGACGGTGGCGGTGAGGGAGGTGCGGCTGCCGCCCAGCGCGTGGGCGAGGGGGACGCCGCGCATGCGGGTCCACAGGTCCCAGCAGGCCATGTCGATCGCCGGGTGCCCGCTCGGCGCGGAGTCGGGGTGTTCCCAGTCCACGTCGAGCAGGGCCTTGGCGTCGTCGATCGGTTCGTCGGGCGCGTCGACCAGCTCGCCCCAGCCGGTCATCCCCCCGTGCTCGGTGAGCTTGACGAGCAGGCTCTCCACCCGCCTGCCGTACGGCAGGACGACACGGAACAGCTCAAGCTCCCGGACTCGCGGCATGCATCCCCCTAGGTCACTGGCTCCTGTCCAGGGTAAAGCGTGGCGCGACGAGGAAGCCCACGACGGTCATCGCGAAGGCGAGGGCGTAGCCGACGATGTAGAGGCCGCCGCTGGCGGTGAACAGCGCTCCGGTGAGGGCGACGGCGACCACGACGAACACCGATTCGCCGACGCCGAGCGCGCCGCTGTTCTTGCCTTCCTCGCCGGGCTTCGACAGTTCGAGGACGAGGATGGAGACGGTCGGGTACAGGGCGCCGATGCCGAGGCCGGTGACGATCCAGGCGAGGTAGGCCACGGCGATCGGGATCTGGGAGATCAGGACGAGCGACATGAGGGCGATGCCGACGCCGATCATCGCGATGCCGCCGCGCAGCGCCATGGCGTGGCTGATCCAGCCCTTGCCCTTGATCCAGGAGCCGGCGGCCCAGCCGAGCGCGCCGACGGTGAGCACGACGCCGGCGCCCGCCAGGCTCATGCCGCGCTGGTCGCGCAGCATCAGGGGGACGAGGACCTCGGCGGCGAACATGGATCCGGCGGCCAGGCCGCGCAGGATGACCGCGGTGGGCAGGCCTCGCGCGGCGCGCAGGGTGCCGGGCGGCAGCAGGCGGGGCAGCGCGACGGCGAGCAGGACCAGACCGCCGAGCAGCACGATCAGGTTGGCCGCCGCGCCGTACTGGATGACCGCGGCGGCGACGGCGGCCACGACGGCCCACACGAGCTGGCGGCCGAGGCCGGGCGAGGGCTCGGCCATGCCGCCGCGCAGGGCGGGGTCGGCGGTGCCGCGCCACAGGGCCAGCGCCGCGGGCGCGGCCAGCACCGGGACGCCGAGGAAGATGTAGCGCCAGTCGAGCTCGGCGGCGACCACTCCGGCGATGGCCGGGCCGACCAGCGAGGGCACCACCCAGGCGGTGGAGAACAGGGAGAACACCTTGGGATGCAGCGCGCCCGGGTAGACCCTGGCGACAAGAACGTAGATGGCGACGTTGAACAGGCCTCCGCCGAAGCCCTGCACGAAACGGCCCGCGACGAACAACTCCATCGTGGGCGCGAAGCCCGCGATCAGCAATCCGGCGACGAAGGCGGCCAGTCCGGTCCACATGGGGGCGAGCGGGCCGCGTGTGTCGCTCCATCGTCCGCCGAGCACGGTGGCGATCACTCCGGCGGCCAGGGCGCCGCTGAAGGCGAGGTTGTACAGGTGCATGCCGCCCAGGTCCTCGCCGATCTTCGGCATGGCGGCGGCGACCGCCATGGCCTCGAAGGCGACGAGGGTCACGAGGGCGACGAGCGCGACGCTCACCGCCCGGTATTTCCGGCCTATCACGCTGTCCTGGGCTTCAACCGGCGTTTCCATCACTGCTGTCATGCGCAAGAACCTACGCACGGGCACCGGCCGGCACATCGGGCCGTGGTCCTAGGACCTCAGGCGGGCCTCCATCCCGGCGATGAGCAGATCCAGGCCGAACTCGAAGCGTTCCTCGTCGCCGTCGGACATGAGGGTGTCGATGTGCGCCGTCATGGCGGGGTACTGCTCGGGCGACAGCTGGCGGTAGTAGGCCTGGATCATGCCGAAGAACTGCTGGAAGTACTCCTCCTGACTCAGCCCGCCGGCCCGCTGCCGCCCGTGGTGGAGCGAGCCCTCGTAGGCGTCTCCGGCCACGTAGAGGGAGAACCTGTCCAGCCCGAGCGAGGCCTCCTGCGGCGAGAACCCCGCCTCGAGCAGCAACCGGAACATGAACTCGGCGATGCGCAGCCCGTTGGGCCCGGTCGGGATGTTGATGAGCGCCACCTTGGCGATGTCGGAGTACTTCGTCATCACGCGCCGCGACTCCCGCATCACCTGCCTGATCTGCTCCTGCCAGCGTGAGGCGTCGAGCTCGGGCAGCTCCAGCTCCCCCAGGACCCGCTCCAGCATCAGCTCCAGCAGCTCGTCCTTGTTGGCCACGTGGGCGTAGAGCGAGGCGGGCCCGGTGTCGAGCGCCTGGGCGACGGCTCGCATGCTCACCTGGTCGAGGCCTTCCTCGACGACGATGCGCAGGCCGGCGCCCACGATCGCGTCCTGGGTGAGCTGACGGCGCCTGGGCTTGCGGGTGGTGCGCCAGGGCGGGGTGGGCGTCTCCATGGCGAACACTGTACTTGACACGAACACTGTTCGCTAATAAAACAGTGTTCGTAACGAACACCGTTCGCCTAAAGAACATCGTTCCACAAGGAGCCCCCCGTGACTCTTCTCGACACCTCCTCACCACCGGCCTACCGCTGGCGCTGGGTCGCCCTCTTCGTGATCCTCGCCGGCGAGGTCATGGACCTGCTCGACGCGCTGATCACCCAGATCGCCGGCCCCGCCATCCAGAAGGACCTCGGCGGCGACGCGGGCATGCTGCAGTGGCTGGTCGCCGGATACACGCTGGCCATGGCCGTCGGCCTGATCACCGGTGGCCGCCTCGGCGACCTGTACGGCCGCAAGCGCATGTTCGTCATCGGCGCCGCCGGCTTCACGATCGGCTCGCTGCTGTGCGGCATCGCCGTCGGCCCCGAGATGCTCGTCGCCGCCCGCGTCATGCAGGGCCTGTTCGGCGCCGCGATGTTGCCGCAGGGCCTGGGCATGATCAAGGCCATGTTCCCGCCTGACGAGGTCGGCAAGGCCTTCGGCGCCTTCGGCCCGGTCATGATGATCTCCAGCGTCGGCGGCCCCATCCTGGCCGGCTGGCTCGTCACCGCCGACGTGTTCGGCCTCGGCTGGCGCATGATCTTCCTGATCAACCTGCCGCTAGGCCTCGCCGCCGTCGTCGCCGCGATCAAGTACCTGCCCGAGCACCGCGCCGACGACGCCTCCAAGCTGGACGTCCTCGGCATGCTCCTGGTCTCCGCCGCCGCCTTCCTGCTGATCTTCCCGCTCATCCAGGGCCGCGAGCATGGCTGGCCCGCCTGGACCTGGGTCTCGCTGGCCGCCTCCGCGCTCGTCTTCTGGATCTTCGGCCGCTACGTCTCCCGCAAGAAGAGCGACCCGCTCATCACCCCCAGCCTGTTCCGCAAGCGTGCCTTCACCGGCGGCCTGATCGCCGGGCTGGCCTTCTTCACCGGCATGATCGGCCTCAGCCTCGTCTTCATGCTCTACATGCAGGAAGGCCTCGGCTACAGCGCCTTCAAGGCCGGCCTCACCGGACTGCCGCAGGCCATCGGCTCGCTGGCCGGCTTCGGCATCGCCATGTCGCTGCAGGCCCGGCTTGGCCGTACGCTCCTGCAGATCGGCACCGTCGTCTCCGCCCTCGGCGCCGTCACCCTCGGCCTCACCGTGCACCTGGCCGGCCTCGACGTCAGCCCCTGGCAGCTGGCCCCCGCCCTGGCCCTCGTCGGCATCGGCATGGGCATCACCATGGCGCCCTTCTTCGACATCATCCTGGCCGGGGTCGACGAGCACGAGTCGGGTTCCGCCTCGGGCACACTCACCGCGGTCCAGCAGCTCGGCAGCGCCCTGGGCGCCGCGGTGCTGCTGACGATCCTGTTCAACCTGCTGAAGGACTCCTGGAACTTCACCGACGCCCTCCAGGTGGTCATCGGCGTCGAGATCGGGCTGCTCGTGCTGACCGGCCTGGTCTCCTTCCTGCTCCCGCGCAAGGCCCGCGCCGAGATCGGCCACTGAGCCCCGCGCTGAGCCCCGCGCGCACGGCCCCGGTCCCCTCGCGGGCCGGGGTTTGTGTGCATTAATGCAAGGCGAGTGTTTCTGCACAGTCACCGTCTCCGGAGCGTCTTACTGTGAGCCGGATGACGAACTCACAGGCATTCGCCGACCGGCTGTTCACGGCCGCGCTCGGCGCCATCGACGTGCTCTCCGTCCACCTGGGCGACCGCATGGGCTGGTACCGCGCCCTCGCCGAGGACGGGCCCGCGACCCCGGCCGAGCTCGTGGCCAGGGCGGGCGGGGCCGGGAGGTACGCCACGGAGTGGCTGGAGCAGCAGGCCGCCACCGGAATCCTGGTCGTGCGGCCCGACGGCAGGTTCGTGCTGCCCGAGGGGGCGGCCGAGGTGCTCACGGATCCTTCGAGCCTCGCCTATCTCGCCCCGCTGGCACGCATGATCGCTGCCGCCGCCGTCCAGATGCCCGCCCTGCTGGAGGCCTATCGCACGGGTGGCGGGGTGCCGTGGTCGGCCTACGGGACCGACATGCGGGAGTCGCAGGCCGACATGAACCGGCCGTGGTTCGAGCACGCGCTGCCCGCGGCGCTGGCGGGCGTCGCCGACCTGCACGCTCTGCTCAGCCGGCCGGGGGCGCGGATCGCCGACGTGGGATGCGGGGCCGGATGGTCGACCATCGCGCTGTCCGGGGCCTACCCGGAGGCGCAGGTGACCGGGTTCGACGTGGACGCGCCCTCGATCGACCTGGCCCGGAGCAACGCCGCCCGGAGCAACGCCGCCCTTAGCAACACCGCCCGCCGCGACGAGGCCGCGACCGTCGAACCGCGCCGCCCGGCCGCGCGAGCCGTTTCCTCCCCCACCGGCGGGCTCTCCTTCCGCCTGGCCGACGCCACCACCCTCGAATCCGGCCGCTACGACGCGGTCTTCGCCTTCGAGTGCCTGCACGACCTGTCACGCCCCGTCGAGACCCTGGCCGCCGCGCGGCGCGCGCTCGCGCCCGGCGGGCAGCTCATCATCATGGACGAGGCCGTCGCCGACGCCTTCACCGGCCCCGCCGACGAGGTCGACAGGCTGATGTACGGCTTCAGCCTCCTCATCTGCCTGCCCGACGGCCTGGCCCACCAGCCGTCAGCGGGCACCGGCACCGTCATGCGCCCCTCCCGGCTGCGGGAGTACGCCCAGGAGGCGGGCTTCGGCGACATCGAGGTCCTCCCGATCGAGAATTTCGGCTTCTGGCGCTTCTACCGCCTGCTCGCCTGAAGCTCGGCCCACCGGTTCAGGTCACGCCGCTCGATGGCCGCCGCCATCAGGTCGGGGAACGCGTCAGGGGTGCAGGCGAAGGCCGGCACCCCCAAGGCCGCCAGGGCCGCGGCGTTCTCGTGGTCGTAGGCGGGCGCACCCTCGTCGGACAGCGCCAGCAGCACGACGACCTGCACCCCCGCCTGCGTCATCGCCGCCACCCTGCGCAGCATCTCCTCCCGGATCCCGCCCTCGAACAGGTCGCTCACCAGGATGAAGATCGAATCCGCCGGCCTGGTGATCAGCCCCTGGCCGTACGCGATCGCCCGGTTGATGTCGGTGCCGCCGCCCAGCTGCGTGCCGAACAGCAGCTCGACCGGGTCGTGCAGCTGATCGGTGAGGTCGACGACCGCCGTGTCGAACACCACGAGCGACGTCTTCAGCGACCGCATCGACGCCAGCACCGCACCGAACACCCCGGAGTAGACCACCGAGGCGGCCATCGAACCGCTCTGGTCGAGGCAGAGCACCACCTCGCGCTGCACCCCGCGCTGCCGCCTGGCGTACCCGGTCAGCCTCGCCGGGACGACGGTCCGGTGCTCGGGCAGGTAGTTGCGCAGGTTGGCGCGGATCGTGCGGTCCCAGTCGATGTCGGCGTGGCGCCTGGGCCGGTGCGTCCTGGCCGCGCGATCGAGCGCGCCTCCGACCGCCGCCCTGGTGCGCTGCTCCAGGCGGCGCTCCAGCTCGCCCACCACCTGGCGCACCACCCGCCTGGCCGACTCGCGGGCCTCGTCGGGCATGACGGCGTTGAGCGCCAGGAGGGTGCCGACCAGGTGCACGTCGGGCTCCACCGCGTCGAGCATCTCCGGCTCCAGCAGCAGGCGGGTCAGCTCGAGCCGCTCGATCGCGTCCTTCTGCATCACCTGGACGACGCTCGCCGGGAAATAGCCCCTGATGTCGCCCAGCCACCGCGCCACCTTCGGCGCCGACGACCCCAGGCCTCCCCTGCCCTCGTAGACCGCGCTCAGGGCGCCGTCCATCTGGGCGTCGTCGCCGCGCAGCGACATCCCGGTGCCGTCGGCCTCGCCGCCGCCCAGGACCAGCCGCCATCGCCGTACACGCTCGTCCATCAGGCCTCGCCCCTTCCCAGGATCATCCGGACCGTCCGTACGGCCGGCGCGGCCCGGTCGTCGTCGAGCTCCTCGGCGTCGGCGCCCTGGTGGCGCTCGCCCTTGACCCGCTCGCCGATCGCCCGGCGCTCGGGGGCGGCGAACGTGCCGAAGGTACGGCGCAGCAGCGGCAGGACCTCGACGAACTGGTCGGCGCCGAGGGCGGCCAGCCAGGCGTCGAGCAGGGCCAGGAGCTTGGGGTCGTGCACCAGCAGCAGGCCGCCGCCGGCGAGGAAGCCCTCCACCCAGGCCGCCACCCTGGCGGGGGCGTGGCCCTGGGAGGTCGCCCGCGCCATCCGGGCCTCGACGTCGTCGAGCTCGCCGGCGTCGAGGAGGATGCGGGTGAGGCGGCCTTCGATCAGGCCGTGGAGGTCGCGACGGTCGCACATGCCGCGCAACGTCACCAGCCACCGGCTCCCGGGCGTCACCACGCGCCCGCGGTCGGACGGGTCGCCATGCACGGGGCTGGGCCCAGCGTCCAGGGCCTCGGCTGGCGCCCCCTCGGACGCCCCCTCAGACGGCACGTCGGGCGGCACGTCGAGCGGCACGTCGGGCGGCACGTCGAGCGCGGCGTCGAGCGGCACGTCGGGCGCGGCGTCGGGAGCGGCGTCGGGAGCGGCGTCGGGAGCGGCGTCCGGCACCAATTCCGGCATCACGTCCGGAGCGGGGCACGGAGCAGCGTCGGAAGCAGCGTCCGGCGCGCCGTCCGGTGTCGCGGCTGGGGAGGGCGTCGGGGGGCGGGTGGTGTCGGTGAGGAGGGCGACGGCGGCGTGGACGCGGTCGACGTGCCGCAGCAACGCCGTCGCCGCGTCGTCGTCGAGCCCGCCCGCCGCCACCGGCAGCCCCACGCAGATCCGCTCCAGCATCGACCGCACGATGCCCGCGAGCCCTTCGGCCGAGGTGCCGCGCACGTCGCCGTAGCGCTGGGCCCTGACCATGGCCGGCAGTGCCGCCATCAGGTGCGTGACGTCGGTGTCGAGCGCCGATCTGGCCGACAGCGCCGCGAGCACCTCGGGCAGCGCGCCCGGCAGCTCGGCCACCAGGCACGCCTCGACCAGCCCGGCGAGCTCGGCCAGCGACGGCCCACCGGCCGGGACGACCCCGGCGACCGGCCCGACTCCCGGCCCGACTCCCGGCCCCACACCCGGCCCCACACCCGGCCCCACACCCGGCCCCACACCCGGCCCCGCACCCGGCCCCGCACCCGGCCCCACACCCGGCCCCGCACCCGGCCCCGCACCCGGCCCCGCACCCGGCCCTGTTGGAGACCCCCCTGGAGACCCCACGGCAGGCCCCGCTGGAGACCCGCCTGGCCGTCCGTCGAGCCCCCGCGCGCCCGAGGCGAGGTCGCGCACGCGCTGGGTGGCCGCCGCCTCCACGGTCACCCCGAGCGCCGCCGCCTCGATCAGCCGCAGGTCGAACTCCGGCCGCCACGCCAGCGCCCACGTCTCGCGGAAGGTCCCCCTCCCCCGGGCCTCCCGCTGCACCCCCCACTCCACCTCGAGCAGCCCCAGCCGGTGCAGCAACCGGCTGCGTCCCAGATCGAGCGCCTTCCGCAGATCCAGGTCGATCTCGCGTTCGCCGGCCTCGGCCCGCAACCGCAGCCGCCGCTGCTGCTCGCGCAGGTCGCGCTGGAGCGGAACCATGGGCACCCCGTCGCCCACGACCCCGATCCTGTCGCCCACCACGAGCCGTTCGCGGACGAGTTCCAGCGGCAGCTCGTCGCCCTCGCACAACACGGCGCGCGCCGCCTCGGTCACCTCTCCGAGCCCCGCCAGCGGCCGTCCGCGCAGGGCGGCGAGGCCGTGGGCGAGCCGTACGCCCTCGATGACGTGGGCGGAGGAGACTCCCAGCCCTTCGGCGCGCAGGAGCTCGGCGACCCCGGCGAGCCAGCGTTCGACGGGCCGGTCGGGGACGGTGAACAGGTGGTGGTACCAGCCGGGCGAGGTGATCCCGGCCCCGTAGCCGCTCCACGACGCCAGGCGCCCGTAGGTCCACGGCACCCAGGTCAGCTCGACCTTGACCTTGGCCATGCCGCGCAGGAGGGCGTTGTCGGACTGGGCGGAGGGCAGCGGCCCGGTCAGCGCGGGCACGTGCCAGGCGCCGCACACGACGGCGATCCGCTCGTGGCCCTCCTTCGTGGCGGCGCGCAGGGTACGCCGCATGTACGCCTCGCGCCGCGCTTCCCGCTCGCCGGGTTCGTGGCCTTCGCGCACGGCGGCCATCGCCTCGGCGACCACGGCGAAGGGGGTGTCGCCCCGGTGCTCGACGACGTCCTCCCACCATCGTTCCGGGTCGTCGTAGCCCGCCGCGGCCGCCAGGGTGCCGATCGGGTCGACGCTGAGCTCGTCGGCGCGTTCGGCGGGGGCCGCCAGCGTGTGGGCGGCGGGCAGGTCGCAGAAGCGCACGGGGACGCCGTTCGCCGTGCCGTACGCCATGGCCTGCCACTCCGGCGAGAACGCCGCGAACGGCCAGAAGGCGGCGCGGGCCGCGTCGCCCGGCACGTGCGCCAGCAGGGCCACGGGCGGTTCCAGCGCGGGCAGCAGGGGGACGAGCGGGTCGGCCTCCGGCGGGCCCTCGATGAGGATCACGTCGGGCCGCAGCCGCTCCAGCTCGGTTCGTACGGCACGCGCCGAGCCGGGCCCGTGGTGGCGCACCCCGAGCACGTGCACGCTCATGGCGCCTCCCCCGGCGCCCGGTGGTTCACGAGATCTCCCGGCACGCCCGGTAGAAGTCGCGCCATTCGGCCCGCTCGCGCACGACCGTCTCCACGTACTCCCTCCACGCCACCCGGTCGGAGACCGGCTCCTGCACGACCGCGCCCACGATCCCGGCGGCCACGTCGGAGGCCCGCAGCACGCCGTCGCCGAAGTGCGCGGCGAGCGCGATGCCGCTGGTCACCACGGAGATCGCCTCGGCCGTCGACAGGGTGGCGCTGGGCGACTTGAGCTTGGTGCGCCCGTCTTCGGTCAGCCCGTTGCGCAGCTCGCGGAAGACCGTCACCACGCGCCGGATCTCGGCCAGCCCGGTGGAGGTCTCGGGCAGCTGCAGGGCGGCGCCGAGCTCGCCCACGCGCCGCGCGACGATGGCGACCTCCTCCTCGGCGCTCGCGGGCACGGGCAGCACGACGGTGTTGAACCGCCGCCGCAGCGCGGACGACAGCTCGTTGACGCCGCGGTCGCGGTCGTTGGCCGTGGCGATGAGGTTGAAGCCGCGCTGCGCCTGCACCTCCAGCCCGAGCTCGGGCACGGGCAGCGTCTTCTCCGACAGCACGGTGATGAGCGCGTCCTGCACGTCGGAGGGCATGCGCGTCAGCTCCTCCACGCGCGCGATGCGCCCCTCGGCCATGGCGCGCATGACCGGACTCGGCGTCATCGCCTCGCGCGAGGGCCCCTCGGCCAGCAGGCGGGCGTAGTTCCAGCCGTAGCGGATCGCCTCCTCAGGGGTGCCCGCCGTGCCCTGCACCAGCAGCGTCGAGTCGCCGCTGATCGCGGCGGCCAGGTGCTCCGACAACCACGTCTTGGCCGTGCCGGGCACGCCGAGCAGCAGCAGCGCCCGGTCGGTGGCCAGCGTGGCGACGGCCACCTCCACGATGCGGCGCGCGCCCACGTACTTCGGCGTGATGCGCTCACCGTCGCCCAGGAGGTAGGTCGTGACGGCCCACGGCGACAGGCGCCATCCGGGAGGCCGCACCCGGTCGTCGTCCTTGGCCAGCAGCGCCAGCTCCTCGGAGTACAGATCCTCCGCGTGCGGACGCAACACGGTGCTCATGACAGCTCCTCCCTCATCTTCGCGCGGAAGCGCAGCACGCCCGCGACCTCGGGGACTCCCGCCGCCACCTCGTGCAGGGCGGGGTCGATGCGCTCGGCGGCGATCCTGGACAGCTCGCCCAGGTTCCACGGTTGCAGCGTCGCGGTTTTGACGATCTTGTTCAGTACGGCTACCGCCAGCCCGGCCTGCCAGGGCGGCGCGACCCCGCCCAGAACCATGATCAGCTGGTTGTCGAGATCGTGGCGCTCGGCGAAGGCGGCCGCCAGGGCCTGCTGCTCCAGCGGCGGCAGCGCGACGAGCAGGTCGGCGATCGGGTCCCACGCGAACATCGCCCGCGCCCAGGCCGGGTCGCGCTGCAGGATCGCCGCGCGCACCCAGCCGAGCCGCACCTCCGTCTCCCAGTCGGAGATCCTCTTGGCGACGATCTCCTCGGGCGGGTGGGTCCAGATCGACAGCGGCGCCCTGGCGATGAGCTGCTGCATCCACCACGCCCGCTCGCCGGTGCCCGCGGGCGGCTTGGCGCGCACGCCGTCGCGCTCCATCACCCGGTCGCACTCCAGCGGCGGGATCACGACGATCTCGCTGCGGCCCACGGTCACGCACTGCCGCACCCGCTCGGCCATGCGGGCGGCCAGCGCCGAGCCGGGCAGCTTCGCCAGGAGGTTGGCGGCCTGCTGGCGCACCTCGCGCCTGCGGTCGTCGAGCGCCGCCTCCAGGAACGGCTCGTCGGCGAGCGACAGCCCGGTGTCGAACAGCTCAAGGAAGGCCGCCCTGTCGTCGGGCGTCTCCTGCTCCCAGGTGCTCTCCAGGAGTCGCCTGGCCTCGCCGGGGTCGGCCGCGCGCAGCGCCTTCAGATGGGCCCGGCGGTCGGCGCTGCCGCCCAGCTCCCAGGCCTCCCCGGTGGGCTCTTCGAGCAGGTAGGCCCAGGCGGGGTTGCGCCCGGCCAGCCACCGGCCGCGCTGTCCGGCCAGGACGCCGAGGTGCTCGCGGATCGAGCGGTCGCGCTGGCCCTTGTCGAGCAGCTCGGGCAGCTGGTGCGGCGGGACCCGCCGGCCGCCGGCCGCGGCCAGCTCCAGCCACTCGGGCAGCAGCCTGGGGTGCTCGCCCGCCAGGATCGCCGCCAGCCGGTCGGCCGCCGCCCGGCCGACCTTCTCCTGGCTCTCCTGCGGCGCCGCCCGGCCTTCCGGACGTGGGCCGGGTCTGCGGCCCGCGCGTTGCCGTACGACCTCGACGGCCGCGTCGGCCAGCAGGTCTCCGGAGTACGGCCGGCGGTCGGTGCCGACGAGCGCGGCCGACACGAGCTCCTCCCATGGGGTCACAGCAACACCACCCGCCCGTCGTCGTCCCAGGCCGACAGGGGCCGCAGCCCGTCGGGAGTCCATTCCACGGCCACGGTCACCGGATGGCCGCCCGAGACGGCGATCAGCCGCCAGGGGACCGGCTCGGCCGGATGCCACGGCAGCCCGGAGACGTGGCCGGCCTCCGGGACGACGCCGGCGAGCACCAGCGGCCAGGAGTCGATCCACGGATCGCCCGCCAGCGCCCCTGCCACCTCGGCCAGCGCCTCGTCAGCGGTGAGGGCGGGAGGCACGGCTGACAGCGCCTGGCCCACCTCCACGGGCAGGCCTCCCAGCGGGCTGTGCCGGTGGGCGAGGATGGCGCGCACCGGGGAGGCGCCGGGGTAGAAGGCCAGCTCGGCGTCGATGGCCGTGCCCGGCACGAACGACGCGTCGGGCGCCTGCCCGGGCGGCGCGAAGGTCAGGACCATCGCCGCACGCCCGGTGTCGCGCCCGCGCAGCCACACCCGGCGCGCCGACACCCGGTCGAGCTCCTCGTCGCGCCGCCCGAGCACGTCCCACACGTCGCGCACCCTCGGACCTGCCAGCACCACGTCGCGGTTGACGGTGAAGCCCACTCGCTGCATGACGGTCCTGGCCAGGTCGGCGGGCAGCTCGTCGCGGCGCCGGTAGGCCACGACGAGCAGGTGGAGCAGGGCGTATTCGGCCAGCAGCCGCGAGGGCCAGCCGTCGCGGCCGAGCACGTGGGCGAGCCGCCCCGCGATGCCGGCCGCTCCGGGCGCCTGGGCGTCGACGAGGCGCTTGGACAGCCCGTGCCAGTCGTCGGGATCGGCGGCCGCCAGCCCCTGGCGCACCTGGTCGGCCAGCCACCGCTCCAGGTCGGTGAGCCCGATGGCCACCCGCGCCTGCCGCGCGCTCTCGACGACGCCCGCCGGGCCGGGACCCCGGCCCCCGGAAGCGACGGGCGCCACGACGTCGGCGCCCCCGGAGCCGGAGACCTCCACGCCGGATCCGAAGTCGAGGCGCGCCGCACGGGCCTCGGCACGCGCGAAGCGCTGCCCCACCCACTCGGCCGCCCACGCGGGTAACGGCACCTCGGGCAGCCCCTCGCCCGACCACAGCAGCAACAGCCCGAGCACGTGCTTGCACGGCACCTTCCTGCTGGGGCAGCTGCACAGGTAGGCGGGCTCGTCGAGATCGACGCACGTGTGGTAAGGCCGCGCGCCGCTCCCCCGGCAGGTGCCGAAGACGATGTCGTCGCTGACGCCACGCAACATCCACTTGGCAGGCGAGGCCACCCCCTGGGCGGCCGTGCGGGACGAGGCGTCGGGGGCGAGAGCGAGGACCTGATCACGGCTCCACCGTTGGATCACTGGGAAACACTATCCACGCCGACCGACAACCTGACCCCCGCGAACGCCGCCCAGATCGGCGAATCCGAATGGGATCATTCCTGATATGTCGGATATCGGGACGACTCGTCCACCCCTCGCCGAAGCCCTCGACCTGCTCCCCCATCCCGAAGGCGGCTGGTACCGCGAGACCTACCGCTCCAGCCACACCGTCGAGGCCCACGGCGGCAAGCGGTCGAGCGCCACCGCCATCTACTTCCTCCTCATGCCCGGCGAACGGTCGGCCCCCCACACCGTGCGCTCCGACGAGCTCTGGCTCTGGCACAGGGGCGGCCCCCTGCACCTGACCATCGGCGACCGGACCGTCACCCTGGACGGGAACAGCCCCCAGGCGCTCGTCCCCGCCGGAGTCACCCAATCCGCAAAACCTGCGGCGAACCAGGAGGTTCTCGCGAGTTGTGTCGTCTCACCGGGATTCGACTTCGCAGACTTTTCGTTGGAGTGATGTCATAGGTCCATGACTCGGCACATCGTCTCCGTCGTCGGGGGCAAGGACGCCCCCAGCACAGGCACCTACGCCTCGACCAATCCGGCCCAGCTCAGCGAGACCGTCGCCCAGGTGGGCCTGGCCGACGCCGACACCTTCGCCGCCGCCTGCCGTACGGCGAAGGAGGCCCAGCGGGAGTGGGCCAGGGTTCCCGCACCGGTCAGGGGCCGGGTGATCGCGAGCATCGGCCGGCTGGTCGAGGCGAACGCCGAGGCCCTGGCCAGGCTCGTCACCAAGGAGATCGGCAAGCCGTACGCCGAGGCGCTGGGCGAGGTGCGCGAGATCGTCGACACCTGCGACTTCTTCCTGGGCGAGGGCCGCAGGCTCTACGGCCAGACGGTGCCGAGCGAGATGCCCGACAAGAACCTGTTCACCTTCCGCAACCCGGTCGGCGTGGCGGCGGTCATCACGGCGGGCAACTTCCCCGTGGCGGTGCCGAGCTGGTACCTGGTCCCGGCGCTGGTCACCGGCAACGCGATCGTGTGGAAGCCCGCCGAGTACTCCGCGGCCAGCGCGTTCGCGATGTACCAGCTGTTCGTGAAGGCGGGGCTGCCCGAGGGCGTGCTCAACATCGTCTTTGCCGACGGCAAGGAGACCTTCGAGGGGCTCGAGAGGGCCCTGACCGAGGGCACCGTGCAGAAGGTCGGGTTCACGGGTTCCTCCGAGGTGGGGCGCAAGATCGGCGAGCTGTGCGGGCGTCACCTGCAGTCGCCGTGCCTGGAGCTCGGCGGCAAGAACCCGATGGTGATCATGCCGGACGCCGATCTGGACCTGGCGGTGGAGGGCGCGCTGTTCTCCGGCTTCGGTACGGCCGGGCAGCGCTGCACGAGCCTGGGCACGCTGATCGTGCACAAGGACGTGCACGAGGAGTTCGCCGAGCGGTTCTCGCGTGCCGTGCAGAACGCCAAGATCGGCGACCCGGCCAAGGACGTGCTGGCGGGCCCGCTGCTCGACCAGAAGTTCGCCGACCGCTACGAGGAGTTCCTCACCTGGATCCAGCCCCACCACGAGGTCTCGGGGCCGACGGGGCGGATCACGGCCGACAACCCGCGCCACGAGTTCGACGGCGCGCACGGCCTGTACTACCACCCGGTCGTGGTCGACAACGTCAGGCCCGACGACCGCATCTTCCTGGAGGAGACGTTCGGCCCGATCGTCGGTGTGACGACGTTCACCACGCTCGACGAGGCGATCGAGCTGGCCAACCGGCCCGGTTACGGCCTGTCCAGCTCCATCTACACCACCGACCCGCAGGCCGCCTTCCGCTTCCGCGAGGGTGTCTCGGCGGGCATGGTCAGCGTCAACAACTCCACCAGCGGCGCCGAGGCGCACCTGCCGTTCGGCGGCAACGGCAAGTCGGGCAACGGCAGCCGCCAGTCGGGCATCTGGGTGCTCGACCAGTTCACCCGCTGGCAGGCGATGAACTGGGATCATTCGGGCCGCCTGCAGAAGGCGCAGATGGACGTCGCCGACATCACGCCCGATCTGGAGTTCCGGATCTAACAAAACGACACCCGGATGGTAAGAATCTCCACCCCGCCGGGAAGCACGGGGCTTCCCGGCGGGTGACGCGCGTGTCACTATGTGCGCACCGTCGACTACGGGGAGATACCGATGCGCACTGATGTCTCGTTAGCGACCATCCGTCTCAGGGCCGGCTTCCCCTGCCGCTGGAGTGTGTGGACCGACGACGGCAAGGGCTGGTATCCATCGGGCGCGTCACCGGCGCGCGATCTCGACGGCCTGCCGTACTTCCACGGCGACGACGTCGTCCTGCGGGTCCCGGCGCGGCGGCTGACCGTGCGGGCGGCGCGGGGCATGGAGTACGGCTTCGCGCAGACCACGCTCGTCCCCGGCGACGGGGAGACGCTGGTGGAGCTCTCCCCCGCGAGGCTCTACGACGCCGCGGCCATGGGCTGGTACGGCGGTGACCTGAACGTCTGCTTCAACCGGCCCACCCAGTGGGTGGCCGCCTCACAGCACGGCGAGGACCTGCACGTCGTCAACCTGCTCCCGCAGGACGCCGAGAGCGGCGACTGGGCGGGACGCAACCTGCCCTGGTCCGACGAGACGCATGTGGCGCGGGTGGGCCTGGCGACCAGCACGCAGGAGTTCGACGACTGGCCGCCGACGACCGACGCCCTGCGGCGGCTGCGCGAGCGCGGCGCCCTGATCGGCTACGCCAACGCCTTCGGCGGTCCGGTCGAGACGCCGCAGCAGCTGCTCAGGTCGGGCGATCCCGGCCACGATTCGCGCATGGCTGTCGTCGACGCCGCGCTCGGCCTGGTCGACAGCTTCTCCTCGGTGATCGCCTCGGCGCGGGCCTACCGGCGGCTGGTGGGCGCGGGCAACCGCATCGCCGCGGTCGCGGGCACCGCCCACCGGCTGGGTCCGATCGGCCGCGAGCGCACCTACGCGCACGTCGACGGGCCGCTGACCGCCGAGTCGTACGCGGAGGCGGTACGGCGCGGCCGCACGTTCGCCACCACCGGCCCCTTCCTGGAGCTGGAGGTCAACGGCCGCGGACCGGGCTCCACGCTCGACCTGACACCCGGCGAACCCGTGCGGGTGACCGCCCGCCTGATCGGCCCGCAGGCCGAGCGCATCCGCGTCCTGACGGCCGACGGCGAGCTGGTCTCGGGCTCCGGCCACGAGGTGAGCGCCGACATGCCGGTCGTCTGGCCCACCTACGTGGTGGCGGTGGCGGAGGGCGAGGGCCTCGTGCGCGCCCACACCAGCCCGGTCTACCTCGACGTGGAGCACCGCCGGGTGGCGCGCGAGGAGGACGTCACCTTCTGCCTGCAGTGGCTGGACCTGCTGGAGGAGCTGATCAGGGACCGCGTCGCCCCTGGCAGGCTGGCGACGTTGTCGGAGGCCAGGCGGGTGTACGAGTCACGGCTGGTCTAGGCGGGCCACAACGGTTCGCTGAGGGTCTGGCCGCGGGTGTCGCGGAAGGTGGCGCGGTCGGAGCCGACCTGCCAGACGCCGTTGTCGGGGCAGGTGGTGCCGCCCACGGCGAAGGTGTCGGGCCCGATGGGCGTCATCGGGCAGACCGTTCCGCCCCGCCGTACGACGCGGTTGTCGACGTGGATGTCGAGCGTGTGACCGACCCACCAGCCGCGCGCGGTGACGGGCCGGTCGGGGCGCAACGCGGTGACCTGGTCGCCGGTGACGAGGTCGAGACCGCCGGCGCCGGGGCGCAGCAGGGCGGTCGCGGTGGTGCATCCGCTGGGCGCCTGCTGTTCGACGGTCACGGTCTGCCCCTCGGCCGAGACCGGGGTCAGGACGGCGGTGCACGACCGCAGCGGGTAGGTGGCGCTCCCGCTGGAGTAGCCCGGGGTCAGCGACAGGCGCACCACGTACTGCTCGCCCGAGGAGGTCACGCCGGCGCCGATCCACTGGCCGCCCATGGACTCGGGGATGGGCGCGCCGACCTGGGTGGTGATGCGCAGGATCAGCCGGCCGGCATGCGGGGCCAGGAAGATCAGGGCGGCCACGAAGCCGAAGGCGGCCAGCACGCGCAGGCCGCGCACCAGGTCGCTGTAACGCCGCCGGGCCGGCGGGGGCTGCTGCCACCACGTCTCCGGCTCCGGCCGGGGTTCTTGCCGGGGCTGCGGCGGAGGTTGCGGCGGGTCGGCGGGAGGCGGCGGCTTGGAGGGCCCGGAGCGGGGAGGGGGCGGGTTGTCCCAGGGCGAGCGCCACTCGGGCGGGATGTGAGGGCGGCGTTCGAGGCCGAGGTGGCGGTTGTAGTCGTCGCGGAAGTTCAGCAGGATCCGCAGGGCCAGATTGGCCAGCCGGGTGATCTGCTCGGCCTGCTCCAGCCGCTCGCTGTCGCGGTGCTTGTCGGGATGCCAGGCCAGGATGAGGCGGCGGTGCGCCTGCTTGATGGCGGCGACGTCGCTGTCGGTCGCGACGTCGAGGACCGCATAGGCGTCCTGCCCCTGTAAGTCACGGAACAGAGGGTTCGCCATGAGGCACGCTAACGCAGAAAACGCCCCCACCGGAAGGTGAGGGCGTTTCAGACCGAGAACGGTTCTAGACCAGGCCGGCCTTCTCCAGGGCCGCGCAGCAGGTGTCGACCAGGAGGCGGGTCACCACGTACGGGTCGACGTTGGCGTTCGGGCGACGGTCCTCGATGTAGCCCTTGCGGTCGACCTCGACCTGCCACGGGATGCGGACCGAGGCGCCGCGGTTGGAGACGCCGTAGGAGTACTTGTTCCACGGGGCGGTCTCGTGGTGGCCGGTGAGGCGGGACTCGATGCCGGCGCCGTACTGCGTGACGTGCTCGATCGGCTTGTCGTTCTCGCCCAGCGACTCGCAGGCCACGATGATGGCGTCGTAGTTCTCGCGCATCGCCTTGGTGGAGAAGTTGGTGTGCGCGCCGGCGCCGTTCCAGTCGCCACGGGCGGGCTTGGCGTCGAGGGTGGCCTCCACGCCGAACTCCTCGGCGGTGCGGTAGAGGAGCCAGCGGGCCACCCACAGGTGGTCGGCGACCTCGAGGGTGGTGGCCGGGCCGATCTGGAACTCCCACTGGCCGGGCATGACCTCGGCGTTGATGCCGGACAGCTTCAGGCCGGCGGCCAGGCAGCGGTCCATGTGCAGCTCGACGATCTCACGGCCGAAGATGACGTCGGCGCCGACGCCGCAGTAGTACGGGCCCTGCGGGGCGGGGAAGCCGCCCTCGGGGAAGCCCAGCGGGCGCGAGCCCTTGAAGAAGGTGTACTCCTGCTCGATGCCGAACCAGGACTCCTGCTCGGCGTAGCGCTCGGCGACCTCGCGGGCCAGGGCGCGGGTGTTGCTGGGGTGCGGGTTGCCGTCGATCTCCTCGACCTCGCACAGCACCAGCACGTTGTCGCCGCCGCGGATCGGGTCGGGGCAGACGAAGGCGGGGCGGAGCACGCGGTCGGAGGCGTGGCCCTCGGCCTGGTTGGTGCTGGAACCGTCGAAGCCCCACACCGGCGGCTGCTCGCCGTCGGCCACGATCTTCGTCTTCGACCGGAGCAGCGCCGTGGGCTCGGTGCCGTCAATCCAGATGTATTCAGCCTTGTAGCTCACGGAGCTCTCCTTCAGCGTGTTACGTGCCACGCCGAAGACAACCAGCGTGCCGTTTCCCGGGTTTTGCCCGAATGTGAACGCGGTGTTAATCGTGACCTGTGTGACCGACCTCACGGTGTGAGGGCGAGGAACAGGAACGCTCCGAAAATGGTCAGATGGACCGTTCCCTGCATGAGCGTGGCCCGGCCGGGAGCCACGGTCAGCGTGGTCACCACGACCGTCAGCGCGAGCATCACCATCTCCTTGCCGCCCAGGCCCAGGGTGAGCGGCCCGTCCAGCCAGATCGAGGCCACCGCGATCGCCGGGATGGTCAGCCCGATGCTGGCCAGCGCCGAGCCGAGCGCCAGGTTGAAGCTGGTCTGCACGCGGTTGCGCTTGGCGGCGCGCACGGCCGCCACGGTCTCGGGCGACAACACCAGGAGGGCGATCACCACGCCGACCACCGAGGCGGGCGCGCCGATGGCGGCCACCGCGCCCTCGATCGCCGGGGAGACGGTCTTGGCCAGGCCGACCACGCAGACGAGGCTGACCAGCAGCAGCGCCAGGCTGCCCCAGGCGCGCCGCGCCGACGGGGGCTCGGCGTGGTCCTCCTCCGCCTCCCCGTGGCCGGGCGGCAAGAAGTAGTCGCGGTGCCGTACGGTCTGCATGACCACGAACACGCCGTACAACACCAGCGAGGCGACGCCGGCGAAGGCGAGCTGCGGCCCGGAGAAGGTGGGGCCGGGCGAGCTGGTGGTGAAGGCGGGCAGCACCAGGGACAGCGTGGCCACCGCCGACAGGGTGGCCAGCGTCGCGGTCACGCCCTCGACCTTGAACTCGACCACCCGGTGGCGCAATCCGCCGACCAGCAGGCACAGGCCGACCACGCCGTTGCAGACGATCATGAAGGCGGCGAAGACCGTGTCGCGCGCCAGCGCGCTGGTGTCGCCGCCGCCGCTGGTCATCAGCATCAGGATCAGCCCGACCTCGATGACCGTCACCGCGATGGCCAGGATCAGCGTGCCGAACGGCTCGCCCACCCGGTGCGCCACCACCTCGGCGTGGTGCACGGCCACCACCACGGCGGCGATGAGCGCCACCGCGTCGATCGTCGTCAGCACTCCGTTCTGCTCGGCGCCGTATGTCAGGGCCAGCACCAGCAGAGCCAGTGGAGGAACGATGACTTCCCAGCGCAACCAGCGGCTACGGAGCGTATCGATCATGCCGCCACCTTATCGGTGTGACCTGAACGAGCCCTGGCAAGACGGACGGGGGGCGCCCCCCCGCGGGGGGGGGGGGGGGGCGGGGGGGGGCGTCGGGGGGGGGGGCCCCCCCCGGGCCGGGGGGGCGCCCCCCCCCCCCCCCCGCCCACGCCCCCGCCCCCCCCCCGGGCC